>JAEZCO010000108.1 GCA_023433505.1 Bacillota bacterium | reverse complement strand
TTCGATGGGCGGCAACATGGCGTTTTATTATGCAGTTAAGCACCCCGAGCTGTTTGGTTCCGTAACCCCTTACGCAGGAACCTATCACCATCTCTATCACAAAGAATACCGTACTGTGGGGGTAGCCCCGGAAAAAGCCATCGAATTATACGAAGATATGATGAGAGAAGAATGGTATTTGGAGGAAAACAATATTTTATGTTTGGTACGGCAAAATGCGAAAAAAATTCGAGGCAACCTAAAAATTGATATTCATATCGGCACAGCTGACATATTATTTTGCGATAATGAAATTCTACATTTATATTTGGATTCGTTGAATATCTCGCATGAGTATAGGAAATTCGAGGAGATTGACCACAACTTGGTAAAAATATTATAGCATGCACTAATAAGCAAACTGAAATGGAGATATTAATAATTGTATACTCGGCGAAGGAATAAAATAATAGTTTTTTGCGTAATCTTATGATGCATGGTGCTGTGGGTACTGCCCTTGGAGGAGCAGCAACACTGGTGGGTGAACCGCAAAACCTGCTGATCGGTTCGATTATGAAATGGGACTTCATTGATTTCTTTTTAAACAGGCACCTGTGTCTATCCAGGTACTAGTCGTTGGTATCCTGACAGCTATTACCCTAGAAGTCACCAAGTTTTGGGGTTATGGCTATCAGCTTCCTGTCTCTGTCAGAGCGCTTATGGAAGATGACGTAAAAACCAAAGAAGATTAAACCTCTTTCATTACAAAATATAATTGACTAATGACTCAGTCAATTTATACTTTGTAATGAAGGAGTGCTGCAAGAGTGAACGGGATAAAAATAATATTTCTTGAAGCCTTATTGAAAGCCAAAAATGTAAGTAAGGCATATTCTTAGAAACTCACCTTAAGTAATGATATAAAAGCATGATTAATATCAGCAAGACAGCAATAAACACTGCTTTTTGAATCTTTATGCGCATTCTTCTCTTTTTAATCGATTTTCTAATACGGATCACGTTATTCATATTTCTGACTCTTCCTTTTGAGTAATTCACACTTCTGCGCTTGATGAAGAAAGAAATTCGTTGACAGCTAATGTTTCATATGGATTTGAACGACTAACTTCAATAGGGTAAAGGACTTGGGGTAGAATTTACTTTTTCAAATCTAAAATCTAAAATTTATAGTAAAAAAGTATAAAAAATAGTATTGACAGACTAAATAATTTGGTATATTATAACAATATCAAATCAACCTGTATTACAGGTATACAGGTTATCGAAAGTATTCATTTGCGGTTCAGCTTGGAGGGATTTTGTGTCAATATCCGATGGGCAAAAATTACATGAACTATTTAGTCTGGAAAATAAAGTTGTGCTGCTCACCGGCGCAGCCGGTGGTATAGGCAGAGTGCTGGCCGAAGGTTTTGCGGCTGTTGGCGCTACGATGGCGTTATGTGACTTGAGCATGGCCGATCTCAAGCGCATAGCGGACAGAATTGACAAAAACGTAGGTTGCCACCACTTGGACCTATTAGAAACGGACACCATTAAAAAATGCGTGGACGCTGTGATAGCGGACTTTGGCCGCATAGATGTACTGGTAAACTGTGCCGGAATAAATAAGCGCGAAGGTTTTTTGGATGTGGACGAATCCACCTATGACCGGATTATGAATGTCAATCTCAAAGGAATGTTTCTCTTAACCCAAGAAGTAGTAAAGCATATGATAAAGGTGAAAAAAGGGAATATCATCAACATTGCCTCCCACAACTCTGTGGGTATGCTGGGAGGATGCAGCGTATACGGGGCGAGTAAAAGCGCCGTGGCCGCTCTTACTCGGAGCATGGCAATTGAATTTGCTAAGCATGGCATACGCGCCAATGCTTTGGCTCCGGGTCATATCCTGACAGAGCTTACCACTGTGACTTGGGAAAACCCTGAGCGCAGCAGATATCTTCGTGAACGCATCGCCATGGAGCGTCCCGGTAATCCGGATGAACTGCTGGGTATATCGGTGATGTTAGCCTCTGATTCCTCTTCTTACATATCCGGAACAATGGTTCATGTGGACGGTGGGTGCCTTGCCGGCGGCTCTCCCTGGCCATATGACACCAAATATTGAAGCTATGAATATAAATCCGATTAAGCGGGTCAACTTGAGTGACCATGTATTTGAAGAAATGAAAAACCTAATATTGACAGGCGAGTGGGTGCCGGGGCTTCATCTGCCGTCTGAAAGCACCTTGGCCGGACTGTTTGGCGTCAGCCGTGTCACAGTGAGGCAATGCATCCATCGTATGGTCGCCTTGGGGTTGGCCGAGACGCGTTCGGGCGAGGGAACATTTATTCGCACCCTATCTCCCGGACAATCCATTTCCGGTCTTGTCCCCGTCGCCTATTTAAGCGATGACAATATGCTCTCGGTGCTGGAGTTTCGTAAGGCGATTGAGGGATATACCGCTGAACTGGCCGCTAAAAAAGCGGACGCGGACGATATTGCAAAATTGAGTATGATTTTAGCCGATATGGAACATAAAAAACACGATGTGGAGAAATTTTCGGAAGCGGACTACAATTTTCACCATGAGCTTGCCGTTATATGCCGCAACCCTTTGATTCTGGAGAGCTACAATTTGATTAGTGATATGTTGCGTTCCGCCATGAAAAGTATTGTCGCAAAGCGCGGACACACTCAAGGTCTGTATTATCATCGCGCTTTACTGGAACGCATTATTGCCAAAGACGCCGAGGGGTGCCGCGTCCTAATGTCGCAGCATATTGACGACACGTATGACGATATGGTGTCCATCATATCAGCAAATAAATAAAAACCGCCGCTCGCAGCCGAGTAAGCCGTCAGCGGTTGGGCGCAAATTAAACTGATTGGATGTGGTTAAATGCAAAACGCAAATGAGATAAGGCTTCTTGCCAATAAAATCCGCCGTGACGTAGTTGAAATGATCGACTTCAAAGGTCAGGCCGGCCATTTGGGCGGCTCATGCTCCAGTGCTGAAATAGTTGCGGCTCTTTATGGAAGCAGGCTGCGTTTCAAGCATGATGATCCGCAATGGGATGGGCGCGACAAGTTCATATACAGTAAAGGCCATGCCGCTATTGCACAGTACGCCGCTATGGCGGAAATGGGCTATTTCCCGCGCGAAGAGCTGTGGAAAGTGAAGGAACTGGGCGCTATGCTGCAGGGACATCCTGATAGGCTGAAGACGCCGGGTATTGAGGCGGGCACAGGAAGTCTTGGTCAGGGGCTCAGTATTGCGGTGGGGATGTCGCTGGCGATGAGACTGGATGGACACCATGATAATAAGGTATATTGCATAATGGGTGACGGCGAAATGGCCGAGGGACAGATATGGGAAGCCGCCATGGCCGCCGTAAATTTTAAGCTGGATAATCTTGTGGGCATCGTTGATCGCAACGCGTTGCAAGCCACCGGCTTCATTGAAGAACGGTTTAATACAAATCCCCTGGGGAAAAAGTGGGTTGGCTTTGGCTGGCATGTCATTGAAATCGAAGGCCATGATGTGGACGCAATCTTAGCCGCATTTGATGAAGCCGCAACAGTAAAAGGCGTTCCCACGGTCATTATAGCCAATACCATTAAAGGTAAAGGAATTTCTTTCGCTGAAAATCAGGTGTCTTTCCATAACGGCGCGTTGACTAAGGAGCAATACGACATTGCGCTCGCGGAGCTGGACGAGAAAATAGACGCGATGTCCTGAAGCGGATATTGGCAGAAAGGAGAGTTACTTTGGAGAGAAAGAGTCAGCGGCTGGCATATGGTGAGACCCTTGTAGCCTTGGGCGCCGAAAACCCCAATGTTGTGGTACTGGAGGCTGACCTTGGGAAATCTACCATGTCAGCCTTGTTTCAAAAGGCTTATCCCGATCGTTATTTTGAAATGGGAATAGCCGAGGCCAATATGATTTCAACGGCGGCTGGGCTTGCCGCGTCCGGGAAAATCGCATTTTGCTCAACCTTTGCGGTCTTTGCGTCAGGACGCGCTTACGATCAAATCAGGCAGGTGGTAGCTATCGGCAACTTAAACGTTAAAATATGCGGATCGTCTTCCGGGCTTTCCGATTTCGGCGACGGCAGCACGCATCAGGCGGTGGAAGATGTCGCCATTATGTCGGCCATACCCAACATGACGGTGTTTACTCCGGCCGACGCCGACGAAACACGGCGGGCAGTGCGTGCCGCGGCAGCCATGGACGGGCCGGTATATATTCGTGTAGTGCGCAACGATGTGCCGACCTATACGAAGGATGAATTTGTCCCGGGTAAACTGAGTGAATTGCGTCCCGGCGATGATGCCGCTATTGTCGCTCACGGTGCAATGATTGAAGCGGCCATGAATGCTGCGGCGATTCTGGAGACAAAGGGGATTTCCGCAAGGGTAATAAACGCCGGAACAATGAAACCGTTTGATACAGCGGGCATTATTGCGCTGTCTAAACAGGTGAAAGCGATTGTAACGGCGGAAGATCACAGCCGCATCGGGGGGCTGGCCGCTCAGGTCGCCTTTGCCCTGCGTCAAAGCGGTACGCCTATGGATTATGTCGCAATAGAGGATAAGTTCGGACAAAGCGCACATAGCGTAAAGGAGCTTATGGAGCACTACGGCCTCACAGAAACAGCGATTGTGGATAAAACCATGGCGTTATCCCGAAAAGTCTGACTGGCACCATATCTGAAAGGAGGTTGAAATTTGAAAATCGGATTCATTGGCCTTGGCATTATGGGCAAACCAATGGCGTATAATCTTTTGAAGGCGGGTCACCAGCTGGTCGTATTCGATATTGTAAAAGACAGCATGGATAAAGTAGTTGCCGCTGGTGCGGTGGCCGCCGCTTCTCCGAAAGATGTCGCCGACTCCTGCATGTACATTATCACAATGCTCCCAAACTCTCCTCATGTAAAAACCGCCGTCCTCGGAGAAAACGGCGTCCTGAAAGGCGCAAAGGCCGGTTCCCTGCTGATAGACATGTCTTCTATCGCGCCCGGCGCTTCGCAGGAAATAGCGTCTGAATGCGAAAAAGCAGGTGTGAGAATGCTGGATGCTCCAGTTTCCGGAGGCGAGCCCAAAGCAATCGACGGATCTCTTTCAATCATGGTTGGCGGCGACAAAGCTTTGTTTGAAAGCGTAAAAGACGATATTCTGCTGAAAATGGGAGCTTCCGCCGTTTATTGCGGCGAAATCGGAGCCGGCAACACAACGAAGCTTGCCAATCAGATAATTGTTGCCTGCAATATCGCCGCCCTGGCCGAAGCACTCATGCTGGCCAAGAAAGCAGGCGTGGATCCCACGCAGGTATATGAAGCTATAAAAGGGGGATTAGCCGGGTCAACCGTAATGAACGCGAAAGCGCCCATGATGATTAAGGGCGAATATACGCCGGGCTTCCGTGTCGAACTTCACATAAAGGATTTGGCAAATGCTTTGGAAACCGGTCGAGGTGTAGCTTCCCCGCTGCCTCTCACCGCCATGGTTATGGAAATGTTTCAGACTCTGAGCGCCGACGGAGCCGGCCAGGACGATCACAGCGCCCTAGCCAAATATTATGCGAAGATAACAGGGGAAACAATCGATTAGCAAGTGAGAATCCGTTGAGAAATTTTTTAATGTGTGTGTTATTAACTAACTGTAAATTAAGGAGGAAAAAATCATGAAAAGCTGGAAAAAAGCATGGGCCCTTGTCTTTTCCATGGTCATGGCAATCTCATTAATGGCAGGCTGCGGAAGCAATCAAAGTACGACGACCACAGGAACGCCCACAGAAAAGTCCACAGCGGCGACTACCGCATCAACCTCCGCAAGCGATGAGAAGGTCACCCTGCGATTCTCATGGTGGGGCACTGAAGCGCGCCACACAGCAACCCTGGCTGTCATAGACGCCTTTATGAAGAAGTATCCCAACATAAAGATCGAGCCCGAATATGGCGCGCAGGACGGCTACAACGACAAGAAAACAACGGAGTTTTCCACCAAAACCGCGCCGGACATCTTTCAAATCGAAACAGGAGCCGGCCCGGAATACTCAAGAATGGGCGTTCTGTACAACCTTTCTACTCTTAATTCCATCAAGTTTGACAAGTTTGACGCCAATTTTATCAAGATCAACGGCCAATTCGGCACCGATAGCCAGTACGCCATTCCGACCGGCATTGCGGGCAGCGCGCTCATCGTCAACAAGACGCTGGCCGAAAAAATCGGCATTGATTTGACCCAGCAATACGATTGGGAGAAGCTCATTGAGTGGGGCAAGCAAGTGCAGGCGTACGATAAGGAGCTTTATCTGCTCTCCGTCAACACCGGCAATGGAGTTTCTTTCTTTATTCGTACATACACCCGTCAGCTCAATGGTGTTGCAATGATCGACGATGCAAAAAGGACTCTTAACATGACCGAAGAGCAGTTTACGCAGTGCTTTGACCTTATTGACAGGTTGTATAAGTCGAAAACCTGTGCGCCTGCCGCTTACAAAGCACCTTACCACCCGAACAAGGATCAGGAGGATCCGAACTGGATTAACGGAAAGTATGTCGCGTCCGCCGGCTACACCTCCAACGCGCAAGTGCTGATGGAAGCAAACACCAATGCGGAATATATCGCGGGATGCATGCCGCTGCTGGCAAACCGCAAGAGCGACGGCTGGGTTAACAACTGCCCACAGTTCATGGGTATATATGCGGAAGCGAAGCATCCTGAGGAGGCTGCGTTGTTCCTGGACTTCTTCTTCAACACCAAAGAAGCAGCCGAAATTCTCAATACAGTACGGTCGGTTCCGCCCACAGCCTTCGCGCAGAAAATCGTTGCCGATAACGGTTCGCTCAATAAACTGACGGCCGCGGCCGTGGAACGCAGCCTCTCTTACAGCGGCTTTGACGACAGCGGACTGACCACAACAGCTGAAGTCACAAAGATCCTGGAGGAAGCTTACGAGGCGGTTTCCTATGGCTCTGTGACCCCCGCGGCGGCGGCAAAGGATGTTGTTGAAAAGATCAATAGCTTTCTCGCCACAAAATAACACTTAGCTTGCCAGTCCTATGTGTCAATGTTTTTAATTACCAATACTCATAACCTTCAAAATTAAGTATGACCGGAGCCATGAAGGGGTTCTCATGTGATACCCCTTCATGGAAATCGGGGGAACTAATATGTGGTGATTATTACCTTTATCTATTTTTGTTCCGTATGAAAGGAATGACATGTATCATGAAAGGCATTAGCATGACTAAGCGAAACAATATGGCGTATCTGTATATTTTGCCTTGGCTTATCGGAATAGTGGTATTCTCATTGTATCCGTTTGTCATTTCTTTTTATTACTCTCTGTGCAACTACAATCCGTTGTCAGAGCATGTCTTTATCGGGTTTAGCAACTATGTCAAGCTCTTTACAAAAGACGCCGAATTTTATAAGTCACTGAAAGCAACGCTGCTTTATACGGTTTACACTATGCCGTGTAAATTGATAATGTCTCTTTCTATTGCTATGATGCTGGACAAAGCCCGTAAGGGAATAAGCGTCCTTCGTACCGTCTATTACCTGCCGTCTCTGTTTGGTGGCAGCATTGCGGTCGCCGTTCTCTGGAAGATTATGTTTATCGACAATGGTATGGTCAATGGCTGGCTGAATTTCTTAGGCATTTCCACCATTTCGTTTTTGGGCGACCCAAAGCTGGCTTTACCTACATTGAGTCTGCTTGAGGTCTGGCAGTTCGGTTCTTCAATGGTCATGTTTTTGGCGGCTCTAAAGCAGGTGCCTAATTCTCTGTATGAAGCGGCACGAATAGACGGCGCCAGCAGTATCAAGCGTTTTTTTTCCATCACCATACCCGGCATTTCTCCCATCATATTCTTCTGTATCATTATGCAGACGCTGAACGCCATACAAAATTTTACCTCCGCTTTTGTCATTACGAAGGGCGGACCCTTGCAGTCTACATACATGCTTGGAGTGAAGCTTTATAACGACGGATTTAAGCTCTTGAAAATGGGGTATGCCAGCGCTACTTCGTGGATTATCTTTAGTATAATGGCGCTTTTTACGGTTTTGTTATTCACAAGTTCGAAATACTGGGTTTTTTACAGCGATGAAAATTAATAAAAAGATGGTGATGATGCCATGCGCATAACGTTGAAAAGGGCATTGGGTAATGTGTTTTCATATGCTATTCTGATAATTATTGGCGTTCTCATGTGCTATCCGCTGATATGGATGCTTTTTGCAAGCTTCAAAACAAACAGCGAGATATTTGCAGGGGTCAGGCTGCTTCCGCAATCATTCAGCTTTGACGCGTTCCGAAACGGCTGGAAAGGCGTCGCCGGAAATACATACTCGAATTTTTTTACCAATTCGTTTCTACTGGTGGCGCCGACCACACTACTTACGATTGTCTCCAGCGCGCTTGTCGCTTATGGTTTTGCCCGATTTGAGTTCAGGGCAAAAAAGCTCCTCTTTACAATCCTGCTTGGGACGCTTATGCTGCCGAACGCTATTTTGATCATCCCCCGTTATACCATTTTTCGGGATCTTAATGTGATCGACAGCTATTACCCGTTTTATCTGATGGCCGCCTTTGCCTGTTATCCGTTTTTTACATATATGCTGGTGCAGTTTATCCGCGGACTTCCACGGGATCTTGACGAAGCTGCCTACATTGACGGGTGCGGTTCCTTTAGCACGCTCGTCAGGATTTTGCTGCCGCTCCTTAAACCGGCTTTATTCTCGGCGGGTTTGTTTCAGTTCCTGTGGACATACAACGATTATTTCAACTCCCTGATTTACATAAGCAGCATCAAAAAATACACCGTGTCTCTGGCTCTCAGGATGACCATGGATACCGAAGCCACAACAGCCTGGAACAGCATTATGGCGATGTCCTGTCTGGTGGTATTGCCCGTTGTCATTTTGTTTTTTTTCTGCCAAAAGTATTTTGTTGAGGGAATCGCCACTACTGGACTGAAAGGATGAGAACAATGTTTGTAAAAAACCCGGTTCTGAAAGGCTTCAATCCTGACCCGTCGTTTTTACGCGTTGACGGGGATTATTATATTGCGACGTCTACTTTCGAGTGGTTTCCCGGAGTCTGCATACATCATTCAAAGGACTTGGCCAACTGGGAAATAGCAGGTTATGCACTCACAGACGAAAGATATTTGGATATGACGGGAATTGACATGTCCTGTGGCATATGGGCGCCCAACCTCACATACTGTGACGGATTATTTTACCTTATGTACACCCTCGTTTATACTGACAGGCGGCGCTATAAGGATACCTACAACTATCTTGTGACCGCAAAAGACATTAAGGGGCCATGGTCGGAGCCTGTGTTTATGAACTGCTCCGGGTTTGATCCTTCCCTGTTTCACGAAGGGGAAAAGAAATATCTGGTCAATATGGTGATGGATCACAGGGTGGGCCGCGAACTGTTCGCGGGCGTAGAAGTTCAGGAGTACGATCCTCAGCTTAAAACACTTGTCGGAACTCCTGTACGCGTTACAGCCGGGACGTCAAGGCGGGTCACCGAGGGGCCCAATATATTCAAGAAGGACGGCTATTATTATCTCACCCTTGCCGAAGGCGGTACTCTGTACAATCACTGCACAACAGTCTTACGCAGCAGAAATCTGTTTGGTCCGTATGAGGAAAACCCAAACAATCCCATACTGCAATCCGCAGGACAGGAAGACTGCGCATTTGAGCGCGCGGGACATTCCCAGATCATACAGGGCCATAACGGAAACTGGTACCTGGCGCATCTTTGCTCCAGGCCAATTCAGAAGTGCAGCATTTTAGGCAGGGAAACAAGTATTCAGAATGTTGAGTGGACAGACGACGGGTGGTACCGGTTGTCAGCGAATAAAACCGGCAAGCCGGAAATCATGTTTTTAATCCCGGACGGGTCTGAGCACAACTTTAATTTGTCTGAGAGCGTCAATTTTTGTGATGAGAGAATCCCCCTTTCTTATATGTCCTTAAGGCGGTCCTTTAAGACAAATGGAATAGAGATAATCAACAAAAAGCTGAGGATTACCGGCGGCGCTTCTGTCATGAGCAAGTTCCGCCAGGCGTTGATAGCGCGCCGTCAGCAAAGTTTCAATTGCGATTTTGGCGTCGCCATGCAGTTTGCCCCCCGCCATTTAAACCATGTGGCCGGTCTTTTGGTTTACTACAATTATGACAATCACTATTTCTGCAGGATGAGCCGCGATGAAAACGGCGTTTTCATCTGCGTCACCTCCGCAATCAACAAAGAGCTGAGCGAATCTGAGCCGGTTTATCTGCCCGATCAGCTTAGCGCTGTATACCTTAAAGCGGAAATCAGGAAAGAAGACTTGCAATTCTCATATTCCACGGATGGAAAAACATACGCCTCCGTTGGCCCGGTCTGCGACATGAAAAACATTTCGGACGAGCGTATTGACGGGAATGGATTCACCGGTTCAATGCTTGGGGTCAATTGCTGCGATCTTCAGGGTGACGGTGTTTTTGCAGATTTTACACTATTTGATTACCGGGAATATGATATCGAGTAATCGATCTGACAGGGCTAAAGAAAAATCTCACAAGGCAGACACCTGCGATAACGGCAAATCTGCGAAAAAATCTTATATTCAATCCTGTATATCTAGCCGTCAGATGTCTACCACCACCCGAACCTCACTGCACTTTCCTTGTTACTATCACTCTGAAAGCAGCAGACTTTAGGTGTATTAGTTGTGCAAGTCCGTAAAAATCCCTAAGCAGGCAAACCTGATTCTTTAAATAAGGAGGTGAGTTTAAGAAGAGAGTAACAAAGAACCGTCCATTCTGTAAAGAAGGCCGCTTGACCACGTTGCGCGTAAGCAACGAGGCTGAAAACGGAGAACCGCAACTCCAGAATAAAAGAGGCAAAATTATATTTGAGGAGGTATCATATTATGTTGAAAAAAGTAGCATCACTATTACTTGCACTGATTATGCTACCATCCCTGTGTCCAGCTACAACTGCTTTTTCGGCGGCGGAACCAAACGTCACGTGGAGGCAGGTCGCCCCTGCTGATGTCCAGATTGGCAGAAGCTATCTCATCGTGTCCGAGCACGGCGCGCTTGCCAACGCTCAAGCGACAATCAAGACACCCGGTGACGTCACCGGCGACACTCAGATTGGTATGATGTCCAAGCCCGTGACGATTGAAGACGGCTTAATCACATCCCAAGTGACGGACGACATGATCTGGCAGTTTGGCCTTGGCGCAAACACTGCGGCGGCATCCGGCGGTCTTGGCGGAAGCCCGGGCTACTATTTATTGAACAACGCTCCTGGCGCAGGAGGAGGCACGGAACCCCTGAGAAGGGAATCCAGCTTCAACGCGCAGCATGCGCCTCTCAACACGACCGGCGCAGACATCAATGGCAACCAGCAGAGCCTGTTGTTGTATGTTCTGAATAAAAATGAAGGCACAGTGTCCCTGTACATTTGGGGCGGGAACAGCCAGTGGAACTTTGCTCTGACGAGTACGGAAGACGGCTTCACCGCGAAGAGCAGGGCGGCGAGCACGACGAGCGCGGCTCAACTGCTTGCGCAGATGCAGGAGTCACCGGCATTGCGGCTGTATGAACCGAACGTGACCGTCGGCGTTCAGCACTACGTCATGGCGTCATCCGGCGCAAACGGCAGTATAAGCCCGTCCTCCCTGGCAGGCCATGTTTGGGTAAACGATGGCGAAGACGTGACCTTCACGTTTAACCCCGCGTTCGGGTTTGAAGTTGACAAGGTTACGGTTAACAACGAAGAAGTGGCTGTTACAGACAACACATACACAATAAAGAACGTCACCGCAAGCGGCACAAAAATCCACGCGACATTCAAGCCTGATTCAAACGCAAAGAATGTACCGTTCACAGTGTATAACGACATATTCTCTGTCGGCAACGTCACTACAGCGGTCATCATCGACCTTGGCGAAGGCAACGCGGCAAACCTTGCCGACCTGAGCGCCAGCAAGTTCACGGCCGCCGCCAGGAACACAAGGCTTGATGGCTCGACCGTGATTTTCGACGGTACGCGCAAAATCACCAGAGTATATGTAAACAATGATCCCGAGCCGCTTGGCTACATATCGCCCGCACCGGGATCCGGCGACCTCGTAACAGATTTGCCCGCGAGCGGACGCTACATCATCGTAGAATTTGAGTTCTGGAATGCCAATGGCTATGCATCCGGCGCAATGGTTTCGGGCAACTTGCAAAACGCATTCTCGGCGATCCTCAATTACCGCGTCAACGTGGACCGAGTGATCAAGCTGACAGACGGCACTACCATAATACCGAGATTCACTCAGGCAGCAGTAGTAAACCCGGCACTCGACAAGTTTGTCCCGGCCAAAACGAACCCGGGCGGCACCGGCAACATGGATATTCTGATTTCGATCGACGAGTCCTGGAAAGACCAAGGTCCTCTCCCGCTGTTCATCTACAACCATGGCGGCGGCCGCGGCGGCCCTTCGGGGGACTTCTTCGCGCCCGTGCAAACCGCGAACGGCGCAGCCGTGCTTTCCAAGCTCCAGTTGAAGAACCCCGGCAAGTACAACGCACACATCATAGCTACGCAGAACCATTCGGACAATCAGGCCAACAACAATGCCCTTATTGCATACGTGAAGAACCTGGCCGCTAAGGGCATAGTGGACCCGTATCGTATCTATATGTCCGGCTTCTCGATGGGCAGTATGTACACAGTGGGCTTCTATACCCGCAACCCTGAGTTCCTCGCAGCGATCGTTCCGCTTGCAGGAGGCAACTTGCCAACCATGCAACAGCTTATCGCGAACCCCGAGTACACAAAAACTGCCATATGGGCGCATACACATAAAGATGACTTCATGGGTACTACTTGGACAAATTATTTCTCATCAGGCGCCAGCGACTTATATTCAGATGCCAACGTGACGGTTCTGGATACCAACCAGGCCTTTAATTTCCCATACTACGGCTTTGACTGGACGCCGCACGAAACTGAAGCCCAAGTGTACAGTAACCTTATCGGCCAATCAAACGCCCTCCGCCGGTATGGCCCAAGCCATGAAAAGTACGCAGATAAGAACATCTTTGATTGGATGTTCGCACAGTTCAGGTCCGATAACAGGATTGCCGACCTTAAAGAGATTGTTGCAGGCCTTAATATTGTTCATGGCAACAAGAATGCTCTGATGGTAAAGCTGGACCAGGCATCAAAATTGCTGGCGAATACAAAGGAAAATAAATCGGAAGAAGCGGTCGAAGTTCTGAACGGCTTTATCAGGCAGGTCAATTCTTTTGTACCAAACAAACTGACTGAGGAGCAGGCACTAGAGATGACTTCTGCAGCAGAAGAGACGATCAGATATATACATTATATGAATAAGCTAAGATAGACATACAGGGATACTAAAGATGTGATAATCATATAGACCGCATAGAATATCTTAATGTCTATGCGGTCTATTCTTTTGATTCAAACAGGCGTACCCATCAAGACAATCCGCTTGTATTCGCGTTTATGGCAGAGAAATGCGAAGAAATGTAATCTGTCTGGTATGAGCATATGGGTAGAAAACAAATGGCATCCGTCTTCACTTAACTTTTCAAAAGATTTTGTCGAAAAAAAGGCGATTATCAGTCATAGACTTCTTTTACTTAGAATAGTAAAATAGACTATATAGAGAAAGAGGGCTACAATATGAAAGTCTTAGTTTATGGTGCGGGTGTTTTAGGTAGTTATCTTACCCATATGCTTGTGAGCGGTGGTAATGACGTGACAATACTTGCCAGAGGACAGCGATTTAACGAACTGAAGACAGATGGACTTATCATTCGCCATTATGTGCAGTGTAAAACTACCGTTGATAAGGTAAATGTAATCGATATCCTCCGACCGGAGGATATCTACGACCTAATCTTTGTGGTTATGCAGTACACGCATTTACAGGAAGTACTGCCTGTTTTATCAGCCAATCAAAGCTGCCATGTTATCTTTGTAGGGAATAATGCGAATGCCGGTGCAATGGAAAAATACTTGCAGGAGAGCAGTCCTGTTGAAAAAAAAGTGGCCTTCGGCTTTCAAAGTACTGGGGGACGGCGAGAAAATGCTCGCGTAATATGCGTTCGTGCTGGCGGACATATGGAATTGGGCGGCCTGGACGGCAATTTATCATGGCGGCCTTTGATAGATAAGGCTTTTGCAAATACCAAATATAAGCTGACTTATTATGAAAATATGAATTCATGGCTTAAAAGCCACATTGCCCTAATTATGCCTCTATGCTACGCTGTTTACGCCTGTGACGGTAATTTGCGCAAAGCCGCCGGGGACAAAAAACTGCTGGACCAAATCATTGACGCCATCGATGATGGATATAAAGTATTGGAAACACTTGGCTACTCTATCACGCCTGCAAATGAAGCGGAATTTGTTCGCAGAAAGCGGCGGATGTTCTATTTGCTGCTAAAGGTTACTGCCGCAACGCCTATCGGCAGACTTGCAGTGAGTGACCACGCCATGTCTGCGGTTGGAGAGATGCTAGCGTTAAACAATGCGTTTGATGAATTAAAACAAAAAGCGGGTATTTCGACACCGAATTGGGATGCACTTGAAATCCACCTTAAAAGGATTCAAAAAGTGTGACTAACAGCAGGTGAGCATTGAAAGAGCGGTTGCATGCTGAAGTATTGGGGAAAAGGAATAATCACCGGTTTTGATAGGATTTTTACAACCTCGGTGCTGTATTTTTTTACATTGATGCGAAGGGATAGTACTTTGGCAACTGTAATCAGCGGACTCATTAGAGAAGAGATAATTGAATATCTGTATCGCGACAATAAACATGATGTAAATCAAAAACTAAAGCTATCAACAAAAAATTGAGCGACGGTGATGACCGGACGTTTTTTCTGAGGAGGAGAAGCATATGGAAAGAAAAATCAAACAGCAGGTGCGGGGTTTTAGAACGAGGGATGGAGCCGGCGTAAGTCTGGTCAGGGTTTTAGGAAACAGTACGGTTGAAGAATATGATCCGATTTTAATGCTCGATTCATTTGACAGCACAAACCCTGATGATTACACCGCGGGATTCCCCTTGCATCCGCACCGGGGAATTGAGACGATCAGTTATGTATACCGTGGGCATATGACGCATAAGGACAGCTTGGGTAATGAAGATACCATTGGGGACGGAGAAGTCCAATGGATGACAGCAGGCTCCGGTATTTTGCACGAAGAAAGGCTGCCTGCATCCGAAAGATTGCTGGGCGTACAGCTTTGGCTAAACCTTCCTGCAAAGGACAAAATGGTCCCTCCGGCTTATCGCAGCATTAAGAATTCTGCAATTGAAGAAATTGAGCTGGACAGTGGCAAACTGAGACTGTTGGCCGGTGAATATGAGGGCAGAAAAGGCTATATGAGCCAATATCTTCCGCTGGATTATTACGATTTACACCTCACTCCCCATGCCTCTATTACCTTGAACACAGAAAGTGAGCGCTCTGTCATGGCGTTTACCCTCTTAGGAGACGCATATATCGGGGGCGAGCTGGTAAAGGAAAAGACAGCCGTAAAGCTTACCTCCGGCGACTGTGTGAAAATAAGTGCAGCCGATAAAAACGCCCAAGTGTTATTTATAAGCTCGACACTCCTGGCTGAACCGATAGCTTGGGGAGGGCCTATCGTCATGAATACAAGGAAAGAGTTGAATAAGGCGTTTGATGATTTGGAAAAAGGAACTTTTATACAGAACAAAATTTCTTATTGATGCTTTTCTGGTAAATTGCTTCCATAACTGTCTCACGGGCTGGCACCGCTATGTGAAGTCTGACCGTTTTTATGATTTCAAGGAAATTGGTAAACGGGGATGAAATAGCGGTCTTTGCTCCATTATCTAAAATTAATGCGAGAATCAGGCTTGCTTCGTTAGATTTGGAATATTTATTGTGATTGCTTTGGGAATTCCATATGCATCAAATCTAACCTCCAAAAAGATTTCCGGCAGGTTGATATGTTCATAAATAAGCTCAAATCCAATAATGATTTGCTGCTGAATGAGGAAATGATTGAAATTGACGGAAATGACAAGGTATCCGTCATACAACAGAAATCTATTCCAATATTGTTTTGCGTTTCAGTTTGCATTAACTTGCTCAAATCTGCCAAGATGCAAGAACTATAGGCTTTCCCAAGTCTTTCAATCCGCATCAATTTTATTCACCAGTACTCACACAAAAATATGAAGCACACTGGCAATATACACAATTAAGTATTCCGGTTATAATACTAAACAATAAGATCATAACCGTGAAACTTTTTTCTGATATTCCCTGTATTGTTGGATGAAGGAGGTTGGATATGAACGATTGTACAATCATAAGAAAACTAAAACAAAACAATGAAAAGGCAATAAAAGAACTCATTGACAAATACGGTCGGTATGTTGCTGCAGTTATTTACGGAGTCAGTGGTTCCTTATTGAAGGCTGAAGATATTGAAGAGATTGTGTCAGATGTTTTCTATTCTGTTTGGAAGAGAAGGCATAATCTTTTGGAAATAGATTCAATAAAGCCTTATCTGGCGCAAGCTGCCCGGAATATGACTAAAAATAAATTCAGCCATGTGAAGGATGAGCAATCATTGGATGATGAAATTGGGGTATTTGATACTGAGGAAATAGATGAACTGTTAATCCAAAAAGAAAAAATATCAATTGTTAAGGAATTTATGGATACAATGAAATATCCTGATAAAGAAATCCTTACAGCATACTATTTAAGGGATTATAAGCTTGATGATATTGCAGCTATGTATGAACTCCCCTTGTCTACAGTGAAATCAAAGATTTATAGAGGAAGAAAAACGATTACAGAATATTTTAAAGAAAGAGGTTATCTTTATGAAAATTAATTTCAGAATGCACAAAATATTTGCGAGACCGGATGAAACGAATAATATAAGCAATAATGAAACAAACGTCCCCGACATTGATCTGAACAGGGTTAAAAAGCTTACAATGAATAAAATACAACAGGATAAAAATAAAAAATTCCTAACGATCAGAAGTATCGGTACCAAAGCTGCTTGTGCCGTTATAACGGCTGTAGTGATTACTACAGGAAGCGTTTATGCATTCAGCAATGAAGGCTTTCAAAGCATCATCAGCCAATTAACAGGCGTACAGCAGACAAAGATACTGATGGTTGGAGAAGCTATTTCAAACAAGGACTATAAACTGAAGGTACATGAAATAGTTACTGATTCATATATCGGAGATGTTGTTATATCGGTGGAAGCGTTGAGTGATAAGAGCAAAAAAGATTTTGACAACTACCGTATTGATCTTAAGCATATCGGAAGTGGTCAGGGCTTAGGTGAATTGGAAGAATACAGAGAGACATATATCAAGTATTATGAAATAAGCTTTTCCGGCGCAACACATAAATATTCCCGAAACGATGGCAAGCTGCAATTTTCTATTAGAGGGATGAAACAAGCAATTGAAGTCCCTTTGTCTCCGACTGTAGAATGTATAGATAAGGAGATTACTGAAGATAATTCAAATGGCTACGAATACAGATTCGACAAGCTTCATTTATCTGAAATAGGCCTAACTTTAGAAGGGACAGATACAAGAAAATTGGAGTGCGAATATTGGTATAATGTCGAGCTGCTGTTCGCTGACGGTACAAAGAAACTATTGGAAAAGAAAATGAATGAAAATGGTATTAAAGCCCGAATTCCGGATATTATAGAAAACTCGCCAGGTGAAGCAAAGAAATATGATGACGGCTTTGAATGCGTTTCGCAAAACACTGCAACCGCTTTGGGAAACACAATAACGGATAATTCTATAATCGGTGATTTGAACAGCGGCGGTTCCAGATACCACTCGGGTGATGCTGGTAATTATGTAAATATATGTATAGGATTTTCCAAAAACCTTCCACTGGATACAATTAAGCAAGTTATTATAAATGGCATAGCTTATAATATTGAGAGATAATTCTGAATCCTAAAATTATCGGAATGAGAAATTACTATGGATTGAAGAATGCAGAAAAACAGTTGAATATCGCAAGCTGTGTGCGGGAAAAACGCATGCAAAGTTTGATGAATGGGGAATGAAATGAAAGTTTCATTCCCCTACTCTACAACGCTTATGATACACCAAAATGGACATAGAATATTACTTTTTAATAACCGGTATCCATATTTCGCTTTTGTAATCAGATGAGCTCAGATCACCGTTTGAGTACCACTCCACTTCGGGTGCTTCTGCGTGTTCATACCCGGATGTGGGAAACCACTCTGAAAAAATTCGTCCCCATATTTCTGCCATTGCTGTAGGCATAGGGCCGGTTATTTCAAAAATTGCCCATGTAAGAGATGGTATCTCAAGTTTGCACATCGTTTGGGGACAATCTTTTTTCGTTATGGCGGCAATGTAGTAATCAGTTGTGTTATCTTCATACATTCCGCTGTATACACCCACTAACCCATCTCCAAGTCCGGCGATTTGCCCGATTGTTTCCGGCGGTGTCTTACTCCACATCTTCCCTATGTTTTCACCCAGCCCTTCAACATGAGAAAATCTTTGCTTAATACCTACAACGGCAAATGAATCTTTTTGCTCAATTCGATAATTCATCTCAACCACTCCTTTTAGTGATAAGGAGAATGTTATGCGAGGATACGCCTTTAAGGTTATGCCTTTTTCTCTTGCTTTTGACGGTAGAATTCCATGCATTGCTATAAATGCACGAGAAAACGAATCAGGCGAATTATAGCCATACTTCAAAGCAATATCAATTATCTTTTCGTTACCATTTTGCAAGTCAAAGGCGGCAAGGGTTAAGCGACGTCGCCTTATATACTCGGATAACGGTATGCCAATAAGGAAACCAAACATGCGCTGAAAGTGATATTGAGAGCATAATGCGATTTGTGCAATCCTTGAATATTCAATTTCGCTGTCAAGATTACTTTCAATATAATCAAGCGCTTGTCTCATGTTTTCCAGTGTATCCATATACTTCTCCTTTCATATTAAGTATAATATCGGTTAAGAATAAATACCCGACAATATTTGCAAGTATTTGTAGGGGGAGTGTTAATGAGCTCATAACTAATATTATATCAATTAACTAATTTACCTCTTAAACCGATTTTACGGTGTTTTTTGCCCACTGTCAACTTATCGGTTTGGTGAATCAGCACTTTGAAAATGACCTGGGTTAAGCCGAATACATTTAAGCCGGAGCTCTTAGTAAAAAGGTGTTCAGCCTTTACCCGCCAGTCGGAATTATTGTCGGCGAGCTGTGGGAGTCACGGCTATGGGCATAGGTAAAATATTCGCCTTCCTGTCGGAGCAAAACTGAAATTTTATCTTTCTTCATCTATCTTCATCTATTGTTATATTGCCTCCGGTGTCTTCTTTATCATCTTGCAAATTCTCCTAAATTGTGGTAATATAGATCACATTGATTTTACTGCCGATAGGATCACAGCAAACAGAGATTGTAAATTTTGATACAACCAAGAGGATAAATTTGGTTTGTGTATTGTGTTCAATGGGAGAATTTTTATGGAAAAAGCAGAAATATTTGATTTGCAGCGGAGAGTTGTTTCTCATATGACCTCAAAAGCATGGATGACTGTTCCCCATGTTTCGTATTTATATGAACCCGATATCACTGATTTTTATCGGGAATATCAAGCACTTTCCAATGAGAAAGCCCACGCCGGACAAAAGCTGTCCTTCAATACGGTCATGATGCGCGTGATCGTAGAGGGTTTAAAATCGGCGCCTGAATTAAATGCAATCATCTCTTATCACCATAAAAAGGGGGAAGGGTCCTTAAAAATATGTAAGGATATCAACATTTGTGTCCCTTGGCTGCTTTCTGACGGAAGAATGATTACACCGGTGATTCCCCATGCAGAATCAAAAACATTGAATGTCCTTTCCGAATCCGTATCCGAGTTGGATGAAAAGATCAGAAATACAAATATTGATGAATTGCTTTATCAGGCAGTGTTTTCAGATACAATAAAGGAATTGAGGAAATTCCATTTGGGAATCTTCAAAAGGATATTGGCTTCCCAAATAAGCTTTCATCGTGTGAAAGGCCTGACGGGGAAAGCGAAAAAGGCGTATTATAAGCTTCCTGAGGCCAGTCGTTTGTCAGAACAGAATTTAATCAGCGGCACTGTGACAGTCTCAAACATTGGCTCGTTATATAAAGAACAAAAAGGGTATTTCGGTTTGCTGGAGATCATCCCGCCCCAGGTTTTTGCAATAGGACTGGGAGCCGTACAGAAAAAACCGGGAGTTTATGTTGAAATCAATGGAAATGAAACCATCGGAATCCGAAAAGTCCTTTCGATGTGCCTGGTTTTCGACCATCGCGCTGTTGATTTTAGTTCACTGGTCCCTTTTTTAAAGACATTGGACCAGATCTTTTTGAAACCGGAAATAATACGCGGATGGTAATGTATTCTATTTTTAAACATTCTGAGTGCACTTAGAAGAGTTTCACAGCAATGACAAACGCTCTATCACGAGAGCGGTCATTTTACTACGCATTTACCAAATATTCAATAATAAAAATGAAACAGTTACGGCATCCTATGTAAAGGCCTTTGTGAAAGCATCAACACTAGTGAAATTATATTCGGTAGGAGTGCCCTTAGCTTTATTACATCCTCCCGTAGGTTGTACTTCAACCGATCGAATGACTGCGGGTTGGGTTTCTGCAGGTTAATTAGGCTGTTCCTGAGAATGAAGTACAAAATTAACACTTTTGCACTTTGCGAAAATAGTATATCATTTAGTTACATACAGGTAACAGGAGCCGTAGAATATGAAAAAGAGTAGATTCTTTCCGCTGCAGTTTAAGATATTGCTGTTTTCGCTTGTTGTGATCATAATCCCTATTACCATTCTGGGCATAATATCCTTTGAAAAGTCTTCCGAGGTGCTCCAGGAGAAAATTGCCGCCTCCAATTTGAACACGGTTGAGCAGATAGGGAACAATATTGAATTCATTGTCCAAAACGTTCTGGATATATCCATGTATCTGATCCAGAATGGAGATTTAAGAAACTATTTGAGCCTTCATGAAGAAAAATCCAACGACATCGTAGTGAAAAACAGGCTTAAAATAGAAAATGGTCTTTTGGAATTGATCTCTCCAAAGGTATTTATTAATTCAATCTACATTAAAGGCTTCAATGACCTTGAAATCAACACAAATAATGCCACAAACGAAATAAGCCCTGAAAACCTGGAAAAGTCGAAGGACCTTTTAGGTGCGCCCATGTGGTACCTTGACAAGGTATATGATTATAATCACAGGGCTACAAACGTCTTTTCCATGCTGAGAACAATTTATGACATTAACAATATCACGAAAAAGACGGCGATCATGAAAATAAACGTGGATGAAAATGCATTTTATAACATTTATAAAGATAAAATCATAGGGAAAGATGACCAGTTTTTCCTCCTGGACAAGAATCGGACAATTATTTCGGCGACAAGCAAGGAAAAGGTCGGTGAAGTCTTTGATTACGGCATCTTCGGCAGCAATAGCCTCAATCTGAACGAAGGGTATTTTAAAATAAAAACGCAGGATATCGTTTTTCTGGTAACCTACTACCGAATCCATAGCAATGGCTGGATGATCATCAATATGGTTCCGCTGAAGCAATTACTGGTAGAAAACACGGAAAACGAATATGAATTGTTCCTGGCAATGATTTTAAGCTTTGCGCTCTGCATTCTCATCGCCATATTTTTCTCAAACGGGATGCTTGTCAGGTTAAAGAAGCTGTGTAAGCTTATGGCAAAAATTGAAAATGAGGATTTTGATGTTTTTGCAAAACCTAAAGGCAATGATGAGATCACGGTACTTTACCGAAGCTTCAACAAGATGTCTGCCAAGCTGAAAGAGCTGATACAGAAGGTGTATACGGTCCAGATAAAGCAAAGGGAAGCGGAGCTGAAAGCTTTGCAGGCGCAAATCAATCCGCATTTCCTGTATAATACCCTGGACAACATATACTGGATGGGAAGAATGGAGAAAGCTTTCGAAACCAGCAAAATGGTAGAGGCGCTTTCCAAGCTGTTCCGGTTGAGCTTGAACAGCGGCAAGGAAATTACTACTGTAAAAACCGAAATAGAGCATGTGAGGAACTATATCCTGATACAGCAGGTAAGGTTCAAGGATACCGTCAGATTTTCACTGAATATCAATGAGGAGGTTATGAACTGTCTGACACTCAAGCTGGTACTACAGCCTTTGATTGAGAATTCGATCATCCATGGGATCAAGGACATGGAGAAGGATGGAATTATTCGCGTTACTGTCAAGAGGGATCATGACAAGCTGATTTTCATTGTTGAAGACAACGGCTGCGGTATTGACATCGAGGAGGTCAACAGGCTGCTGAAGGATGCCGGGAACGGCGACCGCGGATTTGCAATCAGAAATGTAAACGACAGGATAAGGTTATACTATGGAGATGACTACGGACTTGAATTCATGAGGAATGAACAGGGGACAACCGTTATTGTTTCACAGCCCTACAGCGAGGAGGAAATTTGCAATGTTCAGCATACTGCTCATTGATGATGAAGTAATGATACGTACAGGAATCAGGACATCCATAGATTGGGAATCCTATGGAATGCTTATTATCGGTGAGGCGTCCAACGGTGAAGAAGGACTTGAAAAAGCGTTGGAGCTAAAGCCGGATATAATCCTTGTGGACGTCAGAATGCCTGTCATGGACGGACTGGAATTTTCCAGGGTTATCCGGCAGAAAACTCCGGAGGTAAGAATCATCATCGTCAGTGGGTACGATGATTTCAGATATGCAAAAGAAGCGTTGAATCTGGGCGTTAACGGATATCTGCTGAAGCCTGTGGGAGCGGAAGAACTCATTAACATACTGCTGAAACAATGCGAAGAGATCATGGAAGAACGTGACGAGCTGAACAAAGGAAATTCTTTAAAGAATGTTTTTGAGGAAAACCTGTTTTATTTGCAATCACGGTTTATGAACTCTATCCTTAAAAAAGAGTACATGGAAGAAACATACGTCGGCAAAAAGTCAAAAGAGCTTCAGATTACATTTCCGCAGGGGGTTTATCAGGTAATCGTAATTGATATCGACGACTTTTATCTGATTACCGAAAGCTTGTCCGATAAGGAAAAGGATAACCTGAAGCTGCTGGTGAAAAATATTGCGGAAGAGGTGCTGAAGCCTTTGACGGATAGCGCAGTTTACTTTAGTGAGTTTGATTATTTGGTAGCTGTTGTTGATTTGGAAAAGATAAAGAATAGCAATGCAAATGAATTATACGAAGAAATCAGAAATTGTGTGAAAAAATATCAGAAGCTTACCGTTACGATTGGTATAAGCAAGGTATACCAAGGGATAACAAAGATCCCCGATGGGTATAATGAAGCAGTATTGGCTTTGCGAAGCAAGGTGTTTAAAGGCAAGGACAGAATTATAGACATAAACCTGGTAGATGTAGTTCATAGGACATCACCTGTAATCTATCCATCTTCCGATGAGAAGGAAATTATGGGTTACTTGAAAGCCATGGAAGCAGACAAGCTGAACAGGGTGATCGAAAAAATCTGTGAGGACTTGAGTGCCAGGAGAACAGAAGATGTAAGAATCAAGGAAATCTGTGTGAGGCTTATTATGGTTTCAGCCAGTTATCTGGATGAAATAGGAGTAGACTACAGAAACCATAATGGGAGAGAATTTGATCCATATATGGAAATCAAAAAATACGAGACGATAGAGGACATCCAAGAGTGGCTGAAGAATGTCTTCCGCAATTTTATCAAGGTGATGCAGGACAGTAAGAACGAAAAGTTTAAAGGGATCGTAATGGTCGCCATTCAATATATCAATGAAAATTATCAGCATGATATTGATGTCCTGAAAATGGCTGCTGTTACTTATGTCACACCCAATTATTTCAGCAGGGTATTCAAGAAGGAAACCGGCAGGAGCTTCACCGAATGGCTGAACATGGTAAGGGTCGAGAAAGCCAAGCTGCTTATGAAGGACCCAAAATGGAGAGTATATGAGATTGCAGAGAAGGTAGGCTACAGTGATTATAAAAGCTTTACCTTCAATTTTAAAAAGTATGCATCTTGTACTCCCAAGGAATATCACGAAAGCAACATGACATAATTTACGATATTTGTGTAGCAAAGGGTACTATTTTTGTGCAATTTGTATGGTTATAATTAAACTGAGATCTTAAGGCGCCATAGTTCTCGACAAACTCTTCAAATCAGGAGGATATTTTTTATGAAAAAACCCGTTCTAAAGATTTTTTCTTTAATCCTTGCAGTTTCGATCATGGTGTCGCTGGCAGCATGTGGTGGCAGCAATCAAAATGGGAGTTCTTCCACAACCGGTTCAAATGCCACGGGTGGCGAAAGTACTGCGGCACAGACTTCAAGCGCGGATGAAAAGGTTACGTTGTCAATCATGAACATGTTCCCGAATACGGCAACGGATGGCAACAGTATTGCCTTTAGGAAAATGTTGGAGCAGTTCAAGACAGAAAATCCAAACATAACAATCAATGAGGAAGCTTTGAACAGTAATACCTATGAAACTAAAATAGCTACAGTGGCAGCAGGCAACCAGCTTTCCGACATTTTCGTATTCAAAGGCTCCATGCTGAAAGAGTTTATAAACAATGGGCTGATCCAACCGGTTGATGATGTTTTAAATGCTGATCCAGCCTGGAAAAGCCAGTTTTATGAAGGGATTTTCAATGATTTTGTAACCGATGGGAAAACCTATGGAATACCGTTCCAAAAGCTGGACACCCATCTGATATTCTACAACGAGAAAATGTTTTCCGATGCCGGAATCACTTCCTTTCCTAAAACATGGGCTGACTTTGTCAGCGCTATAGACAAGCTCAAAGCCAAAGGCATTACCCCCATCGTAATGGGCAACAAGGACAATTGGGTTGCCGAGTCTTGCATGCTGAGCACTTTAGGTGACCGGTTTACGGGGACGGACTGGTTCAACAGCATCAAGAACAAGGGCGGAGCCAAGTTTACGGATCCGGAATTCGTAACTGCTCTGAAAACCATGCAGGACCTTGCTAAAATGGGTGCTTTCAATTCAGATATCAATACGATAGATAACGCTCAGCAAAAGACAAATTACTACAATGGAAAAGCAGCCATGTTCATGGAAGGCAACTGGGCAATAAGCAGCGTTATCCATGATGCTCCGAAAGACATCCTCGATAACACAGGTGTAGCAATACTGCCTTCCGTTGACGGGGGAAAGGGAGATCCGAATGCTGATTCCGCGGGAGCAGCATGGGCTTACAATGTAAGCGCAAAACTTGGCGGTGCTCAAAAAACAGCGGCCTTCAAGCTGATTAAGGCAGTAACTGATTCGAAATATTCGGCTGAAGCTATCGCAAACAGCGCAATTCCTGCAAGTAAGGCTGAAGTTGATTCCAGTACGGTACCGCCTCTGTTTAATAAATATCTTGAACTGTCTGCGACTTTAAAGCCTGTACCGATTTATGATTCACAATTGCCTGCCGATCTTATTCAGGTTATGAATACAGGGCTGCAAGACCTTATGGCCGGCAATACGACGCCAGAGGCTTTGGCCAAGAAGATTCAGGCCGCCTACGAGAACGAATAGTAAAGCAAGCAAGGTTAAATGAAAAAACAACCTTAGTCGCATTTCTCCGGGGGACCTGGGTCCCCCGGGGGAATATATAAGGAGGACATGATGATTTCGCGTACCCTCAGGCCGAAAGGAAAAGTCATTTTTACCCTTTTATTGCCTGGAATGTTTATATACTGTTTCGTTGTAATCCTGCCGCTTTTTACCTCATTGTACTATAGCTTTTTCAATTACCGCGGCGGAAGCAATATGAAATATATCGGCCTTAAGAACTATGCCTTTTTACTTCAAGATGTCGATTTTTGGAATGCATTCAAGAATAATATGATTATCGTTATATTATGTCTTGTAGGGCAAATCGGAATTGCCATCATTATCACAGCTTTAATGACATCAAAGCTGCTCAGCTTTAAAACCTTTCACAGAAATGTGATTTTTCTTCCTGTTGTTATCTCCGCAGTCGTTGTGGGATTCCTTTGGGCAATGATTTACAACAAGGATTACGGACTTTTGGATGCGTTTCTCAGAAGCGTGGGATTGGAATCCCTTATAATCCCCTGGCTGGATAACCCAAAGTATGTGATGGTTTCGGTCAGTATTCCGATAATTTGGCAGTACATTGGTTTCTATCTGGTTATTTTTCTTTCGGCATATCAGAGCATATCCAATGAAGTGTTTGAAAGCGCAGAAATCGATGGGGCACTTGGGGTCAAAAGAACCCTTTATATAACAATACCGCTCCTCATGGACACTTTGAAAGTGGCTGTAATGCTTTGCATTGCAGGAAATATGAAAATCTTTGACCAGATCTATGTAATGACGGCCGGCGGGCCTGGAAACAGCTCAACGGTGCTGGCTCAATATGCCTATCTGAATTCATTCAGAATGTTTAAGCTCGGGTATGGCAGTACGATTTCAATTGGAATACTCATCCTGAGTACTTCAATTATCCTCATCAGCAGAAAGCTCTCGGGAGGTAATAAGAATGAAGCGTAGAGTTTCAGATATATTACTGAAGGTGATCATTAACCTGTTTGTCTTGACATTATCCATTTCATGCATTTTTCCTGTGGTTTGGATGTTTTATTCCTCGTTCAAGACAAACAAGGAGTTTAATTTGAATATTATCTCCCTGCCGAGCCATCTGCAGTTCGATAATTATGAAAATGCCATTAAAAACGGAAACCTCCTTATACCCTTTTTAAACAGTATATTTGCCACTGTGGTTTCAGTAATATTTGTCATCATATTGGGCTTTTTGATAGCATTCTGCCTGGCAAGGTACAGCTTCAAGGGCAGGAATTTCATTTACGTGCTGCTCCTGTTTGGAATGCTGATACCCATCCATAGCCTTTTAGTACCACTGTTCATTGAGTTCAAAGCTATAGGACTGGTAGATACGCATTTCACGCTGATCCCTCCCTATATAGCGTTTGGTCTTCCAATGGCCGTATTTTTGTATGAGAGCTTTTTGAAGTCGACACCGATTGAAGTGGAAGAATCTGCTTTTATTGATGGGAGCAGTCTTCTGTCGATGATTTTTAAAATCGTAATGCCCATATGCAGACCTGTTATTGCAACGTCTCTCATATTGACATTTCTGAACTCATGGAATGAGTTCCCCTTTGCCCTGGTGCTTTTAAACAGCCCCAGAATGATGACGATCCCAGTAGCGCTGACGAATTTCAACGGTCAGTATACCGTGAACTATCCACAGCTGTTGTCTGCGATGGTCATAGCTGTTCTGCCTGTCGTCCTTATCTATTTAGGGTTTTCAAAAAGCGTGATAAAGGGTATGACAGCCGGTTCGGTCAAGGGATAGAGGGAATAACCTGCGATAATATTTACAGGAAGTGTACGCTTTTATAGTAAAAGAGATCAATGGAGGTGTTTGGAATGGAAAGAGGAGTTTACTTTGACGGCTGGTATAAAAATAATCATTGCTATCATCCCAGCCTGCCCATCAGAAGCATGCAGATGCTTGAAGATTTGGAGAGATATAAAGGTACGCTGCTGGTTTGGTCGGCGCTTGGCGGGGGTTCGATATCGTTGCCCTATCTGGAGCACGAGGCATTTGGAAAGGTTGACCCCAGGCTGAGGTTTTATGGATATATGAATGACTCCGAGTTTATCGCAGAATGCAATAAACGTGGAATCAAGGTTTTCGGCATTGTTTTCGAAGTCCAGGGCTGGGAGTTTCCGGCAGTATTCAGCCCTGACAGCAAAGAGTTCAAGGCGCTTAATGTCGTCAAGGACAGGGAAGCCCATGAATGGTATGGACTTAGGGAATTTACGCAAGATAAGCATTATGAAGTTTTTGGGAAGAAATTTGAAGATTACTTTCCGGATGGATTATACAATAGTGACGGTGAAGCGGTAACAAACCTCTGGGAAGAATGCTGCGCAAGAGATTTTAACGGCATCCCCTGCCATGCTGAATGGGTGGAAGTGAAGAATCATGAGCATATTGCCTACTCGATGTGCAGAAATAACCCCGTATGGAGGGAATATCTAAAGAAAATAATTGAAATTCAGATCAATGCAGGCGTCGCAGGTGTTCAGCTCGATGAGTGCGAATTGCCGATGACTTCAATACGATACGGCGGATGCTTCTGCAAGGATTGCGTCAAACAATTCAATGCATATTTGAAGGAGCTGGAAGCTAAAGGAAAGCTGCCTGAAGAGTTAAAGGGTGTGAACCTTGATTCCTTCAACTATGGAGAGTACCTGAAAAGTAAAAATGTGGATTATCCCGGTAATATTGCCGAATTGCCATTGTACAAATATTATTGGGAGTTCCAGCTAAGAGCCATCAAGAAATACTTCAAGGAGCTTGCAGACTTTGCCAGGGAATATGGAAGGACAAAGGGAAGAGAAGTGCTTGTATCAGGTAATTTCTTTGACATTATGCCTTCATATTATCCAATGGAGCCCAGCGCGGATGTAATAATAACCGAAATGAAACAGAGCATACTGAAGCAGCCGCACTGGTATAGGTATGTAGCAGGCTTTGCAGGTGAGAAGCCGGTTATCGTTGCGGAAAATCCTTATGGAAGCAGTGTTTATGAACTGGTTGACCTGCTGAATGAAGGTAAAGGTTATGATCTATATAGGCTGATGCTTATTGAAGCCTCTGCGTATGGATGCAATATGTCGGTGCCCTATGGGGCGTGGATGGGGAATACGGTGAAGGATGCCTTCTGGCCGCCGCGCAATGTAACCGTGGGAATCCAGGAGTTTCTTGTCAACAATGAAGGGCTGTATTCCAAGCACTCAGGGGCCAACGTGCTTGTACTCTACAGCTTTCCAAGCAATTACTGGCCGGAAGCCGTTGCGGGCTATTCAAACAGTGTTCTTGATGGTACCGAAGAGGGGTTGCTCTCATACAGCGTTATTGATCCTGATGACCCTAACGGCGTAAGGATGCCTTTCTGGGAAGTAACCAGGAACTTATCCAAAAGCCAGATAAATTATGATGTGAAATTTTTGGCGGATGGTGATCTCAGGGAAGATACGTTCAGCATGGCGGATATTGCCGGTTATGACCTGATCGTACTTCCTGAATGCAGCATATTGACAGAAAATCAGGCAGAAGTCATCGGTAATTACGCAAATCAGGGCAAAAAGGTTCTGATCTTCGGTGAGGCAGCGTCAAACCTGCCGAAATGGCTTGATGGTATGCGGCAAACCGGAAGTGTCGTATATTGTGAAAATGACAGCTACAAGCCTAAGGCGCTTAAGGAATTCGATCTCGCGTTTAAAGATGCTTATAAAGATCATTGGAAGGTCGTTACGGATAACACTTCCATCGGCTTGCAGACCCATTCCATTGAAAATGGTTTGGCAATACACCTTATAAATTACGATTATTCAAGGCAGGAGGATGCTGTACAGCCGTTGAAGGAACTGAATATCAAGGTCCGCCTGACAGGTAATGCACCTGGAAACATACGGGTTCATACTCTGCTTGGTGAGGAACTGAAGAGCGAAAGCCGGATAGACGGCGGTATTCTAAACATGAAAATCAGTGACCTGCCGCTGTATACCATCGTGGAACTGACCCAATAGTGTTGAATTTGAAGGAGGAATTGATCATGAGCAAGAAGATGAAAGCAGCTGTACTTTCGGAAGTGGGCAAAATTGTCATCGAAGAAAGGGAAATACCTGAAATAAAAGAGAATGAAGTGTTGGTGAAAATCAAACACGTAGGGATATGCGGTTCGGACCTCCATTATTATGAGCATGGAAGAATCGGGGATTTTATCGTTAAAAACCCCATCGTGCTTGGACATGAATGTGCAGGTGATATTGTGGCAATTGGGGAAGGTGTCGCCGGGTTCAATATAGGGGACAGAGTTGCCCTGGAACCTGGGCGTACCTGCGGAAAATGCGAATATTGCAAAACAGGCAGATACAACCTTTGTCCTGATGTGGTCTTTATGGCAACCCCTCCTCATGACGGTGCTTTTACGGAATATGTGGCTTATCCTGCAGATATGGCCTTTAAACTGCCGCAAGGGGTAAGCACACTGGAGGGAGCTCTCATTGAACCATTGGCAGTCGGTTTTCATGCTGCAAACCAGGGCAATGCACAGATCGGACAAACGGCAGTGATTATCGGATCAGGCTGTATTGGTCTGGTAACCCTTTTGGCATTAAGGGCACAGGGGATCACCAGGGTATTCGTTGCAGATATGATTCCGAAAAGGCTTGAAAAAGCAAAGGAGCTGGGTGCAGCCGAAGTGTTCAAGGTAGATGAAGTGAATTTGAAGGACGCCGTAATGGAAAAAACCGCGGGCCTGGGGGTTGATCTGGTGATCGAGACTGCCGGTAACAATAAGGCTACCCAACAAACTGTCGAGCTGGTAAAACGAGGCGGGAAAATCGTACTGGTAGGTATGGCGCCGGAGGCTGTAATCCCTTATGATCTGGGGCAGCTGATATCCAAGGAGGCCAGTATCCACACGGTATTCCGTTACAGAAATCTTTATCCGGCAGCCATAAGTGCAGTTGCTGAAGGGCTGATCCCAATAAAACGGATTGCTACAGACATGTTTAAATTTGAAGATATCAAGGAAGCCATGAAGTATGCTTCGGAGAATAAGGGTTCCGTCGTGAAGGGTGTAATAGAATTCTAGGAGGATTGGTCGACATGATTACAAAAAGCCAGTTTGACACGGCTAGGAATAAAGCTCTGGAATATTTCAAAAAAGCAGGTATCGTACTAACGGAAGAGGAAAAAGAGAAAATCGAGGTTGCAGATTTTGGATTAGGTGACCTCGACAGCACGGGGCTTGAACTTATAACCTATGTAAATACCAGCCGGTGCTGTGCAAAGGAACTTATCCTGTTCCCGCAGCAGACCTGTCCTGAGCACAGACATCCGCCCGTTGAGGAAGAACCGGGCAAGGAGGAAACCTTTCGCTGCAGATGGGGAGAGGTATACCTTTATGTCGAAGGGCAACCGGTGAAGAAACCTAAAGCCGTATTACCGAAAGGCAGAGAAAAAACGTATACAGTCTGGCATGAAATCATATTAAAGCCGGGACAGCAATATACACTGCCTCCGAATTGCAGGCACTGGTTCCAGGCCGGGCCGGACGGCGCGGTGGTTTCTGAATTTTCTACCCGGAGCAGAGACGAAGCCGATATTTTTACAGATGAACAGATCAAAAGGATTCCGGAATTGGGAAAATAGAATACACCAGACGACCTTGAACAACGGTTGATGATTTGAACTTTTTTCTGAAATGTCCAAATGTCAGCCGTTGTTTTGTGCGTTAAAACCCTTTATTAAAGCGGGGACTTTGCACGAAAAAGAATTGCCTGTGGTAGCTAGAAGAAGAGCAGGCCAGAAAATGGACGTAATTTATATATATTTCCTCTTAATTAGGATAAGCAGGTGAAAACCACGATTGTAAAGAAAATAGTATTGATATATCATACATCTATAACTTTTCATCTGTTTTGACAAAAACATATTCCAGTGAATGAAATAAGTTGCCAACAGACGATAAAACGTCTCATCCAAACCAGTTGAAGAGTTAGGAACAGGCAGGGGAATGATTTGAGACAACATTCGTTGTTTCAGGCACGTGCATGGTATTTGCTTTGTATCAATTGAATAAGTATTCGTAGCAATACTTATTCCAGGAAGAGAAAAAAGTGAGGTTTATATGAGTGGAGTAAAAAAAGCCGACAAAGATACCATGAAGATTTTAAACAGGCAGATAATCCTTGACTGTATACGAAAGAATGGAGAAATGTCAAGGATTGATCTGGCGAAATACTCCAAGTTGAGTCCTACAACGGTGTCTTCCATCATTTCGGACCTGATGGAAGAAAGGCTTGTGACGGAAATCAGAGTCGGAGAATCCAATGGAGGGCGGAAACCTCTTATGGTGGGAATCAACTCCTCTGCAAAACATGTTGTTACAGCGGTTATAACTCAAAAAGGCGTTGAGTTTGCATTAGTAGACCTGAACTTTAAAATTACCGGAATATTGAAAGCGGGGATGAAAGCAGAAGGCGGCGAGGCACTGGTCAATATCCTGGTTGATGGGATCAGGGAATTGCTGGCCAAATATCACAGCAGCATTATGTCCATCTGCGGAATTTGTATCAGTATCCCCGGCGTTGTGGATCATCATAAAGGAAAAGTCTTATATTCCTCAAAGTTCCATATGAAGGAGATGGAGCTGGCTTCTGTTATTGAAGAAAAAACCGGCTTTAAAACCTTTGTTTTCAAGGATACCGACGCTTTACTCCTGGGGGAATATAATTTCGTTATTAAAAGCACTTATGAGAACATCATCTACATAACCACCGAAGGCGGTATCGGTATGTCATACATAAACTCCGGAAAGCTTTTTCATCCCGGCTATGGCGGCGGGTTCGAGCTTGGACACCTCATCATCGATTCCAACGGCCCTGTTTGCCGCTGTGGAAACAGAGGCTGCCTAGGTGCTTTCATGTCCGACGCTCCGGTGCTTAACAAGCTGGGAAATCTTATAGGAAAAGGCTATGAGACGGATATCCGCGACGATATCAGCCAGATGAGCCTTATGGATATAGTAAACTATTCAAATAAAGGAGATAAGGCGGCCATCTATGTGCTGGAAGAGCAGGCAAGGATTCTCGGGACTGCACTGGCCAGCGTCATAAACCTATTCAATCCGCAGCTTCTTGTCATAGGAGGCCCTTTAAGCAATTGCAAATGGGGCTTTATGGACATCGTGAAAGGAACAGTAAAAGACAGGGCACTGGAAATTTACAGCAGAAATCTGGAAATACGGACAGGCAAACCTGGTGAGGAATCCGCTCTTCTTGGGATGGCAAACGAAATATTCGAACAGGAAGTATACAAAAAGCTTTAATTTAATACGGTTACTGCCCGTTGGGTTGTAATAAAAGAATTTATTATAGGAGGAAGTTTCAATGAAACTAAGAAAAGTCCTTGGTCTTGTCGTGTGCATTTCTTTGGTCTTAAGTACTTTTGCCGCATGCTCGGATAACAAAGCGGATGAAACCACTGGTACCGAAAAACAGGCAGGCGGTGAAAGTACTCCGTCAACAGAGAAGAATCCGGGGTCCGGGGCGAGAGCAGAAATTACATACTGGCAGCATAGCAGCCAGGCCAAAGACAATGTGATGAAGTCCTTTGCCTTTGATTTTATGCAGGCGAATCCCGAGATTAATGTCAAAATGGAATTCATCCCCTTTGCGGATTATTCCACAAAACTTATTTCCTCACTGGCTACCAATGCGGCGCCGGATATTATGACGGTGGAATCGGGCATGATATCCAGGCTGGTAAAGGCTGATGCCATCCAGGCAATCGATGAAAGCATCATACCTATGGCCAGCATACAGAGTGACTTTATTGCCGCCAGTACCGAAGCACTGCAGGTAAACGGCAAACTGTACGGTATGCCCACGGATGTTCAGACCATCGTTCTGTACTGGAACAAGGATCTGGTAAAGGCGGAAGGCCTGGATGCCGAGAAAGGCCCTCAAACATGGGATGAATTGCTGGAATGGGCCAAAAAGCTGACGAAATATGAAGGCGGAAAAATGGTGCAGTCGGGATGGGGGGAAAGCGGATACAACCCCGAAGTACAGGCTTTGATAGCACAATATGGCGGCAAAGTGGCGGATGATGCCGGCAAGTTTATATTTGCCGAGGATCCCAAGTCAGTGGAAGCCATCAAGTTTTTAGTAGATACCTATAAGGTGCACAAGGTGTATGATAAGCAGTTTATGGCCAACTGGGCCGCATTCCGTGTAGGAAAACTGGCCATGAACCTGGGCCATCCTGCAATGATGGGAAATCTAAAGCTTACAGCACCGGATGTTAAGCTGGGTGCAGGCCTGATACCCACATTAAACGGACAGCATACCACCATCCTGTCCTCATGGTCCTTTTCAATTTCCAAAAATGCAGATTCCCAGAATGCTGCCAAGTTCCTGCAGTACATCACAAGCGAGGATGCACAACGGCGCCTGACGGCGCAAATCGGTGAAATCCCTTCAAGAAAGGCCTTGCTCAGCGATGAAGCCTTGACAAAGGATCCCATGACAAAGCTGATGTTCTCTTCACTAAATGATTCCATCGTGTCAAGATGGCAGACGTTGACATTGAACGCCATCTGGTCGGAGGGATACGATAAGCTTATATTGACGGACGAGCCCTTCGACGCTGTTATGAAAAAGCTGCAGGATGATATGAACGCCGAAATGGCAAAAGATCTGAAATAATTATGTGTTTTCACTCAGAGAAGGGAGATATGCCCTTCTCTGAATGATTTACGGGGGTATGAGCTTGAGTGTGAAAATTAACAAAATGAAGTTTGCTCCATACATGTTTATAGGTCCTGCAATGATTTACCTGTTCATTGTAGTGATTATACCCGTGCTGATGGCTCTGCCTATCAGCTTCACGGACTGGACTGCCTTAAGTCCTAAAAAGAATTTTATCGGCCTGGAAAATTATATCAAGCTGTTTAAGGATGCGGAATTCTATAAGTCGGTCTGGATCATGGCACAGTTCTTTGTCTCCCTTCCCATAATCATGGGAGCCGGCTTGATCATGGCGCTGCTTTTGAATAACCGGATGAGGGGAATAACGGTATTCAGGGTGATATACTACTCGCCGGTCATAACCTCCACCATTGCTGTTGCCGTCCTCTTTGAATGGTTCTTTCAGCCCAATTTCGGACTGTTCAACAACATTCTGAATGCCTTCGGCATACCCGGCATCGGCTGGGTCCACGATGCCAGGACAGCAGTGATGTCGGTAATACTCTTCCGCGTATGGAAAAATGCAGGAGCTGCCATGCTGATTTATTTAGCCGGATTGCAAGGCATACCGGTTGAGCTGATTGAAGCCGCGAATATTGATGGAGCCACGTGGGCGCAGAAATTCAGGCATATTACCTTTCCGCTGCTGAAGCCTGCCAATGTTTACCTGGTTGTTACCGGTATCATCAATATTTTCATGATATTCCAGGAAACTTATGTTTTCAGGGAATATGCGCCCTTAAGAAGCACGGTCTCGGTGGTCAATTACATCTTTGAAAAGGGCTTCTGGAGATCGGAAATGGGTTATGCAAGTGCAATGTCCTTTGTTTTGTTTGCAGTGATACTGGTGGTGACGCTGGTCCAGTATAAGGCTCTGGACATGGATATTCAGTAATGAGAGGAAAAGAATATGGTTAAAAATAAGACAATCGATAACGCCATCAAAAAAACGGTGAATAAATCCATACTGATTGCATTGTTATGTTTGGGCTCCGTCCTCATCGTAGGGCCTTTTCTCTGGATGTTGTTCTCTTCCTTCAAGGGCATCAAGGAGTTTTACTATACCCCGCCCAGGATATTTCCCGACAGCTATTCCCTGGATAACTTTAACGAGTTGTTTGCCAAGGCCAATTTCACCAGGTTTTACATAAACAGTATTTACGTAACGGCGGTGCAGGTAATTTTTAACATCATCATTGTAACCCTGGCCGGATATGGATTTGCCAAGTATGAATTCCGGGGGAAAAAGGTGCTGTTTGCCATCGTTCTGGCAACGACCATGGTGCCGTGGGTCGCTACCATCATTCCCCTCTATATTCTGGCCTATAGGGTAAATGCGGTGGATACCTATTTCGGGCTTATTTTTCCCGGCCTGGCGGACGCGTTCAGTATTTTTCTTGCCAGAAATTTTATTTCCACAATTCCCACGTCCCTTATCGAATCCGCCCGCATTGACGGGGCGGGAGAGATGCTGATATTCAGGAAGCATATATTGCCGCTGATTAAGCCCATTATCGCCGTAATTACCATTACCAAGTTTGTCGCAAGCTGGAATGCATTCCAGTGGCCGCTGCTGGTTGCAAGCAGTGAGGAGCTGAGGACGCTGCCGGTGGCAATATCCAACTTTTCCAGCCAGTATTACGACGCCTATAATGTGAAAATGGCGGCGGCCTCTGTGGCGGTTATTCCGGTATTGATCATATATATTGTATTTCAAAAGTACTTTGTTGAGGGAATTTCCCTGACGGGAATAAAAGGGTGAAGCCGTGGATAATGTAGATTATCACGTTCATACGGATTTTTCCGACGGACAGCCTTCGTACAGGATGGTGCTGGACAGGGCCAGGGAGCTGAATATGGACTGTATTGCCGTTACCGACCATTTTGATCCTTTTGATCCCAGGGAGACAATACGGTCCATTACCGAAGAAAAACTTCTGAAGCATTTTGAGGATATAAAGGAATATGCGGAAAAAACCGGCCTGCGGGTTTTATGCGGCATTGAAACCTGTACGGATCTTTATGGGGATTTACGTGTAAGCAGCAGGGTCATGGACAACTGTGACCTCATCATTACCAGCCTTCACTACCTGGAATATGAAGGCGGCCTGATTCCTGGAGAATACTTCAATGACAGGTTCTGGGAGAGCTATAAGGACAAGCTTCTGAAAATGGCGGCGGGGCCGGGAGACATTTTAGGGCATTGTGAAGCGTACCTGGCTTACGGAATGCTTTTGGGCCCCGGTACGACGTATGAGGAAAGAAGGGCGCTTTCAAGGAGCCTTGTGGGAAAATATTTTGATGAAGCCTTTATTGCGGAGCTGATAAAGGCCCTTTCCCGGTCAGGAAAGGCGTTGGAGCTCCATTGCGTTACGTCGACGCCAAGGGAGGAAGTCATAAAAAGACTGATTGAAAACAAGGTACCCGTCAGTCTGGGAAGTGACGCCCACCTGCTGCATGAGGTAGGAAATACAAACTGGGGCAGATGCATGCTTGAAAAATATAACGGCGAGTCATTGCTGTTAATGAGATAAATTCCGTTAAATCCGTTTGGGGGAGGATAAGGATGTTAAGAATTGCCATCGTAGGCGCAGGCACCATAGGAAGGACACACAGCGCTGCGTATTTGAATATTGAAAATGCCAAAGTTACTGCAATCTGCGATATAGATACCGGCAGGGCAGGGAGTCTTGCAAAGGAGCATCATGCAAAGGTGTACGCAAGTCCTGAGGAACTGCTGGAAAATGAAGAAATTGATGCCATGGACATCTGCCTTCCGACATACCTGCATAAAAAAGTAGCCATCAAAGCCATGGACAGGGGGCTCCATGTTTTTTGCGAAAAACCCATAGCCGCAAGCATGGAGGATGCCGGACAAATGCGGGAATGTGCGCGGAAAAACGGTGTAAAGCTTTTCGTCGGCCATGTGGTCAGATATTTCCCCGCCTATATCAATGCCCGGCAAATCATATCGGAGGGCCAAATAGGAACGCCAAAGCTCATCCGCACCACCAGGGCCGGTGCATACCCCTGCTGGGGTCAAAATAACTGGTACAGTAATTATGAGCAAAGCGGGGGTGTGCTGCTGGACCTTGCCATTCATGATTTTGACTGGATCCTGCACTGCTTTGGCGATATAGACAGGGTTTATGCCAGAAACCTGATGACAAAAGGGCTTAAGAATATAGACCACGGCCTTGCCGTCCTGAGATTGAAAAACGGCGCCATTGCCCATGTGGAAGGAAGCTGGGCCTATCCCGCAGGGGCTGTCTTCGGCACCGCCTTTGAGGTTATCGGAACCAAAGGGCAGATAGAATTTGACAGCAAGGCAAGTACCCCACTGAGAAAGCATGTGCTGAAGGACGGTATGGAAAAAATCACTTGCGAAAGCCCGCTTTTCCATAAAGAGATGCCCTTCGCGGCAGAGCTGCAGGAATTTGTAAATTGCGTGATTACGAACAAGGCGCCGGCAGTATCGGCGGAAGACGCCATAAAGGTGCTGGCAGTTTCACTGGCTGCAATAGAGTCGTCCAGGACCGGGCAGCCGGTTTGTCCCGGAGAGGTGGCGTCATGAAAAAAATAAAGATTGGCATCATAAGCTTTGAGCATATGCACGCGGTGAGTTATACCGGCGCATTGAAAAAAATACCCGATGTGGAGCTGGCCGGCATAGCGGACAGCGATCCTCACAGAGGGGCCGAAATGGCGGCGAAATTTGGAACGGAATATTTCGAAGATTATCAAAGGCTTTTGCAATCCGATATCGACGGGGTGGTTGTCTGTACCTGCAACAAGCGGCACGCTCCTGTTGTGATGGATTCCGCCGCCGCAGGGAAGCACATTCTTGTTGAGAAACCCTTTTCGGTTACCCATGAGGACGCGGAGAACATGCTGGACGCCTGCAAAAGGAATAATGTCAGCGTCATGACGGCGTTTCCCTTAAGGTTCAACCAGGCGGTGCTGGATGCCAAAAAGGCGGTGGATGCCGGAGAGATCGGTGATATTCTTTGCATAACCGGTATAAACCATGGTAAACTACCCTCCGGCTGGTTCCTGGACAAGGAGCTGGCGGGAGGAGGGGCTGTAATGGATCATACGGTGCACATCGCGGATCTTATGCGGTGGTTTACCGGAAGTGAGGCTAAAACCGTATATGCGGAAGCAGGCGCGCTGATCCACAACAAGGGCATCGATGACTGCGGCCTGCTTTGTGTGGAGCTTGAAAACGGCGTATTCGGCACCATTGATACCAGCTGGGCCCATCACAAAAATTACCCCATATGGCCCGAGGTATATCTGGAAATTGTGGGCACCAAAGGGGTTGTGGTGGTGGATGCCTATAAACAGAATCAAAGGGTATTTGCCGGGACGGAGATATGGGATGCCCTATGGGGGAGCAGCGGCGATACCGGCCTTGTGGAGGAATTCGCAGCGGTGATAAGGAGCGGGAAAGCCCCTTCCGTGACGGGCCTTGACGGAGCAAGAGCCATGGAAATTGCCCTGGCGGCATACAAATCCTCTCAAAGCCATAAACCGGAAGAGGTAATCAAAAAGTCGAAAGGATAAATCCGTATGAATGATCTTCAGAGGTTTGAGAGTGCACGTAAGCATGGCGTGTATTAAGGAGGCTAAAATGAAGCTTGGTATTATGGCTTTTCTGGACAAGGATATCGAAAGGAAGTTTTCGGAAACCGCCCGCCTGGGTTTTGAGACCTGCCAGCTGGCCTGCTGGAATGAAAGCTTTTATACCGATGAAATGGCTCAAAGGGTGTTGAAGGCTTCAGAAGCATCGGGAGTGGAGATAACGGCCTTCTGGTGCGGCTGGCCCGGGCCGGCCGTATGGAATTTCACCGAGGGCCCCCTGACCCTGGGGCTGGTACCTGCAGAGTACCGGTACATCCGTATGGAAACTCTGAAAAAGGGTTCGGATTTTGCAAAAAAAATCGCCGTTGATTGTTTTATAACCCATGCGGGCTTCATACCCGAGGACCCCAACAGCGAGGTATACAGAGCATTATTGTGTGCATTGAGGAATGTTGCCGCCAGATGCAGGGAGAATGGCCAGACCTTCTTATTTGAAACGGGACAGGAGACTCCCACAACGCTGAAAAGAGCCATTCAGGACCTCCAGCCGGAAAATGCGGGGGTGAATCTGGACCCTGCAAACCTCCTGCTGTATGGCAAAGCGAATCCCGTGGATGCACTGGATATCCTGGGAGAATACGTATTGGGCGTCCATGCAAAGGACGGGGAATATCCCTCGGATGGAAGAAAGCTTGGAGAAGAAAAGGCGCTGGGCGAAGGCCGGGTAAATTTCCCCGCGTTGATAGAAAAGCTGAAAAAGCTGGGTTATCAAGGTGCAATTACCATCGAACGTGAAATTAAGGGAGAAAAACAGACCGAAGACATCTTGAAAGCCAAAGCTTTACTTGAGAAGCTGATTTGAGGGGGACACCAATGATCAAGGCGGCACTTATGGGAACAGGGGCAAATCCACGGCCCACCTGTCTTTTTATAAACGAATGAAAAATGTGGAACTGGCAGCAGTTGCAGATATCGATAAGCAGTAAACATATCAACTCATTTAGGAACTGTTATATAATTCAAAACAATATATCAATATTTTTCCATACAATTAAAGGTGGGCTACTTGGTGATCAGAATTGCTTCTTATTGCCAGAACATGGGGTTGAAGAACCTCCCACGGCAAAATGATTAAAATTTTTAGTCAGGTACTTGACAGAAAAGAAAACCGGGTGCATAATAAAGTCAGGTACCTGATAAAAATAATTGTATGGAGGTAAATCACATGAGTGAATTAAGAAAAGAAGTATTTGAACGTTTGCTGAATCTGCAGGGGGTTTTACACCGCCATCAAATACAAAACCTAAGAAACTGGGGGCCGTTTGGCAATCCCCGCAGAGGTCAGGGACGCATCCTGTCCATCTTAAAGATGAAGCCGGAAATCAGCCAAAAGGAATTGACTTATTTGCTTGATATGAGTAAGCAGTCTTTGGCCGAATTGCTCAGCAAACTGGAAAAGAGCGGCTATATAACGCGTGAGCCGTCAGAAGAGGACCGGCGTGTTTCTAACATTAAGTTGACAGAAAAAGGTGCGGCGGCAGCGGACGAAATGGAAGATGAAACCAAGGATATGGCGGATTTGCTGGATTGCTTGGCTGACGAGGAAGTAAATACCCTGAATGAATATCTCAAGCGTATCATGGAACATTATGACGAAAAGTTCACCGATGAGAATTTTGAAATGCGTAAAAAGATGATGGAGCAGTTTATGGAAAAGCACGGTGGACGGTTCGGCGGACATGGGCCCTTTGACAGAGGCGGTTTTTTTGGACACCGCGGCGGATGGGACAGGAATTCTTACGGCGGATGGGACGGAAGGCCGGATGACGACGATAAGAAAGGCGGACGATGATATGGCACCGATTATTTCAGTCGAAAACCTTGTTAAGCAGTATGACAAAACAAAAACACCGGCAGTCAAAGGGGTGGATTTTTCAGTTGAGGAAGGCGAGTTTTTCGCCTTCCTCGGCCCCAACGGCGCGGGGAAGACTACGACAATATCCATTTTGACCACCACCCTTTCCAAAACCTCAGGCAGCGTGAAAATCGCAGGCTTCGATGTGGAAAAAGAGGCAAAGCATGTGCGCGAAAATGTCGGCATCATCTTTCAGCAGCCGAGCCTTGACACCCAGCTTTCAGCGGAAGAAAACATCCGTTTCCATGCATGCCTCTACGGGATGTATTCATACAGACCGACCTTTAATATGATGCCTGCTGCCTATAAAAACCGTGTGATGGAGCTTGCCGATATCGTTGGCATTAAGGATGCGTTGTTCAAACCCATTAAAAAACTGTCGGGAGGCATGCAGCGCAAGCTGGAAATCATCCGCAGCCTCATTCATACCCCCAAGATCCTGTTTTTGGATGAGCCCACGCAGGGACTTGACGCCGTAAGCCGGCGCAGTCTTTGGGAATATATCGATCAGGTTAGGCGGGAGTATGGCACAACGGTGTTCCTGACCACCCACTATATTGATGAAGCCGAGCATGTAGATAAGGTGTGCATCATCAATCAAGGGCAAATAGCCATTAACGGCTCGCCGGATGAAATGAAACAAAGCTTGCTCAAGCAGGAGTTGATTTTGGATGCCGAAGACCGCGCATCGCTGACCGATGAGCTTTCCAGTATGGGACTGGCACATAAAATAGATAAGCATGTCGTTTTGCCCTATCAGGACATAACGCCGCAGCAGATCATTGCAGGGCTCAAAACCCGGCTGTCGGTGCTTAAAATGGAGGAGCCGTCGCTGGAAGACGCTTATATTGAATATTTGACACGTACAGGAGGTGGCGCAGCATGAGTGAGCTTGTATTGCAAATTCCACGGAAAAAATCAAAAACCGCAAAGGAAATCAATGCGGTGATAACCATCATGGCACGGGATATCACACTGTTTTTCAAGTCGCCCATGTCCATTATCATGAGCTTTGCCATGCCGATAGTAATGATGGGAATGCTGGGCGGCAGTTTGGGGGAAAACATGGCAGGCGGACTTAACTTTAACTACGGTCAGTTTATGATGGTGGGAATGCTTGTCAATATGCTGTTTATGACTACGACAACGGGTATGACTTCGCTGGTTGAGGACCATTTTACGGACTTTACACAGGAAATGATGGTGTCGCCGGCCTCCCGTTACTCCATTATCGTCGGCAAGATTTTAGGCTCGTCCTTTGGCGCCATTGTAGGCATGCTGGGGACGATTATCGTCGGACTGTTTATGGGGGTAACGCTTGGCGCAGGACAGCTTTTATTAATATTTGCCTTGTCGCCTCTCATGTGCCTTGCAGCCGGAGCGGTGGCCATGCTGATCCTTGGCTTTATCAAAAGCAACAGGCTGGCAAATCTTGCGGTAATGCTTGTGGTTATGCCGCAGATGTTTCTCTCCGGCGCCATTATCCCTATCAATCATTCCAGCGGCATATTGCTCTGGCTTTCCCGTGTAATGCCTATGACTTATTGTCTTGACCTTACCCGTGCGGTGGTCTATGCAGGCACACCAGAGTATGACAGCGTTGTGCTGTTTAATCCGATTATTACATTTATTGCTATTGTGGCATTAACTCTGATTTGCCTTGTTATTGGCACATTTGTCTTCGCAAGAAGCGAAAAGAATAGATGAACCACAATGGAACGGCGGTTGCTGATTTAAACATTCGTTTTGAAATGTTTAAATCAGCAACCGTTTTTTCTTTACTCAAAAGAGGAATAGAAAAACATTGACCTTCTTTCTAACATATGTTACTATTAACCTATGTTAGAAAGGGGAATTATGATGTCTATCAACCAGGCGATTTTAGGATTGCTCAGTTATAAACCACTTACAGGCTATGAGCTTAAAAAAATTATGCAGGACTCACCTTTTATGTACTGGTCCGGGAACAATAACCAGATTTATAAGGTTCTGCTCTCGTTACATGATGACGGTTATGTAACAAGCGAAACGATACATCAAGACAGTTCTCCGTCAAAGAAGGTATATACAATTACTGATGCCGGATTGGGTAAGCTTAAGCGATGGGTACTGGGTTTGCCGGAAGCGCCTGAAATAAAGAATTCTTTTCTTATTCAGCTCGCATGGACGGCGCAGTTGGACAACAACGAAATTCGCCAGCTGCTGACCCAATATGAGCAAGAAGTGAAAGGCCGGCTCGCGATGGAGCAAAACAAAATAGAGCACGATTGCCTTATGCCTGGCCGGACACCTCGTGAAGCCGCTATTTGGGAATTGCTGTATGAGAATATTTTGAGTTCATACAGACTCGAGCTGGAATGGGTGGATAAAGTCAGGCAAAGCCTTTCTCGGTTCAATGACGCGGACTATGAAACGAGAGCAGACGACATTGTTACGATTAAGGAGGAGGCGAAGGAAATGGAGTATACGATTGTTGAGAAGAACGGGCAAAAATATATCAAATTAGACCGTGAAGGGCTCCTTATTCAAAAGGAGCAGGATGCTTTGACCCTTTTAACGCTATGCATGGAAAATGGAACAAACCTTTTACTCATTCAGGGAGAAAGGTTGTCTGATGAGTTTCTGCGGTTGAAAACCGGTATTGCCGGAGCGATCCTGCAAAAATTTGTTCAGTACAATATCAAAACCGTTGCCGTGCTTGATAAAGATAAAGCCAGAGGCAAGTTCAAGGAGTTTCTTGCCGAAAGCAACAGAGGAAGCATGTTCCGTACCTATGCGAATTTTGATGAAGCGGAGCAGTGGCTCTTGAACAATAATTAAAGGGAAGTTGTTACTTTTATCCGAATTATAACGACCTAATTCAAAATTGATTTTCTCGTTCGTAAAAAATTAATTTTATCACTGAGTTTCGACGAGGCTGGTCGCAAATGCATTATATATAATTAATAAGGGGGCAGAAGCTGTCTGCCCCCTAACAACGCTTACTATACATCATCCATCCGGTTAATCCTGTCTCAACACATCAATCGAATTCTAGAACGATGCGTGGTATGCTGGAAATATCCCGAACACCAGGACTACGATCACTGCAAAGCCGAAGGATATGAAAACTATGCCGGCAGAATATGAAAAGGCATATCCTAAAAATCCTGCGACGCTTCCCAGCCCTATTCCTGCGAATATTCCCGTAATGCCTCCCAAAAGGCTCAATACAAGTGCCTCCACCAGGAATTGGGCAAGAATGTTCCCTTTTAAATGCGATTAGACAAATTATTAAAATTATATTAATATATTATTAACTCAACTTCCGTGCGATTGGGCAAGGTCATGTAATTTAGCGGGTCGAACCCTGCCTGGCGAGGACAAGCCAATCCACCGGCAGCGAGCCAGCTTTCCCATGAAATAAGCCGGCAGGGAAATAATAAAATGTTCCCTGGGCTCAAATTTACACCATCGTTTTGAATAACTGATACTTTCAAAGCCATTCAGGCAACGCACCTTGGAAATTGAAAAGCTGTGCAGCATGAGATTGAAAAAATGGCAGCCGGCTGTGAAGGCTGAAAGGATTAATGTTATACCCAAGGGGGTGATATCTTGAATTCGATAGGTTTCCTTTTAAAAACTATTAAAAAAAAGTATCTGGATTTGTCAATAAGATGGAAAATCAATATTTTATATATTTTACTTACGATCATATCCTTGGGATTACTGACAACAATACCCAATAAGATATCCTCCGGGGTGATCATTGACAATACGATACAAAGCTGTGTTCAAAATTTGAACCTAGTGACTGAAAATATTAATAATATGCTGAGCCATTCCGAGGACCTTTCAAGAATAATTGTTGCGAATAGCTATTTGCAGGATGCGGCTGCATTTTCAGACGAAACCGGTCTGGTTAAAAAATTCGAGTATGATTACATAATCCGGGGGATATTCGATGGAATTATACAGAATGGTGAATATGTATATTCAATTGTTTCAAGCTACTATAACGGGAACATATTCTGTTCCAGCAATAACGATATAAAAAAGTATGCGGAAAACATACAGGAGAATCATCACGAATCAAAAGGGAAAAGTATAAATAACACTGTCTGCAGGGTTTATGATACGCAAAATATCGGTTTCTTTGCGGATCCGGTCCATAAAAATGCTATTAAAATTGCCAGGCCCATAATTTCGGTTGTTAATGCAAGAGAAGTAGGAAGGTTGGAATTGTATATTCCCGAAGAAAAAATCTCTAAAATTTATTCGGATATACAGTATGAACAATCGGGTAAAATTATGATTGCCAATAATGACGGGGTGATAATTTCATCTCTTAATAAAGAAGAGCTATATAGTAATATCAGTGAAAGCAATTATTTTCAATGGGCAAGAAAGCCTGACAACAAAGGTAAGATTCTGAAGATTGACGGTACAAGGTACCTGGTTATTTCCAAACATATCAAGTCTTTTGACTGGATCCTGATGGGTCTGGTCCCTTTGTCCGACATTATGGAAAAAAACAATCGAATAATATTGCTGAATTATATGATTGGGATTGTATGTATTATTCTTGCCTGTATGCTGGTATACTTTTTATCCAGGTTTATTACAAGGCCTATTGTCGAGTTGTCTGAGATAATGTCGCTTGCGGGAGAGGGAGATTTTGAAATAAGGGCGGTAGAATACAGCAACGATGAAATAGGCTTATTATCAAAGAAATTTAATGATATGGTTGCTAAAATTTCACAGCTTGTCGATCGGATATATGACGAGCAGCGCAACAAAAGGAAATACGAACTGGCGGCATTACAGGAGCAGATCAAGCCGCATTTTCTGTATAATACGCTTGACAGCATATCTGCACTGGTACAATTGAGGCAATTGGATCAAGGGTTGAGTATGCTCAAATCCTTGTCGCTTTTCTATAAAATCTCCTTGAGTAAAGGGCGCACATTGATTACACTGAACGAGGAATTGAATATTGTCAAGAGCTATCTGGAAATTCAAGTGATGAGGTTCAAGGATAAATTCATTTACTTTTTTGAGATTGATGAAGGTGTTCTGGAAAGCCAGATAATCAAGCTGACGATTCAGCCGCTGGTTGAGAATTCAATTTACCATGGCCTCAGGGAATGCGATTATAAGGGCTTCATCGGAATCAAGGGGGTCCTGGAAGGAAACTGTGTAAGGCTATCGATAATTGATAACGGAAAGGGCTTTGCCAGCAATGTTTTGAATATGGAATTTTTCGGTGATACCGATAAAGACAAGCCTTATTTTGGCTTGAGAAGCATTAATGAAAGATTGAAGCTGCATTTTGGCAGCGAATACGGTATTGAAAAAATTAATAGTGAAAACGGATGTACCGAAGTCATTATTGTGATACCTTATCAAAGGGATTAAGGTGGAAACCGGCTTGAGGCGAGGAGGTTAAAATGATTAAAACAATGATTGTGGATGATGAGTATCTGGTAAGGCAGCTTATTATAAAATCCTTTGATTGGACAAGGCATGGCTTCCGTATTATCGGGGAAGCTGAAAACGGAAAGGAAGCCCTGGAATATATCGCAAAGTTAAAACCTGATTTTGTGATCATCGATATCAATATTCCATTTATTAATGGGATTGAACTGGCTAAAATAATCAGTAAAAAGTATTCATCTATAAAAATAATCATATTGACTGCTTACAGCGATTTTGATTATGCCAGAAGCGCTCTGGAAGCAGGTGTGGTCGAGTATTTGTTAAAGCCGGTGGAAGCAAAACCGCTGGAAAGGGTGCTGAATAAGGTAAAGGAAAGCATACTGGCTGAAAGAAGACAGAAGCAATATATTAACAATCTTGAAAATCAGGTTACAAGATATCGTGATAACAGCAATGACACCGTCCTTAAAGCACTGATTTCCGGAAAGAAAGCGGAGGATGGGGTTTTCAGAAATATTACCGATACCATTAACATCAAAGGAGAAAATATCTATTCGATTGTTATTGAAGTGGATAATTATTTGAAAAACTGGGCTTCCGATGCGGACAGGGAATTGTGGAAATTCAGCATATGCAATATAGCCAATGAAATAATATCCTCTAAATGCAATTGCAAGGTCTTTGAATGGAATGAAAACAGGATTGCAGCCCTGGCAGAATGGGACGGCATGGTGGATTGCCTGGCGGAGCTATGCAGTGAAGTCAAGGAGGCGGTCAAGCAATATTTGAATTTTACAGTTACGATTGGGCTGAGCCGGCTGCACACGGGCATCAGGGATTGCCGGAAAACATTTGAAGAGGCTGTGAGGGCTTTGGACCGCAAGTTTTATGAAGGCTGCTTCAAGGTATTTGTTTACGATAACGTCGATCCCATTTTTGATGACGATATTTCGCAATACATGCAGAGCAAGGATGAGATTCTGCTCCGGTTAAGGCTGGGAAAACTGCAGGATATCCATATGGATATAAATAGGGTATTGGATGAAGCAATCAGGAAGCATGCGGGGAAAAGCAGCATTATCTATATCGTGGGTAGCTACATTTATGTAGCAATCGGATTTATGAAGGAAATAAATGTCGAGGGTAATGAAATCAACAAATACCAGAATTATTATATGGATTCTTTGAATCATCTGGAAACGATTACGGATATGAGAGAATATGTAAACGAATTATATGATAGGATCCAGAATTCCATAAAAATAAATAGTAATTTTAAATTGCTTAAAATTGTAGAAAACGCCAAGGTATATATTGAAGACAACTATGCCAATGAAAATTTGTCTCTGGCGGAAATAGCGGAAAAATTATATGTCAATGCAAGCTATCTGAGCAAGATTTTTAAAGAGCAAACCAAATACTCCATCATTGAGTACCTGGTAAATTTCCGCCTAAACAGGGCAAAGGAATATATGGACAGGGAAAAAGACACTCAAGTCAGCGAAGTTGCCTATGAAGTCGGTTACGGCGATCCCCTTTATTTCAGCAAGTCGTTCAAAAAGAAATATGGATTGTCTCCGCAAAGATATTTGAAGAGAGTTTAAAGACAAATGTAATAAAAAAATTCCATATAAAAATAAAACTTTTCCATTCAATTAGGGATACAGTACTTTTATAATTGCTCTTATACGATCGTATAAAACTTGATAAGTAAGAGAGGAAAAATTAATGGAAACTTTTAAAAAACATGTTTCACTAATACTAATTTTTCTCATGGTTATGTCGTTGACGATGGCAGGATGTTCTAAAAGCAGCAATCCGGATGCCAATCAGACCAGTACGAATACGCCCGGCCAGAGCAGCGGGACAGCAGGAAGCAGTGTTTCAGCCGAAAAGGTAAAAATCAGAATATTTACAAGGATGTCCGGAGAAACACCGACAGTGGCATGGTTCAAATCAGTTCTCGATGAATTTGCAAAAGAACATCCGAATATTGAAGTCCAGGATGATTCAGTCAGCCAGGAAGCAGCATACAATAACAAATTCAAAACCGATATGGCTACGGGGACTTTGCCCAACATATTTACACTGATCGGTATAGCTAATCTTGTTGAATATGCAAGAAATGGAGCACTCCTGGATGTAACCGAACTGATGAATGATAAAGAGTGGTTTGACGGGTTCATTGACGGGGCATTTGAAAATTGGAACTTTGAGTCTTATGGAGTTCCCGGATATTATGAAGTTCCGGACAGGCCTTCGCCCGAGCTGATCGTTTACAACAAGGAGCTTTTTCAAAAGGCAGGCATTGCAAAAACGCCGGAAACAATGGACGAATTGTACGATGCAATAGGTAAGCTCAATAAAATAGGGGTGACACCCATCTCCTGCGGAGGGAAAGATACCTGGCGGGTAGGGCATATACATAATCAGATTTTGTACAAGTGGTGCGGCGTCGAAAAAGTGAAGGATCTCGGTGCCAGAAAGGCCAAATGGACGGATGCCGACATCGTTGAAACATTGGGCATCCTCAAGGGTCTTAAAGAAAAAGGCGCTTTCATGAAGAATTTTGAAGGCATAGACTATGACACGGAAAAGAAGTTATTTTTTGCAGGCAAGTCAGCGATGATCGTAAACGGTTCCTGGTTCATCGGTGAGTGTAATGCTTCGGAAATCCATGATAAAATCGGTACTTTTGCATTTCCATATTTCAAGGAAAAAACGGAATTTCAAGGAAACAGCGTCATATATCCGCAGGGGTATCAGTTGAAGGGCGATGTGAAAGGTGCGGAAAAAGAAGCAGAGATCGCTTTAATTAAATTCCTGACCAGCAAGGAAAGTCAGCAAAAGCTGGCGTCTACCGCACAGCAAATCATTGCAAGAAAAGATATTGATGCGAGCGGTCCGGAATTTACAGATATTTTCCGCGGATTCGTTTCATACGCAAGTAATGTGAAGATCTCAGGCGGCGATAGCTTTAATTTTGATCCTCTGACCCAAATGCAGGACAGAACGAGGAATTCACTGATCGGTTTGCTGCTCAGCAATTCACCGGAAGCAGCTGCAAAAGAAATTCAGGATGAAATCGACAAGAACAGCAAATAACCCCTAAACCGGGTTGGATATGATTTAAATCCGCTTTGTGATTGTTTGTTGCTGAAGGAGATTCAATTGATATAGTGGAATGAAGCATCCTCGTTCCACTATATCAACATCCAAGGCATACAATGATTAAATTGCATATTCATTTAAGGAGTGCAAAAATGGAACGGTACAGGACGAATCTAAAGGTAATTTTCCTATTTATGCTGCCGGCTCTGGCGATATACATCGTATTGGCTGTGATTCCCATAATACAATCCCTGTATTTCGGCTTTTTCAGTTGGCCGGGAATTCAGGGCGTGGCGTTGAAATTTGTGGGGCTCCAGAATTTTATCGATATGTTTGAATCAAAAGAATTCTTACTATCCCTGAGAAATGTACTCCAATATATGCTGCTTACCCTTATTATACAGATACCTCTGGCTTATGGACTGGCAATTCTTTTGGGAAAATACTATAAAGGATTCAAAGTATACAAGATATTTTACTTTTTTCCGGTTGTTTTACCTCTGACAGCGACCTCCCTGTTATGGTCGTTCATATTTTTTCCCAATGAGACCGGCGTATTGAACATGGTCCTCAGCGCACTGGGCCTGGAAAACCTCACAACTGCCTGGCTTCTTGATCCGCATACCGCATTGAACTGCATAACGATTACGAATGTATGGGCAGGCTTTGGCTATCACATGATGATAGGATTTGCAGCGCTGACGGCAATACCGGAACAAATACTTGAATCCGCAGAACTAGATGGAGCAAAAGGTTTCAAAAAGCTAAGGTATATCATTCTGCCAATCATATGGGAATCCGTTAAGACCTCTGTAGTTTTGATTGTTACCGGTAATCTAAAGCAGTTTGATATGGTATTTGTTATGACAGGCGGCGGTCCCAACGGCTTGACGCAATTGCCGGCGACGCTCATGTATTTTGAGGCCTTTCGGTACAATCATTATGGATTGGGAAGCGCCATATCGGCATTTATATTTGTTGTCTGCATAGTTTTGGCGGTCGTAAGCATGAAAGCCATGGAAAGGGAAAAGATTGAATATTAAGGGTGATTGGCATGATTCGAAATAATAACAAAGAGAAGCAAAAAAAGACAATGGGTAAAACTCTATATTACCTATTTATGTCGGCATTTTCGGTGATAACTTTATTCCCGGTGTATTTTGCCGTCATATCCTCCTTGAAAGATGATATGGATATTTTCCTGAACCCTTTTTCACTGCCGGTGGAAATGAAGTTCTCAAATTTCGCTAGAGCCGTTATGGTTGGGAATATCGGGAGATGTTTTTTAAACAGCATCATTCTGACCGCAGGTACCATTTTAATCGCCGGATTGACAGGTACGCTGGCCTCATACATTCTTGCAAGGTTTAAGTTCAAACTGAAAAACCTTATTTTCATCTTTTTTGTTGCAGGAATGATGATACCTATTCAGACGACGGTAATCCCACTGGCATATACCTTTGGCGGTTTGGGCATTACAAACAATTATGCGGTCATTATTCTTTTATTCTGTGCATTTCAATTGCCGATAACCGTGTTCATCGTCACAGGCTTTTTAAAATCCATTCCCTCTGAAATTGAAGAGGCTGCAATTATTGACGGCTGCAATCCGATACAGGTATTCTTGAATACAATCGTTCCATTGTCGCTCCCTGCAATATCAACGGCTTCGGTATTTAATTTCCTTTTTGCCTGGAATAACCTGCTTTTTCCTCTGGTGTTCATCAGTAACAAAAAAATGCAGGTCATTGCTCTAGGGCTACAGTCATTTTTTGCCGAGATGACGTCCGATTACGGAGGCGTAATGGCTGCAATTGTCATGTCTATCATGCCTCCTATCATAACCTACATCATTTTGCAGGATAAAATTGAAAGGGGTTTGACGGCAGGGGCGGTCAAGGGATAGACGCGTCCGGAAAAGGAAGCTATTTGAAAGTTGTATTGGTTTTTTATTTTAATATAAGTAAAAGGAGTTTTGATATGTCTGATTTATTTAAAAACACACATCGGGGTTATCTGATTGACCACCATTCTCCCAATCCCCCCATTGTTACACTGGACAAGCTTGATATAGCCGAGTATGAAGAATTCTACAAAAAAGCAAATATAAACAACCTGATGGTATATTTCAAGGATCACTGGGGCGTTACATACTACGATAGCGCCGTAGGGAAGAGGCATCCCGGCTTGAAGGAAGACTGGATAAAAAAGCTTGCGCCTGTCCTGAAAAGAAATGGAATTGAGTTCAACGCATACTATTGCATGGAATACGATACGCTTGCTTTTAAGGAACACCCTGATTGGTGTGTTATGACATCCGACGGAAAGCCCAAAAGGGTGACGGGAAGAATGGCCAAATGGGGAATTGTATGCTACGAAACCGGATACCGGAAGTATGCGCTTCAACAGCTTGGCGAGATAGTGAGCGGGTATAAGCCGGACAGCCTTTTTCTGGATATATTCGGAAAGACCCTTTGTTACTGCCCGGTATGCAGGGAAAAGTTCAGGAATTCGTATAGCTATGAGTTACCCTCAAGCCAGGAGGGACTGGATAAAAATGCGGCGGATATTCTCAGCTTTCTTGATACCTGTGCGGAAGAGATGCTTCGGGACATTATCCAAAGGGTGAAGCAACTGGATCCGGATATCAAGGTTACCATTAATTTTGCATCACTTTATAATAAAAGGATAAGGGATATGCTTGACTACCAGTTTACCGAGCCATGGGCAGGCAACTGGCTGTCGTCGGCATACGCCAGAGATACGGCTGTCGGGCAATATCCTCAGATGGGGCCGGGGAATGTTTCCGATGTGTACAACTACCGTAATGAGAATATTTATACGCTTGCAGCATCCGAAATTGCCGCTCAGGGCTGCAGGGTATTCATATACAGCGGCTCCCAGCATCCCGACGGAACACTTGAGCATGAAGAGGCGCAAAGGGTAGGCAAGGCATATAGGGAAGTTGAGAAATTTGAACAGTATTTAAGCAACAGGGATGTCGTTGCGGATATAGGCATCATAAAAAGCGATTTATCGGAAAAAATAGGCAATGGCGCAACGGTTGAGGCTAATGCCATTACAAGGGCAAAGCTGGGCAGCAGGCACCGTGAAAGTGTTCTGGGCGCCATGAAGCTTTGCGATTATAATAAATACGCCTGGAAGATAATACCTGAGCAGGATATTGGCTATGAGTCCATAAAGAAACTGAAGGCTATAATTCTACCGGAGGTTTATCATATCGGCGATCAAATCAAAAGTGTACTGAAAAGGTATGTAGAGGAAGGCGGGGTGTTGATCAGCTCCGGCAGGACCAGTCTTTATGACGGCAGAGGCGAAATGCTCGAGGATTTTTCGCTGGCCGAATTGTATGGATGCAGCTACAGCGGAGTATTTGACAGGTATAAGGACAATTTGTGGGGCAGCTACTTAAAGCTGGAAGAGGATTCCGTCTGGAAATACGTCCCGAAAACGATGCCTCCCATTGGGCCGGTCAGGTATAGGATTCATAAGAAAACGGCAAAATCAGTTGCAAAATTCATAAATCCGGCGACTGAATTGACCGAAGAGAGCTGGGTCAATTGGTGGAGCCCGCCGCCATCCTGCGTTACCGATGAACACGCGGTGTTTGTCAATTCATATGGATTGGGAAAAGTCTTATATTGCGGCTTCGATATTTTTCATATGGAGAATGAGGAGTTCAACTGGATTGAAGGCTTCATGGCGGGCGTTTTTGAAGAATATATCAAGGAGCCCCGTATCCGGCTGATCACAGATTACCATGAAGTGCTTGAAATGGCTTTCTATGAAAGAATAGCAAACAATGAGATCATAATCCATCAATTGTCTTCACTCCCCCGCCTTGCAAAAGGGGAAGCCCCAAAGGTCAATGGCGGATTGGTTTCCGTGTCACGCAGGTGGAAAAAAATCAGACGGGCAGAGCTGGTCTATCCCGAACGGAAAGAACTGGATGTAAGCTTCGAGAACGGCATGTACGGCATTCAGCTTCCCGACGTTACTCTGCACCAGATTGTAAGGCTTGTCTGCGAATGAGGGAAGGTATGCTTAATGGTAAATGAAAGAAGAATTATAAATGAATTTATGGAATTGGTGCAGGTTGACAGCCTGAGCAGAAATGAAAGGCAAATGGCGGACTTGTTGATCGGTAAGCTTGAGGCCATGGGCTATCCGGTCGATGAAGACAATACGGCGGAAAAAATCGGTGGTAATGCAGGGAATGTGATTTGCCTTGTAAAAGGGGAAGAAGGTATTCCGGCAGTACTGCTAAACGCGCATATGGATACGGTTGCGCCTGGAACGGGCAAGAAACCGGTGCTTGAGGGTGACATTATAAAGTCCGATGGTACGACTGTCCTTGGAGGCGACGATGCAGCCGGGATCGTGAGTATCCTGGAAACAATAAGGGTGTTGAAGGAAGAAAGAATAAGGCACGGAGATATTCAAATCGTTTTTACTGTTGGAGAGGAATGCGGCTTGCTGGGAGCAAAATGCCTTGATTACAGCCAATTTCGTGCCGTATATGGGTTTGGACTTGATGGGGCGGGTGCTGCCGGTAATGTAATAATTCAGGGACCTTCACAGAAAACAATTGACGTAGTAGTCCTGGGCAGGGCGGCACATGCCGGAGTGGAGCCTGAAAAGGGGATAAGCGCTATACAGAGCGCATCCTATGCCATATCACTTATGAAGCTTGGAAGGATTGATGACGAAACAACAGCCAATATTGGGATCATCAACGGAGGGCTGGCTACCAACATCGTATGCGGACAGGTGAAAATAAGCGCTGAAGCAAGAAGCAGAAATGAAAAGAAGCTGGATGCTCAAATTGAACATATGAGGGAATGCTTCGAAAAGGCGGTATTGAAATTCGGAGGCACTTTTGATTTCAAGGTTAAATGTGAATACCCGGCTTTCAGCATTGATGAAGCCGACAGGATCATCACCGTACTTAAAAGAGCTGCCGACCGCTCGGGTATTGAACTGAAGCTTGGTTCGACAGGAGGCGGCGGTGATATTAACATCATGAGCGGAAACGGTATCAAATGTTTAGGCTTGAGTGTTGGCATGAACAAGGTGCACAGCGTCGAGGAGGAAATTTCTGTAAGGGACCTTGTCAATTCTGCGGAATTCCTGCTGGAGATAATAAAGACTTTATCACAGGGATAGTAATGAAGCAAGGGGGGCGTACAGCTTTTGACAGACACAGATAAATCAATAGAACACATTTGGGAATGTATTGATAAAAGAAAAGACCGCATTATTGCTATCGGAGAAGATATATACAAGAACCCGGAAGTTGGATTCAAGGAATTCCGTACATCCGCACTGGTGGCGGATGAATTCCGCTCGCTTGGGCTAAAGCCTGTAGAATTTGATGATATTCCCGGCGTAAAGGCAACGGTTGATACCGGCAGAGCCGGCCCGGCGGTTGCCGTTATCGGAGAACTGGATGCCGTCATATGCAGGGATCATCCTGAATGTGACAGGGAGACGGGTGCGGTACATGCGTGCGGGCATAATATACAAATTGCCTCAATGCTCGGAACGGCTATGGGGATTCTTGACTCGGGCATAATGAATGAATTGACGGGAAAAATACATTTTATGGCTGTCCCTGCCGAGGAATACATACAAATAGAACAAAGGGCGGCTTTGAGGGAAAGAAGGACAATCAGGTACCTGGGAGGAAAACCGGAATTACTTTACAGGGGATGGTTTGATGATATTGACATAGGCATTCTGGCACATGCGGCGCCTGGAAATAAAATGTTCTATATGGAGCCGCCGAATAACGGATTTATAGTAAAAGATATAAGGTACATAGGCCGGGCAGCTCACGCCGGTTCGGCGCCAGGGGAAGGTATCAATGCCCTGTATGCGGCAAACCTTGGCCTTATGGCTGTAAATTCATTAAGAGAGACATTCCGTGAAGAAGATTGCATAAGAATTCATCCGATAATAACAAAAGGCGGTGAAATCGTCAATATCATACCCGACAGGGTCCATATGGAGACCTATGTCAGAGGCCGTACGATGGAGAGCGTCCTGGAGGTAAACAGGAAGGTCGATAGGGCTTTGGCCGGGGGAGCCATAGCATTGGGAGCCAAAGTTGAAATAGAAGACATGCCCGGCTTTTTTCCAGTGATTCAGAATAAAAACCTTCAGGATATTGCATTACATATTATGGAATCCCTGGCCGGAAGGGATGGGATTGGCTATATAAACGGTATAGGATCTACCGACATGGGGGATCTTTCCGCATTAATGCCTGTAATACAGCCGTTGACGGGCGGAGTGGAAGGCGTCCTGCATTCTTCGAGCTATAGGATAAAAAATAAGGCTACAGCTTATTTATCAGGAGCAAAGCTTATGTCGGGTATTTTAAAGAAGCTTCTTGCCAATGGGGCCTGTGATGCCCAAAAGTTATTAAATGAATATGTTCCTGTGTTTTCATCCAGGGACATGTATTTCGAGTATGTTGATCAATTGTTCTCTAAAAAGACATATTCAGCGGATTGCATTGAAAACTGAGCTTCAGCATGAATTTTTAAACAATTTTCAATCTCTTTCCCACCTGTTTATGCATCCCTCCTCCAGTCCTGGATAAAAATATAATTGAAGTCATCCGAGCGGCTGCCGATAAAGCGGCAGCCTGCTCAATCGAAATCTTTAAGTCCCTCGGAGGGCGGATGATACTTATTATGCCATTTTTACCCTAATCGGAAACCACTTCTTTACCATGGACAGTTAACCCTCCGATGTTTTATTTTAACCGGTCTGCAATTTCTATATTGACCTTCAGGATGTTTACTCTCGGTTCTCCGAATATCCCCAATTGTCTGCCTTCCGTATGCTTAAAGACAATTTCTTTAAGCTCTGATTCACGAATACCCGTCGCCTTGGAAACTGCGGAAATTTGCAGCTTAGCCGCTTCCGGACTGATGTGGGGATCAAGTCCCGAGCCCGAGCTTGTCAGGAGGTCGGTGGGTATGTCTTCCTTTTTGACGTCGGGATGAGTTTCCAGAAATGCGCCGATATCCGTTTTAACCCGGTCGGCCAATGCGGGATTGGAAGGAGCCAGGTTTGCCGAGCCGGAGCTGACGCCTGCATAGGCTGTCTTTCCATTCTGATCCGGCTTCGTATCCTTCGGTGTATAGGTGTTGTAGTTATAGGCCGACACCCTTCCATGGAAAAACCTCGCATCGGAAAAAGCCTGCCCCAAAAGCTCCGACCCGACGGGCTTCCCTTCGTATTCGACAATGCTTCCGTTTGCCTGTCCGTGAAAAATAAGCTGGCTTATGCCCGTCATTCCCAGCGGATATAAGATGCCGCATATCAGCAGCAGTGCGATACTTACCGTAATAGCTCTAATAAAGACTTTCATTTTCCATTCCTCCTTTAACCCAGGCTCAAAGCCTTCAACAAGGGATTTATAACAACATCGATGATCTTGATTCCGACAAAAGGTACGATGACGCCGCCCAGACCGTATATTGCCATATTCCGTGCGAGAATTGCCGACGCGCTCATGGGCTTATATTTTACACCTCTCATGGCAATGGGGATGAGCAGAGGGATAATAACCGCGTTGAATATTAATGCGGACAATACGGCGCTCATGGGCGTTTCAAGCTTCATGACGTTCAGTGCCTGCATCTGCGGGATTACCAAAGTGAACATGGCAGGAATGATGGCAAAATATTTTGCTACATCATTGGCGATGCTGAAGGTTGTCAGGGAACCTCTTGTAATCAAAAGCTGCTTGCCGATCTCTACCACCTCGATAATCTTCGTCGGGTCGGAATCCAGGTCTACCATATTCGCAGCTTCCTTAGCCGCCTGGGTCCCGCTGTTCATGGCAAGTCCGACGTCGGCTTGGGCCAGAGCGGGAGCGTCGTTGGTCCCGTCTCCGGTCATTGCCACCAGCTTGCCCTGCGCTTGTTCTTTTTTAATCAAATCAATCTTTTCTTCCGGCTTGCACTCCGCAACAAATTCATCAACACCGGCTTCCCTGGCAATGGTTTCCGCGGTCAACGGATTATCCCCCGTACACATGACGGTCTTAATGCCAATTTGCCGCAGCCTTGCAAAACGTTCTACCAGCCCCGGCTTTATGGTATCTTTTAGGTAAATGACACCGAATATTTCTTTATCCACACATACGACCAGGGGCGTTCCGCCTGCTTTTCCTATTTTAGCCGTGACAGCTTCAAGCTCCTCCGGGGGTGTGCCACCCAATTCCTTGACAAATTTCCGGATTGCGTCGGAGGCACCTTTTCTCACCTGTGCCCCGTTGGGAAGATTGATCCCGCTCATCCTTGTCTGACTGGTAAATTCGATATATTCAGCTTTTTCGTACTCTTCGGCGTTTACCGTAATACCCTGCTTTTTCGCAAGCTCAAGGACCGATTTCCCCTCGGGGGTTTCGTCTTTCAGTGACGAAATTACAGAAAACCTTGTAATGTTCTCCAGCGATTTTTTATTTACAGGAATAAATTCTGCTGCCAGCCGGTTGCCATAGGTGATTGTCCCGGTTTTATCCAGGATCATCGTATCCACATCACCGCACGCCTCGACTGCCTTGCCGGACATAGCGATGACGTTAAACCGTGTCACCCTGTCCATTCCCGCGATCCCTATGGCTGAGAGCAATCCGCCTATGGTTGTCGGAATCAGGCATACCAGCAATGCGATCAGGGTGGATACGGGGATCTTCACTCCCGAATATTCAGCCATGGGGTAGAGGGCGACAATGACAATTAAAAAGATCATCGTTAAACTTACCAGTACCATGGTCAGGGCAATCTCATTGGGCGTCTTCTGCCTGGACGCCCCTTCAACCAGGCTGATCATCCGGTCCAGGAAGGACTCGCCGGGAACTGCCGTAATTCTTATTTTAAGCCAGTCACTGGTAACCTTCGTACCCCCGGTGACGGAGCTGAAATCGCTTCCTGCCTGCTTCAAAACGGGGGCTGATTCTCCGGTGATGGCAGATTCATCGACAAAGGCCAGACCTTCGATGGCCTCTCCGTCGTTGGGGATGATGTCGCCAAGCTCGGCAAGGACGATATCGCCCTTTTTTACCTCCCCTGCATTGACAATTCTTATGCCGCCGCTTTTATCCAAAAGCTTTGCCTTTGTATCCTTGCGCGTCTTTTTCAGGCTTTCCGCCTGAGCTTTGCCTCTTCCTTCCGCCACCGCTTCCGCGAAATTGGCAAACAGCACGGTAATCAAAAGAATTCCTGAGACGACGGCATTGTATAAGCTTATATTGCCTTCCTGTTCTGCAAATGCGTCAGGGAAAAGGGTCAGGAATAGCGTAATCACAAAACCTATTTCCACGACGAACATGACAGGATTTTTTATCATTGTTATAGGATTTAATTTTATAAAGGAGTCCTTGATGGCATTTACCAGTATTTCCTTGCTTATAAACCTCTTTTTTTCATGTTGACTCATATTTATATTCATTCCTTTCGCTTCGCTCAAGGCACAAAACGTAATGAAAAGGTGCCTTTGAGCGTTATTTAATTTATAATCAAGTTCATAGGGATTTCGGTACACTACAAATCACGGGGAGGTGAGTGGGCTGTCTGACTTGTCAGATGACCGCATATTTATATGTGTAGACCGCCTTTTCAAGCACAAATAAGTGTACCTTTGAGTACGTAACCTTATCTTTGTTTAAACAAACTCGTTTAAATGCTGGGCGTTCAGTCAATGCCGTATCTCCCTATAATTCTATCGAGCTTTCCTGTTCAGAAAGGGGTCCCTATGGCTTTAAAAATTGTGTATAAAGTCTGCTGTGGAATTGATGTTCACAAAACTTTTGTTGTAGCGTGCATCGCTTCCACCAACAAACAAGGTGTCACCACCTACAAGAGCCATCGCTTTTCTACCTACACAAAGGGTCTGAAAGAGCTGTTACAATGGCTGCTTGACTCTAATTGTAAGGATGTCTGTATGGAATCTACCGGTAAGTACTGGATTCCAGTGTACAACGTCTTGGAAAAAGACTGTTCTATTGTACTTGCACATCCTAAGTATGTTAAGGCTATCCGTGGTAAAAAAACTGACAAGAAAGATGCTAAATGGATTGCTGACCTGTTTAAGCATGATCTTGTTGCCGGTAGCTTTATGCCTCCTGCTGATATTCGCCAGCTACGTGACCTTATGCGCTATCGCTACAAACTAACCTGCTTCATGTCCAGTGAAAAGAACCGCTTACAAAACTGTCTCACGGTTTCCAATATACAGTTGGGAAACGTTGTCTCGGACACTTTTGGTAAAAGTTCTAAAAAAATTCTGGATAAGATTCTTGAAAACCCTCTGGATACTTCATTTGATATTGAACCTTTAATTCATGGCTCTATGAAAGATAAAATTCCTGAATTAGAGCTCGCCATTGACGGTTACATTACACCACAACAGGCCGGTAAATTAAAGATTATCAAGAAGCACTTTGAAGATTTGGAATCCCGGAAAACAGAGTTAGAAAAACTGATTCTTGCGCTCGCCGGTCCCTATCAGCAAGAACTCGACCTAATCCTAACCGCTCCAGCATTTAATAACGTATTCTCTGCAATCACTGTCATTTCAGAGATTGGCGTTTGCATGGAGTCTTTTCCTTCGGCGAAACACTTATGCTCTTGGGCGGGTCTTGCGCCTACCAACAATGAAAGTGCAGGGAAGAAAAAGTCTGTCCGGGTTTCCAAAGCCGGATGCTACATCAAGCCACTTTTAGTACAATGCGCTAATTCCGTGGTTAAAAGTGTAAAGCATCCGGAAATCCGTAACCGCTACCTCCGTTTAAGAAAGCGTCGTGGTCACAAGAAGGCAATCATTGCAATAGCAAGAATGCTTCTAACAGCATTATACAACATGTTAACTAAAAAAGAACCATACAATGCTGAACTTTATCGGAAATCTGACGTTCTTCCCGCCGACCGTGAGATTACTGTAGAGCAGGCTATATTAATAGCAAAATACCAGGGTTATAAAATTAAGTCAGCTACTGAATAACCATGTGTTAAATATATTCTTTTTTCAAAGACCACTAAATTGATGGTTTATTTGTCTTACCCTCTTATCCTGACTCGAAGTCTAAACGATGTTTTCAACCTT
>JAEZCO010000103.1 GCA_023433505.1 Bacillota bacterium | reverse complement strand
ATTCATTTTAGTTACCCTCCGTATATTTGATTTGTGCAACATTTGCTGTGTTTCAGCACATTTCTTATTTTACTTGAGGGTACTTTCTTTTTCAAAGTTCAAATTTCTTACTTACAGGAATGCTCCTGAAATTGAAAAGAAGTTCAATGTAAAAGTCAAGGAAACAATGTATAATCAGGGAGTATCTTTCAAGGAAAGATTCAATTTGCTTTTGGCTTCAGGTGAATTGCCGGATGTAATCTATACCTGGGGGGCTGATGCCATTACAATTGCGGCAAGTGGGAAGTATGCCGAACTGAATGGTTTAATCCAGGAAAATATGCCTAATTATATGAAAATTTGTCCCGAGAGCATGTGGGATGAGGTCAAATATCAGGGCAAAGTGTACTCCATTTCAAATGTAAATTTAACATTGGTCAACGATTACAGCAACGATCTTTATGTAGACCCCATGAGCTGCTGGACATATTGGACAAGAGAAAGTATATTAAAAAAGCTGGGCTATAAGTTCACACCTTTAAAAGAGATAGAAAAAATGGTGAATGATCAGCAAAAGAAGCCGACATTTGAAGATTTAAAGGTTGAGCCTGCCATTGAAACCTATGAAGATTTCCATAATTATTTGAAAAAGATAAAAGAGTTAAATCTAAAAGTAAACAATATGGATATTATACCGTTTACATTGCCGGCGGCATTGCAGATACATTTTGGATGCGGCTACGGTGTGACGAATTACTGGCAAAATAATGGAGATAAAGGTTGGAATGGCTGGCTTGGTTCTGAAAACACAAAGGACTACTACGGATGGTTCAACAAGCTGTACAATGAAAAATTGGTAGATCAGGATTTCATAATCCAGAAGCCTGAGCAAATGCAGGAAAAGGCTGCCTCGGGACGTGTGGCATGCGGCATGTGGCTGCCGGATGTCAATAAGGTCAGGGATTCTTTGAAAAAGCTTGATCCTGAAGACGAATTGCGGCCGATGCTTATTCCTCGCGAAGCAGGCAAGAAAATGCCGATCGATCATGTGAATCCGGTATCTTTTCAGTTCTTTGTCAAAAAGGACTTTAAAGATATTCCCAGGCTGTTGAAATATTTTGACTGGTTCTACACGGATGAAGCGCAGGATATGAACAACTGGGGCCCTGAAAGCAGCGGAGCCTGGGAAATGAAGGACGGAAAGAAAGTATTCAAGGATGAAGCCGTATTGCAGAGCTTGAAAAAGGGTGAAAGTGAAAAGGGGACAGTTGCCTATGAGGGCTATTATAAATATGGAATGGGAGCAAAAAGCAAAGCTTTCTTCAGCGGACCCTATGCATTCCCGGATATGCATACTTACCAAAGGAGCTATCCATATACCGTAACAGATATTTATGCAATGGCATGGAACATACTCACACAGGAAAATCTGGATGTTAAAGGTGTGATTAAGCCAGGGTTTGATGATGCTACAAATGCTCCAAGCAATTACTGGTGGACGACATTCAGCTCCAATAAATCGGCCAAACTGATAGCTGCAAAGGATACTGCCGCATTTGAGAAAAGCTGGACGGAAATCTATAATGAGTTTATAACAACCTCCAAATATGAGGAAGCTAAAAAAGCTTTCGGAGACGCACAGAAATAGTAGTATTGCAGCCTGGAGGGGCAATGTGCCTGGATCTGATATCGGATTTAGGTACATTGCCTTAATTCAAGAGTTTACAAGGGATTTTGAATTATATAATACCTTTACTCCCGATTCAATTATCTTAACATGGATAATCGCCATAATCTTTCTATCATAAGCTTATGCCAATGAGTATGATCAATGGTCTGATGATAATAATCTATAAGCTTGCTTCTTGGAAGGACTAAAGTACAGCACATTAATTAATTGATTTATGAAAGGGGCGTTTTTGAATGACGAATCAATTAGCCAACAAATTGCGGATTATGGGGATAATCGTATGTGTTTTATTTGCACTCAGTCTAGGCTTTCAAAAATCTTCCACTATAGTACTGGCTGCAGGGACGTCATATTATGTCAGTTCATCGGCTGGCAATGACTCAAATAGCGGGACATCCTCAAGCACTCCGTGGAAGACTCTGAAAAAAGCATCCGGGATATTGCAGCCCGGTGATAAAATTCTTTTAAAATGCGGTGATACCTGGACAGGCGAAGAACTGATGGTTAGCGGCAATAGTACATCTGCAGACTATATTGAAATCACATCATATTCCACGGGAGCTAAGCCGATTATCGAAGGGATCTCAAAAAGTAAGGACAAATGCATCACAATTATTGATGGAGGCGGCTTTAGAATTTCAAATTTGGAGCTCCGTTCAGCAAATGTAGGAATATATATATTATATTCAATGGAAAAAACCAATTTTAAAGATATACTGATTGAAAACTGTTATTTGCACGAGATTGATTATGTAGAACAGGATGTCGGCATATCTCCCGCCATCGTAGTAGGGACAAATAATACAATTCCCTCGTTACCGGTGCTAAAAGGAATAACCGTAAGGAATTGCGAGTTCAAGAACTGTTACAATCCTTTTACCAGTGGTGCGAAGGGATATAGTATCGGGGCCTTTGAGGATTTAACCTATCAGAATAATTACCATGAAGGCGAGGCTGGGGTAAAATCAAGCGGCCTTTTCCCTCAGAACTTGAAAAATGGCATCATATCAGGTAATACGTTTTTTAACATCGGAGGTAATCTCTTTATGGGTGCAGCTTCGGCTGGAATCGGCTGCAGCGAAAATGTTGTAATAGAAAATAATGAGTTTGCATATACAAGGGTGGAAAATTCGGTACCTGATGGATGCGGTTTTGACTTTGAAGTAGGAGATATGGGGAATTACTTCAGGAACAATCTTATACATCATAGCGATGGGGATGGCATTTTGTTCATGGTAAATCCGAATGATCCGAGAACTCATGGCAACCTGGTTGAAAATAATATTTTGTATTACAATGCGCAGAATCCATCGAATTCGACTTATAATTGTGAAATCTACATTGGAAATGCTTCTGGTATTCACAACAGTAATGTACTAAAAAATAACACATATTACAGAAAGAGCGGAACACCTAAATTCCATGGAGATGCAAGTGATTTTGCTCAGATTAGTGAGAATGATCTGGATATAACAACTGAAAGCAATGGTGGCAATTATGCTCTTAACGCAACAGCGACAGCATCATCCAATGCCGGCAGCAGTTATACTCCGGACAAAGCTAAAGACAACAATGATGCTACAATGTGGAAGAGTGCCTCGGGTACCTCTGCCGGCGAGTGGCTTCAGCTTGAATTTCCCTCGGGTACAACAGTAAATAAATTTCAGATATTGGAGGATTCCGGTTCAAGTATAAGCAAATATGTAATACAGGCTTGGGATTCAACGAACAGTGGCTGGAAGAGCGTTTTTAGCGGAAAAACCATTGGTACGATGTATATGCCTATCCTTCCGGTAACCACTACCAAGGTTAGAATACTTGTGAAATCTACATCTTCCGGTTCTCCGGCTATAAAGGAGTTCAGGGTTTATAACGTGACAAGGTCCAGCTTTGCAGAGCCATCGCAGGACGCATGCAGCAATCTGCTTGGGCAGTGGAAGCTTGATGAAAATAGTGGAGACTGCGCACATGATACTTCTGCGCTGCACCATGACGGGCAGGTTATCAATGCTGCATGGACGGCTGGAAAGTACGGAAGCGGTCTGAGCTTCAATGGAACATCGGGAAAAAGCGTAATGACAGCATTTATGGATGCAAACCCTGGAAAAACATTTACAATGTCAGCATGGGTAAAGCCTGTCCAGGACAGGACTAACTATAGAGTAATTTTTTCAAAAGGGATTACAAAGGATGAAGGGCACTTTGAGTTTTACATTTCACCGGACGGCAAGTTCAATTTCTATGCACCGGATCTTGGGGACTATTCAAGTAATACCGTTATTGACGATAATAACTGGCACCATCTTGTAGCCACATACGACAGCAGTACGTTAAAATTATACGTCGACAAGACTCAAAAATTATCTGCCACTATTTCAAATAAGCAGATAGTAAATGAGTATGAAATGTTCAGAATCGGATGTCTGGCTGATGGAACATTACCCTTCAATGGTGTGCTTGATGATATCAGGATATTTAATAAAGCGTTAGATTCAACACAGATAAATAACCTTTACGAAGGTAATAACCCTACCGCATCACCGACTCCTACCCCAACACCTTTGCCCACTCCAACTCCTGAGGCTGCTCCATCGGGAATACAGGCATGGTGGAAAATGAACGAGGTAGGGAAAATGGCAATGGACTGGACTGGAGGTAATAACCACGCGGTATTAAATGGACCGGATTGGTCTTCAAGCCGTGGGGATAGTTTATCCCTGGATTTCGATGGGGTGAATGATTATGCTGAGGTAACAAACTGCGGAGTCAACATAGGCAACAGCTTTTCTATCACAGGATGGATTAAGGCTACGGCACATAGAGGTTCTTATCAGGCACTGCTTGCAAAAGGGCCTAAAAACAGCGGACACTTTGAACTGAACATCAATAGCAGTGGGTATCTTCAATTTTATTCCAATGATATTGGTACTTTTAATTCCAATATAGTTGTAGATGATGGCAGGTGGCATCACGTTGCTGTTACTTATAACGGCAGTACGGTGAATATGTACGTTGACTCGGTTAACAGAGGAAGCACATCTGCATCGGGAACTGTCTCATCTGAGATAGAGACCTTAAGATTTGGCACACTGGTAGATGGTACTTTACCGTACGATGGCAATCTGGATGATTTCAGAATATATACTACAGCATTAAGTTCATCAAGTATATCCGATTTATACTATGGCAATAGGGGATATTTACTATACTATAATTTTGACAAAGGCAGTGGAAGCGTTCTGGAGGATAGCTGCGGTGACTTGAACGGTACTATTTCAGGAGCAGTATGGTGGCTGGGCAACAAGTACAACCCGCTCTCAAATACGCTGCATTTCGATGGGGTAGATGATAGTGTGACAGTATCGAATAGCGGACTGAATTTGGGTAACAAATTTTCCATAGGTCTATGGATGTGGGCTCAAAGTGGCAGGGATAAGTGGCATACGCTATTATCAAAGGGACCTAAAGATAGCGGGCATTATGAAATAAGCATTACACCCGGCGGGTATGCGGAGTTCTATTCTTATGAGCTTGGTACGATTGATTCGACAAGTGTGGTAGATGATAACAAATGGCACTATATTACGGTTACTTATGATGGCAGCACAAAGAAAATTTATGTTGATGGAATTCTAAGTAACAGTGCTTCACAATCCGGCACACCCACTTGGGAGAATGAGACGCTCAAGCTGGGCATGCAGGCGGATGGTACATTTCCATACCTTGGTTCATTGGATGGGGTAAGAGTATATAACAGGGTGCTTGCAGATTACGAGGTGGAAAGGCTCTTTAATACCGGATGGTAAGATGTGCAAAGGTTTTACTTTGTAAGTCGGCTATCAAGTACCAATGAGTCTTGAACGATTGCTGAAAAAAGTAAATAAAAAGGATAGAAGGGAATAAGTAATAATAGGCTTATAAGTTAAAAAAACGAATACGGTAAGTATAAAATATAAAAGTGAGGAACACATATGAACTTAAAGAAATCATCAAATAGTACGCAAGAGGGTTCGAAATTTGTAGATTTCTCCGGTATGGTTGGTCGGGAAAATTGGAAATCAAGTCCCGGAGTAGAAGCTCAGCCTGTCGATTGGCAGGCGCTTCTTACACTAAAGGAGATGTATTGTGTCGTCGGGAACCAGTTGATTTCTCATGTTCATACCAGGGGCGCCGTCTGGCCTGAAAATCATACTCTTGGGGTGGGACATACGAAAAATGAAGGCTATCATTATACAAGCGGCAAAGTAGAGCCGGGGTTGGAATGTGTGGAATTTTACCCTCTTGCAAAGGGGAATGTTCACGGAGGTGAAATGGATGTTTTACCTGCGGTTATTACGTTTTTTGATGAGAAAGGAGAGCGGGTTGAAACCATTAATGATTTGGAATTCCGGCAATGGAAGCCTGATCTGCAAAAGGATGTTTTTAGGTATGACGATTCTGCATTTCTTCAACAAATTGCATGCGCAGAGGATATTATCATTTGCAGGATTACTCCGCTGAAGAGCAATTTGCCTGCCTTTTTCGAAATATCGTGTAATTTTGGCGGGACCGCAGGTCTGCTTGATTTAGAGCCCCATCAAGATCAAACCTTTGTCTGGGGACAGGAAAAGGCTTGGAGCGATACTGTTTTCGGACTATGGTGCAATAGACCTTTGGAAGCTATAAAGATAAGCAACCCGGGTGAACCTATAAATTATAAATTAAAAGGTTTATGTCAAGAAGAATTGATCATTGCTTATAGCGCCGCTTATCTCATGAGCGGCCTTAAAGCTCGGATGAAAGACGGGTTAAGGAATCCTGATGCTGTATTCAAAAAATCAACTGCTTTTTGGGATGAATATTTTACCCGTATGGTTCCATACTTCAATTGCAGCGATATATCCTATGCAAGACAGTATTACTATACATTTTTCTGCTTAAGGGCCAATGTATGGGATATTCCTTTTGAACCTTTATTCTATCCCTTTACATGTACTTCAAAGCTTATCTGGAAATGGGCATGGCCCTGGAACTCCATGTTTGATAATGTAAGCCTGCGATGGCTGAATGATAAATCCCTTGCTGAAGGCAATGTGCTGCAAGAGTTTTATCTGGGACGTGCAATGATAGAAGACCCTGTCTTAAAAGAGTTCCCGGATTTATTACCGAGCAGTGATAAAAACACTTTCCCGATAGCATATGGCAATTTGACGCATAATACTTCCATTTATGATGCCATATGGATGACATATTTAACCTCAGGAAACAAAGAGTGGCTGAAGAAACTGTATCCGGCTTTAAAAGTGCACTATAATGAAATTTTATCACGATGCAATGCCAGTGGACTTGCTGGTTGGGGGCTTGATGAATGGGATATCTCTGCAAGGGTCAGAGCTTTTAACCCGGATGCGCTGGTGGATTCCAGCTGCTTTTTACTGTCAGGCACTTGCAGTCTGGCTAAAATAGCCGGGGAGCTGGGTGAAAAAGAAGATGAACATAATTTTACAATCGATGCCGGGAATTTAAAAGAGAAAATACGGAAATTACTATGGGATGATAGCAGAAAGATTTTTATGGATGCCAACGTACCGGAAGGAGAATTCTCTCCCATAAAAACGGCAGCTTCCTTCGACCCCCTATATTGCGGCGCTGCAACAAAAGAACAGGCTGAACACCTGGTCGGTCATTTAACGGACCCTTCCGAGTTCTGGACACCCTACCCCATTCCCGCTTTTTCGATAGATTCTCCGGAATTCAAACCGGATGCGGACAACATCGGAAACGGTCCTATTCCCCCTATAAGCTGCGGATGGTTTCAGATTAATGGTCTTGTAGATTACGGATACACTGATATTGCTATAGAATTAATCAGACGTCAGATGCAGATGTACACCCTTAACGGTGTTAGCAGTGCGGTCAAATTTAACCCTCTTACAGGCGAAGGGCTTCAATTCTTTGTAAGCCGCAAGGAAGATCATTCGCTTTGTACGATGAATGCAACAATAGTAGACCTGATTATCCGATTTGTTGTCGGATTTCAGCCTCGTGAGGACGGATTGATAGAATTTAATCCCATAGCATTATTAAAAGGGGATACTTGGGAATATATATCCTGGGGGCCTTATAAGTACCGCAACTTTACTGTTTCAATGCGCTGGGATTGCAATGAGGGAATGGTTGTACGTTGCAACGATGCCGTGTTTTCTACGCCTTTGGCTCAATATCTTCTATTGAGGTATGAGGGTAATGAACTTGTTAAAGTATAAAGAATTTTGCAGAACATATAATCTGCTCCTCTTGTAAGATTTCATATCACCACTTGTGCATTGAGGATTCCATCTCAGGTGTGCAAACAGAAATTTGTATTGCATCCTGCAGATGGACCTGTTAAAATAAAAATTGAATCGATTCCAAAACAGGGGTGAAGAATGTCTACCATCAAGGATGTGGCGAAGGAAGCGGGAGTCGCCGTAGGGACCGTATCCCGTTACCTGAACGGTGTGGAACTGAAGGAAGCCAACAGAATAAAAGTTGAAGAAGCCATTCAAAAGCTGGACTTCAAAATCAATCCCATCGCCAGGGGTCTGAAGACAAACCGGACAAATACCATAGGGATTGTTATTCCCGACTTCACCGATATCTATGCCACAACCATTGTAAGGAAGATAGAGCAGAAGCTTTATGAATATGGCTACAACATCTTCGTCTGTGATTCGTGGGGAAGCCTTGAGACCGAAAGGAACAAGGTGGAAATTCTGGTGCAAAAGCTGGTGGACGGCCTCATTGTCTATCCCTGCTCAGAGGACATTAACCACCTTTCAAAGGCGAAAGACAGCGGCATACCTATTGTAACCATTGATATGGCGGTGAAAGACTTTGAGTGCGACCAGGTGCTGTCAGACAATATCAACGCTACCTATAAAGCGGTAGAGTGGTTGATTGCCAATAACCACAGGAGAATCGGCCTGATTAACGGGCAAACGCACCGCTTTACTTCAGGCGAGAGGCTTATGGGGTACGAACGTGCCCATGCGGACTATTCCCTGGAAATAGACAGGCAGCTGGTAAAAAACAGCGGATATCATGAAAAATCAGGATACGATTCTCTGGCAGAGTTTATGAAGCTTGCAAATCCGCCCACTGCAGTGGTAGCCTGCAATTATTACACAACCATAGGGAGTGTAAAGGCGATTAACCATTTGGGGATAAAAGTGCCTGAGGAGCTGTCATTGATCGGCTTTGACGATCTGGGACTGTCGGAGGTGGTAAAACCTGCGCTGACCGTTATCACCCAACCCATGGAGGAAATAGGCAGGACGGCGGCAGAATTGATTTTGTCAAGAATCAACGGGCAATACCACGACTTTCCGACGGTTGCTCGGCTAAAAACCGGCTTCCAGTTAAGGGATTCAACAAAAAGATATTAACCGCAGGTTATTCTAATCCTAAAATAACAAATAAAAAATGAAACGTTTCCAAAATAAAAAACAGGGGGTACAGTAAATGACGGATTCATTGGCTTTCAGGCAGGTACATCTGGATTTCCACACATCCGAGGCCATCGGCGGAATCGGATCAAACTTTTCAAAAGAGCAGTTTCAGGAGATGCTCAAGGCAGGGCATGTAAATTCAATCACTGTTTTTTCAAAATGTCACCACGGATGGGCTTATCACCCAAGTCAGGCGAATGAGATGCATCCGGGACTGAAGTTTGATCTTTTAAAGGAAATGATTGAAGCTGCGCATGCAATAGGGGTGAAAACTCCGGTCTATATTTCGGCGGGACTTGATGAAAAAATGGCCAGGCGGCATCCGGAATGGCTCATCCGTGACAAAGACGACAGGACCAACTGGATCCATGGCTTTATGGTGCCGGGGTATCACCAGTTCTGCTTCAACACGCCATATCTGGATTATCTGCTGACGCAGATCAAAGAAGTGGTTGAAAACTATGATGCCGACGGAATATTTCTTGATATTGTAGGAGTAAGAACCTGCTACTGCCAATACTGTGTCGCCGCCTTAAGAAAAGCGGGAAAGGATCCCAGGGACCCGGATGCAGTGACAGAGCTTGGGGAGAAGACATATGCCAACTATACAAAAAGAGTCGAAGAGGTTATCCATGGTATAAAGCCGGGGATGAGGATTTTCCACAACGGCGGGCATATACACCGCGGAAGAAGGGATCTGGCATCCATGAATACTCATCTTGAGCTTGAATCCCTTCCCACAGGCGGCTGGGGCTATGATCATTTCCCTCTTTCCGCAAGATATGCGCAGAATCTTGGAATGGAGTTCCTTGGCATGACAGGCAAATTCCATACCACCTGGGGAGAATTCGGCGGCTACAAGCATCCCAATGCATTGCGCTATGAGGCTGCCCTGAGCATAGCAAACGGTGCAAAATGCTCCATAGGAGACCAATTGCACCCGGAAGGCCTGATGGATAAAGCTACCTATGACCTTATCGGCGCAGCCTATAAGGAAGTGGAAGCAAAAGAAGCATGGTGCGGCGATGTTGAGAGTATTGCCGAGGTTGGGCTGCTTTCCGTAGAAGCGGCAGGTTTTACCGGCAGTGCCGACGATAGCGGGAGAACGACGAAGAGTGATGCGGGAGCCGTCAGGATCCTGCTGGAGGGAAAGATACTTTTTGATGTTATTGATCTGGAGGAGGATTTCTGCAAATACAAGGTAATCATTCTTCCTGACGGGATACGGATAAGCGCCGGGTTGAAAGCGAAACTGGATGAATTCTTTAATAAAGGCGGAAAAATCCTGGCAACGGGGGAATCAGGACTAAATGAAGAAGGCGATTCCTTTGCTGTAAACCTTGGCGTCAAGTGGCTCCAGGCCAACCCCTTCCAGCCGGATTATTTCAGGCCCGGCTTCAGCCTCAACAGCCTGGGGGATGCTTCCTTTATATTCTACTCAAAAGGGCAGAAGATATGCCTTGACGGAGGTACGGAGCTGGGGCACAGAGAGGACCCATATTTCAACCGTGACATATTTACATTCTGCTCCCACCAGCATACGCCAGGATCTAGAAACAACGCCGGCCCCGGGATGGTTGAAAGCGGTAACGGCATATACATTGCATGGAATGTTTTTGACGACTACGCAGCAAAGGGGAGTCTTTGCCTCAAAGAATGCATATTATATGCATTGAACAGGCTGATAAAAGACAAAACGCTGGAAACGGACCTTCCTGCCCAGGGGATTGTCACGCTGATGAACCAAAAAGGACAGAAAAGGCTTGTAAATCATTTGCTGTACGCATCTCCCGTTAAGCGCGGCGAGGACATTGAGGTGATCGAAGATATACTTCCGGTTTATAATACGTCGGTGGCATTAAAGATACCCTATAAGGCAAAGAGGGTATATCTGGCGCCTCAAATGAAGGATATCGAATTTACTCAGGACAATGAGACCGTAAGCTATGCTGTTGACAGGCTTGAATGTCACCAAATGGTCGTTATTGATTATTAATCCGGGAGCGATAAGGCACCGGGTAGCGCTGAAGCCGGCTTCTTGAAAAAGGCTGGCTTCTGTGCGCAGTTAACCGCTACCTGTTAAATAAATTATATGAATGCCTGAACAGGTATGTCAGCTAAGTCTTCTTACTGCTTAATTCTTCGGACCCGAATGTTGTCACCGCTAAGAGAGAAAAGATGTAGCGGCGACCACTGGTCGCCATCCAAAGTCCTTTCAGGGTGGTCGATTACTGATCGACCCCACACTTGATTCCTTTTCACTGCTCCTAGAGCAGTTCTTTCACGGATTCCCACAGTACATCGCACAGCTCTGCAGGCTCCCAGTCCGGGGGAATTCCCCATGCGGACTCTCCTCTTCCCATTTCACAGCCTATGGTATAAGTGCTGGCGGAGAGGAAAAAGTCGAAATGCCCGTAATTGTTTTGCTGTAGGATTTCAATCATATCGCCCATAGTAAGCAAAGGGGTACAGTCCTCTTTTAGGATAGAAGAAGGCAGCTGGTAGTTATCTTCCAGGTCTTCCTCCTGAAACTCCTCTTCCTGCTCTTCTTCCTCCTCCTCGTCATCGGTCAAAGCATCCTCCATACCTTCGGAAGCCCTTTCTACATCTTCACGCGTTCCAAAAGCAGGATAGCTTTCGCCAAAAAAAGGGTCTACCTTTATTGCAAGGACCGGATCTTCCGCCGGAAGAGCTTCTGCTTCCATTTCCGCATCGGATGTTTTGGCGCTTGACGGAGGTACGGCTTTGCCTGCAATTATATTCTCCAGGTAAATGCTTGTGCCATGGATAGAAATCCTCCCTATGACAAACTCATATTCGTCATACTCGTCGGTAGCCACATTCTTTATCACTCTTGCAACGGCCACATCGTAAACTGCGGGAGTCCAGAGATCATTGAGCCTTCTTTTTTGCTCTTCTGTAAGGTTTTCGAGATCCTTTCGGATGATTCGCTGTTTCATGAAAAGCCTCCTGAGAATTTATCAATATTGATTCTATCATACCATATTTCCACACATTTGGCAGCTATCTCATTCGTTGGAATCCTTCCTGAATTCGCTGGGGTAGCACCTGCTTCTTTCGGACATGCGGAAGAAATTGAAGCTTCACTTTTTGCCCTGGGAGGATGACCCTCAACAGGAAAAACCATGGAGGGACATTGAGCAGATATTGTTTATTTAATAAATTCCTTCTATTTTTATTAATTTTATGTGTCAGGAAGCTTACTTTTATATTTCATATAGATATTTTTTCTTTTAGATTTACATAATTTGTGATACACTATATGCCAGAGGCGGTTTGGAGAAAAAGTGCTTGCGCCCAAAGCTTGTAATGTGCCAAAATACAGCTTTGAGGCAGGCATTTTTTGCATCTTGAAAACGTTTCAAGAAAATGTAAAATACCTTAGTTAATAGGAAAAATGATAATAACAAATGGAAAAAAGGTACAAAATATGAATTAGTGGTTTTTAACTGAGGACCAGCGTAGGGTGAGGTATTTTAGAAGCTTATATGGAGAGCATTATACCGGTATCAGGAGGCGGAAACGCTGGCAGGATAAAAACCGGTAAAAATGGGGGCTTAGAAAGCGGAGCTAAGAAGTGATAGGAACAGAGCAGAATATACAAGTTCATAAAGGGAGAAAGCTGGCGCTGTTTGTAGGACTCACGGTGCTTTTGCTTGAATGCGCCGCAGGCTGGTACTACAACGTTTATGTGGGCTATTATCACGGAGACGGCATCAGCCGGGTTGCCAATGCCTTCTATGTCCTTTACAGCAGAGATCCGCATTTGGGGGCCATAGGCTTCGTATGGAATCCACTACCCAGTTTTGTGGATTTGTTCTTCCTGCTGCTGTATCCCTGGATTCCTCAAATGGCTACCAAGGGAATTGCCGGCTTGCTGATGTGCGCTATATTTGCTGCGTTAACGGCAGGTGTGGCGGCACAGGCTTTCCTTAAGCGGGGCTGTCCACGGTGGAGCGCTGTGGTTTTTCCGCTTTTGTTTTCCTTAAGCCCCATGATATTCCTTTTCGGCTTTAACGGCATGAGTGATGCGCCCTTCATGTTCTTCATAATTTTAAGCATCATTTGCTTTCTGAACTGGCTGGATGCCAATAAAGCAGGAGAGCTTGCCGTTGCAGCCTTTGCCCTGGCCCTGGCTTTCTGGTGCCGTTATGAGGCTGTCCCCTTTGGCTTTGGTATGATTCTCAGCTCGGTCATCGCTGTAATGCTGTATCAGAAGCACAACCATCCGACGGATAAGGGAAGCATCCGTAGAAATTGGTCCAGAGCGGAAGGCGTGCTGCTGATCATAGGGCTGCCGCTATTGTATTCCGGCTTTTTATGGCTGTTTTTGAATGCAACCATTATGAATGATCCTCTGTATTTTTTACGTGGGGAATACACAAACGTTGCACAAATCGAAGGCCACTTGAACGAGGCCAGATATGCGATGCTGCTGGGCAATCCGGTGGCATCCCTTATCTTTGCTTTGAAAAAGGTATTGGTATTTTCTTCACCGGTGATCGCTATTTTGCTTTTGCGTTTGCTGAACCGGCGGATTTTTAAATGGGATACTTTAATTTTGTTGGGGATGTTCATCTCAATACCGATGTTGCAGGTATTGATGCTGATAAAAGGTATGACCTTAGGCTGGCTGCGTTATTTCATCTACGTACTCCCTGTATCCTTCGCGTGGCTGCCCTATGAACTGAGCAAAATAAAGCGGAAATGGCATATTTCCATTCCGCTGATAGCAATGGCGGTTAATTTTGGAATACTGTCCTATGCCATTACCCAGCCCTCCATTGCGCCGGATGAAAATAAATTTTTGCAAAATAGTTTTGGACAATATACCCAGGATTACTATAATTGGAAAAACCATGTGGATATTGCAGAATACCTGGATGAAAATTGTTCACAGGATACAGTTTTAACAGATTCTTTTTTATCCTTTTTTATTATTTTGCAAAGCAAGTATCCTAAAATGTTTTATATTCCCAGTGACAATGATTTTGATAAGGCCGTCTCCGATCCTACCAAGTATGGAGTTAAGTACGTTTTGATTCCAGAGCCCGGGACTTCGGCAGCTATCAGTGCCATTAATAAAGCCTATCCCAACCTATTTGTTCACGGTGCGGAATGGGCGGAGCCTGTAAAGGACTTCGGAACAGGCTGGAAGCTTTACAGAATAACAAAAAGTACAGGAAGCACTAAATAGAGATAAATCAGTCAGCTTCCATGGATAACCAAAAGATGATTTTCCGGCTGCCGGTATATTGGCTGCCGTTAAGCAGAGATGCTTATTAGAAGGGGTTAAAAGGTATATTATGTTAACTTTATATTGCTATGTATATAAAGCCGAGGCTCTTACAAGAAAAGAATGCGGAATGAAATTATCGGCCAGCTTTGATAAGGAGGTAATTCTTGAGGGAAGCAGAAAAAAATGTGTATCTGCTTTGATTTCTCCCATGGTTGATAGTGTCAAATTCGAGTCGGGAGATTTCGCATGCCTTCAACTGGAGATTCATCCCAGATACTGTCTGGTTGCCGATCATGACCAGGACGGCGGGGCCGAAGGCAAATATATGACAGATAAATATCTGGAGTCCATTATACCCTTTGAAAAGTATACGGACGGATTATATCAAAATCCTGAGTACCTTGTAACGTGTACGGTTTCCTCCGAACAGATCCATATTGTCAATCGCAAATTCTTCCTCCGGCATTCAGTTGAGCAAAATCAGACACTAGTCCAACCTGCCGGTGAGCCTGCTGCGCAAAATGCAGCCCGGGAAACCGGACACAACCCGCAGCTCGGCCAGCTTCTCCTGCAAAAAGGAATTATTTCGGAAAAACAGCTGTCGGAGGCGATTGCATACCAATCCAATCAGGGAGGCCGTTTAGGGGACATCCTGATTTCTTTGGGCTATGCAGAAAAACAGCAACTGGAGGCCATGATTCCCAAGGGAGCTAAAAAGCTGCGGATTGGCGAATTATTGGTTGAAAGAGGTCATATCTCACAGGAACAGCTGGCGTCCGCCCTTGACTTCCAGAGGAAAAGCGGAGGGCGGCTGGGAGACATTCTGTTATCCCTGAATATGGTCAGTACCGAAACGCTTTTCCGGGAACTGGCGACCCAGAACAAGCTGGGCCGCGTAGGCAAATTGATAGATTTTAAGAACGCCCTGAAGCTCCCTCATGAGATAGCGCGCAAAAACAATGCCATTGTGGTAAATCGTCAGCGCGATAAGTATTTGCTGGCAGTTGCGGAAATCTTAAACGAAGATAGGATCAAGGAGATTGAAGCTTTTCTGGACATGCCCGTAGAACAGGTACTTGCAGCATATTCCGAATTGGACGATTACTGGAATATCGTATACAGTGAGAGTATGGCCGAAGAGAGCATCAACAAGCTGGTGGACCAACAGCCGGAAAACTCGGCGATAGAGACATTTACCAGAAAGCAGGTGGTATTTTTTGCCGCGCTGCCTGTACTAACGCTGATTTCTTATTATTTCTTCGGTTTGCCTACGCTGATTGTTTTGAATATATTTGTCCAATTATTGTACTTTGCGATGTCGGTTTTCAAGTTCAGGATACTGCTGATGGGATCCAGGGAGGATTCCCAGATACGGATAGGACAGGAAGCGCTTGCGAAGATCGATGAAACGGAGCTGCCTATCTATACTATCCTTGTCCCCATGTACAAGGAAAAGGAGGTCATTCCGCAGCTGATAGCCCATATTGACAATATTGACTATCCGAAGTTCAAGCTGGATGTCCGTCTTCTTTTGGAAGAAGATGACCAGGAAAGCTATGAGGTGATCAAGTCAATGAATTTGCCGCCTTATTATACCACCGTTATCGTGCCTCACAGCTTGCCGAAGACAAAGCCCAAAGCATGCAATTACGGGTTGATCAGGGCAAGAGGAGAATATGTGGTGATATATGACGCCGAAGACAGGCCGGACCCCGATCAGTTGAAAAAGGTATTCCTGACGTTTAAAGGGCTGCCGGAGGAGTATATCTGCGTACAGGCGAAATTGAACTACTTCAACAGCAACCAGAATATTCTGACGAAATGGTTTACGCAGGAATACAGCATGTGGTTCGAGCTGCTGCTTCCCGGGGTTATGAAGTTTGATATCCCCATCCCTCTGGGCGGAACGTCGAATCACTTTAAAATGGATTACCTGAAGAAAATCATTGCCTGGGACCCCTATAATGTAACAGAGGATGCGGATCTGGGGGTGAGAATATTCAAAGACGGGTACAAAACAGCCGTAGTGGACTCCCGCACCTGGGAGGAAGCGAACAGCCAGATGGGAAACTGGCTGCGCCAGCGGTCCAGATGGATCAAGGGATACATGCAGACATGGCTTGTGCATATGCGAAAGCCTGTCAAGCTTCTTAAAGAGCTTGGCATTAAAGGCTTCCTGGGATTTCAGGTGATGGTGCTGGGCACGCCTTTGCTGACGCTGCTGAACCCGTTTTTCTGGTGCTTGGTAATCGTTTGGTATTCCTTCAAACCGCCCTGGCTGGAAATGATCTTTCCCGGGGGGATTTACTATATTGCACTGGTACAGTTTGCCATCGGGAATTTCATTTTTATATTTTCCTATCTTCTAGGCACCTATTGGGTGATTGATGAAGTTTCTGCGGCAAAGTCGACGAATCTGTCCTATAGCCTGGTGAAATATGCGCTGCTGTCCCCAATCTACTGGCTGCTTATGAGCATTGCGGCCTTTAAGGCCTTTGGGCAGCTTATTACAAAGCCGTTTTACTGGGAAAAGACCCACCATGGGCTTACCAAGGAAGACAGCGCCGACATATTTGACAATAGCATTGCCGGCTGAGCCGTATATTTTTATATTTAAATGCTGATAGAATACAAGGCTGCAACAGAACATGGCTCTGCTGCAGCCTATTTTATCGGGCTGTAAATATAAACAAGGCTCAAAAATGTTCCCCATCCTCTGTAAGAGGCGGGTACCGTATTGGTGTTCAGGCGGTAAGCATAAGTTTTACTCTTTTATTACCAACTCCACGGGGCAGTGGTCGGACCCCAGCACCGCAGCATGAATATCCGCAGATACCAAACTGTCCTTCAATCTTTCGGATACGCAGAAGTAGTCAATACGCCAGCCTACATTCTTCTCTCTAGCGTTGAACAGGTAAGACCACCAGGTATAGGCGTCCTTCCTGTCAGGGTTGAAATATCTGTAAGTATCAATAAAGCCTGCTTCCAGCAGCTCGGTGAATTTGTTTCTCTCGTCCATGGTAAAGCCCGCGTTGTTCTTATTGGAGGAAGCATTTTTAATATCAATTTCCTTATGGGCTACGTTCATGTCGCCGCATACGATGACCGGCTTCTTTTCGTCCAGGAATTTCAGCCAGCTTCGGAAGGCGTCTTCCCATGTCATTCTGTAGCCCAGCCGTTCCAGGCCTCTCTGAGCGTTAGGCGTATAGACCGTTACTACATAATAGTTGTCCATTTCCAGTGTAATTACGCGGCCTTCATTATCGTGCTCCTCTATTCCGATGCCGTAGGTTACGTTCAAAGGCTTGAAACGGGTGAATATTGCCGTACCGGCATAGCCTTTTTTCACCGCATGGTTCCAGTATTGCCGGTAACCTTCCAGCGGAAGCTCTATTTGTCCGTCCTGCAGTTTACTTTCCTGTATGCAGAAAAAATCTGCGTCAACACTTTTGAAAAAATCCGTAAAACCTTTGCCTACACATGCTCTCAGACCATTTACATTCCATGAAACAAGTTTAACCATAGAAGCCTCCAAAAGCTCTCAAAGTCCATATCAATTTCTTTAATTATATTCCAATTAATCTATTCCATCAAACAAATCTTTTCTGTAGGCACATTAATTACTGTAAATTCATATTGGTTATTTCTTAAAATGTAGGCTGCCTTGCTTAAGGAGCCAATTTTAGCAGATGACTCCTTACCTCTACTAAGTTTATTTTGGACAGTTTGCATAAAGCATGAAATAGCAGCTAAAACATTTGTTTTGTATGTATTTTTATGGATGAGGTACGATGAAAGTAATATATATTTTGTTCGCCAAAGAGTATTTTAACCTTAGATTCCTTAGATTAATATTTTGCACATCATAATAATAAATTAGACACATTTTAATAATAAGTTGCACAATTTTCAAATCCTTATACCTACTCTCGAAACGAGGCTGCCTGTATAATTATATTAAAGCAATTGCTGCAACGACGAATTGAAAGCAGGGGATCAGAATGAGTTATGAGAAATACGTGATTGCGAATCTTAAAGAGGGGAACGAGATGGTGGAATATCATGGCATTCCCTTCAGCGTGACCAGAAGAGGAGAGTTGATCCAACCTTTGGGGTACGGCAATAGTGTGGAGATCAACGAAAAGTGTTCGGTTCTCTTTTTCTTGGGGCTGACGACGGAAAAGCCTGAAGGCAGTGAATGGTGGGGACAGAGTGAACGTTACTATTACCAGGGGACCAGGCTTTTTATCGGTGACAGGCTGGGCAGGATAGATATCATATATAGCGATGATACCATGGAACTGATCCCGGTTATTTTCGGTGTGAATGTATGGCCATATGAGCTTTACACCAAGACCAGGGAATATGAAAAGGATATGAATACATATCATGGTCCTTATTGTGAACCTTTCGCGTCGGATAAGAACGCTAAAAACCTTCTTGACAATTCCCTCATCTTAATGGAGAATGATGCGGAAAAAACTATGAAGTATATACTGGCAGTGAAAGTGAAAGATAAAACCGTCAGTAAAGCAGTTTACCATAAGGAAGCATACAGGGAGGCAGGACTGGTAGTTTCCGCCGTAACAGGGCTTAAGGCTGATACTGCTGTAAATACCCGGTGGAAAATTATACATCCGGACTACTTTTTAAAGCGGGAGTACTTCACACCCATGGACAAGCTGGCAAGAAGGCTATATCAGTTCAGGGACGAGATTCCTGCATCTGTTGCGCCGGAGACTCCTGCGGATTACGACGGGCCTATTGTCAGGTTTACCGGCAATTCAGCTGCAGATATATTCACGAACGTATATTTGCACAATCTGGATGATATGGCTAAAAACAAAGTGGATGAAGATGGCCTTGCCCACACATCCTCAGCATGGGCGCCCAATTTTGGAATATACGTAGGATTCGGAACCTACCGGGAAGATTTTCTTTCCTATTCAAAGCATATGTGGGCCAGGGATGTCGGCAGAATTCTGCTTGAACTGGTTGAGGCAGGAGAAAGCAAAAGGACTGAAAAAGCAGGTGATATGGTCCACAGGTATCTTTATGACCCGTGTATAAAATACAAGCGCCCGCACTGGAAAAGGATCATTAATTCATGGGAGCTTGAGGATTTGCGAAAATTCGTGGCAGGTAAGGAAAACGACGGCCATGCGGCCATTATGATGTTCATCTTTTCCCTATATCAACATGGGGTTGTGGACCGCAGTTGGCTTTGCAGGAATATGAAACAACTGCATGATGCGGTGGACTGGATCGGTTGGCAGATAGAAAATCCTTTGGAATCCAATTTTGATAGAGTGCTTTACTCAGAATCCGAAGCATCTACGCAGATTTTCGGTGGGTATGACCTTTTCTCTAATATTTACGTGTACTATGCTTTAAAAGGGTATGAAAAAATTGCACAATTTATCTGTGACAGCAATTTGGAGGAAAAGTCCTTTAAATATGCTCAGACCTTGAAATCAGGAATTCTAGATGTGTTTACAACGATACATCCCAGATATGGCAGAACATTTATTGATACCCTTGATGACTGCTGGACATGGGAGTATAAGAGGTTTGCCCCTCTCTTCCTGCTGCCAGATATCTATACATATGAGGCAGAGAGATTTGATACGGATATATCCCAAATTTGCAGGAACACATACCTGGCGCAGAAGGAGGACTATTTCTCATATGCCGCCGGCAGACAAATGGGCTATGGACAGGGATATCTGACTCAGGCCTGTATGCTTTTGGATGAGTATGAAGACTTTACAGGATGTATCGAGCAGGCAGCGTTTTTCTGCTATCATCATTCGGATTATAATTATACGGTTCCTGAAGGAGTTATCATGCATCCTTCCGGAAGATTCTGGTTTAGAAATGCAGACCTGGGCAATGCCGTGCAGCAGGGGGAGATTGTAAAGTGCGGCAGGCTGATAATAGGTCTGGATGATCTTACCCCGGAATATGGCTTGAAGATCATCCCAAGACTGCCTGCCGGTTGGCAGAAAATTGAAGTGGAGAACTATAGCATAGCTGCCGATACCGGTTCAAGAGTCACATGTAAAGTGGTCGAGTATATCTATGAAAGGTTGGAAGACGGATACAGGATGCGGTTGAAATTTGATTGCAAAGTAAGAATGGGATATATAAGGATAGGACCTTTCAAACCTGAAGTAAAGCAAGTCGACATAAATGATAAGAATGTAAGCTATTCCATGCGGATGGTTGGTAATCATCGTTTTGCATATATAGATTTTTCCTGCTCGGATAAAAGTGAACTGGAACTGGTTGTGCGGGCGATGTAGACAGAAAGGTTGACATACGTAATTGAAAAGCATGTGCTTTAATGGTATACTCAATTGATAAAGCCGGAGCCGACCTCCGGCTTCGTGCTTATTATCTGAGTATATGATATAGATTGGCGGGTAATGATATGCACTTGAGAATAGTCCAATATCTATATGAAATAAAAGCAAAGACCTTAGCTTTTATTGGTGATTTATCCATAAAGACCAGGCTGCTGTCTTATTTTATCATTTTCTCGGTTGTTTTTATTTCCTGTGTAGGAATCATTTCCTACTCCAAATCCTCTGATATTATTAACCGACAGTCCATATTGTATTCTGATACCGTTTTAATGCAAGTCATCGATAGTATAGAAAAATTGAAATATGAGGTCATGAATATCAGCATTCCTCTTTTGGTCAACCCCAGCATTCAAAAAAATGATTTCCAGTCACTGGAGCATACACAGTACATCCAGAAGCAGAGGGCTATCGAGTCGGAATTTTCCACAATCATGCTGTTTAAAAAGGATATATGCTCCATTTATATGTGTGTTGAGCCGGGTATGATTTTTTCACCGAATACTTATGGGTCCGGGGATGAGTTGGGCTTTAAGAATTACAAAGTGTACAGGGATAGCATAGGAAGTGTTTCGGTACCGATCTGGACTGGCGTGCATGAAAATGAGTTTGGTTACGATACAGCTAGAAACGTACTGACATTATCGCGTTCCATCTATGATAATCAAGAATTTCAGCCGTTTGGCGCCCTGATCATAAACATACCGGTTCAGGTTTTGCGTGATACCTGTAAAACAAATACTGCCAGCGCAAACTATCATATATTCATCGTTGGAAACAAAGGAAACACGATTTTCAACAGCCTGGGCAAAAATGGATCGGAGAATGTTCCAAGGAATTATATTAACCGCATATTGACAGGAAATGAAACGGAAAATACCTTCAAGTATGAAGCTGATGACAGAAATTATCTTGTGGAATTTATCCGTTCAAAGGATGGGGAATGGATATATATCGCCGAGGTTCCCATCGATAGTTTGATGGAAAATTCAGCTCAGGTTAAGAGCTACATTATTACAATACTGCTGATTGCGCTTATTGTTTCATTTGCCGCTGCTTATTTCATTTCTGCTTATTTCACCAACCCGCTCAGACGAATGATAAAAATGATGCATCTTGTACAGAAGGGCGATTTCAACGTAAAGACCGGTATAATTAACAAGAGTGAAATAGGGTTGCTTTCCCAAAGCTTTGACCATATGATCGGAGAGATAAAGAAGCTGATTTTCAAATTGGGGGTCGAGCATGAAGAGAAGAGAAAGGAAGAGCTGAATACGCTGCAGGCGCAGATAACGCCCCATTTTCTTTACAATTCGCTCAATGCCATCAAATGCATGGCGCGAATCCAAAAAGTCAACGGGATTGAGGAGATGACTACCAGCCTTATTGAACTGCTTCAGATGAGCATCAGCAAAAGTACAACATATATCACAATTGGTGAAGAGATTGACCTTGCAAGGAAATATATCCTGCTTCAGAATTTCAGGTATGGCAACAGGTACTCAGTACTCTACGAAATTGATGAGGATGTTCTTAAGTACCTTACCATAAAGATGGTGCTTCAGCCTCTGCTGGAAAATTCATTATTTCATGGCGTCGATGCAAGTAACGGGAATGCGGTGATCAGGATCAGAGTATATAAAAGGCATGAGACTGTGTGTATGGAAGTGGAAGATAACGGGATAGGGATGACCGAAGAGCAGATTCATAGAGTATTAAATGAGGAAAACGGGAGCAAGCCCAGGTTTAGCGGTATTGGCATCAAGAATGTAAATGAACGGATACGGATGCATTTTGGGGAAGGATACGGTTTGACTTTTCGAAGTGAACCAGGAAAATATACGGTTGCCGTCATAACTTTGCCGGCAGTAGAAGAAATGGGGGGCAGGCAGGATGTACAGGGTACTGATCGTGGATGACGATATGCTTGTAAGGATGGATATCAGGGCATTGATCGACTGGAATCGACTGGAGACAGATTTGTTGGATGATGCTGTGAATGGGATTGAAGCATTGAAGATAATCGAAAGGCATTCACCCGAAATTATTATTCTGGATATCAGTATGCCGCTGATGAGTGGGCTTGAAGTCATTGCGCGGCTGAAAGAAATCAAGTATCAGGGGAAAATCATAGTCCTTAGCTGCCATGATGATTTTGACAGTGTAAAAGAAGCTTTAAAAATGGGAGCGAGCGATTATTTATTGAAGCACCTGCTGAAACCTGAGGACCTGGCTGAGTCCGTCAAGAAAGCTGTACACCAGCTGCAAATAGAAAACAGGGACAGACAGGAGGAAACAAGGATACGCCAGCTTTCGAAACAAAGCCTTTCCATGCTGACAGACAAGTTTATGAAGGATTTGATCTATGGATCTGTGAAGAATGCAAATGAACTGGTTGAAAGGCTCAATCAACTAAACCTGAAAATGGTTATCAGCAAATATGCAATTATCCTTATTGAAATTGATGAGATGCACTCTTTGAAGGAAAGATACCAGGAGGGTCACCTGGAAGTTATTTCTCAGTCGATACGTAAAATTATTAACGAGGATATCGGCAATACAAACAGCTGTATCAGCGGGTGCATTGAAAATGGCCGCTATTGCGTACTGATGAATTTCGACAATGCCCAGAGCTATATGGGAATCAACAGTAAAGTATATGAAGTATGCAGCAGGATACTAACCAACGTGAAAAACTTCCTGAATATATCGGTTTCCGTAGGGATAAGCAAAGTTTTCACCGATATATCCTGCGTTCATGATGGCTTCAGCCAGGCAAGACTTGCATTGGATGGCAAATTGTATTTGGGCAAGAACAGGATTATCCATTTTTCAGAGATTGAAAACTACAACAATAAGCCTGAAAATCTGTTCAAGGATTTTGAATACGAAATCTATGAGGCAGTTACCAGCGGTAATGCTAATTTGCATGTACATATTGAAAAAGTTTTTTCACGGATAAAAGATCATTATATAAAGACAGAGTATATCCGGTTATTGAGCTTTGAAATGCTGGCGCTTGTCAGCAGGATGGCCAAGGATTTCGGTATTGGCTATGAAGAGGTTTTCGGCTGCGAACATCTGCCGTATCGATATGTCCTGAGCCTTGAAACAATCAATGAGATCCAATCATGGTTTATTCGGATTTGTGAAAACATCATCCTTATCACCGGCAGGGACAAATCGGCTGCAGCAAGGGAAGTGAGGCCGGAAATCAAAAAGGCCCTTGAGTATATTGAAAAGAACTATATGAAGGATATTTCCCTCCAGGAAATTTCCGATCATTCCAATCTTAGCAGGACATACTTTTGCAACCTGTTCAAGCAGGAGGCGGGTGAAAATTTCATTGAGTATCTCAGCAAGTTCAGAATTGAAAAAGCAAAAATATTGCTGAAGAATCCGAAAATGAAGATCTATGAGGTAGGTACGGCATGTGGTTTTGACAATTATAGGTACTTTACCAAGCTATTCAGAGAGATGGCTGGAATATCTCCGGGAGAATACAGGGAAAGCCTGGGGGCGGGAAAGCCTTAATATATTGCACCCAGATGATAATATTGTATACAAATCTCAGTAAAATTTAATACAGCTTCATAATCTGGAGTGCTTTTTCTGGCAGAAGCTATCGGTTACAATAATATTGTGTTAAACAATTCGATAGATAGGGGCTAAACGATATGGCTTCAAACAATACCTCGCCTTCCGTGACTGTATATGCCTATACCGGTAAAGGCAGCTTATTACATAGGCTCTGGAAACAAAAGATTCTATATATGTTTTTACTGCCGGCGGTTGCATTCACACTGATTTTCAATTACAGACCCATGTATGGAGTCGTTATGGCGTTTCAGAAATATGACATACTCAAAGGTGTTTTTGGAAGCGAGTTCATAGGATCGGCAAACTTCAGGGAGTTTCTTTCCAATCCGGATTTCTATAATGCATTGCGTAACACTGCGGCGTTGAGTTTGCTCAATCTGGCCATCTGCTTTCCGCTTCCGATAATTTTTGCCATATTGATCAATGAATTCAGTTGGAACAGATATAAGAAGATTGTTCAGTCGGTTACTTATCTTCCGCATTTTGTATCCTGGATCATCGTAGCAGGTCTTTTATACCGGATGCTGGATCAGGATACGGGAATTGTAAATGTATTCCTTCAGACGATAGGTTACGATACGATTGGTTTTTTCAGGGAGCCAAAATACTTCTGGGGTATTTTTATTACCTCAAGCATTTGGAAAGAATTGGGGTGGAACTCCATCCTATACCTGTCGGCGATGACCTCCATCAATCCAGAGCTCTATGAAGCTGCGTTCTCAGACGGCGCAGGGCGGCTGCGACGCATATGGCATATTACACTGCCGGGGATACTTCCGACCATTTCAGTGCTGCTGATTTTGACCGTCAGCTCCTTTTTCAGCTCAGGTGGTGCATTTGAACCTGTTTTGGCATTGCGCAACCCGATGGTAGCACAGACATCCGATATCATTGATGTGTATACCTATTTCCGAGGAATACGGATGGGAGACTACGGCTATGCTACGGCCATTGGACTGACGCAGGCAGTCATGTCGATACTTCTTTTGTTTACGGCAAACAGAGGGATGAAAAGACTTACCGGTTATTCATTGTTCTAGTAGGGTGTTAAGTCTAATTTCATACGATACACATTGAGATTAGCACGTATAAATTCAGGAGTAGACTTGACACAACAGTCTATTTTTAAAGTTGACAGAGTACTGGCAGCGTCAAGGAGGGATTTTACAGCATGAAAAGCAGGAAACTACCTTTTTTTGATTGGTTTGTTGCACTGATATTCCTATTTCTTTGTTTTATAACGGTTTATCCTTTCGTATATGCATTTGCTTATTCAGTTAGCGATGGTTTGCTGGCTGCACAGAGAAATGTGGTCTTTTTACCGCAAGGGTTTACTCTACAGAACTACCAGCTGATATTTTCCGACAACAGAGTTGCGACGGCAGCATTGATTTCGGTATCGAGGACAGTTTTGGGTACATTTCTTTTTATTATAGTCACTGGACTATGTGCGTATGCGATGTCAAAGCAAAGGCTTATAGGAAGAAAGGTTATCTTCATTTTTTTCGTCATCCCCATGTATGTCAGCGGCGGATTGATTCCATTTTACATGCTGATTCATGACCTCGGCTTATTTAACAATTTTCTGGTATATGTCCTGCCTGCCTGCTTTGCCACCTTTTATATGTTCCTCATGAAGGTCTACCTGGAGACTATACCGGAAAGTCTCGAAGAGTCAGCCATGCTGGATGGAGCCGGAGAAGTGCAGGTGGCATTCAGGATCTACCTGCCGCTCTCAAAACCGGTCATTGCTACCGTGGCCTTGTTTATCGGCGTGGGGCAGTGGAACAACTGGTTTGATGCCCTCCTCTTCGTATCCAATAAGGAGCTTCATCCGCTGCAGATGGTCTTGCAGACCATTCTCCGGGAGACGCAGATCGACAGCGTGATTCAGGTGTTCCAGATGAGCATGTCACAGAAGAAGGTGACCATCAGCCCCGAGACTTATAAAATGGCGGTTTTGATAATTACTACGCTGCCCATCATATTTGTTTACCCGTTTGCCCAGAAGTATTTCGTCAAGGGAATGACCATCGGAGCGGTAAAGATGTAACAGGGAATAACATGCGCATGTTTATCCATAGTAAGTGATCAATCATAGTTTAAGGAGGGAATGTACAATGAAATCAAAAGGGAGTTTAAAATTGGTCAGTCTTTTGGTTGCGGCATTTATGATACTGTCCGTTCTGGCGGCTTGCAGCGGTCCGGATGCCCAAAAGGGTCGGGAAGGAACAACCACGGCTGCGTCAACTACGGCTGCAGTAAATAAAGAGGCGGACCTTCCGGTTCTCGAGTATACCTTCTACTCAGCGGTGGAGCAAGCCCCTTCATTTGCAAAGGAAGAAGACGACGTCATCACAAAGGCGGTGGAGGACAAGTTCAAAATCAAGGTCAAGGAAGTATTTTACAACCAGGGCATGACATTCAAGGAAAGGCTGAATCTTTTCATTGCATCCAATGAAATACCGGATGTTATATCGACAATCAATGATAATGTTACCCTTCCGGCAACCGGCAGATTTGCCGAAATCGGCGGCTTACTGAAGGAGAATTGCCCCAACCTTCTGGAATGGTATCCGGAAGAGGAATGGAAGGATACTCTGTACAATGGAAAGATGTATGTATTCCCCGCGCTCTTCGTAGACGGAAGCCATCCCAAATTCAAGGATGACATCTATGTATCTCCGGTAGGCAACTGGGCGGGTATCTGGACAACGGAAAATATCCTCAAGAAGGCTGGTTATACGTTTACGCCTTTGAAAGACATCTATGCCAAAATCAATGAAACCGGAAAAAAGCCCACCGCCGAAGATTTCAAGATTGAGCCGGCCATTGCCACTCCCGATGATTTCTATAATTTTCTCAAAAAGATCAAGGAAACCATGCCCAAGGTGGATGGCAAGGACATCGTGCCCTTCAGCATGCCCATATGGCTGGAACCGCACTTTGGTGCTTCCTTTGGCCTGACAGGCAACTGGAAGTGGAATCCCAGCACCAAAAAGGTATCCCAATTCCTGGGCGATGAAAATGCAAAAGCTTACTGGCAGTTCATGAACAAGCTGTATAAGGAGGGCCTGCTCGACAAGGACTTCGCTATCCAGAAGCATGAAATGCTTCAGGAGAAGGCGGTACAGGGTAGAGTAGCCAGCTTCCTATGGGTTCCGAATGCTCTGGATGTACAGGCTTCTATCCAGAAAGTGGATCCTGCGGACACGCTCAGGCAGCTTCCTCTGCCAATCCAGCCCGGCACCGACTTCGTAGGGATTGATGGGGTTTCCAAGGCTACTTTTAAATTGTTTATTAACAAGGATTTTAAGGATATTCCCAGATTACTCAAGTACTTCGACTGGTTCCAGACTTTTGAAGCCAGAGAATTGCAGACTTGGGGACCTGAAAGCCTCGGCTTGTGGGAAATAAAGGATGGGAAGAAGGTCTGGAAGGATGAGAAACTGCACAATGCCTTGCTGGCCCAGGATGGCGAGTTCCTGAAAACTGCTTATAACATGCATGGACTTGGAAGCAATGGTTCCTGGCCCAATTCCAAAGCGTTTGCCTGTGCCCCCTTGATGACGACCAACCTGGCAGATTGGAAACGAAGTTATCCTTACAAGGTGGATCCAAATGAT
>JAEZCO010000057.1 GCA_023433505.1 Bacillota bacterium | reverse complement strand
CCTTTGAAGGGCAGCGAGTAACAATTATGCGGTTGGCGGAACCCAAAAGTGCCTTCAGGCACAGCTAGTATTAGACCCTTTCAGGGTTCAAATAAATACCACCCGTTTTACGGGTGGATGATTATTGAGGGCTAGGGTCATGGGCGGGCATGACTGCAGATCCCTGCATCAGGCTCCACAATGGGCAGGCTGTAATGTCCAGGCTCGCTCCAACGCGGGCGCTGCAGAGTCGCCATCCCTGGCTCCACTTTGCGGCTACGGCATCCGTGCCGTAGCTTACCGGGTATTCCTCTGGGGTACCGCGTTCGAGCTTCACCTGGACAAACAGCCTGCAGCCATTTCTCCGCATGACGCATTTATTCGCAGCCATGCCCACCCATCTTGCCTCTGGAGCAAATAAAATAAGAGACAATAAAATTGCTGGAATAGCCTGATATCCAAGGGCTTATTCCAGTTTTTGCTTTGTACGGATATGTTTATATATAACATAAGAATAATGTGATATGTACGAAGGGCAGTTTTTTGAAAGCTTTAAAATACTCGAGGATACAAGAAGACAGGGGTAAGGTAAAGCACAAGCTCATCGTCATTTGTACTGTAATATGTGGGTGAGTCTGGTGATCGTCCAGGTGAAAACGGATGAAAAAAGCAATGAGATCACAGCAATTCCAGAACTTCTGGATATGCTTCTTGACGGACATTATTTAAATTCTCATCTTTGACAGTTGAGAAGGGTAAAAAGCCTGAAATCCTCTGTTTTTAGAGGCGTTCAGGCTTTTCTTGTTTTTGGAAAAATTGCGTACTTTTTTAGTTTTTTGTGTCTTTAATATTCTTTTTTAATTGTTTCATATTAACAATCTGATAGCAGCTTCTGTGATTGAGTATGAAGAAACGGGAAAGCAGGGGGTGAAGCTTGGGGATGTGTGGGATGATGAATCCGTGTTACCCTCTGCTTTTCGGATGCATGATTTCATCAATTAATCCGTATTCTTTGGCCTCTTCCGCAGACATAATGTAGTCGCGCTCCAGGTCGCTTTTAATCTTTTCGGCGGGTTGGCCGGTTATCTCGCTGTAAATCCGATTCATTTTATCTTTTGTTTTGAGAATCCACTCTGCATGGATCTGTATGTCCGTCGCCTGGCCCTTTACTCCCGAGGAGGGCTGATGAACAAGAATCTCACTGTTTGGAAGGGCAAATCTTTTGCCCTTTTTTCCTGCTGCCAGCAGAAAAGCCCCCATGCTTGCAGCCATTCCGACACATATCGTCGATACATCCGGGGCGATATGCCGCATGGTGTCATATATGCCAAAGCCCGCAGTGACCGAGCCTCCGGGACTGTTAATGTAGAAACAGATATCCTTTTCCGGATCCTGGGATTCCAGAAAAAGCATTTGTGCGATAATAATACTTGCCGTAGTGTCGTTTACCTCGTCGCTTAGAACAATGATCCTGTCCTTAAGCAGCCGGGAATAGATATCATAGGATCTCTCACCCAAATTGGTCTGTTCCACCACATAGGGAATATTCAGCATTGCAATCACTCCAATCAATAAATTCAAACTATGCAGCCATCCGCATGCGGCTGATTTGCGGTGCATTCTGCTGTATTGCTCTTTTTACGATATTTTTTCTGTACAATAAGGTTACCGGGCTCATATTTCTCCGGAACCTGGCGGGCGAGATCCCGTATTCGCCGGTAAAAGCCCGGGTAAAGGATTCCTGAGAGTAAAACTGGTATTTCAGCGCGATATCCACAATGGGCTGCGACGTTTCCTTTAAGTCCTGAGCCGCCTTGGCCAGACGCCTTTTCCGAAGATAGTCCATCGCTGTCCGCCCCACAATTTCCTTAAAGACCCGGTGGTAATGAAACACCGAATAACATGCTATTTCCGCCAACTCCTCCAGCTTTATTTTCTTTTCGGGATTATCCTCTATATAATCAATGGTGGCCTGTATTCTTTCTTTAATGTCAAAATTATCTGCCTGCATGAAAACCTCCGTTACGCAAGTTCAATAATATCTCATACTTACATTATACGAGATATTATTGAGAAAATCCTTACCTATATTGCTATTTTACGAAGATTCATTTTAGAGGTAAAGAATAATTATTTATTTAATATAAACGTTTAAATTTATTTTTTTGTATTTCTCATGCAGCTCATTGAATTAGCAAATCTGCTATGGTATATTAAAATCCTGAAATGAACTAATATCCATCTATTAACCCGAATCACGGGAACCTAGCTGAAATGAATTACATATAGAACATAATAGAAAGGGAGTTTTGAACTTGAAAAAGCGTGTATCAACTCTATCAGCCCTTGTATTGGCGGTGTTCATGCTGACGGTAGTAGCGCCGCAGAACATTTTTGCCGCTGAGGAGGGCAGCAGCACCGAACCGCGGGACGGTAAAGACACCCATGTGGCGACATCCAGCAACGCAAGCAACATATACGTGGATTCCGTTAACGGTAATGACAATAACAACGGAACCATAGGTCATCCGGTGAAGACTCTTGTGAAGGGTCAGGCATTGGCCAGAGATGCTGTTAATAACGCCGGCGATGTAACGGTTTATATCAAAGGCGGGGTTTATACCCTTGAGGAGGCACTGGAGTTCGATGGCGACCTGGATTCGCATCCGAACGGAAACACCGTAACCTATAAAAATTACAACGACGAAAAAGTTTATATTTCGGGCGGTACGGCGGTGGATCGATGGACACAAACCGAAACCGAATTGGACCCCGAACCGTTTGAAAAGATTGACGTAACATCGGATATCCGTTATATTCAGGAACCAACCGGATTTATTCTTTGGTCGGGGCAAGGATATAAGTACGATCATTATACGCTGGAAAACGGCACATACACCGCGTCGCTTAATGGCCCTCCGAGCAATCCGGGCGTAGGCCGCGGTGAAATTCTTAGAACCGACTCCGCAAAGCTCCCGATGACATACGGCCCCACTGCGGGCGAAAAATACACCATCTCCTTTAATTGGAAAATACAGGGGTCGGGGAATATTAATTTCAGGATCTTCAGCAATTCAGTCGGCGGAAACGGACGGGTTTATAGTACTTCTTTATCCGGTGCATCCGGTACATACAGCCAAACCATGGATTTTACCGGGCCAATAAACGATCCCGCCGGTGTGCTTAGGGACGGAGATTCAATGTTCCTGTTTTTTGACGGATCCAGCGGAATCACGAAAGTTGAGATCAGCAACCTTATCGTCAAGAATGAGAACCATGCTGATACCGGCAATCCCACCGCCGGAAAGATCCTCAAAGCATCCGTGCCGGACGGATTGATTGCGCACGATTTATATGTAAACGGCAAACCGGCTGTCCGCGCGAAGACCGACGGGTCAATGCCCGTTACATGGGGGGGCGGCCCTACAGTCGTCTACCGTGATGACGGGAAACTCGCAATGTCTGCAAATGTAAGCAATATTGAGATCGTGTTCCGATATCTATGGAATACGCACCGCTGTACCGTGGCGTCGGCTCAGGTGAGCGGCGACGGCAAAAGCAGCGTTCTTACGCTGGACCCGGCCGCTTATGCTACTATACTCAATACTCCATATCGCCCGACAGGGGTATCGCATATATGGAGGATGGAAAACGCGATAGAGTTTTTAGACAAGCCGGGCGAATGGTTTTATGACGAAACTGAAAATGTCATCTATTATATGCCGCGCGAAGGCGAGACTAAGGACAATATAACCGTGTACGCCGGTGCTTTGGAAGAACTGATCACCAGCACGAAGGACGCTACCCTTCGCAACATCACGTTTGAAGGGCTTACTTTCTGCAACACCACATGGCTGCGTCCTGCAAAACCCGGCGGTTATATAACCAGACAGGGCGGGTTTTATCTTCCACCCAACTACCGATCCGACGATATTAACCAATGGATACGCCCCGAAGCCGCTATTACTCTTTTTAAAACAAACGGTGTTAAATTCATAAACAATGAGTTTATAAACCTGGGCAACAGCGGAATTGATATGGAACAAGCGAAAAACGCGCTCATTTCAGGGAATTTGTTTACGGATTGCGGCGGTTCGGCCATCATTATGGCCGGGTTTACGCCAAATACATATCACAGCCCGACAGATGTATCAGTGATCACGGAAAATTGCGAGATATCAAACAACTACATCCACGATATTTGCACAAACATGCTTTCGTCCTGCGGGGTTGCTATCGGATACGGAAGAAACATTAATTTTATCAACAATACTATGCATGACCTCCCCTACACCGGACTTAGTTATGGCTGGGGCTGGGGCAACAAAGATTTTGATGCTGAGCCGATATCCACAGGGGGACGTATCGCGGGAAATAATATATATCATACCGTAAAGTCCATCGAAGACGGCGGCGCCATCTATACCCTTTCCTCGCGCCAAGGGCTTGTGATTGAGGATAATTACGTCCATGACAACGGCTTATGGTTCGGCGGCATATATCTTGACAACAGAAGCGGCGGCTATACGGTTCGAAACAATGTCGTTGCAAACTGCCCGTCCAATCTTTGTTTTACCTCTTACGATACACGCGCTTATAACAATTACCTTGATAACTATTCACAAAGCACGTGGGGCAACTCGAATGCTAAGGTTGTTTTTGTTTCCTTCTACTGGGATGCGAATACCATGACCGCAGACACTGATTGCTCCCAATTCGGGATAGTAGCTTATAACAACTGGGTGCAGCTGAACAATGAATATACGCGTCCGGCCGGCAATCACACAAGCGCAGAAGCCAAAGCAATTATCGCAGTTTCGGGTGTAAAGCCCCAATACAGGACGCGGTTTGAGCTTGCGGAGCCGTAGTTAAAAGTAAAGATACGATTCTGCCGGCTGGGCACCAGGGAAAAAGTAAACATCAACCCCAAAATTAGTTTAAAATAGGACGGAAATATATTTAAACGTTTATATTACGGGTTGATGTTTATTTTGATTCCATAGCTTGTTTAATTAACAAACAAATGTTACAATTAAAGGAAAAAAATAATAAGAGAGTTTATTTATGTCAACAATCATTGATGTTGCAAGGGTTGCAGGTGTATCGGTTGCGACGGTATCCAATTATCTGAATCATACGAAGCCTGTAAAAAGAGTCACTGCCGATCGTATCTCCGCAGCCATAGAAGAAATGAACTATATCCCAAACCAAATGGCAAAAGTTTTGAAATCCAATGTAAGTAAAAACATTGGGATTATTTTGCCGAATATCCAGGACAATTATTACGCCCATATTTTTCAGGGGATAGAGAAGTATATGTATGAAAGCGGCTATGTTGTTAATTTGTGCCTATCGCATGATCTGGCGGAAATAGAACAACGGTACATTATTGATTTATTAGGTCAAAAAATATGCGGTCTCATTATGGTTACCGCCCAGCCGGAAAATACTGAATTTTTTATGACACAAGTTGTTTCACGGAACATACCGCTCATTCAGATAGATCGGAAAGTAGAAAAATTAAACGGTTTTGACATGTCTTTTGTATGCTTCGACAATAAGAGGACGCTTCAAAAACTGTCTCAATATTATGAAAGTATGGGAAAGAAGAATATCACTCTGTTCTGCGGACCAAGCAATTTCAGTTGTGAAAGGGAAGCAGAGGAAGGTTTCAAAGAAAGCTGTGTTAACGGTGGGGATGAAAACAATAGTGTTCGGACCGGTAATACTTCCGGAAAACAGATTGTGCATACTGCTTTAAACAAGGAGTCCGCTTTCAGGGCGGCAGTACTTCACTTGAACAGTAGACGTCCCGACGCGATAATTACTACATCGGCGCTGGTAACCGAAGGTATTTTGGAAAGCATTGCACTGATGAATCTGAAAGTCCCGGAGGATATAGCCATTGCGACATTGGGAGTAGACAACTGGAACAAGCAAAGTGATTGGAGTAATATCATAACCACCTCAAGAGAGGCGATTTTTGCCGGAAGAGAAGCCGCGAGGCTATTGCTTCGACAAATAGAACAGCCCGGTGTTTATGATCCCAGAACGTTAGTGATAGAAGACAAGTTCAGCGAACCCACCCGCCTGGAGAATGGGAAGGAAAAAATCGGCAGCTTAAAGGCTATCATGCTGGATACGCTTCAGGTTTCCCTATTTGGAGGTCTGGTAACCAGGTTTGAAATACTTGAAAAGGCAAAGATCAATATCACTAAAATTCAGCATCAGGACATGCTTGAAGCGATTTACAGGGATAATCGCTCCACGGAAGACGAAGGCAGTGATATAATCATGTATGACTTGCCATGGCTTTACAAATTGGTTCAGGATAACGTGCTTGCGGATATAACGGAGGAGATAAAGGATGAAGAGTTCAGCAAGGATATATACCTGAAAAACTGTCTAAGTGTATTCGGGGAATTCAATGGCAGATTTTATGGTCTGCCTTATATGTACGCGCCTCAGATTCTTTTTTACCGCAATGATATTTTTAATGACAAAACGATTAAAGCCGCGTTTTATAAACAGCATAAAATTCCGCTTCGTCCGCCGAGGACATGGAAGGAATTCAACACTGTGGCGCGTTTTTTCACACAAAGTTTGAACCCGGAATCGCCTGTCATGTATGGCACGGCTGTACCAATCGCATACGCTGAGTGCCTTGCACCGGAGGTATATATGCGCTTATGGGGCTATGGCGGCGAGGTTTTCAATAAAAGGAACGACGTTACTTTTAACTCGGAAGAAACGATGCGGGCATACAATAATTTTATTGAAGCGGTCAGTCTTGATTTGGATTATAACCGGGGATTGAATGATATGGACGTGGTTGATGAGTTCCTGAGCGGAAAGCTTGCAATGCTGATCACATATCCGCCTTTTGTCTCCAATATAAATGAATTGCACAGAAATTGCAGGACCGGCCAAATAGGATTCGCGGCCATACCGGGAAAGTGCCCGATACTTGGAGGGTGGGGACTGGGCGTATCGGCAAAATCAAAGAATAAAAAGAATGCCTTCCGATTCATTCAATGGGCTTGCGGCAAGGACATGGCAAACTATTTTACAATCATGGCAGGACAGGCTGCCATTACAAAAGTCTTTGACAATAATGAACTGGTCAGTCTCTATCCATGGCTGCCATTGTATAAAGAAACCTATGACTTAGCGGTGCCCCTTCGGCCACCGGTTAGGGAAGGTCATGTCCTGGTCCCCCAGGATGTCATCGACGGCATTATCGCAGACAATGTCTATAAGCTATTGAATAATCAGGCTTCTGTTGAAGAGACTGTGGGCAATACGGAATACGATCTGAAAAATGCGTTGATCCGATGATAGTATTCATCTTTTATAACGACCTAATTCAAAGGAAATTTGCCGTTTGCAGACAAATTTTCTTACCGTAGCGGAGTTTCAACGAGGCTGGTCGCAAGCTAAAGCTTGCTGCTCGCCTATGCATCCAAGGCGGGAGATATGCTCCCCGCCTGAAAACCAATTCGGTTCCCGCCACTTATTGAGGTGGGGATATTTTTGCCGCCTCGTTATAAACGTTTAAAATTTCTTATGGCATCTTATTGAAAATCTGAATATTCTGGAGAAATCAGATCGGCTTTTATTCCACATGACAAATCTAGCCGTATTGCTTGGTATGCTGACAGGCAAGAAGTTCAGTCGGCAGACGGAGGGTTTGAATATCACCCTGCTGGGGGCCAAAATGCAGGACAAACAGTAGCTGATACTCTTAACAGTGGCATCTACGCTGATTATAGGGCTATTGACCTATATCCTTTTCGAAGGAAGTCAAAATTAGTTGAAACGTTTGAATTTAAATTTCCATACTATTTTTAAATTGCATTGAATGCGGATTGCGCGCCGTGTTATAGTAAAACTAAAAACGAGCCAATAGAAGGAGGACTGAACATGAGCAATAAACTCAGTGACAGGATATGGATTTGGGGGCATCCGGAGGATTCGTTCAATGAATTTCTTAAAGCCCCGCCCGCTGTGGAGGTGACACCGGCCCAAGGTATGCGTTATTTAGGGGCAAAGAATGTTTTCTATGTCCCTTTTGGCCATCCGATGGATTTGATCCGGTACAGCAAAGATTTGGAGGGGGCTTCCCGGACGGGGTTAAGCGTGGAAAGATGGGGAGATATCCATTCCGACCCACTTGAAAAAACGTTTGGACTTGCGGGGAATTTTAAAAATATTGACCGGATGGTTTATGATGATTTTTTTAACAATGGTCCCCTCCCCCATATTAAGTGCTGGAACGAATATTCCATACCGGATCTGGTAAAAGACCGTGAAAAGATTCATAATGCGGGGCTTGAAATGTGGGTGGTGCTGTATCAGCATCAGCTTGATATGGAAATAGACCGGCATCTCCAGGTGTTTGACGGCGTTTCCTTCTGGTTCTGGAATGAACCGTCAAAAGAAGATTACCATCAATACTCTGCAAAGTTCCTGGAGAAAACAGCCGGTAAAAAGCATCTTATCGGTTGCTACCTTTATAATTTCGGTTTAGAAAAGGAAGCGGCCCCCGAACTTGTAAAATACCAGATGGATCATAACCTGGAATTGGTGAAGCAGGGCGAGTTGGAGGGGATTGTTCTTCATAATAACGCGTTGGGCGGTTATGGCTTTGCCGCTTACAAAGAAGCAAAAAAGTGGATGGATTTGCATGCGGATATGGTCCTATAGCGATGCAGGAAAAGCAAGATAGGCGCCTCAAAGGATGAATGTGTGGGTGGCAGTTTGATTATAATGAAAAAGCAAAGCCAAACTAGCATTTTAAATTGAAACGTTTAAATATGTTTTTACCGTAATTCAATGATTTCTATTGAATGAGCCGGGCTCTCGTGATATATTGAAATCAGGCAAGAGAAGCAAATTCAAATATCTCGATAGGAGAATCTAAAATGACAAACCGCATTAGTATTCCTTTGGAAGAATATCGTCAACGAGTAAAAAACGCCGCAGCCAAAGCCAGGGAATGGAATCTCGATGTACTTGTGATCAATGGCTCGGAAGCGGATTATGCCAACACACGGTATTTCAGCAATTTCTGGCCGGTGTTTGAGCGTTGCGGCGTTGCGATTTCCGCCGACGGCCGGTGCGCCATAATGGTTGGGCCCGAAAGTGAATTGTTCGCGGCGGATTTCGGGGTGATAGAGGATGTTTTTGTTATGTACGAGTACAGGGAATCCGCAAATCCGGCTTATCCGGAAGTAAAGACTCAAAAATACAACGACGTTTTTCGGCACTTGGGCGTGGGCGGCGACAAAATAAGAATCGGCGTGGCGGCGTGGCTCGATACGAACGTCGTGATGATGGACGGCTTGAAAGAAGCTTATCCAAACGCGGAAATCGTAAGAGCCGACGACATAATGACCCAGTTGCGTTTTGTTAAATCGGACAACGAAATCGCCTGTCTGCGCGAGGCCGCAAGAATCACTCAAATAGCAACGGATGCCGTAATTAAAGCCATCAGGCCCGGTATGACCGAGCTTCAGCTTGTGGGTGTAGCTCAAAACGCCATTTATGAGAATGGCGCTGAATATGAAGGGTTACCCATGTACTGTTTCAGCCAGAAGAGCACCAAACACGCCATTTCCCGCTCATCCTACAAGGAAATACAGCTCGGCGATATAGTGCAGTTGAACCTGTCGGCAAAGATATGCGGATATTCCCCCAGTATAGGCATGCCTGTCAGCGTTGGGAAGTTGACCGGCGAAAAGAAAGAACTGGTACATTTTGGACTCGGCGCTCATCTATGGACGGAGAAACAGCTTAAGGCGGGCGTTAACGCGGGAGATGTGGCGAGAGGGTATGTGGAATACTTCAAGCAGCACGGAAAGGGAAAGAGTTTCCTGTACGGACCGTGCCACGGTTTGGGATTGATCGAGGTAGAGGCGCCCTATATGGAAACCATTTCAGACTACAAACTCCAGAAGAATATGACTTTCCAGATTGACACCTTCGCTATGGGCTCCGATTTCGGCATTCGCTGGGAGAAGCCCATCGCCATAACGGAAACCGGCGTAAGCCTGCTCAGTGAGCAAGTCGGTACGATTTACGAATTAGAATTTTAGCAGGGTTCAATCACTGAACCGGAAAGGATGCCATGAAACTTGAACTGGGATTTCCAAAAGAGCTTGAAGATGCGAAGGGACGCCGAGTACCGTTAGTGATTCCGGTGGGTACGATAGAATATCATGGGCCGCATTGCGCCCTGGGCTGTGACACCCAGATCACAACCGGTTTGTTGGACAAACTGGAAGAGAAAATGGAACTGGTCATCGCCCCTCCTATCTGGTACGGGGTAGCAAGCTACGCTGTCGCAGGGCCTGCAAAAAACACGGTCAATATTGATGTAGACATATTCGAGGAATATATTTACTGCATATTGAAATCATTTTTGCTGGGGGGCTGGCGGAATATAGTGCTGCTCATACACCACCAATACGAGCAGGAATCTCTTAAACCCATGACGCTCGCGTGCATGAAAGCGACGCAAAAGCTGATATTCGAACACATGGAAGAAACCAGAGGCTATGGCTGGTGGGGAAACAACGAGAACAAGTCGTATTACGAGGGCTTGGATGAATCGGACAACCCATTCAATTGGATCAGGGTGTTGCCCTGTATGAGTACGCAGGTCCAGAATGATACAGGTTATGACCATGCCGGAAAGTGGGAATGCTCGCTTTTATCAGCTTTGTGCCCTGAAGCGGTACGACTCGAGCGTTTGGGCGACAGCGACGAATGGTTCATAGAGAGCGCCGCGGAAGCGTCACCGGATATTGGCAGAGACATGGCGGAAAGGTCAATAAACGACTTGATCCGCAGAATCGGCAAATAATGCAGGGCAACTAAGTACAGCTCCTTGTAAATAAATTACCCGATGGAAACATATCATTGGGAGGAGCTTGCGACGGAGCAATCTCAGCTAATTAGCCAGAATCACACAATAGAGATTGCCGCGCTCCACTCTGTTTCGCTCGCAATGACAGACGAGTTGATGCTAACTTATCTGGTAACGAACTTAGCTGGAGCTGTACTAAGATATCTTTAATGATGAAGTGATATTTTGGAATAATGCATTGTTGATTCACTGGCTTAGGAGTTACAGAATTGTTGAAGGGGGAATCGATAAAATGAGGATGATAAAAAGGGCTGTTCACATAGACTTTCATACAATGCCGGGTATCTATGACTTTAACAGGGAATGGGATGCGTCTCTTTCCGCTCAGACCTTAAAAGATGCTCATGTTGATTATGTGAATGCTTTCGCCCGCTGCAATATCGGCTTTGCCTACTACCCGACAAAAGTCGGTGTCCCATACCCGGGCATGAAAGGCGATATGTTCGGAGATTTACTTTCCGAATGTCACAAAAGGGATATCGGCGTCAGCGCGTATCTAAGCGTAGGACTTGACCATGAACACGCGGTGCGTGATATCGGGTGGCTGAAGCTGGACGAAGAAGGCCGGGTTATCAGAGGCGACAGGACGGCGAACTTCTTTCGGATATTATGCTTTTCCAACCCCGATTTCCTTGCATATAATTATGCGATGATAAAGGAGGTCGCGGCCTATCAGCCGGACGGTTTCTTTTTTGACAACATGGTTACTGAGCCTTGCTACTGCTGCCACTGTCTCGACGGAATGGCCAAAGCCGGGCTGAATCCGTATGATTACGCTTCCAATATGGAGTACCAGGAGCGCAAGCTTGTGGAATTTTCCCGTGAAGCAGCTCAAATAGCGGGACCGGACAAGCGGCTTATTATGAATGGTATGCATTATATCGTCAAGCAGGATTTTGATACGCATATCGAGATAGAGTGCCTGCCAAGCGGCTGGGGATATGACTACTTCTGGCCCTATGTTTCATACGCGCGAAAGATAAAAAAAGAAGTCATCTACATGACTGGCCGCTTCCAGATCAATTGGGGTGATTTCGGGGGATTCAAGACGAAGGAGTCCCTTGAAAACGACTATTTCGACGCCCTGTGTGCGGGAATTGCGGGTGTGAGCATCGGCGACCATATGCATCCGGCGAAGAACCTTGAGCCGGCGGTATACAAGACAGTCCGCGAACTGAATGAAATGATGATGCAATATGAGCCGTATACGGAAGGCGCGGAATTCGTATCGGAGATCGGCGTCCTTGTAAATACGAAAAGGAATATGACGGACAAGGAGATTGATTATATCCTGAGTGAGGGCTGTAAGGGCTTGGCAAGCATGCTTCTGGAATTGAAATATACGTTTGATGTCGTCAACGAAGATATGGATTTCGGCGGATACAGGCTGTTGATTCTTCCTGATTATTTACGCATGAGTGACGCTCTTTCGGACAAGCTGGACACGTATCTTGCCAATGGCGGGAGGCTCCTATCATCAAGCACCGCAGGACTCTCTGCAGACCAAAGCCGTTTTGCTTTGAAAGGATATAGGGATTTCTCCCTTAACGGGATTGACAGTTCAAACAAGTCCTATTTTCACATCATCGACAATGACGACCCCAATATCAGCGATATGGATTATAGTATGTACAGTGAAAGCGGCGTGCTTTTTACCGGAGGCAGGAAGCTTGCCGGCTATGTAAAAGCATACTTTGACAGATGCTGGGACGGTTACCATGGATATTTCTATACCCCGCCGGAGAAGAGCGTGGGATACTGTGCGGCATCCGTCAGCAACGCCGCTGATGTCTGCCATATATCGTTCAGCATTTTCAGGGCATACTATCGCGGCGCCGCGTATGCCCATAAATCTCTCGTTAAGAAATGCATTGATTTATTGATGCCGGATCCGATCCTTCGCGTGGAAGGAGTACCTTCAACCGCCAGGGTGACCCTTACACGGAAAGATGAATACACCCTGCTGCATGTCAAGGTGACATATCCCGAACCAAGAGGAAAAATGAACATCATTGAGGAGCATAATATTCTTAAGTCCGGAGCCGGTGTGTATGTAAGGGGAAGGTTCTCATCTGCCTGTACTTTACCGGAGAGAGAGCCTGTTGATATTACCGGAGAAGGGCTTTATACCAGGGTGAAATTGCCGGAAATTGCCGGCTATAAACTAATATTATTAAATCATTGATTAAATGAGGAGGAGTGGTAAAATGAAAGAATTGTTCAACGGGCATGGGAAATGCAAAAGACTGATGGCACTGGTTATCGCCATCATGATACTGTCTGTATTCGCAGGGTGCGGGGCTCAAGGTTCTTCACAAGAGACTACGGCGGCGCCCCAATCGTCAGAAGCCGGTACCACCGGAGATACTGCGGCAAATCTGCCTGAAGCAAAGATTATCTATTACACCGGAGGACAGTTCCCACTGCCTGATCAGGAAATGGTCTTTAAAGAGTTTAATAAAATGCTCAAGGAGAAAATCAACGCTACTGTCGATTTTCGCGTGTTCGATTGGGGATCTTATCCTCAAAAAATGCAGACTGTCATCAGTTCCGGCGATGACTATGATATCTGTTACACGTCGAACTGGGCAAACGACTTCACTCAGAATATGGCAAAAGGCGCGTTCATGCCGCTGGACGACCTGCTTGCCAAATATGGCAAGCAAGTGTATGCCTCCATGCCTGATACCATCTGGGACGGAGTCAGGGTCAAAGGTAAAATTTACGCAGTGATTAACCAACAGGTTTATGCGAGTTCGCCTGCGGTATTTTTACCTGAGAAATTGCTCAAAGAATCCGGATACGACTGGAAGAACCAATATGTGCAGGGCGACCTCCGCTCCCTTGAGCCTTTGGTCGAATATATGGGCACGCATTACGAGCATTCTTATTTTTTCCCTGATTTCGTTGCCACGCCTCTCCTGGGTCTTGAATATTTGGGTGGACCCATACCTGCCGCGCTGGATATAAAGGATGGCAAGACCATAGTCAACCCGTATAAATTCCCCAATTTCATTAAGGCCATCCACGATATGCAATATTACAACAGCAAAGGATACACAGCTTCGGATATCCGCTCTGCGTACCCGGCTGACCTGGTTCCGGCGGATCAAATGGGGACGAATCCGAATGCATATTTAAATATAACCGGCACGTATATGCCGGGATATGATGCGATCATGTCCCAGGGCAGGCAAAGAGACGACCCATTATGGGTAACCGGCTGGCCATCGATCGAACCCTTTGTTTCAGCAAACAATCTGCTTGCGACACTAATCGGCTTCAGCACTAATTCCAAAAACCCGGAACGCGCCATGATGATGGTCGAACTCATGAACCTCCCTCCGCAGGAAGGCCAAAAGTACAATGAACTGTTCAATACGTTCTGCTTTGGAATAGAAGGCGTGCATTGGAAGTACACCGACGATAGCAGAAGACATTGGCTCAAACCATTGACAAGTTACATGCCTAACCTGGACTGGGGTGCAGGCTGCCAGTTTAATGCAGTTCCTGAGGATACGATGGATGCCGATGTTTACAAGCAGCAGCGTGAGTATAACGCTAAAGCCAAGCTGAGCCCTGCGTTTGGGTTTGCTTTCAATCCTGAACCGGTCAAGACTGAGGTTGCAAACTGCACAGGCATCATAACCGAATATAAGCGCAGAATGGATCTGGGCACCATCACCAACGCGGAATACGACCAGTTTGTAACCAAATTGGACAAAGCCGGCGCAGATACTATTATCAAGGAAATGCAGTCGCAGCTGGATGCGTATCTTGCTTCCAAATAGAAATTCAATATGCGCACAGGAGAGGGTAACAGGACTCGCTGTCGGCGGATATTACCCATAGCAAGGTTAACGCACATGGGAGGGGAGAAAAGCCCCTCCCGTGTGTTAAGGAATCGGATTAATGAAAGGAGGTTTGCCTTTTATGTTTATCAAGGTTTCCAGCCTCAGAAAGCATGAGAGGGCCAAAGATTGGCAGCTCCTGTCACTGGCGGCGCCGGCCGTTATTTTCTTCTTCATATTCGCTTACATCCCCATGGCCGGTATCTTTATTGCGTTCAAAAACGTCAATTTCCGTGACGGAATTTTCAAGAGTCCCTGGGCCGGCTTCAAAAATTTTGAGTTCTTCTTCAAATCAAACGATGCCTGGATATACACGCGTAACACCCTTATGTACAATTTTGCCGGCATTCTGCTGGGCACAATAACAGCCCTCGTCATTGCATTGCTGCTCAACGAAATCATGGGCCGTGCAATTGTCAAGACATATCAGACCATTTTATTCTTCCCCTACTTCTTTTCATGGGTCATTGTCGGGCTCATGATGTTCTCGCTCTTCGCGCCGGCGGGCATTCTTACAACATTCTTTAAGGGAGTGGGGATAGACATCTCAGATTTTTACAATAACATGAAGTATTGGCCCCCGTTTTTAGTCCTCGTATCCATCTGGAAAAGCGCGGGCTATAGCAGCGTTATCTATTACGCGAGCATTATGAGCATCTCAGGCGAATATTACGAAGCTGCCGAAATCGATGGCGCCAGTCGGTCTCAATGCGCCAGACACATTACGCTGCCTATGCTGTCACCGATTATTATCATGATGACGATTCTGGCTATCGGCAGTATTTTTCGGGCGGATTTCGGCCTCTATTATTTTATTCCACGTGACCTGGGTCAGCTTTATCCGGTTACACAGGTAATAGATACCGCGGTATACCGCATGCTAAGAGGCGGGTCTGATATGGGCATGACGACGGCAGTCGGATTATTCCAGTCTGCGGTTGGGTTTGTTCTGGTCCTGGCTACGAATGCCGGCATCAGGAAGATTCAGCCAGAAAATAGCCTGTTTTAGGAGGTTTGGGGATGCATAAAAAAAAGAAATTTTACGAACCGCTGATCATACACTCGCCGTTGATCCTGTTTTGTATTGCAATCGTATTGCCGCTTATCGTTATGGTCTCAACATCATTTTCAGGTGTGACCGGTGGAAAGTTCAGAATAATCCCGGAGAGAATCGACCTTACCGGGTATAAACTGATATTCCAGAACCCCAAAGTGATCATGTACGGGTATATAACATCGATTTCGGTGACGGTCCTTGGCACGCTGATGTCTATGGTTGCCACCGCCGGTGTGGCTTATGTTATTTCCCGCCATGATTTCAAGCACAGAAACAAGATCAGTTTCTATATTTATTTCACCATGCTGTTCAGTGGGGGATTGGTGCCTACCTATATCCTGATTTCGCAGTATCTGCACCTGAAGGACACAATTTGGGTGCTGACGCTGCCATATATGGTCGTGCCTTTCTATGTACTGATGCTGCGAACCTTCATGCAGAGCATCCCCATGGAGATCATCGAGAGTTGCTATATGGACGGCGCCGGCGAATACCGTATATTCGCACAATTTATTATTCCTCTGTCCAAGTCAGGCCTGGCGACCATTGCGCTCTTTACTACGTTTCTTTACTGGAACGACTGGTGGCTCGCCTTGCTGTATATTGAAAACAGCAATCTGGTCCCACTGCAGGCCGTATTGACGCGCATTATGAACAATTTCACGTTACTTACAAGCACCATGCGTGAATTGCCAATGGGACTTAAGATTCAGGATCTTCCTTCCGAGAGCATGCGTATGGGTATGGGGCTGCTAGCTGCCGGGCCCATATTGATTGCTTTCCCATTCTTCCAGAATTACTTTGTAAGAGGAATAACGATCGGATCCCTGAAAGGGTGAGGGAGGAGGCGGGAGATCTTTTGGCCGTCTCGTTATAATGGGAGGAGTTCTTTATGTCAGTTCAAACAGTAATGGGCGAAATTGGAAAGGACAGTCTAGGGATTGTTACCCCGCATGAACATATCTTTCTTGACCTTACCGGTTTTTTCGAGGAGCATCCCGTGCACGGATGCCCGAACCCCTCGGAGGATATGGTCACAATGGAACGGCTGGGCGTCCTGCGAAGGGATCCGTATGCTTTGAGAGACAATCTCATCCTCGATGATTTTGATCTGCAGATTGCGGAAATCGCGGCATTTAAGTCGGCTGGCGGCAATACGGTCGTGGATGCCACGATGGACGGCATCGGCCGGGACGTCCGCAGGCTTTTGGCTGTGGCCCATAAGACCGGCCTGAATATTGTAGTGGGGACCGGATTTTATGTAGGCGCGACACATCCACTGGAGCTTCAGCAGATGTCGGAAAAGGAAATTGCCGGCATCATGCTTCGGGAATTGAATGAAGGCGTACAGGGGACCGATATTCGCGCAGGGTTTATCGGCGAGATTGGAATAAGCGAATTGTTTGACGACAAGGAGCGCAAAGTGCTGCGTGCAGCTGCCATTGCCCAAAATGAGACGGGCGTCGGCCTTGAAGTTCATATCAATCCATGGACGACAAACGGTCTGGAAGCTGCAAATACCCTGTTGGAGCATGGCGTCAAGCCTGAGAAAATATGCATTTGCCATGTGGATGTCCAGAATAACAAGGATTATATGAATGAACTTCTGGAAATGGGCGTTTTCATCGAGTTTGACAATTTCGGCAAGGAGTATTTTGTGGACGCTAACGTCAGGCGCAGCGGGTATGGCTGCTTTGTATCGGATCTGGACCGGGTTATGCGGCTAAAGGACCTGATTGACGAAGGCCGGCACCATCAGATTCTTTTGTCCTGCGATGTATGCCTTAAGAATCTATTGCGAAAATACGGCGGATGGGGTTATGATCATGTGCTGACCAATATTGTCCCGATGATGGGGGAAGCCGGAATCTCGGACAAGAGCATTGATGCTATGCTGCGCGGCAACCCCGCTCGTTTTTTGGATGTTCCGTAAAAACAAAGAACCTGCTTCCGCTTGAGAATTAAGGCTGTGTGAATAGGATACCAAAACGTTTATGCATCCAAAGAAAGGAATGGACAGGATGGACGAAAGAAAGTTACGGATGAAAGTGCTTAAAGGTGAGATGCGGGAGAAAGATATAAACGGTATAGCTGAAATCCGCGGAATATATGATTCAAAGGAGAGCTATTAATGCAAATACCACTGCAAGAATTTCGACAGCGCTGGGCGGCTTTGCAAAAAAGTATGGAGCAAAGTGGGTATGATGTTTTCCTGGCTTACGGTAATGAAGCCGAACCTCAATTTGTGCGCTATCTTTGCGATTACTGGCCGTCTTTTGAAACAGCCGCTGTGATTATTGGGAAAACAGGGGAGCCAATCCTTTTGATCGGTCCCGAGAGCCTCACCTATGCTTCGGACCGGTCGAAAATTAAGGAAGTTCGCCTTTTGAAAGCATTTCGGGAATCAAGCGAACCGGAATATCCGGGGAAACCGCTTTCCTGCTTTCAGCAAGTCATTGAGGCATGCACAAATGGTAAAAAACCTATCAAGATAGGCATTGCCGGGCTAAGCCTTATGCCGATGGGCGTATATGAGGATCTGCGGTCTCAAGTGAAGCCCTACGGGGACGTGATGATTGAGAAGGCAGATAGTCTGCTGACACAGCTTCGTATGATCAAAAGCGAAAATGAACTTGCATGCATGCGGGAAGCTGCAAAAATAACATCGAAGACCTTCGATTATGTGCTGGAGCATATCCGGCCCGGCATGACGGAAAACCAGGTGGTGGGGCTTGCTTTGGGAAAAATGCACGAACTCGGCGCGGAAAGGGAGTCATACCCGCAGTGGGTGCTGGCTGGCGACGGCTCAAATCAGGCAATAAGCCGGGCGCGGCACAAAGTGCTGCAAAAGAATGAGCTGATACATCTGCAATTTGGCGCCCGTGTTGCCGGATACGCTTCCAGCATTGGACGTCAGGTCGTATTCGGAAAAGCGGACGCCGGACAGCGCGCGCTTATCGAAGCCGGTTATGACGCGCAGAAGTATGTGATCGATTCTATGAAAGCCGGAGTTCTGGCCTCTGACGTGGCTAAAGGCTATGAACGCCATGTAGCACGACTGGGTTACGGCGATTGGTTGCTTTATGGGCCGTGCCATGGGAATGGCCTTATGGAAGGCGAGCCTCCATGGATAGAAACCACTGCGGATTGGGTATTGCAGAAAAACATGACCTTCTGTGCAGATATTTTTTTAGGAAATAACGAATTGAAGCGCGGCCTTCGTGTGGAAGATGTAATAAAGGTCGATGTAGGAAATGCCGAACAACTAACGAATTATACGCGGAAACTCTTTGAATTGTAACATTCGACTAATTCAAACAGGGGGAATGAGTATGCAAACGGTAAAATTGACGCTTCAAAAGAGTTTTTTTGAGCAAACGGAGAAAGTGATCCTTGAATCGGGTGCGTTATCTGCATCCACCTTTTTATTTTCAAGCGGCGTCCATGGATTGCGTGTAAAAAATGCGAAGGGCGAGCTTATCCTGCTTCCCTATCAAGGCCAGCAGATATGGCGGGCATCTTTTTGCGGGAAGGACCTGACCATGAAATCGACTTTCCGGGAACCGGTGGCTACACAGGATTTTGGGAGCACCTATGGCTGTTTTTTGCTCCACTGCGGCATCACCGCCATGGGGAACCCCGGGGAGAGCGATACGCATCCCCAGCACGGCGAGCTGCCCAATATACCCTATGACAGCGCATATATAGCTATTGGCGAGGATGAGGCTGGCAGGTATGCCGAGGTGGGTGGGGATGTCCAATACAGGCAGGCTTTCGCGGTCAATTATACTGCCTCGCCCAAAATAAAGCTTTATGAGCATGAGACATTGATGGATATTTCCATGACCGTTGCAAACCACCGGGCGGAGGCTATGGAATATTTGTACCTGTGCCATGTCAATTTCCATCCCGTTGAAGGTGCGAAACTGGTATATAGCGCTCCTGCTGTTCCCGAGCATATCAAGGTGCACAAAGATGTGCCTGTAAATCTGCCTGCCGATAAAGCTGTCGCGTTGCGGAATTACATGGACCGGCTATCGGAGAATCCGGCGCTGCAGAACATTGTTGACAGCAAATCTCAGGTATATGACCCCGAAATTGTATTTACGGTAAAATACAACACTGACGCTGACGGCTGGGCCCACTGCATGCAAGTTTCGCCTGCCGGAGAGGCATTCTATGTTTCCTTCCGCCCGGATGAACTGCCCTATGGTATCCGCTGGATCGGACGCACGGCAGAAGAGGACGCCATGGGCATGGCGCTGCCCGCTACAGCAGAACACAAGGGCTATAATTATTGCAAGGTGAACGGGCAGATTAAATGGCTGGCTGGGAAGTCAAACATAAGTTTTCATGTGAAGGCGGGCTATCTTGAACCTGAACGGGCTGGGGCTGTTGCCGAAAAAATTCAGCTTGGATAAGGTTTACTGGAAAAAGACAAGGCGTATATTTATGTGAATATACAAAAAAGCGACGACTTTTGAATAAAAAGGGGACGGATTCTTGCTGAATTATATGGCTCAGGGCATTGGCTTCCTCGGGATGATATTGGTCTTTGCCGCTTTTCAGAACAACGATAAAAAGAAAATTCTGCTCATCCAGGCATGCGCGGGGTCTGTGTTTGCCGTTCATTTCATGCTGTTAGGCGCGTACACCGGTGCAGTGATGAATGCGACAGAGGTGGTGCGTAACCTCCTATTAAGCAAAGGGGAAAATCTAAAGCACAAGAAGGTTTGGATTGCTGTGTTTATGATTTTATTCACTCTGATGGGGTCTTTTACCTGGCAAAATGCCTTCAGTATTCTGCCCATTTTTGCCATGAACCTGTCAAATATAGCCTTCAGCATGAAAAACTCGAAGCTCCTCCGGTTGTGTTATTTGCCTGTTTCGATTTCATGGCTGATTTATAACATAACGGCTTTTTCCATCGCAGGCATCATGACGGAGGTTTTCTGCCTGATTTCCATGACGGTTGCTTTCATCCGGTTTGATATACTGAAGAAACAAAAGTCTGAATGAGTGAGAAAGTATAGGAAAATTAGGAATGTTTGCAATTTCGTAAAAGTTTATCTGTAGCCATTGTGGATTCCGAAATCAACAAAAGGGCATAATACAAAGCAGAATTCATCGACGGGAGGATAAAGCAATGAATAAAATGGATGAAGCCATTGACAGGATCAAAACCCTGGAATGCCCCACGGGAGAAGTGGAAAACAGTGTTGCATTAATACTTGAGGATTATGGAGTCGCCGATAGCGATAAAGTATATGTCAACAGGGATAACCGCCTGGACAGGGACGAAGCTGAGGCATACCGGGTTAAAATAGCAGGTGGAGGACAAACCTTCGTGGTATTGGCCAAATCGGGATATGACGGGTATGTGGCAAAGGTAGTGGATGTTTTACAGTAAATCATAAATGCTGAATAAGGAGAGTTCCCAGGAAGGGAGCTCTCCACCGGGTAGGCTCCCTCGTCGCCGAGGGTCGCCCCCCTAAGAACGGAGCATACGACTTTCACCGTACTCCGCTCAAGCAATTTAAAGTCTCGACGCTGCCGCATCTCAACCAGCGCTGTTTAGCA
>JAEZCO010000054.1 GCA_023433505.1 Bacillota bacterium | reverse complement strand
TGCTAAACAGCGCTGGTTGAGATGCGGCAGCGTCGAGACTTTAAATTGCTTGAGCGGAGTACGGTGAAAGTCGTATGCTCCGTTCTTAGGGGGGCGACCCTCGGCGACGAGGGAGCCTACCCGGTGGCGGCGGCATGCTGGAAAAATCAATAAAAAGTGCTAAAATAGCTTATAGGGCTATTTGCAAATAAAACTACGAGGAGGATTGGAAATGTACAAAAAGTTCGCAAGAGGAATTGCATTTTTGGTTTCAGTACTCATGCTGTTGTCATTGTTTGCATGTGGTGGCGATCAAAAGGACAAAGCAAATGAAACATCGGCAGCAGGTGCGCAAACGAGCATGGCGGACGGCGCTTCGGCAGGGACGTCCAAAGTGAAGGAGCCGCCCGTTACATTGACAGTTATGGGCTTTGCAACGAATCCCGATGGGACAGGGCCTATGGACAACCCGGTTGCCAAGCTGATTGAAGAGGAGACGGGAGTGATCATGGACCTGATCTCCACCACCGAGCAGGACGCACAAAAGCAGCTTCCGACATTCATCGCCAGCAACGACCTTCCGGATCTGTTTTTTATTCCTGAAACCGATACGAAAAAGTATATCGACATGATGGTCAAGGGCGGTCAGATAAAGCCGCTGGATGATATGATGAGCCAGTATGCCCCGAACCTGATGTCCGATAAGATGGCGCAAGCCAGTATAGAACTCAAAAAGCTTACGTTGAGTCCGGATGGGAAGCTATACACCATAGGCATGGGCAGGGGAACCTTTGACAGCGGATTGCAGCCTGTGGTAGGACAGTTTATCCGCTGGGACCTGTATAAGCAGCTTGGCTACCCTGAGATGAAAAGCTATGACACCGATCTTTTGAATGTTCTGGCAGAGATGCAGAAGCTGGAGCCGAAAAATAATGAAGGACAAAAGGTTTATGCGGTGGGAGCATGGTTCGGTGACTCCCAAGGCTGGGGAGACTGGCATATTACATATAATCTGGCCTATGCCGAAGGGTATAACTGTCTGACGCCGGGCGACAGGATCTTGTATTCGGATATTGCAACGAACAAGGTTGTGCCCTCCAATGCCCAGAAGGACAAAAACAGCCTGTTCTGGCGGCAGGCAAAGTGGTACAACAAAGCAAGGCAGATGGGTATTCTTGACCCCGACTCCTTCACCCAGAAGGCCGACCAGTATGAGCAAAAAGTAAAAACAGGCAGATATCTTTTCTTCAATCCGGGGTGGTTTACGGATAAGGCCGACAAGTACTTTGAAGATGCGGGGCAGCCGGATAAAGGGTTTACATGCCTGCCGCCCATAGGCACCGATAAATTTACGCTCTACAGGTATTTCATTTCCGGACAGTCCAACTACGGGATATCCTCCAATTGCAAATATCCGGAAAAGGCCCTGGGACTGTTGGACTGGCTTTCCAGCTACAAAGCGGCGGTGATAGGCTATAACGGGCCGGAGGGGACGAACTGGAATATGGAAAACGGAAAGCCCGTACCGACGGATGAGTATTTAAAGGCGGACAGGTCCAGTATTGATTTCCAGAAGACCGGCGTAGGTGTTTTAGATCATATGCTTGGATATTGCTATGCTACGGTAGACCCGTCAACCGGAGTTCCGGTACAGCTGACTTATTCGGAAAAAGGCATGGCAAGTCAGATTAAACCGTATCACAAGGATATGCTGGCTCATTTTGGAGCCGCCAGCATGCCGGAATTATATGAATCAAAGGCTCCGGGGGGCAGTAAGGATATGACGCTGTATAATCTTGGCAGCCTGCCCGACGACCTTGCCGCTTTGGATACAAAGCTTCAGGCATATGAATTTAAGAATATATTCAAATGTATTCTTGCAAAAGACGACGCTGAATTCAGCAAGCTCCAGGATGAATATATCAAAGGACTGGACGCCTTTAAGATCGACGATATTTACAATTACTGGACAAGTGTTGCCCAGAAGCAGGAGAAGGAACTGGCACCGGTTTTGGACTTGATCAAGTAAGGCCCTAAGGCGTGCGGGCAAGGCGGGATGCAGAGCTGCTGCGGCGTTAAACTGCAGCGGCTCTGCAGCTTATCCGGCTGGCTCATAGGATTTTCGCAAGATCAATTGCCGGAAAGAGAGAATAATTCATGAGAGAGATTCATGTGGATATATCCCTTGTTAAGGAGAGGTATAATCATTTTTTCAAGGAATGCGCAAGTACCGGGCGCGCATACCTCATACTCAGAAGCGACCATCAGCAGCATCTTGAAATGGCCGCCCAGGAATGCGGCTTCAAGTACCTCCGGTTCCATGGCTTGCTTCAGGACGATATGGGCGTATACAGAGAGGACACGGAGGGAAATCCCATCTATAGCTGGCAGTATGCGGACGCTGTTTATGATTTTCTGCTGGGTATCGGGATGCGGCCCTTTGTAGTGTTCGATTTTATGCCGGAAAAGCTGGCAAGCGGCAATAAAACTGTTTATTGGGAAAAGGCAAATGTCACGCCTCCAAAGGATTATGACAAGTGGAGCGCATTGGTAGGCAAGGTGGTTGAGCATTTTACCGAAAGATACGGGCAGGAGGAAGTAAAGCAGTGGTTTTTTGAGGTGTGGAACGAGCCTGATAACGGCTACTTCTTTACCGCCGGCATGGATGAATATTTTACGCTTTACGAAAGTACGGCGCGGGCGGTGAAGGGTGTATGCGCGGAGTATCGTGTGGGAGGACCGGCGATTGCAGGGGATACAAGATGGGTCGGCGGCCTGATTGACTTTTGCCGGCGCAGCGGAGCACCCATTGACTTTATTTCAATGCATACCTATGCAACCAAAAATTTTTGCGAGCATACACAAGAAGATAAACTGAATCACATTTCCAGGGGACCTGCCGGAATACCCGTATGGAGTCCGGGGACACCCTGGACTATGGGAAACCAGCGGTATGATCCGGAAGGAGCTGCCGGAGCTGTTTGTAAAGCTCGTCAGGCCGTAGGGGAAGCTTCTGCGCCGGAGCTGGATATCCATTGTACCGAATGGGGCCTTACCTGGGATTACTGGGATCCCCTGCGGGATTCCTATCATGCCGCCTCCTTCATCCTTTCAAGGCTGAAAAGCGTCTGGGGGTCGGTAAAGTCCATGTCCTACTGTGAGATTTCGGATGTGTTTGAAGAGGATGGTCCGCCGACCGGTCATTTTCACGGGGGCTTTGGGCTTATCAATCTCCAGGGCATCAGAAAGCCGGCCTATTTTGCCTATAAATTCCTCAATCAATTGGGGGAGACGGAATTGAAATGCGATGACGCGAATGCCATCGCATGCTCCGAGAACGGCGGTGTGCAGGTATTGTTCTGGGATTGTACGGTAAGGCAGGACAAGGAGAACAAGGAGTATTACAACAAGGATAACCTGCCTCTGCCTGCCGGAAACGTCAGGCTGTCCATTGCCGGATTATTGACGGGAGATTATGAGGTGGCGGTCTATTGTACCGGATACCGTCAAAACGACGCATATACCTCCTACATGGAGATGAAGCCTTCCGGGAGCCTCAGCCGTGAGGCGGTCAAGCTGCTGGACGGCATGAGCAGAGGAATTCCCGTAAAAAGCGACAGAATTGCAATTGATTTAAATTCCGGGGGCACCTATGTGTTTGAAACGGATATGCGGGAGAATGATGTATTTTTGGTGATGATTCAAAGGATGGAGGAGAAAATATGATTAACAGTGGTATAATCCACCCTGAAATTCTTAAAGCCCTGGCTGAGGCAGGACATGGGAGCAATATTATCATAGCGGACGGCAACTTTCCGGCGGATATCGGTGTGCCTGCCCATACGAAAAAGGTATTCCTGAATTACAAGCCTGATGTTCCCAAGGTGCCGGAGGTACTGGAGGCAGTTTTAAAAATGGTGAATGTGGAAGCCGCCGCCGCGCCGGTCCGGGATGATTTAAGCGATGCCCCGGTTTTTCCGGAGTACAGGGCGCTGCTGCCAAAGGAGGTTGAAATCAAAAAGCTCAGGCGATGGGATTTCAGGGCGGCCTGTGCGGCCCCGGAAACCGCGCTGCTGATACAGACGGGTGATTTAAGGCTTTACTGCTGCATCATACTTACAGTGGGCGTCAGGACGGAATAACGGCCGGTCGCCCCGGTCTTTCCTACCCTTGTGACCCCCTATGTTTTCATCTCCGATACCATGGGGCCGGACGTCATGCTCAATGACCCAGCCTATTTATAAAAATCAACAGTCAGGACCCGGCAAGGGTTTTTTGCTGGTACCGGCTATTTTACTGTTCTATCACAAGCAAATCTTGAATCTCTATCAGCGGGAATATAGATAACAGCACATGTGTGAAACATCATAATAAACCATGGATACTCCGTCAAGTTCGCAGTCAATTATACCATTTTGCAGGATTACGCACTTACATCCGGTCACAACCTATGCTAGGATACAATTGCGTATACGTGAGTTGAAAACAAAATGGAAAGCGAGAGTGTTCAAATGGCAAAAAAGCGTTTTTGTTTCCTGTTTCTTATTTTCGTATTTCTGCTTCCGACATGTACTTTTTCTTACGCCGGGGTTCCCGGCAGTTCTCTCGGCGGCGGGGAGCTGGAGCCCTGCTCCTACGATCACGCGACAAATCTTCTGCGTGCCCAGACCCTGAACAATGCACATGTATCCTACACCAGGATCGTTGGAGAAGCCGACCGTTATTGGGTTAACAACGCCCCTGTCCCCTCTTGCCTGGACGACAGCATGCTGCTGGCTTACCAGTATAATCTTACGCCCACCATTCTGCTGAACTGGCAGGGGGATTCCGACGGTACCAATGCCGGAAGCTATCAGAAATGGTATAGTATCGGCAGCGCTTTCGCCGAAAGGTTCAAACCGGGAGGGAGCTTCTGCAAGCAGTATGGCATTACCGGCACCTGGGGAGTCCGGGTGTTTAAAGCCATCAATGAGCCGGACAATCCCGGGATGGACGGAGGAAATGAAATTACTAAAACCAGCTATTACAATGCCATGAACGGCTGGGGAGACGGAGTCCATTCCGCCGATTCCTCGCTGAAGGCCATGCCCGGAGGCTTCTGCATGCAGAATGCGGCGCTTGACTACAGCCTTGACGGATATGGAACTACCCTTGCTCCGCTATGGAATGACGGGACATTGGACGGAATCGTGCTTCATACCTATTATGACGATGTTTATGCGCCAATGCAGGGAACCTATTCCTATTCCTGTCAGGACAACTTTGACAGCATTAAGGAATATTGCGGCATCACAGCCGATATCCTCCTAAGCGTCGACGAACTCAATGTTGCCCGCGACAATGTGGCGGGCTCAACAGACACACAAAAAGAAAACAACAGCGCAAAAGAACTGCTGACCGGCATCTGGGATGCCTGCGGCGTTGTAAAAAACGACGGGTTTACCCTGGCGGGCATCGATGCGCAGATCTGGTACTTTATGCTTCCTAATTCGCAATATACCGATTATGGCGTCCTGAATTCCCTTAATCCCTATACGCCCCGGGCCCGGGCCAATACGGCAACGCTGGCAGCGGATCTTACCTCGGGAATGAGCTTTGAAACAGCGGACCCGAAGGGGAAGGGAGAATATACGCTGAAGGGCACCGGAAAAAAGATGTGGGTTTGGCAGGACAGACAGTACTGGACAAACCATTATGGGACCTCCTATACCTGTACAGGAATTCCTGCAGGCTCTACAACGCTGAAGGTATATGGATGGGACGGCTTAAGGCAAACCATTGCCCTATCCGGGCAAACCTCCTATACGGTTTCCTCTCTGCCCGGCAATGAAACTTACATGTTCCTGGCCACCGGCGGGACCGTAACACCCACGCCCACTTCCACGCCGGCACCCACCCCTACGCCGACACCGGCGCCCACAACGCTCATCCACAGGGAGGCTGAAAGCTACAGCGCACAAAGCAATACCCTGATGGAACCGACATCCGACACCGGTGGAGGACTGCTGATGGGATTCAATACAAGCTCAACAGGATATGCCGATTACAGCAGTATTTCCATTCCTACCGCCGGAACTTACACCTTCAGGGCAAGAGTAGCGGGAGTGGCTTCAGGACAGAAGCTGCAATTTAAAAAAGGCTCTACTGTATTGTGTACCGTCACCGTGCCCAATACCGGCGGATATGACAGCGGCTGGACCACGGTTTCGGCAAGTGTGACATTGTCCGCAGGAACCCAGACTTTCCGTATTTTGGGCAGTGCCAATGCAACCTGCTACAACGTAAACTGGTGGGAACTGGAACGGTGAGGGAAGACTTCAACGGGAGTTCTGCAAAATCGAATGAGTGATAAAAAACAAAATACCAGATACCAAAACCCTGGTATTTTGTTTCAATGTATACTATGATAGATAGTATACATTGCTTTATACAAAGAATCATTACACAAATAAGCGGGTATTCTTTTACAAACTGTTTGGTGGGGGAATGGATCCGGTGCTGTTTAAAAGGCTGTTGCTGCAAATACCGTTTAAAGTCACGGTAGCTTTGCTCTTATCGTTTATTTTACCGGGGATTGGGATTTATTCCTATTTGGCGGCGAAGGAGCTCCATTCAAAGGCCGGAGGCTATCCGGCGGAAGCGGCAAAAAAAATCGGCCAGGATGTAAAAATTGAGATGACCCGGTTTGTCAATTACAGCTCGCAAATCATCTTTTCCGATGCCGTTCAGGGCGGACTTCCCAATTATGGCAAGCTGGACGCTTCTTCCAGGCTGGCGGTGGAAAAGGCGGTTGAGGCCCAGTTTCAGGACCGCTTCCTTACCCAGGACAACTTCATCGGCGCGGAAATCATCACGGAAGAGGGAGAGATGATCCGTTATTATGTGAGTCCTTACTTTACCTTTACCTATCATGACGGAAGCAGCGATGCGGTTCAAAGGCTGAAAAGGCTGACGGATGCAAAAAATCAGCTGCCAATGTGGAGTATGCAGGATTTTCCCACCGGCAAAAACAAGACGGGCCGATATGTTGTATTATCCCGGACCATCAAATCAACCGTTACCAACGAAAGATTGGGAATCTTCATCCTTGCCCTTCGGGAGGGACGTTTTTCAAGCCTCTTAAAAAATACCGGCCTGGGGGCGGATTCCCGCCTGTTTATTATCGATTCCGACGGAAAACAAATCTCTGCAGGCAACGGACAGTGGGATAGGGAGATGGCAGGCGAAATCACCCGTTCCATGGAAGCAAAGAGTAAAAGCAAAGAAAACTATTTTGAGCGCCGCGTCGGCAGCACCCGCTATTCTTTTATGTTCTATCCCCTCAAGGATACCGACTGGCATATTGTCAGCGCCTTTCCCGCCGGCAGCTATGGCATGGGGCGCTATTACCTGCCGGTATATCTGGTGGCGGCAGGGCTTCTTTTTATCTTTCTTTTATGGAGTATGGCTGCTCTTTCCCAGAGGACGGCAAACCGGTTCCGGTCTAAAACAGCGCCTCATGTACCGCAGGAGGAAGCCGATGCCTCCGCCCAGGGCGGGGAGGCTGCCGCGGCTGAAAAACAGGAGGAGTGCTGCGAAACCGGAAATGCCGGATGCAAGGGCTTTTTGCCCCTTACCTGCCGCCGCGAAGTCAAGGAAGCCGTTAAATACATTGAAGCCCACTATGCCGGAGACGTCCTGGTGGAAAAGGCCGCCAGGGAGCAGTATATCAGCGCGTCCCATCTCATGCACCTGTTCAAGGAGGAATTGGGGATAACCTTTAACGAATACCTCATCAAATACCGGATGAAAATGTCGAAAAGCCTTCTTCTGGACCCGCGGTATAAAATCTACGAGGTCAGCGAAATGGTGGGCTATAAAAACGTCAAGTATTTCAGCCAGACCTTCAAGAAGATTGTCGGGGTTACGCCCAGAGAATATATTAAAAATCATTCCTGACGGAATTTTTCATGAAAACAGATAATTATTATACCTTTTTGCATGTTTGCATCCTATTGTTTTTGACAGGCATGTGGTAGTGTTTTACTTGCGGAGCCGCTATAGCAGTTGAAAAATTACGGGGGGGAATTTATTAATGAAAAGGATAGGTCTGGGGTTACTTTGCTTCATTATTTTATTGTTTTCGGCTGCCGGATGTACCGGCGCGGGTAACAAGGAAGAAAGCACGTCCGCTTCGTCCAACGGGACGCAGGCGAAGGAGAACGTTGCCATTACTCTGGGAAACTGGCCGACGGAGGCTCAGGATGTGGAATTGAAGGCCATAGAAGATAAACTGGCGGTGTTTACTGCCAAATATCCGGGCATTACCGTAAATAAGGACACCTGGCTGTACGACACCGTTTCTTTTTTACCCAAGGCTGCAAGCGGCCAGTTGCCAACGGTTTATAAAACCTGGTTCACAGAGCCGAAAAAGATCATCGGCGCCGGTTACGCTGCCGATGTAACAGACACCATGCGGGAATACGGATGGGATAAAGCCGTCAATCCGCAGGTCATTGAAATCTTGTCGGACAACAACCGGATTTATGGCGTACCCCTGGACGGCTATATCCAGGGACTCAACATCAATGTAAAATTGTTTAAGGATGCCGGCCTGGTGGATTCCAACGGGCTGCCCAAATATCCGCAAACCTATGAGGAGCTGGCGCAATTTGCACAACAGGTCAAAGAAAAGACGGGCAAGGCAGGCTTCGGCATCAGCTGCAAAAACAACGAAGGCGGCTGGCAGTTTATGAACATCGCGTGGTCCTTTGGGACGGAATTTGAAAAAAAGGTTGACGGAAAATGGCAGGCAGCCTTCAACAGTCCGGAAGGGGTTGCAGCTCTTCAGTTTATAAAGGATCTGAAATGGAAATATGCCGTACTGCCCGACGATGCCCTGATTGACTGGTCCGGGCTGGAAAAGCTCTATGCCACCGACCAGCTGGCGATGCGCTATGTGGATATGGGTGATTTCGGGTCGGCCATTGACGCGTACCAGATGAGCAAGGACAGTATCGCCATTGCTTCGGTACCGGCCGGGCCCAAAGGCAGGTTCGCCCAGGTAGGCGGGACCGCGTACATGTTTGCTCCCGACGCTTCACCGGAACAATTGGACGCATGCTTTAAGTGGCTGGAGGTCTTAGGGGTATCCCCCGATGTCAACGAGGATGTTTTAAAAGCCTATGAAGACGGTAAAAAGACGGCCAACGAGGCAAATTACGTGGTGGCTTTTGATTCCCTGCCGGTTTGGATCAATGAAGAATTGACGGCCGCAAAGGATAAAATCCGTCAAAAATATGTCAATGTAAACCTTGACCTGTTCAAGGACTATATGGATACAAGCAAGGTCACGATGCATGCGGAAGAGCCGATGTATTGCCAGGAGCTGTATAAAGCACTGGACAACTGCATCCAGGAGGTACTGGTGGAACGGAGCGCCGATCCCGGAAAGCTGCTGGATGAAGCGGCAAAGTCCTTCCAGAAGGATTACCTGGACAAGGTGAAATAGCATGCAGAAATGAAAGGGCGGCAGGCCCCAATGGCGGGCCGCCCTTCCAGGGTATTAGCTCTGGGCGCATTTTTTACAGGACATCGGAAAGGGACGAGGAGAGAACAGCGTATGAATATTTTGGAGGCAGCGACGGGACGGAGGATCAAAAGCAGGATGGGAGGAAGGCTACGGATCTCCGGAAGAGATTTGTTCGGATGGGCGATTATTGCGCCAAGTGTGGTATTTTTTTTGGTTTTTAACTGGCAGCCGTTGTTTTCCGGCATCTACCTATCTTTTTTTAAGACCAAAGGCTATGAAACTGTCAGTTTTATCGGGCTTGGAAATTATAAGGATGTAATGACGGATTCCGTCTTTTTGAAAGCCCTGGCAAACACGTTTTCCTATAGCTTCTGGTCCCTGCTTATCGGTTTTTTGCTGCCGGTGGCGGCTGCGGTCATTATCAATGAAATGCAGCTTCTGCAATCTTTTTTCAAATTTTCGGTCTATTTTCCTTCCATGGTACCGGGGATGGCGTCTCTTTTAATGTGGAAGCTGGTGTTTGATCCCGGGCAGGGAGGTCTTCTGAATATGCTGGCGGCCATTGCGGGACTGCCGGCCGGCGGCTGGCTGCAAGAGCCCCACCTGACGAAAATGCTCATTGTTATTACCATGACCTGGGGAGGATTCGGCGGAACAACGCTAATTTATATTGCAAGCTTACAGGGTATTAATTCCGAACTGTATGAAGCGTCAGAAATTGACGGGGCAGGCCTGTTCAGCAAATTATGGAGGATCACCCTTCCGTCTATCGCCGGCACCATGGAGCTGATGCTGATCATGCAAATCATCGGTGTGTTTCAAATCATGATCGAGCCCTTTGCCATGACCGACGGCGGACCGAACAATGCCTCGCTGTCTCTGATGCTCCAAAGTTATTCCTACGCCTTCAAGTATATGCAGGTAGGCCGGTCGACCGCAGTAGGCGTCATTGTGTTCGTCATGCTGGTGGTACCCACGGCAGTCTATTACAAAATTCAAAAAAATAACGACAATGGATAATTGAAATGAGGACGGTTTCTATGGAAAATGCCAAATCAAGAAAAAACAGGTTGATCAACGGAATGAATCTAAACAAACCGGCAATCAGGCTGCTCTACCGCCTGATGTTCCTGGCTGCCGCTTTGCTGGCGCTTATATGCCTGTTTCCGCCGCTCTGGACGATACTGTCCGGATTCAAGGATCTCAAGGAGTTTCTGGCCGCTGCTCCCACCATCCTCCCTCACAGCTTCCACCCGGAAAAATTATGGCTGGTGTGGAACAAGTACGGGTTCCTGAAATATTACATGAACTCTGTTTTTATGGCAGCGGGAGATTTGCTGTTTTCTATTCTTTTTAATGCACTGTTCGGATACGCGTTATCCAAAATCAAGCCCAAAGGGACCCCGCTTTTGGTGAAGATTCTGTTCTGGACCGTACTGATGCCCAATACGGTAAGCATGGTGCCTATTTATAAAAATATTATTCATTTTCCCTTGCTCCATACCAGCCTCATCAACACCTTTCTTCCCATGTGGTTCATGTCGGGAGCCAATGCTTTTTTTGTCCTTCTGTTCAAGGGCTTCTTCGACGGTATCCCCACTTCCCTGATTGAGGCTGCGGATCTGGACGGCTGCGGCATGGCCGGCATATTTGCCAGAATTATGCTTCCGCTGAGCAAACCCATTATTTTTGTGGTTGCCATCTTTACCTTGAACGGCTCCTGGGCGAATTTCTTCTGGCCCTACATGACCATCAACGAATTGAATATGAAAACAATGATGGTGCGCTTGTTCGACCTGTCGCTGATCTCAAGGGTCACCGCCGATATCCGTATGCTTGCCATCCTGCTTGCCATGCTGCCCCCGGCGGTGATTTTCCTTTTCCTCCATCGGAGGATTATGGACGGAGGACTGAACGTAAGCGGCATTAAGGGATGATTGCTTAATAAGCGGAGAATCCGCCAGGATTTTGCAAAGGAGGCAAACAATGAAAAAAAGGTATTGCGGCAAGCTCATTGTGTTATGTTCTTTACTGGCAGCCCTTATCCTTGTGATGGCTGCGGCATTTATAACGAGGGGACGCCTGCAGCATACGGAAGGAGCTGCTTCGGCGGAGGCAGGGATGCTGATGGGCGCAGGCAACGTAGAAGTAGGAAAAAGCGCTGAGGAAAACGAAGCGTATTTGAATGCGTTTAATGCTTGCGGTGTGACCTGGGCCAGAGTGGCCGTCATGCCGGGGCGGTATTATCCTGATAACCGTCCGGAGGCCAAAGCTGCCGACGAAGCAATCCTGCAATGCTATCGGCATGGGATCCGGCCCATGTTTCTTTTCGAATACATGAAAAAGAACGACGGCCCTCTCGGGGACTATAATAAATGGTTTGCCATCGGCAAAGCCTTTGCGGAGAGATTCATGCCCGGAGGGAGCTTCGGACGGGAGAACGGCATTCCCGACACCTGGGGTGTTACGGTATACGAGGCTTATAATGAACCGGACAATGTTTATAACAACGATGTCAAGCCCGAAGAATATAAAAATGCCCTCCGGGGTTTTGCCGATGGCGTCCATGCGGCGGATAAAAACCTGAAGGCAATTCCCGGCGGTTTTTGCGGGCCCAATGCAAAGCAGGATTATACCTGCGGCGGCTATGCCGTGGCCCTGGCACCCTTATGGAACGACGGGACGCTGGACGGCATAGACCTGCATACCTATTATGACGACACCTATGCGTCCATCGGCTATTATGAGCGTTCGGCCCAGTATGCTTTTGATGCGGTCAAAAAGGAATGCGGTATTACAAGAGATATCAATTTCTATTGTACCGAATTCATGCAGTCGGACCAGTTGCAGGGGAAAAACGGAGGAATTACCGAGGCGTCGGCGGCCCAAAAGTTGTTAACGGGGGTCTGGGACCATTTCGGCGTTGTTAAGAATGACGGCAGCACTTCTGCAACGCAATTTGCCATGCCCTGGTATCTGTGCAAGACCAAGGAGGCCTATGCGGACTACGGGCTGGTCTCCAGGATGGACCCCTGGACGCCCTATGCGCGCGCCGCGACTTTGAAGCTGGCCAACGACATCACACAGGGGCTGCATTTTGAATCGCTGGACCCCAAGGGCACCGGCGAATTCGTGCTGAGCGGAGAAGGGAAAAAGCTCTGGGTATGGCAGTGCAGAAGCAACTGGACCAACCATAAGAACACGGAATATACCTGCAAGGGGATTCCGCCCGGCTCCGCTTTTTACGGGTCTATGGGTATGACGGATTGCGAAGGGTCATACCGCTGAAATCTATGCAAAGGTCCTATACGGTAACGGATTTGCCGGGAAACGAGACCTATATGTTTCTTGCCACGCAGGCCGACACGGAGGTATGGGCTTGTTTTGACGACGTGCCGGCGGGATATCCGGGCAAAGAATACATTGACCGGTGCACTGCCGCCGGCATACTGGCCCATGGCGTTTTCGGGGAAAAGGGCCCTGAAATCCATCCTGAGGCGGAAACAACCCGGGCGGAAGCCGCAGTGATGATTGCGCGCGCATTGAAACTGAAAGGCCAGAAGCATTCGGGCAAATACAAGGACGTAGGGGCGGAGGATTGGTTCACACCCTGGGTGGAAGCGGTGGCTAAGGCGGGGATTATGACGCCGGCGGCAAAGGATGCCTTCCTGCCGGAGGAAGGAATTACCCTGGATGAACTCGCCGGGTTCATTAACAACGCATATTTCTTTATGAAAAACAACGATATCCCCGACGGAGTGCTCTCTGGTTTGGGAATAGCGGAAGGGGTCAATGACAGGGGCTATGATGGGAAGAACAGGGCAAAACGCATGGATGCGGCAATCATGGTCTACAATATGCTGGATTATATGAAGAATCCGCCCATCACTGAATTCAACACCAAAGGAAAGTATGAACTGCGGGTTTGCTGCGGTTCAATAAGCGGCAGCTATACCGACAGCGAAGGGAATGTTTGGGTACCCTGTAAAAAGTACGAAAAAGGAGGATGGGGCTATGCCAGCAGGTTCTGGGAAGACAACACCGGCAGGGACATCGCCGGCACCCGGGACTCGCTCCTGTATTCCTACTACATCCTGGAGCCGGACGGCGGGAATATCGTATTCAAGTTTACCGTACCGCCCGGGAGCTATGAGGTGACGCTGAAATTTGCGGATGAGGGATTTGACCAGCCAGGCAAGAGGGTTCAGGACATCCTTATAAACGACAGGGTTGTCCTCCCTGATTTTGATATTGTGAAGGAAAGCGGCGGACAAAATACTGCCATAGACAAGACGGTTCAGGGAATTGAGGTCACGGATGGGCTTCTTACCGTAACCCTCCGGAAAAAGGCGGAGTGGCCCGAGGTATCGGCGATCCATATCCGGCAGCAATAGGAGAAGGCATGTTAATACAGAGTGCCGACTGCCACGGGATACCCCTTTTCGCATTGCCGCTTATCGGAAGCTTGTTTCGTCTTCATTTTTATTGGGTTAAAGGCAGATCATGAGTTTTCTTTTTATGAAGTAAAATGATGATAGCGAAAATGGAAGCGGCTGCAAAATTTATCAGGGCAGTATAGAGAAAAACCTGCTTAATCCCGAGGGCATCGCTGGTGACGCCTCCGAGGATGCTGCCCAGGATACGCGCCAGTCCCATGCAAAGCAGGGCATTCATGGTTTGACCGGATGACCGCAGCTCCTTTGGTACATTCTTACTGATAAATGTAGCCAGGCAATAGGCAAAAACGATGAAAGAAAGGCCATGGGTCGCATTCACCGCCAGGATGGCATGAATATCCGTTACAAAATGCAGAAGAAACCATCGCAAAGCCATGATCAGCGCGGAGATGATCAAGGTGAACTGTATGCTGAGCTTTTTAATTATTTTATCGGCAAAAAGGAGAAACGGGATCTCGCTTATGGAAGTGATAAACATGGCCCAGCCCAGCAGAGCGCTGCTGGCGCCCAATTGCTTGTAATAGATGGGGAAAAAGCTGTAATAGAAGCCCAGCGTCACCTGGATGACAAAGTTAAAAATGATCAGAGCCACCAATTCACGGTTTTCAAACAATTTCAAAATGGAAACCTTCCGTTCGCCGGATTGGTGCCCTTTGACCGGAGGCAGCCGGAATACTGCAAAGAAGGCCAGCATTGCCGTACAAAAATACAGGATGAACATTCGGTTGATATCCTGCTTCAGAATGCTTCCCGCAACCACTGACATGGCGGCATAGCCCAGAGTCCCGGCCATACGGATGGGACCGAATTTCCACCTTGTGGATTCCAGCTGCTCCAATGTAATGGCATCGCTCAAAGGGTTTATTGATGACTGGAAAAAGGTAAACACGGCGATAACGGCAAAAAGATAGAAAAAGTTGCTGGAAACCGGATAGAAAAGGACTGCCGCAGCACTGCTGAGGATGAGTATTTTTAATATTTTATTCTTTGTAACGGCCCGGTCGCTCACCAGGCCCCAGATAGGATGTGCGGCCACCGCCACCAGCGGTCCCAGGGCAAGCAGGGTACCTGTGGCTGTCTGAGTGAAGCCAATATTGTTCAGGTAGACAGGAATGAAGGTGTTGTAGACCGCATTTGTCATATATGTAACTGCATACAGCAGCAAAAAGTATGTCGGATACCTGGGAATGACCTGATTCCTCAAAGCAATACTCCTCTGGCACTGTTCTTTCCTGCCACATTCACTATAATGGAATTATTGCACCAAGTCAATGCTTCTGTGGCATAATCCTATGTCGGATTTTACATCAAAATTTACTGACAATGCAAATGATTGAGATTGCGATTGAAAAGCCGGTTAAGGAGTGTAAATTTCTTAATCGGTTTTTTTAGTACTATAGCGAAAGGTACATTATAATAGCGGAAGGCTTTGAGGGTGTCAAAGGCTGCGGACGGAATCCCGGTGTACAAGCTGTGAAGACACAAAGATACGCTCCGCAGGCTTGAGCGGATCCTGTGCGCGCAGGATGATCTTTTCCAGCGCCTTGCGGGCGAATTCGCGCTTGTCGATGTCGACGGTGGTCAGCGCTGGCTCGCTGTTCTGGCTGAGCTCGGTATTGTCAAAGCTGATGACGGAGATATCTTCGGGAATCCTCAACCCGCTTTTTTTCAAGGTTTTGATCAGGTAATAGGCCGACATGTCGCAGTGACACATAAAGGCGGTGGGTAAAACCTCTGGCAGGATTATGTCGGAAGTATAGCCTCCCACAGGGTCGTTGTTGAGGATGTTCCATTCGCTCCGGTAGGGCAGGTCCGCCGTCAGCAAAGCCTTCCTGTAGCCGAAGAAACGGTCGGTGACGCTGGAGGTCTCTTTCGGATCGCCCACAAAGCCGATGTCCTTATGCCCCATATCAATCAGATAGTTGGTGGCGGAGTAGGAAATATAAAAATTGTCTGTCAGGATACAATCGGTGACTAGATGCTGCTTGTAGAAGTCCACGGTGACGGCAGGGATCCTCAGGTCCATCAGCGCTTTGAGATAGGCCCCGTTCATTTCGCCCGCAAGGATCAGGCCATCGAAATTGTCTTTTGTCAACGAAGGCTGCAAAATCAGATTTTCTTCTTCGTTTTTACTGATGACGAAAAGCGACAGCGGAAACTGCCGGGAGATGCATTCCCGGTTGAAGTAGTAATAAATGGTGGTGTAAAACCGTTCATTTTCCAGCAGAAAATAATGTTTTGGGACCAAAAAAGCCAGCCGGTATGTTTCGGCGGCCGCCTGCCTGGAACTAATGTAGCCCAGCTCATTGGCCACCTGCAATACCTGCCGGCGCAGCTCCGCGCTGATGCCGTCCTGGTTGTTGAGCACCTTGGAGACAGAAACCTTTGATACCCCAAGTCTGTCTGCGATCATTTGCATTGAGGGTTTTCTAACAGCCATAGTTGCGCCTCTTTTTATTGATAAAGTATCTGGATTACCCAACCAGTATAACATGAATATTTTTAAATGTAAATCGTAACTTTACAAATGTCAATCTTAAGCGCTAAATGTCCTTCATGTGCCGGAATACGCATGGGGTTTTACTTGGCGAACTTAACGAAGGAAGAGAAAACCGGTGGAACATGGGGAAAAACAGTAAATATACTGTTGACAAAATTAAGTAAATATAGTTAAATAAAATTACAATTTAAAAAGGTAACGTCACAATAAGTTAACAAATACAAAGGCAAATATGGGTTAAAATTTAATTTTTACTGGAGAAAAATTATGATGAAAATTGACAAAGGGAGCAAACTGCTTTTTATCGGAGATTCCATTACGGATTTCGGGAGGTTCCGCCCGGTGGGCGAAGCCCCGGTAGGTCTTGGCACCGGCTACGTAATGCTGCTGGAGGGCATGCTCACAGGGTATTTTCCCGACCGGCAAATACGGGTGGTGAATGCCGGCGTGGGTGGGGATACCATCCGTCATCTGGAAGCGCGCTGGCAATCCGATGTGATTGATCAGAAGCCCGGCTGGGTAGCGGTGATGATCGGCATCAACGATGTCTGGAGGCATTTTGACAACCCGTTTAAACCGGAGCTGGCAGTGGGGTATGAAGAGTACGTATCCACCTACCGTAAGCTCATAGAGGTGTCTTTGCCCCAGGTGAAAGGAATGGTTTTGATGACGCCGTTTTATATCGATGGGAACACCGGCGACCCCATGACCTCCATGGTTCACCGGTATGCGGATGCCGTCCGGCAGCTGGCCTTAGAATACCATCTGGTCTTTTGCGATGTTCAGGCGGAATTTGACGAAACGCAAAAGCAGCTTCATCACATGGCCTTTTCCGCGGACCGCGTGCATCCCAACATGAACAATCCCGTAGGCCATTTTATCATCGTCAAGGCTTTTCTCAAATCCATCGGCGCGTGGCCTGTTTTATAATCCCACGAAGAGGCTGTGAAACCCGGTGCCCGGCATCGGGTCCGGTGGCTTTCGCCAGGATATAAGGGCAAAGAAATAAAAACTACAAAAGGCGGCGGACAGAATCACGGTGAACGAGCTGTGAGGAGACGAAGATACGCTCCGCGGGCTTGTGAGGGTCCTGGGCGCGCAGGATGATCTTTTCCAGCGCCTTACGTGCAAATTCATGTTTGTCGATATTCACGGTGGTCAGCGACGGCTCGCTGTTCTGGCTGAGCTCCGTATTGTCAAAGCTGATGACGGAGATGTCTCCGGGGATATTCAGCCTGCGGTTCTTTAAGGTTTTGATAAGGTAATAGGCCGCCATGTCGCAGTGGCACACAAAGGCGGTGGGAAGCACTTCAGGCAGGGGTATGTCGGAAGTATAGCCTCCCATGGGATCGTTGTTGCTGATGTTCCATTCGCTCCGGTAGGGGAGGTCGGCAGCCATCAGGGCCTTCTGGTAACCGAAGAAACGGTCCATGACACTGGAGGTCCATTTTGGATTGCCGACAAAGCCGATGTCTTTATGTCCCATATCAATCAGATGGTTGGTGGCGGAATAAGAAATATAAAAGTTGTCAGTCAGTATGCAATCGGTGACCAGATGCTGCTTGTAAAAGTCCACGGTGATGGCCGGGATCCTCAGGTCCATCAACGCTTTGAGATAGGCTTCGTTCATTTCTCCCGTGATGATCAGGCCGTCGAAATTGTCTTTTGTCAGTGACGGCTGCAAAATCAGCTGATCCTCTTCATTTTTACTGATCACGAAAAGCGACAGCGGAAATTGCCGGGAGATGCATTCCCGGTTGAAATAGTAATAGATGGTGGTATAAAACCGTTCATTTTCCAGGAAGAAATAATGCTTCGGGACTAAAAAAGCCAGCCGGTATGTTTCGGTGACCGTCTGCCTTGAATTGATGTAGCCCAGCTCTTCGGCGACCTGCAAGACCTGCCGGCGCAGCTCCGCGCTGATGCCGTCCTGGTTGTTGAGCACCTTCGAAACGGAAACCTTTGATACGCCAAGTCTGTCCGCGATCATTTGCATTGATGGTTTTCTAACAGCCATAGTATCGCCTCTTAATTTATAAAATAACTAGAATTACCCAATTAGTAACTTATTGCCGCTAAAGTGCAACAAAAAGCAAGAAAATAATCTAACAGAGCGGCAAGTAAGTTCCTTTGTTGGGGTATGGGCGGTAGCCCATTTTAGTATAGCATGAATGCTTGTGAATGTAAATCGTAACTTTACAAATGCACGCAATAAATATTGTACCTTTTTCTAAATCTATTGGAATATATAGGTTTTTTTTATGCATAGCGCTTAATTCTGTGCGGAAATTGATCAATTTATTCGTGAGAATCACCAAAAATGTTGTTGACAAAATTAAACGGATATAGTTAAATAGAATTACAACGATGAAAGGTAACGTCACAAAGTGGTTAACAAATGTAAAGCGAATCCTTTAATAACCAAATTTGATATAAAAGCCTCCCGCCCCGACTTTGAGGTAATGGGCGTTTTCAATCCGGGGGTCGCCCAGGCGGGCGATGAGGTGGTTTTACTGCTCCGGGTTGCCGAGCGTCCGCTGCAGAGATATCCTGAGAGTTACTCCTGCCCTGTTTTTGACAGGAAAACAGGAAAAGTTGTTGTGCATAACATTCCCATGCATGCCGAAGGTGTCGACATGGATGATCCGCGTGTGGTGGTTACACCGCGGCAGAATTACCTCACTTCCATGTCGCACCTGCGTGTGGCACGGAGCGCGGACGGTATCCATTTTACCATCGACGACCATCCGGCCCTTGAGCCGATGACGGAGTATGAGGCCTTTGGCGTGGAAGACCCCAGGATAACCTGTTTGGACGGTACGTATTACATTGCCTGCAGCTCGGCTTCGGAGCTTGGAATTGTGGTTTCCATGTACAGCACCCAGGATTTCAAGGCGTTTACCCGTGAAGGGGTACTGTTTACTCCCGACAACAAGGATGTGGCAATTTTTCCTCAGAAAATCAACGGCAGGTATTACGCGCTCCACCGGCCATCCACCTCACACTATGGGAAGCCTGAAATCTGGATCGCCGCGTCGCCGGACCTCCATTGCTGGGGAGAGCACCGCATCCTTGCGGGCGTCCGCACGGGTTCATGGGATAACGGCCGTGTCGGTGCAAGCGCCGTACCGTTTTTGACGGACAGAGGTTGGATTGAGCTGTATCATGGCGCGGATGGAAACAACCGTTACTGCCTCGGCGCCATGCTTCTGGACGCCGAGGAACCCTGGCGTGTCCTGAAACGAAGCAGGGTACCGCTGGCGGAGCCTTCGGAACCTTATGAACTGGACGGCTTTTTCGGGAATGTGATTTTCAGTTGCGGATGCCTTGTCCGGGGTGAAGAGGTTACGGTGTATTACGGGGCCGCCGATGATTCCGTTGCCAGCCTGACCCTGACACTGGACGACATCTACCGCAATCTTGACGCCTGACACCGTACGGCCTGAGGGAGCTTCAAACTGCCGGGCCGGCAGCGATGCTTGGTTGATTACTTTTGACACAGGAGAATCGTAATGACCAGACGTGAACGTATTATGACAACAATTAATCACCGGGAGCCTGACAGGGTCCCCATCGGGTTTGATATGGAAGACGGCCTGAGAGGCCGGCTGCTGGAGTACTATGGTGTTTCAGACTTTCTCAGTCTCTATGAGAAAACGGGAATCGATTGTTTTTCCGTCTGGGATTGGCCTTCGGCCCATCCAAGGTATACGGGTCCTCAACGTCCCCATGTTGAAAGCTATGACCGCACCTGCGCCTACGGCTGCTGGGGGAAGGTGGGGGAACGGGTATACCCGCTGGCCGGAGTAGCACTTGATTCATACCGGTGGCCGCGGGCAGAGGATTTCGACTTTTCGGAGCTTGCTTCCGAACTGGACGGCATCCGCCGGATGGATATGACCTGTGCGGCGGGCCATGCCGGGCTGGGCTGGCTGCATCACGTGCAAATGCGGTCTTACGACCATGTTTTCACCGATGTCCTGGACGACGCCTGGATGGAAGACTACCTGGGCCGCACCCGCGAGTTCTATAGGACATATTTTACCCAACTGTTCCGCCATGCAAATGGGAAAATTGATATTATCCGGGCGGACGAGGATGTGGGCGGTCAGAATCAGATGCTGATTTCCCCCGCGCTGTGGAGGAAATGGTATAAACCGCTGTGGAAAGAAATTTTCAGCCTTGCACATGACAACGGTGCAAAGATCTGGTTGCATTCCTGCGGCTATTGCCGCCCGCTTATCCCCGATTTCATCGAAATGGGCGTCGATATCTTAAATCCCTTACCTCCGTATGTCCGGGAAAGCGAGCCGGAGGTCATGAAAAAAATGTACGGAGATATACTATGTTTTGACGGCGGTGTGGACCAGATGAATATTCTGGTGGGAGGAACTCCTGACGACGTCCGCCGCGAGGTACGATTGCGCATGGATCAGTTAAAGCCCGGCGGCGGCTTTATTGTAGGACCTTCCCAGGTGTTTTCCCGGGATGTGCCGCTTAAAAATGCCGCAGCTTTTTTTGAAGCCGCGCTGGAATACGGAAACTACTGAAAACAACCGAAGGGAGGATGGACAATTCATGAAATCGGATTTGCAGGCGGGGAGGCCCCCGAAGTTGATAAAGAAAGACGGATTCCTGCACGAAATGACCCGTAATTACTGGCTGTATCTGCTCATTTTTCCGGCCATACTGTACACCGTCATTTTCAAATATCTGCCTATGGTTGGAATCGTCATTGCCTTTGAAGACTTCAATCCCATCAAGGGCATGTTCGCAAGCAAGTGGGTGTGGTTTGAAAACTTCCGGTTTTTCTTCCGCGGGTCCCAGTGGATGCAGATCACCTTCAATACCCTGTACTTAAATGTTTTGTTTATTATCACCGGCACCATTGCCGCTCTGGTTGTCGCCATTGTGCTGACCGAGCTTGGACGCAGCTATTACGTCCGGATCGCACAATCGGTGATGATCCTTCCCAATTTCATCTCCTGGGTGGTTGTTGCAATGTTTGCCCAGGCCTTCATCGCCAGTGAAGGGGGCTTCATCAACCAGTTGCTGCAAGCTTTGGGCGGAGAGCCCGTCGGCTTTTATTCCACGCCGTCGGTGTGGCCCGCCATTTTTGTCATTGTGCGGATATGGAAGGGCGCAGGCTTTGGAGCCATCATCTATATGGCCGTTATCATCGGCATAGACCCGGAGGTCAAGCAGGCTGCAAAAATTGACGGCGCAAACCGGCTGCAGGAAATCCTCCATATAACCCTTCCGGCCTTAAAGGACACCGTGATCCTTCTTACGGTGCTGAGCGTCGGAAGCATATTCTACGGGGACTTTGGCATGATTTACACCTTTGTGGGAGACAATTCCATGCTCTTCCCAACCACCGACGTTATCGATACCTATGTTTTCCGGTCCATCCGGACATCGGGGTCTATGGGGATGAGCGCGGCGGTAGGCCTGTACCAGTCCTTGATCGGCTTTATTCTGGTCATCGGCACCAACGCGGCTGTGAAAAAAATAAATCCCGATGCAGCGATCTTTTAAGAAGGGAGAGGATATTATGAAGACTGTATATCAAATGAAACGCAAGATGGCGGCATCGGACCGGATGCTTAACTGGACATTTTATCTGTTTTCCTTTCTTTTTGCGCTTATGTGCCTGCTGCCCTTTGTTCTGGTGCTGATCGCTTCCTTCACCGACGAGGCGACGCTGGTCCGCGACGGGTACAGCCTGTTTCCGGCCAAGCTTTCCGCTGCGGCCTACAAAGCCATTTTATCGTCCAGCTCCATACCCGACGCTTACAAAGTAAGTATCTTTGTAACGGTGGCAGGCTCGCTGCTGAGCCTGCTCATCACAAGCATGGGAGCTTACGCGCTGTCGGGGGGCAAGATGAAATACAGGAACAAGATTGCATTCTTCTTCTATTTTACCATGCTTTTTTCCGGCGGTCTGGTGCCCACTTATATCCTCATCAGCCGGTACCTGCACCTGCGGGATAATATATGGGTCTACATCATTCCGTCTTTGCTGAATCCGTGGAACATGTTCCTGCTCCGGAATTTCTTCAATGAGATCCCCAAATCCCTGAAGGAATCGGCGGAAATCGAGGGAGCCAATGAAGGGGTCATCCTTTTCCGGATCATTCTGCCCCTGTCGCTGCCGGCCCTGGCTACCATCGCATTGTTTTACGCTCTCGGATACTGGAATGCCTGGATGGAAGCGATGCTTTACATTCAAAACACAAAGCTTTATTCGCTGCAATATATCATTATGAAAATCATACGCAACATCGACGCGGCTTCCAATCTTGCTTCCGAAGGCAGAAACAGCGGTATTACCGTACCGCCTTCCTATACCATACGTCTGGCCACGGCCATTGTGACCATCGGTCCCATCATATTCCTTTACCCCTTCCTGCAGAAGTATTTTGTGGGAGGCTTGCGGGTAGGGGGAGTTAAAGGCTGATCATTTACCCCTTGCGGTTGATGATATATTAAAAAATAAGGAGGTTTTTGTATGAAAAAAAGAACAGTTATTATTTCCCTGGCACTGCTGCTGGTTTTTGCCCTGCTGGCAGGCTGCGGTTCGGCCAACGGAAACCCGCAGTCTACAACAGGCGGCAGCGCTTCGACAGGCTCCTCGGGTGAAACTACGGCGGCAATTCCCGACCCCATGGACCTGACGCTTTATCTATGGGGAGACAAACCCAACCAGATGGACGACATTCTTGCTGAATTTTCAAACAAGACAAAAGATACCCTGAATATGAAATTAGCCATCGACTGGACGCCCCAGGCCGACTTCCCCAATAAAATGAAACTCAAGCTATCCGCGGGTGAGCCGGTGGATTTCTGCTTTGACGCGCCGTGGATGAATATGAATACCTTCATCGCCCAGGGAAATTACCGGGATCTTACTTCCTATTTCAACAACCCTGCGTATCCCGGACTGCAAAAGAGCTTTGATTCAGGCTTTTTAAGCAATAACCTTTTCAACGACAAGGTCATGGGAGTACCCCTTTCACAGACTTATGGCGGCAGCAGCATCGTATATCTCCGCGGAGACCTGCGCGAAAAATATGGCCTGGCGCCCATAACCACCCTGGAGGGCTATGAAGCGTACCTCCAGAAGGTGAAGCAAAACGAAGCCAACATGATACCCTTCGTTATGAAAAAAGACGGAACATACGGTGCATCCGGTCTGATCGAGCTGGACAATCCGGATCTGGCAATGAACAAATACAAAGCAGGACTGTGGGACACCGTCATTGCACCCGGCATCACCGCAACATTGTATGTGCAGGATTATCAGATCAAGGACTGCATCATCTCGGGTGAACCCGAATCCTCAAGCGCCAACCTTCCTGCGCCCTATAACAAGCGGAATACCGAAACGGCAAAGCAGGTACGCGCATGGTATGAAAAAGGATATATTGAGAAAGACGTCATCACTCGTGACGACGCCATGGGCACCTTCACTTCGGGCAAAGGAGCTTCCTTCTTCTGGGATACCGCACAATATGCCGCTGTGCAGTCCGCACTGGCTCAATCGGTACCTGGAGCAAAGCTGGAAGTGTACGTATTGGACCGCAATATCCGTGAGGATCGCAAGGCTGCCATAGCAGGCTCCTACCGGGCATGGAACTTTATTTCCGTCCCCATTACCACAAGCGATGCAAAAACAGACCGTATCATGAAGTTTATGGATTGGCTGTTCGCCTCCCCGAAAAACCACGACCTGTTTGAATGGGGAGTGGAAGGCAAAAACTACATTGCTGTAGGCGAGGATCAATACAAACGTCCCGAGGGACTGGACCTGGCTACCAATTACAATTTCCCGGGGTACATGCTGACCTGGAATCCTTACTTCATCAGACTGCCGGCGGATATCCCCTCCGATGTCGTCGATGTCATGAAATATGGAAATAATCCGGAATCCTATTTTAACCCGCTGCTTTCTGGCTTCAATCTCAACGGAGAACCGGTCAAGAACCAGCTGGCAAACCCTGATTTCCTTACGGCGAAGACAAAGAAAGAGATGATAACCCTCCTTGGCGTTGAAAAGAATATTGACAGCGCGCTGGATAAGCTGGACAAGGAAATAACCTCCAACAAGATTCTCCAGGAGGACATCAAAGCCATCAAGGATGAAGTGATCAAGCAGTGCCAGGCTTATCTCGACCAGAGGAAGCTGACGGATCAAAAGAACGGGACCGTTTATCCCAAATAAACCCGTTTTGCATCCAGTGACATGAGAATATAAAACCTGTCCGGATTTAGGGGCAGGCATGGCTGAAAACTCCGGCATCAGGCGACTGCCATAGGCAGTCGCCGGCCGGAGAACAGCGGCTACGGCGTCTTTGCCGCAGCATCCGGGAATTGTTCCGGAGCACCCTTCAAAGTTCCGGCAGGACGAAAAAGTTCTTCCATGCCGCCGCCCGTCTTGCCGTGAAGCCAAGCCTGCAGGCCAGCCGCTCGTAAACAAGCAGCTTCGCTTGGAGCTTCCGGACAATCTTCTTTCCGTTTTTCCCTTTGGAATTTTATCGCAAAAAAAATTCTGGTTTTTAAGGAGCGTAACAATGTTGGAAAACCGTCTGATCCCTCGTAAAGCACAGGAGGAATATCTTGAATTCAAAAAACTGCGGTTCCCCGCCAGACCGGGAACATTGCTGTCCTTTCACGGCGTTGACGGCCAGGATGTGTACAATACCACCGTACCCTTTGAAATGGACGGCAGGAGAATCATCGCAGGACGCGTCGAGCACCGTGACAGTGAAGACTCCACCACAATGTTCTTTGAAGAATGCGGGGAAGGCTGGCAGTTGATAAAAGAGGCTGCAAGCATCCAGGGAATGCAGGACCCTTTTATCACCAGGGTGGACGGCCAATGGATCCTGGGAGGGGTCCATGCCCAGTGGCGCGGAGATGGAAGCCTGATTACCTATCATACTGATTTCTACCGCATCGAAAGCCTTACCTCTCTTTCGCATATCGCGGAAGGTCCGGCCTTGATGAAGGATATACGGCTTGTGCAGCTGCCGGACGGCAGAATCGCCGTCTTTTCCAGACCCCAGGGAGAAGCGGTGAAGCACCTCAACCGTATCGCGTCCATCGGCTTCGGAATCATCGGGGATCTTAGAGAGCTTACGGCGGAGCGTATTGCGCAATTGCCGCTGCTGGAGGGGCATTTCACTCCGGAGGAGTGGGGCGGCTGCAACCAACTGCAAATGCTCAAAAACGGCCTTATCGGCTGTATCGGCCACAAGTCCTGGGGACATGACCGGGAGGGTGTTTTTGTCATCCACTATTATTGCTTTGCAAACGCCCTGGACCCTCAAACCATGAAAATGACCCCCGTCAAAATTATTGCCTCCAGGGAATGCTTCCCCGACTCGCCTCAAAAAAATCCCAGAGCCTATGATGTCTGCTTTACATCGGGAATCCTCCGGCAGGGAAACGGTCGTGCGCTGCTGTATACCGGTATGAGCGACGCCTTTGAAGGCGAGCTGGAGATCGAGGACCCCTTTGACGAATATGAAAGTCTGTAAAATACCGTTTGGGCTTGTGCAACCTTTGCAAAGGTGTCTTCAACCAGGTACACAACATCATGGGGGACACCCGTCCCGAAAATATTGCAGCCATGCTGGATACGGCTTATGAAAACAGCTTTGCCGCCACCTGAGGGTAAATGCTCCGGATTAGGAAAGAATAAGCCCATGACCCGGTGCCGAATGCAGAGCAGGTAAAAAACAGACCCATAAAAGCCTTGTTTCAAGGCACAGGCCTTACGATATAAGGAGGAAAGACATTCCATGAATAACAGTTTATACGGGGGACGCGGAGGGTTTTCTCCCCGTCCCGGGAATATTATTGACGCGGCGCATAACCGCGCTGCCAAAAGGCTCCCTCTTTATGAACACGGCATCAGCTTTCAAATGATGGAGCGGATCACCGGCAGGGAATACGTTTCCCTGTGGTCGGAAGGCTGGGAAGGCAATACGGCGTCCCTGAAGGAATTCATGGGGAGGTATGTGGAATTCTACCGCCTTATGGGCTATGACTTTGCCAATTTCGATATGAATATCGGCTCTTACATGCCGGGCAGCGGCGCGCTGCTTGGCGAAAAGGAAGGCGTCATCAAAAACCGCGGGGATTTTGAGCGCTATCCCTGGCACCAGATCCCGGCAATCTTCAAAGAGAAAACATACAGGATATTTGAAGCCTTCACTGAAGCCCTACCCGGTGACATGTGCGCCGTAGGAGGCCCGGGGAACGGTATTTTTGAATGTGTGCAGGATGTGGTGGGTTATGAGTACCTGTGCTATATCAAAGCCGATGACCCGGAGCTTTTCGCCGACCTTTTCAAGGCGGTAGCGCAAACCAACCATACCATATGGAAGGAATTTCTGGAGCGTTTCGGAAAGTATTACGGCGTCTGCCGTTTCGGAGACGACCTGGGATACAAAACAAGTCCCCTGCTCCCGCCGGGGGATATAAGGACCCATGTGATCCCCGGGTACCGCCGTATCTCCGACCTGATCCATTCCTATGGGAAGCCCTTTTTACTGCACTCCTGCGGGAATATCTTCCCTGTGATGGACGATATCATTGAAGGGGCGCAGATCAACGCAAAGCATTCCAACGAGGACGTTATCGCTCCCTTCACCGTCTGGGTCGACCGCTATGGCGACAGGATCGGCAATTTCGGCGGCGCGGACGTGGACGTAATCTGCCAGCAGGATGAACGGACAATTAAGGCTTATGTACGGGAGATCCTTGACCATTGCGAAGGGCGCGGCGGGATCGCCTTCGGCACGGGAAATTCGGTGCCCGACTATGTACCGGCTTCGGGCTACATCGCCATGGTGGAGGCGGTCCGTGAATACAGGGGAGACGAATAATAAGCAGTATTTCCATACCGCGTAAGGAGACAAAAATGCACAATCGTATCAAACGGGTGGCGCAAATGCCCAACATACCCCAACCCTTTGCCATGCGGGATTGGGCGGAGCTTGCCAGAGACTATGACAGCCTTGTATTCGACTTGAATGCCGCGGGGGATTTCCTGCCTCTGGTCTGGCTGGACCATTCAAGGAAAAACGCCGGCAGGGTGACCTTCGGATTGCCCTCTTACGTATCGCCGCACCAAGTAAGAAAGGACGGCATGCAGGAATCCATCAACTGTGCTGCTGCACTCCTCGGAGCCACGCTGGTGGGAATCGACAAGAGCAGTCACAGGGGCTATAACTGGATAGAAATGCTGGAGAACTTTTATAATACCGAGAACGGAGAGCTGCTTTTCCTCAACCGGGCGGACACAAAGACCGGCCATTCCTTCTGGTACGAGATATATCCCCATGTCCTGCTGTATTCCCTCCTGAATTATTACTCCGGGATGGAGCGACTGGACCAGATCATGAAAAAGACCGCGGACCGGTGGCTGGAAGCCTGTGTTATTCTGGGCGGCAACAGGATCGACTTTGATTTTACCGCCTATGATTTCATAAAAAAAGTTCCCGTAAGCAACGGAAGATGGAAGGAACCGGAAGCCGCCGCGGGAATTGCATTTATCCTTTATATGGCCTATGCCCGCTGGAAAGAGGAAAAATATCTGGAGGGAGCCGCATGGTGCCTGCAATACCTGAACCAAAGGGAAACCAATCCCTATTATGAACTGCTGCTGCCTTACGGCGCATATATAGCCGCCAGATACAACGCCCAGCATGGAAAAGCCGTCGATGTGGAGAAGATCGTCAACTGGTGTTTTGACGGGGACAGCGCCTGCAGGCCCGGATGGGGAGTCATCGCCGAACGGTGGGGAGAATTTGACTGCCACGGGCTTTGCGGAAGCCTCACCGATTGGGGGCAGCGTTGGGACTGCATGACTGCCAATGCGTTGCCGGATTATGATCCTGAGCTGAGCGGCTACGCCTTTGCGGGAAATACCTTTTCCATGGCGGCGGGACTGGTGGCCATGGTGCGCTATGATGCTTCCTATGCAAGAGACATCGGGAAGTGGATGTTGAACGCGGCCAATAACGCAAGACTGTTCTATGCCGACTGCCATCCTCCCAAGGGGCAGTCCTGCGCTTTCTGGAAATCCGATGAGAAGCATGTCATCGCCTATGAAGGGCTGCGGAAAAAATGGGACCTGCAAAGTCCCTATGCCACCGGAGACGCCATACGATACAGTTGGGGCTCCATCGATTTCGGCTTGTACGGCTCGTCCCACGTGGGGATTTTCGGAGGGATTGTTGCCAGGACCAACGAAGAGGCCATTCTCCGGCTGGATTGCATAAAAACCGATTATTTCAACGAAGGGGCTTATCCCACCTACCTTTATTATAATCCCTACGACTCGGAAAAGCTTGTGGAAATGGATGCGGGCGAAGCCAAGACCGATATTTACGACGCCGTTTCCCATCGCTTTATGGCCCGTGGAGTGACGGGAAGAATCAAGGTCCCCGTCGGACCGGACTCGGCGGTGGTCGCAGTTCATGCCGCTGCCGGCGGCGTTCTCAGCCGGCAGGAGGGAAAGCTTTTAGTGAATGGGATACCCATCGATTATCATGCGGACTGATTGTATGGCGGAGGGCTTTATAAAAGCATCCGGGCCGGCTGTGCGAATGAATAAAAAATCAAAGAGGAGCGGCTTTTATGAGTAAAAACAATTCGGATAAACAAACAGAACTGAACAATTTCTTTGACAAAGGTTTTTTCGACTGGCAGTTTTCCAGCAAGCAGGACAAGGAGTTCTGGGACGAAAGGTGCTACGACGAGGAGAAATACTGGGGCGGTTTTTCCCGTGACCCCGTGCCTGCGGATTATGTGCTGCCGGACTGGGCCATCGGGCCCTTTGCCAAATACCCGGGAAACCCGGTATTTTCACCCTCCGACAGCGGATGGGACAGGGGCCATTTCGGCGGGGGAGTCCATAACGGCTCCATCCTGAAAAAAGACGGGAAATTCTATTATATTTACCGCGGAGAGCGGGACATTGACCCGTCGGAAGGAATCACCACAAACCCTGACATTGATTACATATGCAACATAGGCATCGCTGTAAGCGACGACGGGATCAATTTCAGGAGAGAGCCGTCCAACGCCCCCATCTTCACCGACAAGGAAGATTTCCGGTATAGCTATGAGGACGTCAACGTGGTCCGTCATGGGGATACGTATTACCTTTTCTGCAACCGGTGGGACTGGGATAAGGTAAACGATCCTTCGGCATGCGGAGTTTTCCTGGCAGTATCCCGGGACCTTGTGCACTGGGAGAAGAAGGGACTGATGTTTCCCGGCGCGGCGGTCATCCACCGGAATCCCTGTGTCCTGCAAAATCCTGAGAACGAAGCGGTTCAAGTCAACGGAAGGTTTGTCATGTATATCAACGGCGGCCTGATTGCCTACTCCGACGACCTGCTGCACTGGGAATCCCGGAAGGTCGGGGAATTGTGGCCCGGCGGAGAGGGCTGCTTTGCCCTGGCGGACTACTGCCCCGGGCATCCGGACAAAATCCTCCTGTTTACCGGAGGACACCATACCGGACACTTTTATGCCATCGGCGAGGTCCTGTTTGAGAGGAGCAATCCCGAGAAGCCGGTAGAATGGCTTCCACGGCCGGTAATATCCGTTGACCCGCAGTATCTCTGGGAAAACGGCTTGAGCGTATCGGCGCCCCATGTCCCCGTTTCCCATTGGCGCGATACCATCTTCTTCACCGGGATGACGGTCCATCAAGGGGAATGGCGCATGTATTACGGCGGAAGCGAATACTACACCTGCCTGGCCACGGCGCCGGCAAACGGCAGATAAAGACGGAGAAAGAAGGGATTCTCAATGGAGCAGTATTATCTGGAGAAAATAAACCTCCTCCGGAAATTGAAACTGGAGCAGACGGAGGAAAAAATCCGGCAGATGGGCCGGACCCTGGATGGAGACGACAAGGGCCTGATTCCCATGACGGAGGAATTCAGCTTCAAACCGGTGTACAACCATCCCAAGGGGGTCATGGGCCCGGAGGCGTGCGGGGAAAATTACCGCCGTCTGCTGGAGTGCCATCCGCTCTTTATCGATGCCGGCAATGCCCTGCCGGGGGGCTGGATGGTTTCCTTCGCGGCTTACAAGGGCGAGCTTTGGAATCCGGATTATCCCTATGAAGAGCTGGACAAAAAGCAAAAGGTGTATGAGATCGTCAGCGGCATCGGCGCCTGCCACCACTTCTCCGCGGATGTGGGAATAGGCCTCCGGCAGGGTTGGGACGGGATCCTTTCCAGGATACGTCATTACCGGGACATCAATGATCCCGAAAGGCGGCCGTTCTATAACGCGCTGGAGAACTGCGTGCTGGGGATCCAAAACATCATCCTGCGCCATGCCGCAGAAGCCTGGAGACTGGCCGGAACGGAAACGGATCAACGGCAGAGGGCATTTTACGAAAGGATGGCGGAATGCAACCGGTGGATTGCAAACCACCCTCCCCGCACCTTTTATGAAGCAATCACCTTCACATCCTGGTTCATCCTTACCTTTGACATGTACAATGGCTGCGGCGCCGCCGTGGGAGAACTGGACCAGTTCCTGTATCCTTTCTACAAAAAGGACCGGGAGAAGGGGAGCATCACGGAGGATGAAGCCACCTATCTTTATGCCTGTCTTTTTGTAAAAGACAATTTTTATTCCCAGGTCGGCGGCAGCGACAAAGACGGCAACGACAGGACCAACGAGCTTTCCTTCCTTGCGCTGGAGGCGACGCACCTGCTTAAGATCCCCACCAGCCTCACGGTGCGGGTCCATGAAAAACTCAATCCCCAGCTTCTTGAACGGGCTGTCAGATACATGTTTGAGGATAAAAACGGCACTCCCAGCTTTATCGGAGACAAAGGGCTTAACGAGGGCTTCGTGCGCAACGGCTATCCCATGGAGCTGGCGGTGACACGCTCCCGCGCCGGATGCCACTGGGTGAATATCCCGGGACGCGAGTATACGCTTAATGATTGCGTCAAAATCAATTTTGTTAAAGTCTTTGAAGTAGCGTACCGCGAGATGCTTGCACAGGAGACTGAATTCTCCGGCGGACTGCTGTGGGAGTATTTCACAAGGCACCTTTCCTGCGCCGTGGATTTGACGGTGGAGGGGCTTGAGTTCCATCTCAGGCACATGGAAGACAGCTTTCCCGAGCTGCCCATGGACCTTCTGTGCCACGGACCCATTGAAAAGGGATATGACGCAACCAATGGCTTTAAACGCGGCGTTGAATTTTACAACCTGTGCATCGACGGCTCCGGCCTTGCCACCGTCGCGGATTCCTTCGCAGCCATCGTGCAGCGGGTTGATGAGCAAAAGCGGATCAACTGGCGGCAGTTGAATGCCGTTCTGGAAAACAACTTTGAAGGAGCCGAAGACGTCCGCCTGATGCTGCGGTCAAATCCGCGCTATGGCAGCGGCGGCAGCCTCGCCGACGAATATGCGGTAAAAATCGTAGGCTTCTTTACCCGCTGCTGCAAAAAGGGCCCGACGCCTTCCGGCTTTGTCGTTATCCCAGGGCTTTTTTCCTGGTCCAATACCATCGGAATGGGGAAGGTCTGCGGCGCGACGCCCGACGGAAGATTCGCCGGCACTCCCATCTCCCACGGCGCCAATCCTACGCCGGGCTTCCGGGAAGCCAGCGCTTTGACTGCGCTGGCCAACGCCGTTGCCTCGGTGCAGTGCGGTTATGGCAATACCGTTCCCATCCAGTTGGAGGTAGATCCCAGGCTGGGTGCGGAAGAAGGCGGAATCGCCGTCTTTACCGAATTCATCAAGACCTACTTCAACGATCTCAAGGGGACCTTGATGAATTTGAATATATTGAATAAGGAAACGGTTTTAGCTGCCCACGCGAATCCCGAGAAATTCCCTGACCTTATTGTCCGCGTCACGGGGTTTTCCGCATATTTCGCAGCCCTCTCCAGGGATTTCCGCCAGTTGGTGGTGGATAGGATCATCGAAGGGATATAAGCAAACACCGCTTTCAAAGAGGAATCATCATGAGCAACCTGATTTTTGATATTCAACGGTTTTCCATTCACGACGGGCCGGGGATCCGAACCACTGTTTTTTTTAAGGGCTGCAACCTTCGCTGCGCCTGGTGCCACAACCCCGAGTCCATTTCACCGGAGCCTGTGCTGCAGCTTTACAGGCACAAGTGCATCCATTGCGGTCTCTGCGGGAAGGTATGCCCGCAGCAGTGTATCACGCAGCAGGAAGGCGCGCAGGTGTTCCAACGGGAGCTGTGCACCGCCTGCGGGGAGTGCACGAAGGTCTGTTATGCGGAGTGCAGGCAGCTTGCGGGAAAAGAAGCCAATGCGGCGGAAATCCTTGCCACCGTGGAAAAAGATCTGCCTTTTTATAAGCGCTCGGGGGGAGGGGTCACCTTCTCGGGAGGCGAGCCCATGCTTCAGCCTGACTTTTTGCTGGAGCTGCTCAAGGGAGCGGCGGAGCTGAAGGTCCACACCGCGGTAGATACGGCCGGAAATGTGCCTTTTGCGTGGTTTGAGCAGGTAAGACCCTATGTCGGTGTGTTTTTATACGACCTCAAAATCATGAGGGATGATTTGCACAAGAAATATACCGGCGTGTCCAATGAGAGAATTATCGGAAATCTGACAAGGCTGGCCGACGGACGGAATGACATCCATATCCGCATCCCGGTGATGCCGGACATCAATGATAACGAAGAGAATATGAACCAGGCGGCGGAGCTCATAAGCAGCCTCAAAGGGATCAAACGGGTGGAATTGCTGCCCTTTCACCCCCTGGGGGAAGCGAAATACCAGAGCCTGGATATGATCTATCCCGCCGCGGAATTCGGCAGGCTTGCTACAGGTAGGACAGAGGAGCTTTCAAAGGTTTTCAGGGCATTGGGCTTCTGATACTGCGCTTCAACAGCCAAGCGGAGTTCAGGCAGGGGCTACGGAGCGTATCCTGCCTGATTGCGGAATCACGGCTCCAGGATCTTATCCATATTGGACTGAAAACCGCAAATGTTCACCGGAATGACTGCACGGGTGTATCCACCATCTATCTGCACAGATACCTGCCTAAATAGTCATGCTATTGACAAGGTTAAAATAGCTTGATATTATATAACTAAGTTAATTAATTAATGTTTTTGAGGTGTCCTATGCGATCCGCAATTCAGAGTGATATCAGAAAAATGAACAGCCGTCTGCTTTTTGACCTGTTCCGTCAGCACCGCAGGCTGACAAGGACAGATGTTGCCGGATATCTCAATATGACTGTACCTTCCGTTCTGAAAGTGACCCAGCAGCTGCTGGATAATCATGTGGTCCAGGAAATCGGTGAAATCGATACGGCCCTGGGGCGCAAACCCAAGCAATTTGAATTTAACCCGGATTTTCTCAATGCCATCGGAGTTTCTTTTGAAGGTGTCAGCCTATCCATGGGACTTGTGAATGTGGACGGGGAGATCCGCCTTGCCACACGCACACAGCTGCGAGGGGGGATTGACGAGGATTTTGCCCGCTCCGTCATCAACGGTGTAGAGAGAATCAAACGGCAATCCCGTCCGGGAGCGTTGTCCGGGGTCGGCATTGCCATTCCGGGAATAGTGAATCCTGCGGCCTCCATCATTGAATTTGCTCCTTTGATCGGCATTAAAGAACCGCTGGATGTATCGGCGGTGGTTAAACGTATCTCCAACCAGCTGGGACTGCAGGTAATTCTTGAAAATGACGTAAATATGTATGCCAAGGGAGAGACTTATGCCCGCGGACTTGGACAGGAAGACGACCTCCTGTGCATCACGCTGGGCACTGGAATAGGCTGCGGAATCATTCTTGACGGAAAGCTCCACCGCGGAAGAAATAATCTTTGCGGCGAGATGGGCTATTTTGTCAACGGGGCGGACTATGTTACCCATAGGGACCGGCAGGGCTATCTTGAATCGCAAATCAACATCAAAACGCTTGAAGAAAGGTTTTCCTTTGACGCCGGCGAGGGCAGCTATCCTCCCGAAATGATACCCTATATATCTTCCGTCCTTTCGCCTCATATCGCCAATATTACGACCCTGCTGGATATACGTACTGTCGTATTGGGCGGGATGGTAGCCGATCTTTGCGGCGAAGCTTTGACGGAAACCGTAAGTAGTGATGTCAACCGGCTGGCGCTCAGCCCGATACGGGTTGAGCGGAGCGTGTCGGATGATCCAGGAGTTGTTGGCGCCGCCGCAATGATCATTGAGAGAAGAGTGGAGGAATACCTTTAGTACAGCGCAGCCGCGCACAAGCAATAAGAGAGCTTAAATGCCGCTCTGTCGGGTAAATTGCAACAGCAGTGCCGGCTTTATATATATAATTAAGTTAGTAAAATAATACAAGGCAGGTAACCTATGAGAGGAATTGTTTCAAACGTAGAGCTTTTGACACAGGATGAAATCCGCATGATTCATGAGGCAGCCCTCAGGCTGCTGGAGAAAACAGGGCTTTCCATGCCCAATGAGGAGTGCCTGCGGCGATGCGGGAAAGCCGGGGCCAAGGTGGACTATGTTTCAGGAATTCTCCGCATTCCGGCCGGGGTGATGGAGGAATATATCGCCGTACTGCGCAGCGAAGGCGCTTCCGCGACGTCTTTATACCGGCCGAAGGCCACCGGGTATATCTCTACTCAGATCTTTGTCACGGACTATAAAACCAAGACCAAAAGGTTGGGTACCACCGACGATATCATGAGGGGTATCGCTCTGGTACGCCATCTCAAGAACATACCGTCCTGCCCTGCTGCTGTTATTCCCTCCGATGTGCCGGGCAGCATCAGCGACCTCCATTCGTACCATATGATTTACAAGTATTCGGAAAAGGACGGGGGCACATACGTAATCAATCCCGCAGCAGCGCCTTATATTATGGATATGGCTGAGGCAGTGGGGAGAAAGACCGGATACCTGTTTGAAACCGTCGCCCCGCTGAGGTTCAGAAAGGAAACGCTGGAAATGGGCCTGATGTTTGCCGACCGGGGCCATCATCTGGGCATAGCGCCTATGATTATGGGGGGGTCTACCGGTCCGGTCACGATTGCCGGCACTTTGACGCTGATTACTGCCGAGGTCCTTGCCAGTCTATTCGCGGTATGGGCTATAACAGGCAGGCCTTCGGCATTTTTTGCCAACGGCAGTCACACTTCGGACCCGAAAACCATGCTTTGTTCCTTTGGCTCTCCCAACCAGGCGCTGATAGGAGTCGGAGTGGCGCAGATGGCAAAGTTTTACGGTATTCCTTCAGGCTCCAATTCGGCGCTTAGCGACGCTCTCATGCCGGATTTCCAGTGTGGCTTTGAAAAAACGCTCAGCGCCATGTTTTCTCTTTTGGCAGGGTCCTGCAGTATGGGCTGCCAGGGTATTGCGGGGGCCGACCAGGGTTTCAGCTTTGAGCAGCTTGTCATAGACAATGAATGGATAGATGCATATAACTATGTGCTTGACGGTGCCGAAGTCAATGCGGAGACAATTGCCGAGGAAATTATTGAGGAGGTGGGAATAGGAGGACACTTTCTCTCCGAGGAGCATACTGTCAGGCATCTTTCGGACAGCTGGTGGAGAAGCCGCCTGTTCGACCGTTTCTCCTTTGAAAACTACCTGGAGGACGGAGGCCGTGAACTGCTTGATAAAGCCTCCCGGCTGGTAGAGGAATATACAGCCGGCTACAGGGGGCAACAACCGGTTCTGGAGCAGGCAAAGGCCGAAGAGCTTGACCGCATCTATCAGGCAGGAAGCAAGCGGATATTGGGATAATGGACTGCTATCAAAAAGGAGTGATTGAAATGAAAAAAAGCATGTTATTGCGCAGCACGGTATCGATCCTACTGATTCTGGTACTGGCATTCAGTTTTGCAGGCTGTGGGGGAGGCGTAAAAAATCCTTCGGAAAACAACACCGCAACGAAGGCTGCCAATGGGAGCTCAGACGCTTCCGAAAATACCCTTGACCAGTTGGACGCCACTGCCGAACCTGCCGGAGACCCCTTTGGAAAGTACGACCCCGAAATCAGCATTACCACGGTTCATGCGGCAAATGACGGTGCCTTCTGGTTTCCCAAGGGCGATGATATCAGTAATAATATTTATACCCGCACATGGAAGGAGCGCCTTGGCATAAACTACTCCTTTCTATGGACATCTCCCGGCTCCCAGGGAGCAGAAAAATTCAACATCATGTTGACCTCGGGTGACCTGCCGGATATGCTGTCGGTGACCAAAGGACAGTTTGAGCAGCTATACCAGGCCGGAAAGTTGGAGGATATGACGGATGCGCTTGTGAAATATGCCAGCAAATATACCAAAAAATATTTAGCCGGCGATTACAAGCCCCTGCTGGATTATGTCACCAAGGACGGAAGGGCATATGGGATACCCAACGGCTTCAGTTACCATGATACGGGAAACATGGTTTGGCTTCGGGCGGATTGGCTGAAAAATCTGGGAATGAAGGTTCCCGGCAATTTTGCCGAGCTGGAAGCGGTTATGGAGGCTTTTACAAACAAGGATCCCGACCAAAACGGGAAAAATGATACCTATGCCATTGCAGCCAAGAGCTTTGCACAATATAATGAATTCGGTATGAACGATGCCTACTTCAATATGTTCGGCGTGTTTCCATACAAATGGATTAAAGACAGCTCCGGAGGGCTTCAGGACGGAATGCTCGGTGCTGAGCAGCGCGGGAAAACCAGGGATTCTCTTCTGAAGCTGGCGGAGTATTACAAAAAAGGATATCTGCATCCCGAATTTGCCACCTTTGATGATGCGCGGTATCAGGAAGAGCTGCTGTCCGACAAGTGCGGTATATTCTTCCGTGATCTTTGGGGAGCATACTGGCCGCTGGTGCTGCATAAGGACTCCAATCCGAAGGCTGACTGGATACCGGTGGAAATTCCGGGAGTTGACGGCAATCCGGCATACTGCGGAACAGATGTATCCCAGGTCCAGAATATCAATGTTGTGATAAAGGGTGCAAAAAACCCTGAGGCACTGGTGAAAATGTGCAATCTTTACCATGATCTCAATAACAATCCCGAAACCATGGAATTTGCAAAATATAACACCGACCCCAAGGATAACAACCAGATATTCCTTGCCTATCCGCTTCTGATTTACAACCCTTCCTTTAATTATGAGGGCTACCAGGCCATCAGCAAGGCCATGAAAACCGGTTCCACCGACGGTCTCAGCGAAGCGTACAAGATGTTTTACGGCCAGGCCAAGTCATACCTGGATACCGGAGACAAGGCAGGGTGGCCGCCTTACCGCTCCTATACCGACGAAGGCAGCCTCGGTGTAATAAACAGCTATATCGAAAATAAGCGCTTCAAGATGAATGAATATACCGATGCGCCGACCCAGTTCCAGTTGGAAAACGAAAGTGTGGTTAAAAAGATGTATGACCAGATGTTCGTCCAGGTAGTCCTTGGTAAGGCAGGAATCGAAGCCTTCGACCAGTTTACTGCCAGCTTCGACAAGCTTTATTACACGACTGCGAAGGCCGAAAAGGACCAATGGTTCAAGGCCAAGGGAAGCAAGAGCCTTCAGGAATGGTTTGACAGTAAGTGATATGGGAGGTCCGGGGAGAGCACGGCTCTCTCCGGAGACAACCTTGGTATAACAGAAAGGCCGTGGTGAAAAATGGGAAAAAACCATCAGTTGAGAAGGGAAATTCCACTATATCTTATGGTGCTGCCTCCCACTGTTTTAATGCTTATCTATTGTTATGGCCCAATGTTCGGTCTGGTCATGGCGTTTCAGAAGTTTATGCCTGTCGAGGGCTTTTTTGGTTCGAAATGGGTAGGGATGGAGAATTTCCGGAAAATTTTTTCCATGCCGGATGTTCCCCAGGTCATCGGCAATACCTTCTTCATTGCCGCCATGAAAATAATCTTTGACACCCTGGCTGCCATTGCAGTGGCCATACTGCTCAACGAGATTATCAGCCGCCGTTTCAGGAAAACAGTGCAGACCATCATCTATTTTCCGTATTTTCTGTCCTGGGTTATCCTTGGCGGTGTTATGCGGGATATTCTGGCAACCGACGGATTGGTGAATGTAGTTTTCGGATATATGGGCATTCATCCCATCGGGTTCCTGACGGATGAAGCCATATTTCCATGGACGCTGGTTGCCACAGAGCTCTGGCAGATTACAGGATTTGGAACAATTGTCTTCCTTGCTGCGATCGTCGGTATAGATCCTGGGCTATACGAGGCTTCTAAGATCGATGGAGCCGGAAGGCTGAGACAGGTGTGGCATATTACTCTGCCTGGCATGAGCGTGACCATCGTCCTTATGCTGATCCTCAGCATGGGTTCCATTTTAAACGCCGGCTTTGACCAGATATTGAACCTATACTCCCCCATGGTTTATAAGACCGGTGACGTAATTGATACGTGGGTTTACCGCATCGGGCTGAGGCAGGCGCAGTATTCACTTGCGACGGCTTTCGGGCTTTTCAGGTCCCTGGTCAGCCTGGTGATGATGACGGGCGCATATCTCATTGCTTATAAAAAATTCGATTACCGGGTATTTTAGGGGAGGTGAAGGAACATGACCGACAAATCGATTTTGCGGCGGACCTTTCTTGGGATGAACGTGATTTTTTTCATCTTCGTGTCTGCCGTCTGCCTTATTCCCATTATCCAGGTGCTCAGCATATCCCTCAGCTCCTCCTCGTCGGTTGCTGCGGGGAAAGTGGTATTGCTGCCCATGGAGCTGACGTTGAAGTCGTATGAGTATATCTTGAGGAAGGCCGAATTCTGGCGGGCGATGCTGATTTCGGGCGTACGGGTGATATTGGGCGTTTCCTTCGGCATGCTGATGACGGTGCTTATGGCTTATCCGCTTTCCAAGCCGTCTTCGGTTTTCCGCGCGCGGACCGTGCTGATGTGGCTGCTTTTATTCACCATGCTGTTTTCGGGCGGAATGATTCCTGCCTATATGGTCGTAAAATATACGGGACTCACGAACAACATTCTTTCGCTGATCCTGCCCTGTGCTATTCAGGCTTTTAATATAGTCTTGCTGGTAAATTTCTTCCGTGCCATTCCCAGGGAGCTGGAGGAATCCGCTTTTCTGGATGGCGCGGATCATTTCCGAATCCTGTGGAGGATATACATCCCGTTATCGCTGCCGTCCCTCGCGACCCTCGTTGTCTTCACCATGGTATTCCACTGGAATGCATGGTTCGACGGCATGATCTATTTGAGCGACGCCAGGCAATATCCTCTGCAGACTTATTTACAGGCAGTGCTGGTAAATCCGAATGTAAAGCTCATTACCAAATCAACCGCCGAGCTTTTGCGCACCATTTCGGACAGAACCCTCAAGGCAGCGCAGGTATTTATTGCCGCCATCCCTATATGCCTCGTCTATCCGTTTTTGCAGCGGTATTTTGTTGCGGGGATCATGCTGGGCGGCGTAAAGGAATAGACTTTCCCGGGCAGTATGCAGTCCGGAACAGGCTGTTCCGGCAGCGGCTCCTGCCTGTGGAATGAAATCATCGGGAGGACACCAATGCATTATAAAGAACGAAATCTTAGATCAAAAGAAATATGGGATGCATATTCCAGCGGAGATCCCCTGTGTGTCCCGCTGACAATCTACGCAGATGCACGTACCTGGATGGCGGAGCCCTCGGAAAATACCCGTGGACTGACGTTGAAAGAATATCTCCGCGGCCCGGAGGCAATGCTGCATGCGCAGGTGCGCGCCAGGGAGTGGATGGCCCGCACCATCCTCAGTGACGATATCTATGTCCCGGAGGAAGGCTGGCCCTTGATGGTGGATTTTCAAAACTATGCCGAAGCTGCCTGGTTTGGCGCAGAGGTGGTATTCGAAAAGGAACCGAAGGTCATCACGCTGCTGAAGGAGCACAACAAGCAGGCCTTTCTTGAGCTTTCTCCCCCTGATATGGAAAACTCTCTAGGGATGGAGGCCCTAAGGTATTATGAATATTTCTGCAAAGCAAGGGAGAGTTTTGTCTATGAAGGCCTGCCCATTGGGAGCATTGCTCTTCCCTTCAATATAACCGGTACCGACGGACCTTTTACGGTATGCTGTCAGCTCCGGGGCGCTGAGGGCTTTATTGGCGATATGCTCGAAGAACCGGATTTCGCGGGCGCGTTGCTGGATTATGTGACGGATGCGACTATTGCAAGGATTCGGCGGGTCCGTGAATACCTGGGGCAGCCGGTGAAGAGCCCCGGCTTTGGTTTTGCCGACGACTCCATTGTTTTGCTCTCGCCTTCCATGTACAAAGAATTCATACTGCCTCGCCACAGGCGTATTTATACTGCGCTGGGAGATGAGGGCGGAGACAGGGGAATGCACCTGTGCGGAGATGCGCAGCGTTTTTTTCCCGTGCTTCAAAAGGAGCTGGGAGTCAAAAGCTTTGATACAGGCTTTCCCATCAATTTTTCAAAGCTCTATGATGAGCTGTCTCCGGATACGGCTGTCTATGGAGGCCCTCATATCGGATTGATGCTGATGGGGACGGAAGAGGAAGTATACCGTGAAGCGATCCGCATTTTAAAAAGCGGAGTAATGGAAAAAAGCCGCAGGTTTGTCCTGCGGGAAGGCAATGCCCTTGCACCGGGAACGCCTGTCAAAAATGTCAATGCCCTGTACAGGGCACGGGAGGATGCTGGATATTATGTCAAACACCAAAGCGCTTTTTGAATGGGGGGATGTAAAGGCAGCATTGGCAGGGCTCTCACGCAAGACCGTCTTTCTTGGCTTTGACGCCTTCATTGACTTTGCTGCCTCACCTATACGGCATGGAAATGCCATAAGACCGACGGCGTTTTTTGAAACTATCGGAGAGTGGGGGGCCTATATTATGGAGCATGATGGAGAAAACTGCTCCATAGAGCTTCTGGACGGCAAGCCGAAGATCGGAGGCAACATGGCGATTACTGCCAATGCCATTTCTTCCTTTGGAATCAAGACTCATTGTGTCGGAACCTTCGGCTATCCTGAAATGAATCCCGTATTTTCAGGGATGGCGCCGCCTTGCCAGTTGATATCCGTAGGGAACCCGGGAGAAGCTATTGCCCTTGAATTTAAAAATGGGAAGGTCATTCTCGGCATGAACAGGGATGTAGGGCATCTGGACTGGGAGACCGTAAAAGCCAGGGCAGGGCTTGAACGGATCATCCGGTGCGCGGAGGAGAGCCAGTTGATTTTTTTATTGAACTGGAGCGAGCTTCCCGGTTCTACAGGGATATTCAGAGGGATGAGGGAAGAGGTGCTGGCGTGTATGAAGGAAGATAAAAGGCTTTTTATCGACCTTTCAGATTGCAGCAGGCGCGGAGAACAGGAGCTTGTGGAGATACTCCGCATTCTGGAAGAAATGCCGCGGAATATCCGGGTTACCTTGAGCCTCAACAAAAACGAGGAACGCGTCATTTGTACGGTGCTGGGAATCGGCGAGCAAGACCCGGCCGGGCGCGGGCAAAAGCTGGTGGAGATGCTGGGCCTGGATTCGGTATTTTTACACAGCCGCACAATGAATACCCTGGTGACCGGAACGGAGCAGGTATCCCTGGAACCGGAGCTGTGCTCCTCTCCCGCCGCTAATGTGGGCGCCGGTGATAACTTTAACGCCGGGGCGGCTGTTGCCATGCTGATGGGGCTTTCTCCCGCTGACACGTTGAGGTTTGCCGCCGAAGCCGCAGGGTATTTTGTCAAATACGGTAAGAGCTATACGTTATAATATAAAGACAATGATTCTATGAGGAGGGTGCCACATGAAAAACAATGTGAAATTTGCCATTATCGGAGCCGGCAGTGTTTGCTTCTGTCCCACGACAGTTTCCGATATCCTGCACAGTGAGCGTTTTGGATCTCTGGACGGACTTACCATCCATCTGATGGATATCCGGCAGGATGCTCTGGAGGTAAGCCGCGCATTTTGCGAGAAGCTGGCGGGAAAGCTGGGGAAACAGGTTACAATTGAAGCTTCCACAGATTTGAACAGAGCGGTAAGCGGTGCGGATTTCGTCACCACCGCCATTGAAGTGGACCGTTATCACTATTGGTCCATGGATTTCCATATTCCACGCCGGTATGGCTTCCGCCAGGTATATGGAGAAAACGGCGGTCCCGGCGGCATGTTCCATACGCTGCGCAATCTGCCTCCCATGCTGGCGATTGCCCGTGCCATGGAAAAGGAGTGTCCCGGCGCATGGCTGCTGAACTATACAAATCCCGAAGCAAAGCTGGTAGAGGGAATATCAAAGCTCACAAAGGTGAAGGCCGTAGGTCTTTGCCACGGTGCGCGCATGGGCATCGACCAGTTGGCAATGTTCCTGAATATGCCTGTTGAACGCATCGGCACCGCCGCTGTGGGCCTGAACCATTTCGGATGGTTTACAAGGATATGGGACAGGGAAACCGGCGAAGACCTTTACCCGAGGCTGCGGGAGAGGGAAAAGAAGGTACACTGGCTGGCTCACTGGGATGAATTCGGCCTGACCAGAATGATGTTCAGGACATATGGATTATGGTCATATCCCGGTACCAACCATATAGGCGAATATATTGCATGGAGCGATGATTTTCTTGCCAGCTCCAGGATACAATTCTTCTTTGACCCCGTTTCGGAGCAACCCTGGGATACAAAAAAACCCCCTGAATTTGTATATTCCTTTTCCGGAAATCCTACCGACCGGGAGCTGTTTCCTGAAGAAAAACCCTTTGTGGGCGATCCGGGCTTTATTCAGAGCTTTGACGCCGACCGGGAGGAGTATGGATATTCCAGAGAATACGGCATTCCTATCGCAGAGGCGGTTTTCTTCGACATCCCCACGGAATTTGAGGCCCTGAATGTGCTGAATAAGGGGTATGCGCCCAATCTTCCGCAAAATATGGCAATCGAAATACCTGCAATGGCGGATGGCAGGGGTATCCATCCCAAACAGGCAGATCCGCTTCCTGTGGCCATAGCTTCCATGATCTCTACCCAGGGAGCCATACATCAGCTGGTCATTGACGCCTATATGGAAAAGTCAAGAAACAAGCTTTTACAGGCTGTACTGCTGGATCCGACCATTTCGAGCTATAATAATGCCGTTGCGATGATCAATGAAATGTGCCAGCGCCAGAAAGAAATACTGCCTGAAATGCACTGGTAGAAGGAGGAATGGTTATGGATATCCGGATTTACGGTTCTCCGGCGGAAATGGCAGAAGAGACTGCCCGGTATGTGGCTTCCCTGATCCGTCAAAACCCCGGCAGGCTTCTTTGCTTCGCAGCGGGAGACACTCCAATGGGAATGCTGCGTGAGCTTGTGAGGCTGCAGGAAAAAGGACAATGTGACCTTGGGACCATGTACTATGCAGGGCTTGACGAATGGGTCGGCCTGGGCTATGAGCATCGGGGCTCCTGTGCACAGGTAATGAAAGATACTTTTTATGTTCCGGCGGGTATACCGCCGGAGCATATGCGGATATTCGACGGACTTGCGCCGGATACCGGCGCCGAGTGCCGCAGGATGGAGGAATGGATCGAAGGACAGGACGGGATTTTTCTCACTGTGCTTGGCGTGGGAATGAACGGGCATGTTGGTTTCAACGAACCCTTTGCGCCCGATACCAGAGGCTGTTTTACCATTGCGCTGGATGATACTACCAGAACGGTGAGCAGGAAATACTTCGGGGAAGACCTGCCGGTAACAACAGGGATTACCATTGGATGGAGGACACTACTTGAGGCGGAAAGGATGGTTGTTATGGCTTCGGGAAGCAGCAAGGCTCCAATTGTAGCCAGAGCATTTGCCAGGGAGCCGTCTGCCGCTGTTCCGGCCTCTCTGCTGAAGGAACACGGATGCCTCCGGTTGGCCCTCGACAAAGAGGCTGCCGCAAAGCTGGGCGGAGATTAAGGAGTACTTCCGTCTGTCATACCGGCTCTGCCGCCAATGTAGCGGGGGGTGGCAGGATGTCCTGCCACCTTTGCTCAAGGATATTTGAATTTTGTTGATTATAGCTTCCTGGCGGCTTCACGGCAGATGGAGACAATCTGGTTGCAATGCGGCAATGAGGGCTCCGGTTCTGCCGGACACACAGGGAGTATTTAGTCCCGGTCTTTGCCCCCATTTATCCCGAAGAGTTGTCCACTTTCGATGACCTAGCGCGCAAGTTGCATTGCAATAACGGCATTAATAAGCCAGGTAGAAATAGCGCAAACGCTTCAATGCATTATTTCTACCTGGCTATATTATAAGCTGTGGTGTTAGAGTCCCGTACGGAGTAATGTAGATATTCAGTAGTATGCATTTGATCGACAGCTTACTTCACAGCCACGGGTATCCATATCTCAACATTGCATACATCCGCTTTTTCATCCCACAACACATATTTTTCGATGGTAGGAAGCCCGGATTTCTTGTATTTGCTTTGCGGCAAAAACTCATTGTTGATGCGCTGCCATAAGCTGCCCAGGGTTTGGCCGGATACGGTTCCTTTGGCTTCAAATTTCAGCCATGCAGCGGCCGGATATATAAAGCTGTCCAAACCCTCAACATCTTCTTTCTCCCACTCCACCGCACACATGTAATCGTTGCTCCCGTCGCTTCCAAACCCAAAACACAGGCCTAAATCATAAAAATGGCCGCTCAGTTCTTTCATCGATTCGTTGCTGCCATCATTTTTTACGATAGCCCATGTGCCTCCTCCATAGGGTGTTGTCCGCCTGACTCCAACGACCTTAAAAGACTCTCTTTCAATTGTTGTGTAGTCCATTTTATCAACTCCTGCAATTGTTAGGGCGAAGCGAATGCGGCAGTAAAACGTAAGTGTTGTACAGAGCCTTCTTGCATCTATCGGGGTCACGCCATGCAGCCGCTTAAAGGCCACACTGAAAGCGTCCGCCGATTGGTAGCCGTATTTCAGGGCAATGTCGATGACTTTATCCTCTGTGTTTTGTAATTCGTGTGCGGCGCAGGTCAGCTTCCGGCGGCGGATATATTCCGATAAGGGTATGCCGGTAATTTGCGTGAACGAACCCTGAAACATAGAGAAAGAACAGGCCATGATTTTGGATATTTCTTTTTCGTCAATTTCACTTGCAAGATGACACTCTACATAATCAATCGCTTGATTCATTCTGTCTACCCAGTCCATTGCTTCACCTCCTCAAGTCAATTGTAACGGATTTGATCCATGGTTGCCCGTTATTCCATAAAGAGATATTAACGGGTCGTTTTTGCGCTCCATAGCACTGCTCCCAAGTGCGCTTTCCGCCATTTTTCTTTCATCTTCCCGCAAGTGCTTGGAGTATGGTTTGATACGCATTTCTTTAATTTTAACATAATAAGAGCAGCAATGGATGGATTTGAGCAAGTAAAAATTGGTCATTACCGGCATTGCAATGCAAAAGGCTTGCTTTAAAATACAGATTGGCATATAGTAAAATAGTAAGCGCTCTTCCAAATTTACATATTTTATATGAGGCCATAGATGTATCGGATTCTAATAGTGGATGATTTCCATATCGAAAGGGAAATCGCAAAGGCAGCCATTGAGAAAGCCAGGCTGCCTGTTGTAATCGCCGGTGAGTATTCCAATGCGCCGGATGCACTCAAATATCTTGATAGGGATTGCCCGGACATTCTGCTTGTAGATGTTGAAATGCCTGCAATGTCCGGTATTGAGCTTGTAAAGGCAGCCAGGGAGAGGCAGCCCGGTCTGCGCTCGGTTTTTTTCAGTTATCACAACAAATTCGACTATGTAAAAAAAGCAATGGATGAGAACGCCTATGGCTACATCCTCAAGCCTATCGATGAAAAGGAACTGGTTTCGGTAATCGCAAAGGTAATTAATGATCTTCAGGAGGATGAAAAGAACAGGAAGACCCATCAGGATTATCATATGCTGCTGAATGAAGCGCGTCCGCTGATGATACGGACATACAAATCCGACCTTTTTTCCGGCAGACTGGGGCTGAATACCCGAAAAATCATGGAAAAGGCTGCGTATCTTGGGATAAATCTGGGAGACGGACCCTATGTCCTTTGTTATCTTCAATTGGATATTCCCCGGAAAGAGGAATTACAGACGGTGGAAGCCTTAGAGCTTCATGCGCTCGAAGCGGACACCCTGATGCAGGATACCCTCCCGGAAGCCGCTGCCCTTACTTTTTCCAGGATCGGTGAATTTGAGTGGGCTTTTGTGATGTCAGGCGCTTTAGATACCCTGGCGTCAGAAATGATGAACCATATGAATCAAATCATGGACAAGCTAAAACATGCGGGCATGGTATCCTTTGCGGCCATTAGCCGTCCTTTTGACAATATAGCCGTGATCGGACGCATATTGAAGCAAACGGAACAACTGGTCAGCTACAGGTTTAATACCGGTGACGGCTTTATCGTATTCCAGGATGAAATCAGTGGAAGCGGTCCTTCGGACGAGGAATATGAAAATATGCTGAGCAAGGCCGTTCAATCCTGCATCGCGGGAAGACCGGATGAAACAAGGGCGCAAATCATGGAGATAACAAATTCCTGGACGCCGGGCATTCATCCGCAGTTGATAAGAAATACCTGTTACCGGCTTCTGGCAGAGCTCCAGCAGCAAATTTCAGAGTATGGCATGAGCTTTGCTAAAATTTTCGAAAGTGAAAAGCAGCCGTGGGAAAAGCTTACACGGATTGAAACCGTAAAGGATATACGGCAATGGCTGGAAAATATCTTGATTCTTGTCAGTGATTTTATCCATGAGAAAAAAACGGAAGCAGCCGGGAAGTCAATTGTTGAGGACATACGTACATATATTACACGGAATTACTCATCAGGAATCACTGTAAAGGATATCGCCATCCACTTCAGCTACAATCCCAATTATCTGAACAATCTGTACAAAAGTATCACCGGAGAGACAATCCTTGATTATGTTACCCGATACAGGATGGAGGAGGCCAAAAGGCTCTTAAGGACATCCCAGATGCGGGTCATTGAAATATGCGGCCTTGTCGGCTATTCACAGGAAGCGTATTTTAAAACTCTTTTCAAGCGCTATACGGGACTATCTCCAAAAGAGTACCGTGTACTGTCGGGAGGTGCGAGAAATGATGAAGCGGATTGACGGTATGAAGAAAGCCTTCGTCGTCTTCTACAACAACTTGAAATTCCGGTGGAAATTCATCATAATCTACACCCCGTTAATTTGTATTATCATCATGGTTATCGGCTTTGGGACCTATGACCTGTCGATGAACCGGATGCTGAAAAATGAAAAGGAGCTTATGCTTTCCCACATAAGCAAGATCCGGATGCTGATCGATTTCAACCTGGGGATTTACGTGAAGGAAAGCGAAATCCTTTTTTACAATACGTATCTTCAGGAAGCCTTAACAAAGCAGTATGATACGGGAATCAGCGATTCCGTTGAGACGCTGAAAGGCTTGTACAAGCTGATAGATCCGGTATTTCAGGATATGTACATCACAGGTGAGAGCATTACCCTAAGGGATACGCTGGACTCCGGAAAAGCACAGGTACGGCTGTATATAGACAACTCCACCATTCCAATGGATATGGCCCTGACCGACAGCCTGGACTCCATAGCCGATGCCGGCTGGGTACGGGCGCTGTATGAAAAGCCCGGACTCATGTCCTGGAAGGGTCTGGAGGAGTACGGAAACACCCAATATTTCTCCTTCAACCGCGTGCTGAAAAATTTCAAAACCAATGACCGGCTGGGGATTTTAAGTATACGCATTCCCGTATCAAAGCTGGTGTATCTGGTAAACGGAGGATACCAGGTCCCAAGCTTCTCCTTTTATCTGGTTGACCAAACCGGTGAATATGCCCCTTTGACACCCTATGACCAACGGATCATAGGCAGGGATGTCATTGAAGAATACAAAAAAGGTATCGGAAGCGAGAACTCCTGGATAGGAAATTATGATTTCGGGACCAAACACTATCTGGTGGCGTATGAAACCTTGCAAAACAGCGGATACCATCTGGTGGGCATTGCGGATTATGACCTTGTGAAAAGCCGTCTGTACCCCATAAGGTATGCGGTTATCCTGGTACTGGTAGCGGGTGCCGGAGCATCGATACTATTCAGCATCCTGGCAGCGGCGCTGCTTTCCAGGCGAATAGAGAAATTCAGGGGAAAGATGCTGGACCTGATGGACAAACCGGCAAGCCCATTTGAGCCCATTGGCGGGGAGGACGAGATCGGCATCATGGACCGGAGCTTCAACAATCTGATTTGTCAATTGAGGGAATCACACATCAGCGAGGAGCGGCACAGGCACGAACGGGCGGCTTTGCAGATCGAGCTGCTGCAGGCCAGGATAAATCCGCACCTGTTATACAATACAATGGCGGCAATCAGCTGGAATGCAAGAAAGTCCGGAATGCATGAAATCAGCAGCGTATCGGAGGAATTGATACGTTTTTACAAGCACTTTTTAAACCACGGCGTTTTAATATCCAATGTCCGCGATGAAATCAGCATGATAGAAAACTATATCAAGGTAATGAAATTTACCTACGGTCTGGATTTTGAGGTTAAAATCCTTATCGCCGACGAGGTCAGGCCTTTAAGCTGTCCCAATCTGTTCCTGCAGCCCATTGTTGAGAATGCAATCGTCCATGGCTTGCGGCTGAGGGAATCGGAGGGCGGGATGCTGTCGGTATCCGGCCTGATTGAAGCGGGTAAAATGACCTTTGTGATTGAAGACAACGGGATAGGACTGGATTCTGAAAGGGCCGAGGGGATTTTCAAGGACAGGGAAGCAACAACCGGCTACGGTCTGGCAAACATCTACAAGAGACTGTCCTTCTATTACGGTGAGGACCTGGAAATGAAAATCCGGTCTAAAGCCGGAGAGGGCTGCCGGGTGCTGATCCGGCTTCCCGTATTGACCTTTGAGCAGTTGGACCGGCTGACCCGGTATGAAGAAATAAGCTTCCGGTAAATCTGTGCTTTGTATATAAACACCTTGCTTTTGTAAGCTGTTTTATTCAAAGAAACAGTGTACAATAAAAGCGTCGGCAGATAGAACAAGGATGACGGCACAAATTTACCTGGGGGTTTTATCACAATGGCAGGACGACATCATGAACTATGGCGTAGATTTAAAAAGCAGCGGATACTTTTCCTGTTTCTGGTACCGGCGCTCGTAACAATGCTGATTTTTTCCTATGCGCCCATGCTGGGCCTTGTAATGGCCTTTCAGAACTTCAAGGTTGCCCTGGGCTTTGGAGGAAGTCCCTTTGTCGGCCTTGAAAATTTTAAAGCCTTTCTCACGGCGCCTGACTTTTTTAATGCCCTTAAAAATACGGTGGGCATCAGTGTGATAAGCATTGTGTTCGGGTTTCCGGCCCCCATATTTCTGGCAATTCTCATCGATGAGCTGCCGGGAGGCAGGTTTAAGAAGATCAGCCAGACCGTGACCTACCTTCCGCATTTCATTTCCTGGGTAATCATTGCAACCCTTGTATACAGGCTTCTTGACGTGGAATCGGGAATCGTAAACCTCATAGTGACCCAATGCGGTTTTGAACCGGTGGCCTTTATGAAGGAAAAATCCTTGTTCTGGCCGATTTTGATCTTTGTATCCATCTGGAAGGAGATCGGCTGGAATTCCATAATATATCTGGCGACAATAGCCAATATTGATCCGGGGTTATATGATGCAGCCAGGGTAGACGGCGCGGGAAGGCTGAAAAGGATTATCCATATCACATTGCCGAGCCTTGCTCCCATTGCATCCCTGATGTTCATACTGAATCTGGGTACGTTATTCCGGGTAAGCTTTGATGCCGTATTTAACCTGATGAACCCCATGGTCATGGTATCGGCGGATGTAATCGATACATTTGTTTACCGGATGGGAATCCGGATGGGGAGGTATTCTTATGCCACAGCCGTGGGCCTTGCCCAGTCCGTAGTTACATTCGTACTCGTTTTTTTCGGATACCGCTATTCAAAATTGCTTAACAACAACAGCAACACCCTATAAGGAGCGCAGGATCAATGGAGAGAGTCAGAACACCCGATGGAATGGAAAAACTCACAACTGGCATGGTCAAAGCATTTATGCTTCTTATCTGCCTGGCTACACTCTACCCCTTCTGGTATGTAGCCATATATTCCCTGAGCGACGGGCTGGCAGCAAGTACTGCAGTTTTAAAGCTTCTTCCCGTCAAGCCGACCTTTCGCAACTACAGCGCAGTGTTTCTGAACGGAAGTATAATGAATGCCTTTATCATATCGGTACTCCGGACAGTATCCGGCGCATTGCTGAATATAACCGTAACCGGTCTGGCTGCCTATAGTTTGTCAAAACGCAATTTGCTTTTCCGCAAATATCTGCTGCCGGTCTTTTTGATACCGATGTATTTCAGCGGAGGGCTGCTGCCCTACTACATACTTATTACCAAAATTAACCTGGACAATAATTTCCTGGTCTACATCCTTCCCGGAGCATTCAGCGTCTTTAATATGCTGGTGATGAAGGTATACTTTGAACAATTGCCTTCAAGCCTTGAAGAGGCGGCGCGCATCGACGGAGCAAATGAACTGACTGTTTTGGCAAGAATTATTTTGCCTGCCAGCATGCCCATCATTGCAACCATCCTGATGTTTGTGGGGGTAGAACAGTGGAACGCCTGGTTTGACGCCCTGCTCTTTATGACCAACCAGCAGCTTCTGCCGCTGCAGGCTCTGCTTTATAAAATAATCCTGGAGTCCCAGGCAACGAGCCTTGAGCAGATTATGAAGTTTACGCAAAACGAGAAATCCATGACGCCCGAGGCCATAAAAATGACGACCGTTATGGTATCTACAATTCCCATTATCCTCGTCTATCCGTTCCTGCAGCGGTATTTTGTCAAGGGAATGATGATCGGGGCCGTCAAGGCCTGATGCAGCTGTTTAAAGCAGTAAGCTTTTAAACATAGATGAATCAAATTAGGAGGAGTTACTATGAAAAGAATCAAAAGAATTGTTTGTATTCTCACGGCTGTGCTGATGATGGCTGGAATAGCGGCAGGCTGTGGCCCCGGCGGGGAAAAATCCGGTGAGACAAAGACGGAGGCTGCGTCCTCAGGAACTACGGCTGGGGTTTCGGAGGAGGTCAAACCCATAGAATATACATTTCTCGATACGGTTCATGCTACAGCCCCATTTGGCTACAATAACCCAAATGACGTTGTAACGCCTTGGGTTGAAGAGAATCTCAAGGTGAAAGTCAAGGAAGTTATTTTTGCGGCTGGGCAGGCTCCGATGGAACGTGTCAACATGATGGTAGCCGCGGATAATCTGCCGGACGTAGTTTTAATTGACAGCCCGAATGTGGCAACAGCTTATGCCACAGGTGCATTTGCCGACCTTACGGAGAATATTAAGCGGATGCCCAACATCGACAAATTCGTTTCAGATATCGGATGGAATATGAATTCGGTAAACGGACGAATCGTGGCCATCCCTGTTTCCAGCATCGAGGTGGACTCGCAAAATCCTGAAGTGGAAAAAATGACAGGAAACGACCTGTATTTCAGACTCCCTAACAACTGGGCCTTTGTCGTACAGCAGGATATTTTAAAGCAGCTGGGGTATACCTTTAAAACCGTTGACGAGGTTCAGGCGGAGCTGGATGCCAATCCGCGGCGTATAGCCGATGAGGATGTGGCAATTACACCCGCCATCGATACTTTTGATAAATTTGAAAAGCTCCTTTACGATATTAAGGCACTGAAGCTCAAGGTGGACGGGAAGGACCTCATCCCTCTGAGTATTCCCGAATGGGGCATGTATCACATCAGCACCCTGTTTGCACAGCATGGAGGTTTCATTTTTGACGAAGCTACGTCGACAACGTCGGCCTATCTTGCAAATCCGGGGATGAAGGAATTTTATAAGGCTGCCGGCAAATGGATAAAGGACGGCATCCTGGACAGGGATTTCATGATACTGAAGCCCGAACAGTACCAGGAACGCGTTTCTGCAGGCAGGGTGGCTGTAACCTTCATGATACCTGACGTCGCAGGGACCAGAGAAAACCTTAAGGCAAAAAGCACCACCAATGATTTGCGGCCCATCAAATGGCCTGCTCCTGCGGTAGCTTCAAAATCCTATGTGGACCCGTCCTACCCCGGAGGCTTTTATGTCATCATGGTCAATAAAAAGTATCAAAATATTGAGCGGCTGATGAGCTATTTTGACTGGTTCCAGACGGAGGAAGCCATGGATATGGGCACCTGGGGTCCCGAAAGCGCCGGACTCTATGTGGTCAACGACGGTAAAAAGCAGTTTAAGGATGAAAAGCTCTGGGAGGCCATCCGCGATGCGAAGAAGACCGATGACGGACGTAATGCCGAATACTACGGAATATACGACAAAAATAATACCGTAGTGAATTTTACCTCAAAAGCGTTTCTTAGCGCTCCCGCCCCATACATCAACCTGAAAGCGTCGGAACGCAGCTATCCTATCAAATTCAATGCGTATGCCGACATGTTCAATTATGTATCCACCGTCAAGCTTTGCAGGGATGGAAGCGTGCTTGCACCAACCGGAGAAAAGGCCTCCGCCCTGAGCTCATATTACTGGGGAACGACAAAGTCCAAGGTCGCCAGGTTGTTTGACGCAAAGAATGATGCCGACTTTGACAAGATTTTTGAGGAACTGGTCAACGATATGAAGGTCAACGGCAGTTATGATGAAGCCGTAGCTTCAATGGACACACTTTTCAAAACGGCGCTGGGCAAATAAACAGGCCGGCGTAAAAAGATAAACGAGGTTCATATGGATACGAATACCGCCGGTATTCCGCCGGTCAAAAGCATAGGGCTTTCAAATATTGAAATACAGGGAGAGCTTGCATTCCGGGCGCTGATGAACTATGCCCGCATGGAGGGAAGAAGCTACAGGCCGGAGGCTATTTTCCGGGCGGACCAGAACGGATGGCCCGGAGACTGGGAAGGGCGCACCATTCTGGCGCTAACACTGCTGGCGCAGGCAACTCACAGACCGCCGGCCTATTTGGATGCGATAGTATATCAGTTGCGGAAACAACTAAACAGCAAGGGCTATCTGGGGAGGATACTCCCGGAGAGCACTTATGACGAGCAGCAGCTTTCAGGACATAGCTGGCTTTTAAGAGGTCTTTGCGAGTATTATCTCTGGAAAAACGACAGGGAAGTCCTGAATATGATTGAAGGCATTGTAGAAAACCTGCTGCTGCCAGTGGAGGGGTATTATACAACATATCCATCGCAGCCCCAGCAGAGGGTTTACGAGGGTGAGGCTGCAGGGCGGCTTACGGGGAACCTGGTGGGGAACTGGTATATTTCCACCGATACGGGCTGTGCCTATATTATGCTGGATGGAGCAACCCAGGCTTACCGGATATTAAAGCTTCCCCGCTTGAAAAAGCTGGTGGAAGAGATGATCGAAGGGTTTCTCTCACTGGACCTTCTTTCCCTTTCGGTCCAGACCCATGCCACCCTGTCGGCTCTGCGCGGAATTCTGAGGTTTTATGAAATAACGGGAGACCGCCAATACCTGAGCGCTGCGGAGAATGTTTTCCGGATGTACCTTAAGCAGGGGATGACGGAAAACCATGCAAATTACAACTGGTTTGGACGTCCCGAGTGGACTGAGCCCTGTGCGGTCATCGACTCTTTCCTGCTTTCTGCAGATTTATGGAAGCTTACGGGAAAAATTGAGTATCTGGAAGAAGCCCATAGTATATATTATAATGCAATAGGCTACGGACAGCGGCCAAACGGCGGCTTTGGATGCGATACCTGCGCAGGTTCCGCCGATCAGTTCATTTCACCGCGGGAGGGGCTTTTTGAGGCGTTTTGGTGCTGCTCAATGCGAGGAGGAGAAGGTCTCTCCAGAGCAGCCGAATATTGCTGTTTTACAGCGGAAGACAGTATTTGCATACCTTTCTACCATCCGGGTATTTTCAGCGTGTCTTCCGGGAGCGGTTCGCTGGTCCTGCGGGAATGGACCCAATATCCTTATGACGGTGAAGTGTGTCTGGAAATTGTATCAGCGGATACAAAGGACAGCAGGACCTTTAAATTTTTCATACCTTCCTGGACAGAGCCGTCAACTGTAAGAATCACTGTAAACGAAGCACCGGCAAAATTCTCACAGGACAGGGGTTTCGCAGTGCTTGAGGTTCAACCTGAAAAAGGAATGAAAATCGGGCTGCTATTTGACATACCGCTGAGAAGGCAGAATACGCTGAATGTTCACAGTATCAAGGACTGTTATTCCCTGTATCACGGGTTTATGATGATGGGGGTCGATAACAGGGGCGGCAGCATCCGCCCGGAGAGCGGTTCCAGGTTTGAAAAAACAGGCCCCGCCGCCTATCGGATTGAAGGGACCGAATGGGTCCTCTCACCGATAAATGATATGATCGACCTTGACATGCAGCAGGCTTGCGAAAACAAGAGGCAGGTTCTGTTCAAATACTGACGGAAGGCAGCGGTCTTTCGTGCAAAAGCGCAAAACTATAAACAAATGAGGCCGCTCCTCGGGAGCGGTCTCGCCATATAAACCTATTCTCCTATTGAATTTTTAGCAAAAGCCACGTGAAAAACGGAGGCTTTTTTGTCGTTCCGATAGAGGATTTTTGTAGCTTTATATCGAATATTGGAAAAGCTGATTTTTGGCTTAATGGGAAGGATTTAGGAATTAAAAAGGGAGAGGACCTATGCTTAGAAACATTAATGTAAGCAAACGTATTTATGGCCTGATCATCGTAATGCTGGTTTCCGTTATTCTTATCGGAGTGGCTCTGCGCCTGGGAATCAGCGAGATCAGTGAAATAAGCATCAATGAGGCCCAAAGCATTATGTACGGGGACCAGAAGGAAAAGCTGCTGGTCGCTGTCCATTCCATGGCCGAATCCCTGGGAAGGCTGGTTAAGACCGAATCTTCCGTCGAGAAGCAAAAAGACATGATACGCAATGCCATTGCCACCATTCGTTTTGAGGAGGATAAGTCCGGATATTTCTTTGTCTATGACTTCTGGGGGGTGAACGTGGCCCATCCTGTAAAGCCCGAATTTCAGGGGACAAACAGGCTGGACGTCCGGGACCCGGAGGGGACGCCATATATCCGTGAATTGATGGATAAGGCTAAAAGCGGCGGGTACGTGGAGTATATATTCGAAAAGCCGGGAGAGGGCAATGTAAAAAAACTGGCATACGCAGAGGGTATTCCGGGGACGGATTACTGGATTGCCACCGGGTTTTACATAGACAATTTTGAAGTAAGAAAAGCTAATCTCAAGAACAAGATCGAGGCCGTGTCAAATTCCTTGTCGCTGACCATCATCGGAGGGTTTTTGGCCTTTCTCCTGTTCCTGGTATTTCCTGCAGCCCAGACCATCATCCGAAGCATTATGAAACCGCTGAACCATGTAATGCAGGCCGTGAAGGCAATATCGGAGGGGGACCTGGAAGTCAAGGTGGATGTGTCCGGGAATGACGAGCTCACCCGTCTGGGGGCTTCTTTCAACGACATGTCGTCGGGGCTGCTGACGGCAAGAGAAGAGCTGAAGGCCTATCAGGAACAGCTGGAGGAGCTGGTCAGACAGCGCACCGAGGAATTGTCCGTAAGCTTGCTCAGGCTGGAAGCCGCAAACCATCAGATTGTCGAAAGCATCCAGTATGCGCGCACAATCCAGCAGGCCATCCTGCCTCCTGCCAGCATAATTTCAGAGCATTTGGAGGATTATTTTGTCATATGGGATCCGAAAGACATCATCGGAGGCGATCTTTACTGGTTTAAAGGGTCCGACGATTGCTTCCTTGTGGGAGTCATAGACTGTACGGGCCATGGTGTGCCCGGAGCCATTATGACAATGATTGCGGGCACTACCCTGGGGAGGGTTGTGAATGAGGTGGGGACCTCGGACCCTGCGGCAATTTTGAAAGAGATGAACCGGATTATCCGTCAGACCCTGTCGCAGAACATGGAAAATGCCGAATCGGACGACGGTCTGGACATTGGACTGTGTCTGGCCCGGAATGACGGTACGCTGATTTTTGCAGGCGCCAAAATATCCCTTTATGCCATGAGGGGGAATGAGGTATGGGAAATCAAAGGCGACCGTTGGAGCATAGGCTACAAATCCTCAAATCCCGATGTGATATTTAAAAACAATGAAATCAAAATTGAGCCGGGAACAAATTTCTATATGACTACGGACGGATTAAGGGACCAGGTGGGAGGAGACAGCAGGCTTCCCTTCGGTAAAACCAGACTGATGAACCTTTTGCAATCGGTACAGGAATTGAGTCTGCCCGAGCAGAAGCAGAGGATACTCCAGGCTTTTGAAAGCTACTCTCATGGAGAAATACGGCGGGATGACATCACCCTGTTCGGTTTCAAAATATGATGCCCAATCGATCAAAAACATAGAGGAGGTATTTGCAAGTGAAGCATACCATGGACCTTTACCAGTTTTACCAGAGTATAAAGAAGGAAAATATCATTTTTTGCTACAGCGGTCCCATATCCCATGCTACCGTTGAGGGCATCGGGCAAACCCTGAGACTGGACCTGGAAATCGAGGACGCCGGGTTTACGGTGTCCCAGGCTATCTTCTCCATATTCGTAGAGCAAATGCAAAATGTACTGAATTATTCTGCCGAAAAGGTCAAGGAGGACCTTGAACTGGAGAAGGAGCTGCGAATCGGCGTACTGGTTATCGGACAGGAAGAAGAGGAACTGTATGTTTACTGCGGCAACAAAATTTTTAGTTCCGATGTGGAGAGAATTAAGGATAAAATAGAAAGCATCCGTATGCTGGATAAGGATGAATTAAAAGTCCTTTACAAGGAAAAGCGCAGGCAGGTTCCGGAGGAAGGCAGCAAGGGAGCCGGCCTGGGTCTGATCGAGATGGCCCGCAAAGCCGGAAAGCCCATTGAATATTCCTTTATGCCCATCGACGGACGGTATTCGTTTTTCAGTATAAAAGTTACAATCAGGAGGTAAAAATGGACAATCTTTTCATTGAAAAAACATCTTCTACACCTTGCATAAACTTTGATCTATCGACAAACAGGCTGGTGATTTCAGGGGAATCCTTTCCCGAAAACGCAGCAAAATTCTATGCGCCCATCCTGGATTGGCTGAAAGAATATGTCGCCGCTGTTGACAGGCAGGAAGTGATTGTGGAATTTGAAATTATTTATTTTAACAGCAGTACTTCAAAAATTCTGATGATGTTGTTCAGCCTGCTGGACGAAGCGGCGGAGGAAGGCAAAAACATTATTGTGAACTGGCGATGCGACGCAAGAAACGAAACAGCCATTGAATGCGGAGAAGAGTTCAAAGAAGACCTTGAAAACCTGCCCTTTACTATCGTCATCTATAAAGGAGCATAGCAAAGTGTGATGGACCTTTTTGCAAAAGAAGAGCGAGTGGTCGAAAAGGCTGAAAGGCTTGTCTCCTGGAAAGACAGCATAAGGAAGAATGCGTCTCTTTCCTTGCTCATTGTGGATATTGATTATTTCAAACGTTATAATGACGTATATGGGCATATGGAAGGAGACAAATGCCTTCAGAATGTGGCTTCGACACTTATGGAAATGTTAGCGGGGGACCGTATCCATAGGCTTTTCTACAATTCTGCCCCAGGCGGATATGGCTCCGCATGTCCTTATGCGGGCTGCGGACGAGGCGCTTTATATTGCGAAAAGGGATGGGCGCAACTGTATCCGGAAAAGGATTGCCGGGAAGGACCGGACTGTCAAATAAATAATATCATGAAGGTGGATATTCGAATGAGTAATTGGAATGGGGATATGGACTGGATATTCAAAAGAGAGGAAGCTGTTTTGAATAAAATTGATATAGAAGAGGAAGTTGAAAAGTGGTTATTATTGCGGAAGTAAATCCATATGACCCTGATGCGCTTGGCTTATTGGAAGAGCTTTCTGAATCTCTTGAAGCTATAACAGGAAGTAGCGGAAAGAGCTCATTTGATTTAAGCGATGTATGTCAGTCGCGTTCCCTGTTTGTAATTGCACGCGATCATACGGGTGAGGCTATCGGGTGCGGAGCTATCCGCCCTTTGGACCAGAATATTGCTGAAGTCAAACGAATGTTTGCAAAGACAAAGGGTATGGGTATAGGCAGCGAAATACTGTCATACCTGGAAGAAAAGGCTCAGAAGCTGGGATATTCTATGCTTTGGCTTGAGACCAGGGCGGTTAACAAACAAGCTGTTTCATTCTATGAGCATAAAGGCTATCATCGTATTCCGAATTATGGTAAGTATGCCGGTAATCCTGAGGCAGTTTGCTTTGAAAAGCATTTACCCGGCAATTAAGCGGGTTTTAACTTAGCAGTAAATGCCACCGTGGCAGCGGTTTTGCCCTATCCAAATAAGAGAATATTACACAAAAAAATAGCAAGGTGAATGCGGCCTTTACAGGATTAAAAATTTCAACAGATAAAATGGGTTATCAAATGGCTCTATTTTCTTTGTTGTTCTCATACCAACTGCAAGAAAATATCTACAATTTCAGGGTCAAACTGAATGCCTGAGCATCTGGCTATTTCCACGAGCGCGTCTTCGCGCCGTATAGCTTTTTTGTATGGCCTGCTGTGGGTCATGACATCATAGGCGTCTACGATTGCCAGGATTCTTGAAAGACGCGGAATTTCGTTTCCCTTCAAGCCTTGCGGGTAACCGCTTCCGTCCCATTTCTCGTGGTGGGCGAGAATGAAGTCGGCGATATGCGACAGCTCCTGCGTAGATTGCGCTATCCTATAGCCTATTTCCGGATGTTTTTTCATCTCCTCCCATTCGGCAGGCGTCAGCTTGCCCGGCTTGGTCAATATGCCGTCGGGGATGGCTATTTTACCTATATCATGGAGCCAGGACAGCAGCTTCAGCTCATCCTGCTCACTCTGGCTCAGGCCTATCGCCTGCCCTATTCTCAAGGCTGTTTCGGTCATCCTGTGGGCATGCTCCTTGGTCTCAAAGCTTCTTTCAAAAAGGGTTTTTTCCAGCGACGCGATGATGGAATTCCTCACGCTCTTGCTCTCCAGCAGCTTATGCCTGTACATCCGGTCCTCGGCTTCCTTGAGCACTGTGAAAATACTTTTTTCGGGGGAATCCTTTGTTGATATCCCCATAGCAAGGCTGGGCTGGATGGGGTCCATACCGGCTGCGCTGCAGAGCTTGTATATCTGCCGGCAGATTTCTTGCGCCTCTTTACCGGTGGTCCCGGGGAGGATAATGGCAAACTCGTCTCCGCCCCAGCGGGAGGCCAAAAAATCCGTACCGCAGGCTTCTTTCATAAACCCTGCAATTTTTTGCAGCAGCCGGTCGCCCTCCTTGTGCCCGAATACATCGTTGGTAAGCTTCAGACCGTTGACGTCTCCGAGGATCAGCGATATGGGGTGCTGGCCGGAAGTGTTGAACCTCCTGAGCGCCTCCTCCAAAAAAGCCCTGTTGTACAGGCCTGTCAGCTTGTCATGGTAACTCAGCTCAAACAACTGCGACTCCTTCATCTTCTGTCCGGTAATATCCTCATGCTGGATGACGGCAAAAGCCAGGCTCCCGTCGGAATTCATCACGGGATAGGAGCGGCAGCGGAACCAGGCCTTTTTGTTTCCGGAGATTTCTATATTTTGTGAAGCGGCGGCATTTGCTATATCAAAAAAAACATCCCAGTCAGCAACCTCTTTATGATCAAAAACCTTCCGCAAATGGTCGATGGTACCGGTCTTTATAATTTCCGAATCCTCAAAAATATTATAGACCCTTCCTTCGATGTGCTCGGGCAGAACCCCGAAGAGCTCGGCCATCTTGCCGTTTATCTTTATGCACCAGCCCTCGGGAGAAAGGATTTGGGTACTGGTAGCCGACTGCAGGAACATTTGCTCAAAAAAAGCCTTTTGGTTCTCCAGTTCCTTTCTGCTGATAGTAAGCTGGTCACGCTGATGCTGAAGCTCTTCGTTCTGAACGCGCAGTTCTTCCTCGGAAGCCGAGAGTTCTTCGTATATTTGCGAAAGCTCTTCATGATTTTCTTGGAGCTCCAGATTTGCGTGGAGGTATCTGTATTTGAAAATGCCTGAAACAATGCCGAAAAAAATAAAAATGAGCACGATGAGGACTCTGAAAAATAGCTCATTTGCCGAAATGTTTTGAAACAGCGCATCAAAGGCAAAATTATAGGGCTGGCTAAAAGTAAGATTACCATACAGTACATCCAATACCCACGGGATAAAAGTAATTAACCCAAATACGAAGCATGTCTTGAAAATTACAGATACTTTGTTTATGCCCATACTCAATTTCACCTCACAGCATATATTCCACGCTTTTTCCAGATAAAACGACATATTTTTTACTTTCTTTAGGGAGTAGAAGCTGATTTAAAGCAAATCCTATGGGATTTATATAGAGACGAAAAAACTTGGAATATCCGTATTTGGCAAGTTCTGATTTTTCCATCTATGGCTATTATTACTGCGTCGGTGCAGCAAATTTATGGCAAAAACCGGGTTGGTAAGAAAAATATTATAGTTAAATATTGATAGTTAATGATGAATTCATAGAAATAAAATCTATACATGACAAAATGTGTTTTTTACTATAAACTAAAATTGAACTGTAAAAACAGGTACCCGGTTGTGATCCTGCCAGGGATAAGTCGTTTTAGGGAGGCCAAATGACACTGCAACAATTAAAATATGTGATACAAATTGCGCAGACAGGCTCGTTCCATACGGCAGCCCAGGTTTTCTTCATCACCCAGCCCAGCCTTTCCAAAGCGATTGCGGAATTGGAAAAAGAGATGGGGATTTTGATTTTTCACCGCACCAATCGCGGCGTAACGTTATCCGAAGAAGGAATGAAATTTTTGGCGTATGCACGGCAGGTAATTGAGCAGGCCGAACTGCTTGAACAGCAATATAAGCAAAATACGCCCGTTCGCCGGGTTTTTGCGATTTCCGCACAGCACTATGCGTTTGTAATCAACGCATTTGTCACATTGGTCCGAGAGTATGGCCAAGCCCAATATGAGTTTTCACTGCGCGAATCGCGTACCTTTGATATAATTCAAGATGTTCGTACGAGGCGCAGCGAGCTGGGTATTATCTATATGAGTAATTTTAACCGCCAGGTTATGCAGCAAATTTTACGTGAAAACGACCTGCGTTTTGTACCGTTGTTTACTGCAAAGCCTCACGTTTTCGTCAGCAGCAGAAATCCATTGGCCGGCAGAGAACAGGTGACGCTGGAAGACCTTGCGGACTATCCCCGGCTGACTTATGAGCAGGGGATTAACAACTCCTTTTATTTTTCTGAAGAATTGCACAGCGTGGAGTTCAGTCCGAAGAGCATCGTTGTTTCCGACCGCGCCACACTGTTTAACCTGCTTATCGGCCTTGACGGATACACAATTTCATCCGGTATCCTTAGCCGGGATCTGAACGGCAACGATATTGTGTCTATTCCGCTGAAAAGTGATGAAATTATGGAGATAGGCTATGTCCACAACGAAGGCAGCCAGATTAGTACGATTGGCGTACGCTATATTACGCTGCTTCAGGAATATATCACTTTTTATCGTTCGCTATAACTTTTAGCTATCACATTCGATTGATTTTTTGTATTAACGCATAGCTGCAGGCTGATTGTATAATCAAACCATACACAAAACGGTAAGGAGAGATGATTATGGGCAAACAGTTTACAGCGCGTGTCAACGCGCCTTTTCGTTACGAAATCGTGGGAAGCTTCCTGCGTCCGGAGCGGCTCAAGCAGGCACGGCAGGATTTTGCGCAGGCCGCTATTACGCAGGAACAGTTGACTGCCATCGAAGATGATTGCATACGGGACCTGGTAGAGAAAGAAATTCAGGCCGGCCTGTCCTCGGTAACAGATGGTGAGTTCCGCCGCAGCTACTGGCATTTGGATTTCATGTGGGGATTTGACGGCATTGAGCATGTGGAAATGGAGCACGGCTATTTCTTTCACGGAGAGGAAACCCGTGCAGATTCCGCGCGGGTTACCGGCAAGATCAAATTTTCCGGGCATCCTTTTATCAAGCATTACAAATTTTTGCAGGAGGCTGTGGGCAATCGTGCGCTGACCCGGCAGACGGTCCCTGCTCCTTCGCAGTTTTTTGCAGAGCTGGTGCGCGGCGTAAACGAGCAGCACCTGGATGCGGTTTATCCGGACCGTGAGCAGCTTTACAAGGACCTTACCACAGCCTACCGGGAATTCATCCTGGCACTGTATGAGGCCGGCTGCCGCAACCTTCAACTGGATGACTGCACCTGGGGTATGCTCTGCGATCAGGGCTTTTGGAGGAACATGGCAGGGGACGCGTATAGCTCCGAGCAATTGCAGCAGCTTTATCTGCGCCTGAATAATGCCGCCATTGAAGATCTGCCCGCAGATTTGGCAGTGACCACCCATGTCTGCCGTGGCAATTATCATTCGACCTGGGCGACAAGCGGCGGTTATGCGCCGGTGGCGGATACGCTGTTGGGCAGCGAGAATGTGCAGGCATACTATCTGGAATTTGATGATGAACGCTCCGGTGATTTTGCTCCGCTGGCAAAGGTATCGGGAAACAAGCTGGTTGTTCTTGGGTTGATTACATCCAAGCGCCCCCAACTTGAGGATAAGGCACAGATCATTGCGCGCATTCATGAGGCCAGCGCCCTTGTGCCGCTTGACCGGCTTTGCCTCAGCCCGCAGTGCGGCTTTGCTTCGACGGAAGAGGGAAATATCCTGACCGAGCAGGAGCAGTGGGAAAAAATCAAGCTGGTCAGGGAAATTGCAGAGGAAGTTTGGGGGTAAACGGGCATTAAAAGGTACATTTTTGAAGATTAGCAACCCTCCTTCCCTTAACTTTCAGGCTGCAAATTGAATTGAAGTAGAAAAATGGCTGAAAGGAAGAACAGCTCAAAAATCCCCGTTTACAGGATTTTGAGCTGTTCACCCGCTTTATTCCAGGATTTTTAATCTTATCAACGCGCTGGAAAAATCTCCTTTAAGCTGAACAGGAAGGCCGAGGTTCATTAAACCGCTGCCGGTCATTGTAAAATCAGCCGGACTCCCGATTTCATACTTCTTGTTTTTATCAAGGCCCTGGAGTCTGATCCGGAGGTCCGTTTCTCCAAATTGCTGCGAATGGTTGAATACAAAAAGAATGCTTTCCTTCTTATCCTCGCCTACATATTGTACGGCACAAATATTTCCGTCATTAGGCGGCAATAATCTGAAAACGCTTCCAAACTGGATGATATGCCTGATCTCCTTGTATTGGCTGATCAGCCGGCATGCTTCCGCCTTTTCCTCGTCATTCCAGTGATTCAGGTTGGCGCCGATTCCCAGTGAACCTGTCATGGCGGAATGAAACCTGTAGGTCAAGGACAATTTTCTTTCGTTCATGGAGTTTGGCGATTCTGTAACCCAGCACATCATGGCCTTGGGCGCATAGACGTAGGAATAGCCATACTGGATTTTCAACCGGTCAAAGGCGTCTGTATTGTCGCTTGTCCAGAACTGATCGGCGTAATGCATGATACCCAGGTCTATTCTCCCACCCCCTCCGGAACACGACTCAAACATAACTTCAGGAAAGCGCTGCCTTAGAGTATGCCATATCTGATAGAGATTCCGGATGTGCCTGACCCATATTTCCCGCTGCTTGGACCTTGGGACTTCCATCCAGCCGCATTCACTGAAGGACCTGTTCATATCCCATTTAATAAAAGCGATATTGTTCTTTTCCAGCAGGTCCGTCATAAAATCAAGAATATAGGCTTTGACTTCATCCCTGGCAAGGTTGAGGACAAGCTGATTGCGCCCCAGGGACCCCTCTCTTCCGGGAAACTGGTATACCCAGTCCGGATGGGCCTTGTACAGTTCACTGTCCGGATTGACCATTTCAGGCTCCACCCAGATGCCGAAATCCATGCCGAGGCCGTTGACATGTTCTATAAGAGGCGCCAGCCCGCTGGGGAATTTTTTACGGTTTACGGTCCAGTCACCCAGTCCCGACCTGTCGCTGTTACGCGTTCCAAACCATCCGTCGTCGACGACAAATAATTCCACGCCGATTTCAGCCGCTTTCTGCGCCAGCTTCATTTGTTCTTCCTCATTGACGTCAAAAAAGGTTGCTTCCCATGAATTATAAAGTATTTTTGTCGGTTTGCCGGCATGGGGTCCGGGCAGGACATGCGCAAGCTGATATTGGTGGAGCTTCCGGCTCATTTCGCCAAAGCCGCCGGAGGTATATCCGCCTGTAAAAACCGGGGTTTCAAAGGTTTCTCCGCTTTTCAGCTCCCACTGGAAGTCGAAATCATTGACCCCGCCTACAACTCTGACACGGTTAAAAATAGTTTTTTCCACGGTGATTTTCCAGTTGCCGCTCCAGGCAAGGGCGCCGAACCACACCGGGCCGTGGGTTTCACCGGCAGTGCCGTCATCAATGGCAAACCATGGGTTGAAGGTGGGACTTGTAAAGCCCTGCCTGCTTTCCAATATTTTTTTGCCTTCGCTCAACAGGTCCCTTCTCAGCTGGTTTTCGCAGCCCCACTTGCCTGCCGCATGGGTCAGCCTGTAATTCCGGGCTTCGGCTCCTGAAAGGTTCCAGACGGCGGAAGCGGCATTCTCGATAAGGATAGGTGCTTCCCCGGTATTTGTGATGCTGCAGTGCCGTTCAATCAGGTCCAGGTCCTCCGCCACCCGGTAAAACAAAGATACCCTCAAGCCATATTTCACATCCTGCATATGGATGACCAGCTCATCAAAAGAATTATTACCGCCGGTTTCACCGCTTTCCGGCTGTTTCTCGCGGATGGTATGCCCGCTGCAGATCATCTTTAAGTCCCTCACTCCGTCGTGAAACATCACTTTAAGACTGGGTTCGGCAAAAAACATTCCTCCCCAGGGGCTGAACTCCTCTCTTTCCTTTTCTGCGTTGGTATTGAACGGAAAATCGTAAGGCTTCAAAAGAGGCGCGCAGTCTTCTGCCGGCACCTTCTCTCCCCAGTACAGGTGCTGAATGCCCTGGCTCTGGTTAATCCCCATGATATAGGAGGTGTTTTTTGTTTCGAGGTAAAATATGCTTTTGTCTTCATAAAAACGGATTGCCAAGAAATCACTTCCCTTCGATTATTATTTTTGAATATACCTGTACTTTTCGCTTATTCTTCGGTAAAGCCTGAAAAGCATTCTATGATAACCTTTCATGGCACATGGTTAAGTGGACCAGAACCCCTTGATGATGGATGTTTGCTTCAAGGGCCGTTTGAAGCTGCTCTTTTGCAGCCTGTATCTTCCCTAAACCCATCAGGCCCAGTCCCATTAAATACCTGCAGTGGACCTGGTTTTTCCGGTTCAGGTCCTCGTCAAATACAAGGAAATCCGGTAAGGATACTGCGAAATAGTCAATCCTTACCCTGTCAAAGAGATGCTTTTCGCCGTAATCATAAAGCTTATTGAACTTGCTTTTGGCAGCATCGGTCCTGCCCAGCTTTAACAGGGCAAGTCCCTGGTAAAAGATCCTATCGGCCGGCTGGTCATTATAGAACATCATATCGCTGGGGACATCAATACCGGTAGCAGCTGCTTCAAAGCATGCTTCAGCCTCCGTCAACCGATTGAGGCATAAATAAGCACAGCCGAGATAGTAGTCGATATCATTTTCCGAACTCCCATACAATTTTCCTTCGCCCAGATTGTCAGGGAATACCTTTGCAGCTTCCAGGCATGCAATTGCCATGGAATACTCCTTATTCCCCATATGCTTTTTAGCCATCCCCATAGTGTAAAATTTGTACTGGGCTGTGACTTTCCCTTCACCGCCTTCCCATGGGTGAAAAATTCTGTTGGCGACCAGTTCCTGCGCTTTTTCATATTGTCCCAGATTATTATACAATGTCACGTATTCCAGATACAAATCGTCTCTCAAGGCCGCGGTAGTAAAATGATCTGTAAGGAATGCCAGCCGTGCGCCATGGCCGGCGTTTGTTTTCTTATACAATTGATCCAGCTCAAACAATACCCTTGCATCGGTTTTATTGAGTTCGAAAGCCTTCTCCATGGAGGAAACGGCCTGCCGGACATCTTTTGCCTTGTTGTAATAAGCCAGTCCGAGATTCCTGTGGACCGTCGGGAAATCCGGGTCAAGCGTCCTTGATTTTTCCCAGAGGGAAATGGCCTTCTCATATTGCTTTTTATCGTAAAGAAGGTTGGCCAGATAATAGCATGCCCTGGCATCCTTGCCTTGCACCTGGATTACATCCTGTAAAACAAGAATGGATTCAAGCTTGTTCGGGAAACAGTAATCCGGCTTGGCTTCCATTCCCAGTCCATAGAAATAAGCGGATTTTTCGATAGAGTTCAATTTCCCATGGTAATAACCGATGTAATAATAGACCATCGGATAAACCTCCGAAGGATTGTCCATGTCCAATAGTCCGGACAGCAGCTCGACGGCTTCTTCATAAAAACCGGCAGCGGCATAATCGGCGGCAACTTCAATATAGTTATGGGGATCGCCTCGCAGTAAGCTTATAAATTCATTTTTATACCGGTTATAGTTATCAAGGTCATGCTTGTTTTGGTAAATATAAGCCAATTCATCCCTTGCCATGAAATCGATTTTATCGATTTCAATTGTCTCCAAAAGATATTTTTCAGAGATATCCGCCCTTCCAAGCTTTCTTAAAAGAATGGATTTCAGGCCCCTTGCCTTTGTGTTGTGAGAATTTCTGACAATGGATTTGTCGATAAGCTCCAAAGCCATAGAATAGTCTTTTCGTCTGCAGGCGATTCTTGCCGCTTCAAAATACCCGCTATCCTGCCAGGCGGAGTTCCAGGCGGCCTTCCGGAATGCTGCGTAGGCTTCGTCATATTTTTCCTGCATTTTTAAAGACAGACCCAGATTATAATAGGGTTCGCCGTCATAAGGATTGGGATTCCTGACGGTTATGGCGGCAACAGCCCTTCTGAAGTATTTTTCGCTTTCCTCGAAATACCCTCTTCGAAAGAGTAACAATCCATAAGCATTATTGTTCCTTATATCGGAAGGATCTCTTTTCAAGGCCTCCAAGTAGTAGGCATCCGGTTCATAAGTGGCATGCCTGTATTGCTCCAGATGTATTCCCGTTAAATACAGGGCTTCATTGGACCCGATTTCCTCCGGTGCCGGCGCAGGTTCAGCCGCCCCTGGTGTTTGCAGGATTTCTTCCTTCTTCTCCCGGTAAGAGATGAGCATATCGCCGTTTTCCTTATAAACAGCCAGAAGGTAGAGGGATGGTTCTACGGCGGTATCAATGGGAAGGATTCTTGTTATAGCTTTCTCAGGTGAGATGCAGTCGATGATCTCCTCGTGGCAGACCCTGGTTTCATCAGTTAATTTCAGTTTCAAGCCTTTAAAAACGGAGGTCGTATAGAGGGTTATTTCCGCCGTATCCTCTTTGAATACCATGTTTAAGACAATGTCGATGTTGGCATTTTTGACCTCACCTGCATTTTTATAGGGCATGAAGTATTGCTTGAAGCTTTTTTCCTCATAAGGCTGAAGCCAGGAAAAGTCAGGCTGGTTGTCGGTATACACTCCGGTCATCAGCTCGATATAAGGGCCGTCTTCATCCGTGAGATTCCTGTCCCAGGCTTTGCCGAAATCCCCGCAGCCCCATGTCCATTGCTTTTTGCCGGGGGAAATATGATGATCCGCCACATGGAGGATGCCGGCTTCCTTGCTGAAATCATAGCCGCCCACAAAGTCGTAATCCGAATGATACGCCATATAGGAGGTGGGGACGGGAATATTTTTATATCTGGAAATATCGACTCCGGAAGAGTAGTCCATTTTGTAGTAGACGCCTGTTGCTATGGGAAATTTAGAAACGTCCCGCTTCCCATGGTCAAAAACAGCGTGCACATCCGGTGGGAAAATGGATTTTGTATGGTCATTCACCACAACGGCAGGATTTGCCCACCAAAGAAAGGTTTGCGGCAGGGAAGTCCTGTTGTAGAGCTGACCCTTTATCTCCAGATACGCTTTATCGGGATAAAGAGTGAAGCCGGCCATTCCCTTGGTGCCATACATTTTATCGATTTCGCTCACCCAGCAGGTTTTACTGCCATCCGCATTTTCTTCCAGATAGTACTCGACAGGCGAGTAGGTACTGGGCCGGTGATGCTGAGGCCAATTGAACTCGATCCCTCCGGAAATCCATGGGCCTGCCAGTCCTACAAGCGCAGGCTTTATAACCCGGTTATAATATACAAAGTCATAGTTGTTTGTTTTATCTAGGGCCCTCTGGATTCTGCCGCCCAGCTCCGGCAGTATTTCTATACGGATATACGGATTTTCCAGAATTACCATGGTATACTTCTTATTAACTTTCTCATCGTATATTTTATCGACAAATGGCAAGGGATAAACCTTTCCCGAGCTTCCCTGGTAGACTCTTTTTTCTACGAACAACGGGTTTTTATCCGGCTCCCCTGCCGGATAGGTGGGAATTTCAACTTCCGTTTCCCATATTTCGGCTTTGAATGTTTCGTTGATCATTTAACCTCACCTCACGAAGGACTTTATAGTATAATTTCGTTGCGGTTACATGGATTGAATAGGATACCACGTAGCTTACTATAAAATTACTTCTTTTCAGTCCTGTTTACAATACATTAAATAACAATATCAATGGATAATATCACAATCTTCGAGGGGATTTACTTTTCCGGAGAACCGATGTAGAATGAGTTTATGAATGAGAAGGATATCCGGAAATCCGACGGCTTTTTGAACGAAAAACTAATTGTTATACCGAGAAAATATCTAAGCAGCGTAAAAGCGCATCCTTTGATAAGTCCCTTGTATATAACGGATATCGGTATGTTTCCCCATGCACAATATCACTATAGGGAGAGAGCTTCAGGCTGCGATCAGAATATTTTGATTCTATGCACCGGCGGCGAAGGCTGGGTTGATATTTATGGCGGGAGGGTGGAGGTTAAACCTCATATGTTGGTCATTATACCCAAAAATACTCCGCATAGCTATGGTTCTTCTCCGGAGGATCCCTGGCATATTTACTGGGTGCATTTTGACGGCTACAATGCTCCGAATTTTTTCAAGGCGGTTTCTCCGGGGAAGATTACGGTGCTGTCTGTACCGGAAGAAAAGCTTTCCTATCTGCTTTCATTGTTTGATTCTATCTATGAGGCCATGGAAAAAGGTTATTTTACTGACAATATCATTTGCACCTCCCATGCATTTGCATATTTTCTATCCATCATTTTTTCCCTCCAAAGAACAAGCGCTGCCTTTACCCCCAGGCAAGTCAAATATGTGGAGGATGCTATAAAATTCATGCAGGACAATATTGAAAAAAACCTGACACTGGACACCCTGGCACACGCACTCAACCTATCTAAAAATCATATTATCAACCTGTTTAAAAGCAAAACAGGTTCTTCGCCTATTGACTATTTTACCCGGCTAAAAATGCAAAAAGCCTGCCAGCTTCTCGATCTGACGGACATGAGCATCGCCGAGACGGCCGCCAGAATGGGCTTTAACGATCCGTATTATTTTTCACGGGTTTTTAAGAAAGTGATGGATATTTCACCCTCACAGTACCGGAAAATAAAAAAAGGGTAAGGTATATACAGGTGCAGGCAAAACATCCTGCAAACTATCTGAAAAAGCACTTTTGATATTCCAACGGACTAATATGGAAATACCGCGCTACTTCTGAACCAAAATAGGAGGCGTCCGTATATCCACATTCTTGCGAGATCTGGGTGTTTAGAGATCAAAACTCTCAATGGCATAGAACCATTGAGAGTTTAATCGCTTTGCAATACCGGTATTTTATTGTATCTGGTTATGTGTAAGCCACCCTATCGTTTTGGGCATTTATGCCCTTAGCCTATGATCAGTATCGGGTCTTGTGCCAGGCCAAAGTCCAGAAGGTCATAGGCATCCGGCGAGGGCTGGCGGAATGTGGGTGCATCTTTCCACATGGCCGGCCATGCGCTGCCTCGTACGGATTCTTTCATAAAATGCGGGCCCAGCAGATTTTTCAGGCTGCCACATACGCGGACAGCGATTTCATTTTTGCCTGCGCGCAGCAAATGGGAGATTTCAACCGGTTTTATGCCGTCTGCACCGATCAGGCCCGCATATTGACCGTTCACTGTAAGAGACAATGCGGTAGCGGTATACTTCTGCACATTAAGGAGTGCGTTCTTCGGTTTTTCATTCAGCTCCGTCAAATAACGGTATATTACTGCGCCTGAATAGAACGGGCTGCCTTGCGATTTCCACGTGCCGTATTGCAGTGGTACGGACGCCGCCAGCACCCATTTTCCTCCTACAGCTTTAACCGAGAAGTCGCCGCTCAAATACAGCGTTTCCAGTTCCATACGCACATCAAACCGGTCCGCAATGATGGAAACTCTGTTTTCACCCGGCATAACCCATGCTGCAATATCAGCCATTCCAAAATGGTGATCCAGGGAGTGCCTGTCCGCCATCCATTCTACCGGATGCCCGTTGATCAGCAGCCGGCATAGCGTGGGCTGTTCGGCTACGGCATACAATGTCTGCGGTACGAAATCCTCCGCTGCCGTGAAGCTGTATACGGCCTCAAATCCGCTGGATGGGCCGAAATGATTGCGGTCCATCAAATTGTTCCGGTATTGGACCTTGTTATCCCATGGATTTCCGTCAAATCCCCGTGCTGCATAGATCAGGTCGGCTGCCTTGATCACATGGATATCCTCATATGTCTGGCCATTCATCTTGAGATTACAGTAAGAGACGGGAAGCATATTGGGCGTTTCTGCGCGGATGGAGGCAAGGGACAACGGTACGTCCCTGTCTGGAAGCGAAACAGACGCCGGAGTTTCTTCCCCATTCCCTCCAACCACCAGCAGGACTGATTGATTGCGTTGGAGCGACAAGCCGAAGGTCACCCTGCCATCCTTCACCTCACAGCGCACAGGCTCCACTTTGCCGCTAAACAGGTTCCATTGCGATATGAAGGTGCCATGCAGAGTAAGGGAGGTTTCAAATACACTCATATGATGGTTCACAAAAAAATATATCTCACGTCCATCATCAAGCAAACGGCGCATGTGTGTAACGCCTGTTACCCATGGTGCACTGCTTGCTATACGCGTTGTCAGCTGTGCCTGCAGTTGTGTATTCAACGCCTCTGGAGATTCAACTGCTGTCCACATGTTGCACAGCGCATCATAAGCAGCACTATCACGGAGACCGTCGATATAGCTGCCGGGATTTCCGCAGGAGATGACGCACCCTCCTGATTTCATTAGCTGGCTGAGTAAGCTTGCGGTGCTCTTGAGCATATTCTTCATATCTCCCGGCACGACCACCACTTCATAGTGCTGCTCGCCTACCCGTAGCTTCCCGTTTTCAACGGAGGCATGGCGCTGCATGGTGTATTCGTCACCCAGGTCATAATCCCACTGATGATTGGTGAGACTTTGGAGGGTCTCAAGGAAAAGCTGCATATCCGGATTGCGGATGGCATCTGTGCCTGCACCGGAAAAGACGGAGCCCCTTTCCTCCTCGTAAGGGATCAAATAGCCGCTAGTAGTGGGATTCAACACTAGAATGCGCTGCTGCATCATGCCCTGTGAGAGGAGATATGAGACACGGCCCAGATAATCGTTCATCTGTGTGTATTCATTCCACCAGGGCTCGCGCCAGTCGAAGGATTGTGGATGGTCGCGCTTGCGTGCGCCTGTGATGGTACAATATGTCAGGTGCTGGTTGATAAAGTTGATGCCGTTGACAAGCACCCAGTCACCCATGCGTTTATAATCCTCAAAGGTGGAGTCCCATCCGCCTGCGCCATACAGCTCGCACAGCGTACGCTCTTTCTTGAACTGGTTGGCGGCGGAACGGATTTCCTGGATAGTAAGCGTGAGTGCGTGGGATTCCGTGTCGCGTAAATAATTGGACAGCAGCATATCGATGGCAGGCCACTGGTGGTACTCATAATGGGATTGCAGCGCGGGCGAGGGGCAGGCGGCATATGCAAAAGGCCATTGATGTTCCAGGTAGTGCCCTGTCCATGCAATATTGTGTTCTTTGCACCATTTGCCCATGGGCTCGACGAAGTTCTTCGTCCACAGTGTATGAAGTGTGGTATAGTAGTCATAGCGTACCTTTTCAGCCGGGTAACGGAACTGTGCGCCTTCCAGGTTTTTGAAGATGCAAGGGAGGTTTGCAAGCAGGTTATATCCATGCTGCACCTCAAATTCATTTGCCAGCCAGTAACTGAAGGGCAAGGCCGGGGCGCCGTCACCATAGACGCCGCCGCTGCCGAGATAGGGCTCGTCGGTGAAAATGGCGGGAATGCTGTCTCCGAAATCACTGCCAAAGCGCTTGTAATATGCCTCATAGGTCGTCTGTAGAAACAGCTCCGTCACTTCGGGGCGCAGGAGGTCCACATAAGCAAAGCCGGCGAGCCAACCGGTGGTCTGCGGTTTTACCGGCATGACCACAAAGAAGGTGTCTCCATAGGCGGACCACTCGGTACAGGGGTACAAAGTGATGTCCTCCCGTATGACCAAGCCTTCTCCTTCTTTTGTGCAGCTGAAAGCTTTAATTATCGGCTTGCCGTTCACTTCCCGGGGATCGGCGGTTACCTTATAGGTTATGCCGGACGCCAGACAATCGGGCAATGAGCTGGAGACATGACCGCCGGCAAAGCCGGATGGATAGGAATTTTCGTCATAAATGTAGAGCTTTATATCCAGCCCTTTGGCGGTTTGAAGTGCAAAATCCCACAGCCGGAACCACTCCTCCGAAAGGTATTCGGTGATCAGGCCGGGCCGGGGATGCACGAAAGCGCCACCGAAGCCGTGAGTTTTAAGCTCATTCAGTTGAAAAGTGATCTGCTCTTCACACATTTGGTCGTTCCACACCCAAAGCGGTGCGCTGCGATAGGCTGCAGGCGGATTAGCAAAGGCTTCTCTCAGCAGTTCCATGTTTCGTCCTCCTTTTATATTCTTGCATTGTTTTATGTTTCAGACTCTTTATGACAGTTTATAATACGACTGTGTTTATCTCCATCAGATAGCCTGCTTTTTGCAGCAAAGAAGCATTGTGCCCGGTCGCAAGCGCAAAATGGTGGGTAGGGGCTTCGCTGAACCACCTGTCCATATACTCGTCCGGAGGCATCTTGAATTTAGCAGGCGTCTGGGTATTCCCGATAGTCATTATGGCACCGTTTGTGGCTTCGGCTTCGCTTATTATGAGCTTCAACCTTCCCTCGATGGTCTGGGTTACATTCAGCGTAGTAATAGGACCTGGTTTTACCTTGGCCTCAACCGACACACCGGTGCCCTTCTTGCCGTGATATACGCCCATGCCGCGCAATATGGGCTTGCGGTCTGAAATACCGATATGAAACGGACCGTCATGCCCAACCAGGATGGTATTGTCTATATAGTCGGTTACAACAATCTCGCAGAAGCTTCCGCCGATTCCGAGGATGTCACAGATTTTCATGGCCAGAGCTGTTTTTAAATCCCCTTCGCCCGCACAGGCTATGCCCCTTGCCGTAAGAAGCGAATGCCCGACGATGAACCCTCCCTGGAGCTTTTCGTATGGATTTCCGTCTGAGCTGTGGTAGTAGTAGGAAAGTGCGTCCAGGTCGTACTCAAGCACCATTTTTTCCTGGGCGGCAGAAACCCTTGCAGACCATTGCAGCTGCTCATCCGAGGGCTTCTTTACAAGCGGGTCGGAAGGCGAGTCTCCGCTGATTTCAAACATTTCCTTTATTTCATCAAGCTTTTGCCGGGTCTCGGCATCGGTAACGGTTTTCAAAAGCCTGTCAAGGTCGCACATTTCAAGGACTTCCACATGCATACCTGTCTGAGCCTGCAGCATTGTAAAGTCGCTGTACATATCGAGCATACCGCTGTATGTGTTGCCCAGGAAGCCAAAACGGCTGTGCTTCAAGGTACGGGACACCGATGCCGCTCTGATCCACTCTTGTATTTGCGCCCATGCTCTTATGGCTTCCGGCCTGCCGGCAGTGTTTTCATCTGTAAGCGAAATGGAAGGGGTATAGTCAAGCCCCAGCAGTCCGTTGATCACCTTGTATTTTATACCCGCCCGGTTAAAGGCGTTTGAAATTTCCGGGGCTACACACGCGCCACAGTGTGCAAGCCATTCGCCGGTTGTGGTCTTTTCATAGTTAATGCGGGCAGTGGGCTGAAGGTTCAGCACAATTACCGGAACCTTGCATATCTGATGCACAGGAACTATGGTTGCGCTGGTCGCGTATGTTGCACAGTGACAGAAAATCAGGTCTACGTTTTGGGCGTTGAACCATTCTCCGGACTTCCTGGCTTCAGACTCGGCGTCTACAAGTCCGAAGTTTTTTACATCGGCAAATTGGCTCATTTTTTTCTCTATGAACTGCCCATACTCCACCATTCGCTCCCTCATGCCGGGAAATTGGGCCCAATATGCTTTTAGCCCTGATGAATAAAGTCCTATCCTCGGACGTTTTATTTCTTTAATAGGTTTTAAAGCCGTCATGAATCATCCCTCCGGTCATATACATGGTTTACTCCTGCAAAAACATCAGCTCAAGCGCAGGTACGGTAAGCCGCCCGCATAGCAATCAACCTCCCATGAACACTTTCCTTATCGCTTCAAGATACTTCATGCCATATACCGTATCAGGCTCAAGATAGCTTCCTTCTGTCCATTCGTTCCAGGCGTTGATGGTTAGTATCCTTTGGTTATCCGGGACCCTGTCAAGCAGCGTTTTAGCCTGCAGCAGAGACTTTTCAAACTCTTCGGGAGTGTTTCCGTCAAGTGTGGCGACATACGGATAAGTTGTTTTTTCAAATACTTCCGATTGTACCGTCCTTGGGCTTGAATCCCATCCCATGGTTACGTTAGGGAAATAGGGCACCGTATAATTTTTCATGAATTTTTCAAATTCCTTAAAAACCTCTTCTCTGCACCATGCATAGCTGGTTTTGGGGAAGTTTTTCATTTCAACGTGATGCATCCACACATAGGAAGTGACACTGTCAAACCCAAGAGCTTCAACCATTTCTTCGGGATTTGACGCTCCCGTCTCTCCCGGCAGGACCTGGATTCCCCAAACCACTGCATTCAAATGCAATTCCCCATATCCGGCCGCTTTGACTCTTGTCCGGAAGTCTTTGAGAACACGGGCGGTATTGCCTATTCCGCCCAGATCCTTTACCAGGCCCATGAGCTCATAAATTGAAAAATAAAGGCCTCCGTTTACTCTCCAATAGGACGGATGACTGAAATAGCTTTCTATGATATGGTTTGTCAGCCGGATGAATTCCTCTTCGTGTACAGAGCCTGAAGAATACAGCTTCGGAGCAGCATTTTTGCGAGCGGGGAACAGCTCTAGCCAGTTGTGGTTTGCCCACATCAGGGAGAATTTGACACGGTGGTTGTTATTGGCTTTCAAATAACCTTCATCCAGGCATTTCTGCAGGAAAGAGCCGCCATCGTACCAGTACCAGTCGAAGATAAAAGCGGAGATGCCATGGCTTGCGGCAGCATCGATTTTTTTCTCCATCACTCCGGGGTCGGCTTCATCCTCATAGCCCCAGGCCGGAATCCTGGGCTGCCGGTGACCTTCAAACCTGGAGGTTGCGCTTTTCACCAGCCTCCACTCGCTCCACCCCTGTCCATGTCTCTTTTCATTGACAGGGTCGATATGATAATTTGGAAAATAGTATGCAGCCAGTTCATATTGATTCTTCATTTTTCATCCGTCTCTTTTCGTTGAAATATTGGCTTGATATATATATAATTATAATATGCACTGTAAGCTGTTGCACTGTTGCGGATTGTCAAAAAACATGCGCATATTGCCAAAATGGAGATGGATGGGGGCTGGATATGAAGTTAAAATACATCCTGGACATCAGTGATAAATCCACCTGGTTCGTAAATACGCCCAACGATATCGCAAGAAGACTGCCTTTTTATATTAACGAATACGGACATTATATCGCAGGTTCTACTTATTTTACCGAAAGGCAGGAACAAAAAAACTATCTGCTGCTCTATACGCTTTCAGGGAAGGGATACCTGAACTATTGCGGCAAAGAATATGTTCTGGGAGCCAAACAGGCCGTGCTGATCCATTGCGCTCCTTATCACATGTATAAAACCATCCCGGGAGATCCCTGGGACTTCGTGTGGTTCCATTTTAACGGTACTTCGGCCAAAGAGCATTTCAACCTTCTGAACCAGGATTCGCTGAACGTTATTACAGTCAGCGATCCGCTGCGGTTTCGAAAAATGCTGGACGACCTGTTCTCCTCCTTCACCGTAAGCGATATCGCCGCAAACGTAGCAATTTCAATGATAACAACGAATATTATCTCTCATTTGTTCATCAGCCGGTTCGTCCCCGCAAAAAATGAAAAGCATGCGGAACACCGCAATGATATTGAAAAGGTCATCCGGCATATTCAATGCCACTACCAAAGCAAATTGGAGATGGAAGAGCTGGCCCAAATAGCCTGCATGTCCAAATATTATTTCATACGGCTTTTCAAGAGCCATATGGGAGTAAGTCCCTATGATTTTCTCATCAACTACAGAATTAACAAGGCAAAAGAGCTGCTTAAAACCACCGAATACTCTGTCGGTGAAATATGCACTCTGGCAGGCTTTAACGACTACAGCCATTTCATCCGGGAATTTAGAAAAGTGGTTGGCATCACACCGTTGAAATATCGATTCACAGTATAGCGCATAACAATTTATGCGCATATTTGCATTATCCCTATGCCGGTGCCGGCAAAAATCACTTCCAATATTTACATGAGCATGCCTGGTCAGTGATTATCCCTAAAAAACACTGAATTCATGTTCAGTTCATATAGTAAATGTATCATAGTATTGCTCTAAAACCAAAAAGCATTATTGACTATTTGGCCTAACTCAAATATGATGAGACTTCATGGAGCTTTATTATCTGCATCTGTTTGGGAACAATATGCATAAAAGCAAGGGAGAACAAAATGGAAAATAAAGAAGACCTTTTAAATTCAACCGAATACATTGAAACTCTGTTTTCAGATTTATCGGATGCGCAAATTGAAGATCTGTCACATGAGCTGATATCTATAGATAATCCTGTAGTAAACGCCATGTGGAATCAGTCTGCCAAAATCTTGAATTCAATGATTGAGGTCAAAGAATTAATGATGATGTATAACTGTGCCATCAAAGAGGTCAAGACGAAGTTTGAAGTTTTGAATACGGAGTTTAAAATTCGAAATCAAAGAAATCCCATTAATTTTATTAATACGCGCCTCAAACGTATGGCGAGCATTGTTGGGAAGATGGAAAAAAGACAGATACCCTTCACCATCGAAAATATAGAAAATCATATTAACGATGTTGCCGGGGTCCGGGTGATCTGTTCCTATGTGGATGATATTTATGTCATTGCAAAAGCGCTGACACGGCAGGACGATATTAAGCTCCTTGAGCAAAAGGATTATATCGCACATCCGAAGCCAAACGGTTATCGCAGCTTGCATCTGATTGTCAGCGTTCCGGTCTTTTTCGCCGAACATAAGAAACACCTGAAGGTAGAGGTTCAAATCCGAACCATTGCGATGGATTTTTGGGCAAGCCTTGAGCATCAGCTCAGATACAAGCATCAAATCACAGAGGAAGCGGAGATCGCCGGACAATTGAAGGAATGTGCCGGCATCATATCCGACGTCGACTCTCGAATGCTTGACATAAGGAAGCAGATTGAGGCAAATACCAGCGATCCGACGGAAGAGGAGATACTGTTCGAAAAATTAAGCAAGTTCGATATGCCAATCGAATAACAATCCAATAACAATCCAATTTATGAATCTGAAATGGGTGCGGGGAATTCATCTACCGCACCTCCATCTCAGCCGAAGCATGTTCCATTGGCCCAGGTTTTCATAAATCTATTTCATGCCGTTTATGGTTTTTCATTCAATATACTATTTTGCAGGTTTCTTGTTAGTTAAGAACAAAGCCGGAATAAGCAATACCAAGCTAAGGACTAAGGCTAACATGAAACCGTCGTGGTAAGCAGCGGTCATGAGAGGAATTGTCGGCGCTTTACCTTGGATTGAAAGGCTGACAACCGTTGCAATCACTGCTGAACCAAACGCACCGCCAATACTTTGCATGAGCCGGGTTCCGACACTGGCCTGCGCGATTTCCTGTTTGACCATACCGGTATACGCATCCGTCATCATAGGAATAGCGACACCGCCCATGCCCATACCGCGGACAAACAAGACAAGACTCACAACAATGAGTGAAGATGTCTCGTTGATGAATACAAACGGAATCGTGCCAGCGATGGCTAATGCCAAACTTACCAGGACAACATTACGCGCACCCAGTTTATCGGTTAGCTTACCAATCAATGGGCGGGCAATCAGCATACCGATCCCTTGCGGAATCAAAATCAATCCGGTGTTCAAAACGGAGAAGCCCTTAATATTTTGGAAAAACAGAGGCAATAACAGCATTGGGCCGTTGGTGGCAATCCCTGCAAGGAACAAGCCAACCATAACGGCACTGAAATTTTTCGACTTAAACAAGTGCAATGGAAGAATGACCTGTTCCTTTTTGACAACGGCGTAAATCATGTAGATTGCTAAAATTACGACCCCGGCAACAACAAAGGCAATCGTCGTGCCGTTATTGAACGCAGCGCTTTTCGCTGCATTAGTAATTCCATAAATCAAGGCCGCTGAAGCAGTTCCCAATAAAATGATCCCGATAAAGTCGAATTTGGCTTTAAGGTTAGCCGGTGTGAAGTTAGGCAGCTTCCAAATCATCAAAGCAATGGCAATCATACCGATTGGAATATTGACAAAGAAAATATAGCGCCAGGATAAGAATTGGACAATCACAGCCCCAATGACCGGACCAAAAATTGGCCCCAGGAGCATGGGAATACCAACGGTTGACATCATGCGTCCCATTCGATCCCTTCCCGCGACTTCAATACCCAAAGCAGTCACCAATGTCATAATAAAACCGGCGCTGAACCCTTGAACGACCCGGAAAATGATCAATGAATTGATACTCCAGCTGAACCCCGAAGCAATTGAAGCAGCTAAGAATAATATATTGGCGCCAATCATCAGCCATTTACCGTTGAACCGCTGAACCGCCCAACCAACAAGCGGCACTGAAATTGCCATAGCCAACACAAAACCCGTAATTACCCACTGAATTAATTCAAGTCCGATACTGAAATCACTGCTTAAATGCTTGATGGCAATGTTGACCATTGTTGAATCAAGCAGCGGCATCATTGCTCCAAACACTAAAATCCAGGCAATGTTCAGAATGCTCTTTGGAATTGGCTCAAGCTCCGGGATTTTTTCATTCTTATTCATTCGATATAAATCCTCCTAATTTTGATTAGTTGCAATACAGTATAGTTACTAAACAGAAAAGCCGAAAGAAATGCTGTCATACAAGACAGCATTTTCTATTGCCTTAAAAGGAAAAAAATCTTATTCTCCTTTCAGCTTTTTATCCATAGTCTTTTCAACAACTGAAAAGAACTCAATCATCTCTGTGAAAAAGGATTCCGGAACATCTTTAAGCAACCGAAGTGATTCATCATTTGTTTGAAGATGGTATTCGCTATGCGAAACATAATTTTTCTGCCCGTCCTCCGTTAGGTTCAAGACGACCTCCACATCTGAATCGGGAGATACTCTTTTTTCTACCGCACCTTTGTCCACCAGCTTGTAAATCATTTGCGAAGCAGCGCCCTTGGTGACCCCTAATATATCAGCCAGCGCGGTAATATTGATTCCCGGATGATCCCCTACGGCTGCGATTGTATGAATTTCTGCTTTGGACAGTACGGTGTCTGTCCCATAGGTACGCTGTTTGTTTTCCCACTGATTGTATTTATGGATCACACGCTCCAAAAGTGCGATGAACTCAGTATAGTCGGTTATTTTAACTACCTCCCTTCCGTTTAGCAATAATATAGTATAGCTACTATACAGAGTATAGCATAGGTAAATCCCATTATCAAGTGTTTTTTAATAGGACAGTGCTGACAATAGAAGGTAGGGATATATTGCTTCTTGCTTATGAGTATCTTGGGGGATTTCTTAAAGGGACGAGCAGTGATAAACAATACTTGACCAGTAAAGTAAAATATTGTATTATCTAGGTGCCTCCTTTAACCCGGATGCAATAATTATCGGCGATGAAATGGCCAGGATTGGCCCGCGGCTCCTTGAAACCTGCAAGGATATCATCAGGGAGCATATTTTCCCCAGGATTTATCAGGAACTGAGTCTTGGTATCAGTTCCTTTTCAAAAGGATCCCGTACTTGCCGGTGCTCTGGCTGCTGACAGCGTATTCAGCAGACCCTCCCTGATCAGGCGGCTGGCAAAATAGTACGGGTCTGCACAAAACTTTGTGAGGTGCGATATGTCTTATTTAATGGGAATTGATCTGGGAACCTCCAGTGTAAAAACTGTTCTGATGGATTTGGATGGAAATATTGCAGGCGCGGGACAGGAGAGCTACGATATCCAGTCGCCGGCCGCAGGGTACGCAGAGCAGGACATTGAGCTTTTATGGGAGGCTACGGCAAGGTCGATCAGACAGGCCTTGGCAAATGGAGCCGTCCTTCCTTCTGCTATTAAAGGCATAGGATTTTCCGGGCAGATGCACGGGCTTGTACTTTTGGACAGCAAGATCAAGCCGGTCAGACCAGCCATCATTTGGGCGGATCAAAGGACAAATCAGCAAATTCGTGATATTTACAACATTATCGGTATGGATGAATTCAAAAAAACAACACTGAATTCCCTGAGTACCGGCTTTTTTATATGTTCTTTATTATGGGTGAGGGATAATGAACCTGAGAACTATAATAAAACCTATATGGCAGTGCTGCCAAAGGATTATATACGATATAGGCTGTGTGGAGAGCTTGCTACCGATGTAACGGATGCATCCGCCTCATTGGCCTTTGATATTGCAAAAAGATGTTGGGCCTTTGATATAATTGATAAGCTTGGGATAAAGCCGGACCTTTTTCCGAAGCATGGAGAATCAAACCAGATCGCAGGCGCTATCACAAAGGAATGTGAAGAAAAAACGGGCCTTCGAAGAGATACTCCTGTGGTTTACGGAGGAGGCGATTCCCTTATGCATTCCGTCGGAAATGGTATCATCAAGCCAGGTATGGTTTCAGCAAATATAGGAACAGCAGGCCAGTTGTCAAGTGCAGTAAGCAGCCCTGTTTTTGACAGGCAGTTCAGGACGAATACCTTTTGTCATGTCAAGGAGGATTTGTGGATTATTTTCGGCGGGCACCTGAATGGCGGAATCGTATTGAAGTGGTTAAAGGATAACTATTTTCCGCACTTATCGTATAAGGATTTTGACAGCGCTGCGGATGCTATTCCCGCTGGAAGTGAAGGGGCGCTTTTTTTACCGTACATTTCCGGGGAGCGTACACCCTATCATGACCCCTTTGCCAGGGGAATATTCTTTGGAATGACTTTAAGGCATGGCAGCAAGCATATGATAAGAGCAATCATGGAGGGGGTCGTCCTATCGCTCAGGCTCAGCCTTGAAATATTCAAGGAACTGAATATTCCCACCGACAGGATAATCGCTTCGGGAGGCGGTGCAAAAAGCAGCACCTGGCTTCAAATGCAGGCGGATATTTTCAATACCGGCATCTATACGATTTCAGGCAGTGAGGAAGCATGTAAAGGAGCGGCAATTGTAGCCGGAGTGGGGGTAAATATTTATTCGACCATTGAACAGGCATGCGCTGGTATTATTCAGTATAATTCGAAAATAACCTGTCCGAATCCCGAAAATGCAAAAATATATGATGAAGCTTTTGAAAAATTCAAACTTCTATACCTTAATAATAAAAATTTATTTTAGGGAAATAGCGCCTGGGAAATATTTTAAATAAAAATTATTAGAGCAGCCGGCATGGAAGCTTGATTATACCGAATGGGTGGGAATCTACAGCAAACACAATGAAGGAAGCCGTAAAAAGGCATATGGATATCTTCGGGGAAGTACCAATAAAGCCGGATTGAATTCAATAAATACCTTACCAGGAAAATGTTGAAAAACCGAATTTATTGAAATTAAACCTTAAATAAACTAAAATATATTATGTGTACTTCAGTGAATAAGGAGTGATGGGCTTGGAGGAGAAAAAACGAAAGTTCTGCTCTATATTTATGACAGCTTTTATCCTATGGAGTACCTTAGTCTGTGGCTGCAGCCTCTTTGCGACTGAAAAGCCGCCTGTGAGCCGGGACAAAAATTCAACAAGCGGCGCAAATGTAACAGGTACAACGCCGCAGCTGGTAAAAGCGCCATTCTATGACTCAACGGAAGGCCTATCCGATATTATGGCTCCAAAGGATTTTGACTGGAAGCAATTCAGTGGAATAACCTTGAATTTTATTTTGGAAAATAACGTATATGCCAATGTACTCGCCAAGGAAGCCGACCAGTTTACCAAGTTCACCGGAATAAAGATCAAAATCCATGCGCTTGACTTTGACACCATGACAGAAAAAATAAACCTGGATTTCATTTCAAAAACAGGGAAATACCAGATCGTGTACGTAGACCCTTACCAGACCCTTACTCGATTTTCAAACAAATTGGTGGACCTGAACAGTTTTAATCAGGACTCATCGCTTCCCCACATACCAGGGGGGGTGGAGGACTTTTTCCATGGACAGCTTGATGTTGATTCCTATTTTTTGAATCGAGACAAACTGTATGCCATCCCCTTTGATTCGCCTACGATGATTTTATTTTACAGGAAGGATATTTTGGAAAAATACAACAGGCAGTTTAAAGAAGAAAAAGGCTATGACATAGAACCGGGCAGCATAAATTTCACCTGGGAAAGGTACTATGAAGTTGTTCAGTGGATGAATGAAAATGTTCCTAAAAGTGAAGTGAAATATGGTACCGGTCACCAGGCAAAGCAGCATAATTCACTATTTTGTGATTTTTCCAATATCCTTGCAGCCTATGGTGGAAACTACTTTGCCGGAAGAGACGTTGGCAGCATAGGAGTAGAGAATCCCGGGGTTCCGGCGATTAACTCTGCTGAGGCAATAAAGGCCCTGTCCATGTACAAAAAGATCCTCAAGGCTGCTGATCCCAGAAGTGTCACATGGGACTGGTTAGGCCTTGCTGAAGCTTTTAAGGCAGGGGATCTGGCCCTCATGCCCAATTGGAACGAGTATTCCGCAATGATTGAAAATCCTTTGAAATCAAGGGTTCGAGGCAAGGTCGGCTATTGCCTGCTTCCTTATGGGCCGGCCCGGAGTGCAAATATTTTCGGAGGAAGCGGCATCGGTATAAATTCCGATTCACACTCCAGGGAGCAGCAGGCTGCCTGGTTATTCATCCTATGGGTCACATCTCCGCAAACCGAACTGTTTGTATTCAAATATCCCGAGGGTGGAGATATCCCCTTAAGAAAATCCGTTTATACTGTAAATGAAATAAAGGAGGCCATGAGCCATAGCGAAGAAGCTTCTGCAAGATTTCCAACACTGCTGCCGATGAAAGCGGTATTAACTGCCTGGGAAAGTGCGAATACCTACCAAAGACCCAAAACAGAGAAATGGCCGCAAGTAGAAAAGGTGATCACTGAGGAGCTTTATAAAATGATAACGGGTGGCGCTGGTGCCGAGGATACGGCAAAATCAATCACGGCACGGATGAATGCGGTATTGGAGCAATGAGGATGATGCTAATATGAAGAATGTTAAGTTCATAGGCAGTTTTAGATTCAAATTGATATTGTCTCTTTTTCTGATCGTGCTTATTCCCATCTGCACCCTTTCATTTTTTCTCTTTGCCTGGGTTAAGGATATCTTTGGGAACAAATTCAGCGATTCTGTTTTGCAGTCAATCCGCCAGAGCACAAGAAATATTGATTTTACGTTGAATGACCTCAGAAACCATTCGAACATCATCCTGACGAACAGACATTTCATAAACCTCCTGGAGAATAAAAAAAGTGCCGGACCCAATGAAATTGAGAATATGGTAAGGGGATTCTTTACTTCCGGGCAGAACATTTCCGGCATATACATCTATTCAGGCGCCGACTCTTATTCCATAGGCTCGGTAAAAGAGATAACCGTATATGCTGCAGCCAGCTGGTATAGCATGCTTATGTCGTCGGATGGCGAGGTCAAATGGTTGAATACCCGGCGGGAGACCACAAAAATCCTGTCCGGCAGTGTCGACCAGTACGTTTTTTCGTTGGGAAGAAGGCTGGTTGATATTCTTAGTCTCGAGAAACTGGGGATATTGTTGATTGATGTTGATGAAAGCGTCCTGGAGGAATCCTATAAAAGCCTGTTGATCGCAGATGACATAGAAGCTTTTATTTGTGACCGTGAGGGAAATATCGTCAGTCATACCGATAACAGCAAAATCGGAAAAAATATAGGGACAACACCCTATGTAAAAATGGCACTGGATTCCAAAACCAGCGACGGGAGGTTTTCGTATAAAAGCGATGATATGGATGTAATGACACTTTATTCGACGTCGGAAGTAACCGGCTGGAAGCTTATGGTGGTCATTCCCAGCAGCTACCTCTACAGGGAGGTGAATGCCATCAGGGATATATTTTTAGTTGTGGGCATTATCCTTACAGCAATATTCTTTATCATTGTATTATTTTTATCCAACAGGCTGACAAAGCCAATGAGACGTTTGATGCATACCATGAATCAGGCGGAAAACGGAAACCTGGATGTCAAGGTGGAAAACATTAAAATGGATGAAATCGGCCAGCTTGGTTTGGGCTTCAACAGTATGATCTGCAAAATAAAGGCCTTAATGGAGAAAAGCATAAGCGAAGAGAGGCAAAAAAAGGTCATTGAACTGGAAGCCCTTCATGCACAAATCAATCCCCATTTTTTATATAATACCCTGAACTCTGTCAAGTGGATGGCAAAAATGCAGGGAGCAAGCAACATAAGCAGTACGGTCACGGCATTGGTAAAGCTGCTGAGGATCAGCATTAATCTAAGCAGTGAGATGATACTGTTTAAGGATGAAATCGAGTACGTAAAAAACTATATTTTTATCCAGAAAATCCGGTTTAATGAGCAGATTGAAGTGAAATACAACATTGATGAAAGTTGTAATGAATGCAAAATACCAAAGCTGATTCTGCAGCCTATCGTTGAAAATTCTATCGTTCACGGCTTTATGGAAGAGGGCGGTGATTCGCTTACTATCCTGATTAAAGCGTACAGGGAAGACGATATTCTTATTGTTGAGATATCGGATGACGGTGTTGGAATTGAAGAAGATACCTTAAGCAAATTATTTCTGACACGGGATGTGAACAAGTTTAGTACGGTAGGCCTGAATAATGTGAATGATCGGATAAGGCTCTATTTTGGAGATAGCTACGGTATCCGTGTGAAAAGTGAATTAAATAAAGGGACCATTGTTAAGATTATTCTTCCATTTGCTTTATATGAAGGGAGAGAAGTTCATGTTTAAGGTTATGATCGTGGACGATGAAATACTTGTAAGGGTTGGACTGAAATCAACCATCAATTGGGAGGCCATTAACTTTACAATCATTGCCGAGGCTTCCAATGGAGAACAGGCCTACGAATTGTTTCTTAAATATGAACCCGATGTCATACTTACCGATATCAGAATGCCGAAAATGGATGGGTTGAAGCTGACTGAACTTGTTAAAGCCAAAAGGCCGCACACAAAAATTGTCATTCTTACCTGCTATGATACCTTTTCCTATGCCAGAGAGGCTTTAAAGCTTGGAGCGTCCAATTATCTGCTGAAGTCAGAGATTGAAGATGAGGAGCTCCTTACCATAATGAAAAACATCCATAATGAATTGAATTCCGAAATGGGCAGGATTGAAAGATATTCAATCTTGCAATGGCAAATAAATTCAAATATAAATGTGCTTAAAGAAAAGCTGTTGAGTGATTTGATCGATTCGAAGATGAGTAACGAGCAGGACTTTTACAGTAAATGCGAAAGTCTGCATGTAAATTTAAATGGCGGAAGGTATGCCCTTGCCGTGTTATATAAGGACAATCTGGAAAATTTCACCGGGTATACCGATGCAGACTGGCAGATTATGAACTCGGGCATAATTAATATCACTTCGGAATTACTTGGCGAAAAAGGGATGAGCTTTCTGATGAGCTCCAGTGGAAATGCACTTATTCTTCTTATAAACATGGAAGGGTTCCTGGAAAGTGAAATGGAAAATGTCATTACAAGAGTGAAGGATTCTATCTTAAAATATCTTAACATTTCGTTAACGATTATTATCAGCAGGGTATTTGACAATTTGTTCCTTGCCGGTACTATGTACAAGGAGCTGAACGGAAAATCCGGGATCATGTTTTATAATGACAGAGGAAGTATTGCAGCCTCTGCTGATATCAGGTTTAATGATCTAAAACCAAATGAATTTAAGGAAAGATATACAAAAGCGCTAATAGCCAGCCTGGATGAGGATGATCTGGATTGTGCGAATGAAATCATCGATACGATTGAAAAGGATGCTGTTAACAAATATATTGATCCTATGCAGGTGAAGCTATATGTCATCGGTTTGATTAATGACTTGATGGAGCGCTTTACTGGCTGTATATCAAATGAAAACCGCAGTGAGCATTACTCGGGCTTCAGTAATCAGATTTTTAACTCGTCAAGGATACAGGTAGTTACCAATCTTATTAAGCTTTTTATATCGGATATCGTAAACGATGTAAGGGATAACAGGGTGGTTAATTCCAGGAAAATCATTCATAAAGCGATGAGCTTTATTCACTGTAACTTTGATAAGAAGATCACCCTTGAAGCCCTGGCTTCCCATGTCAGCCTTTCAAAGCAATACCTGTGCTATTTTTTTAAGCGTGAAACAGGTGAAAATATATCTGTTTACATTAACAAAGTCAGGATAGACAAAGCAAAGGAAATGATAAAGAAATATGATTATAAGGTTAAAGAGCTTTTTGACAAGGTTGGCTTTTCTGACCAGCAGTATTTCTGCAAGTCCTTTAAAAAGATGACCGGAATTACAGTTGCAGAATATAAAGCAGAAATATTGAAGAAAGCCATTAATTAAACCTGGTTTATTCCCGGTGGATTATATTAAGGCTGTTTTGTAATTTATTAAGTAGCATGGGGTAAAATAATTCGATTTAAAGTGGAAGATTATCCTAATACTTACTTATATTAAGGTGTAGGAATAAAAAATTATTATCGAAGATGAATCTTATACAACGAACTTTTCATATCTTTCTATTTTTTTATTTTCTTTTAAAAGCAAGTAATATTTTACTTATACTCGTTAATACCGTCAATTTATAAAATGGTTTGAATAACCTATAATTGCAATATAGCCCGGGAAACTTAACGATGAATTCCGGAGATTATAAAAATTTTGAGGGGGAAGAAAACATGAAAAAAACCATCTCAATCATTCTTGTACTGGTAATGTTTTCAGCATTGCTGCTGGCAGGCTGCGGTACACAGAATCAGGCGCCGGCGGATACAACAAAACCGGCGGAAACCCAACAAGCTTCTAAGGAAACTACCAAGGCGCCTGTTTCAGAAGTAACGATTAATATTGCTCTTGCAAACAACCCAATATCACAGGCATTGGAGAAAATCGCAAAAGAAAAGTACAAGGCTGAGGGTGTAACGGTTAACATTGCTGTTCTTCCGGAAAACGACCTGCGTCAGAAGCTCACTACCGAGGCTTCTACCGGAGGTACCACCTATGACATGTTCTATATCGGTCCCTATGAAGCCTTCAACTGGGCCAAAAACGGCTGGCTGGTAAATCTTGAGCCATACTTCAAAGCCTTGCCGGCAGACAAGCTTGAAGCCTATGACCGCGATGATATGATCAAAGGTATGGTCGGTTCTCTTTCACTGGATGGCGAGGCCTATGCACTACCTTTTTATGGTGAAAGCTCCTTTATTATGTACAATAAAGAACTGTTTGACGCCAAGGGCTTGAAAATGCCTGATGAGCCGACATGGGACGAAATTTACGACCTCGCTAAAAAAGTAAATGACTCTGCCAACGGAATCGTCGGTATGACAATGCGTGGCGCTCCTGGCTGGGGAATGAGCGGCGCACCCTTTGTAACAATGATCAATGCTTTCGGCGGACGTTTCTATGACATGGATTGGAAAGCTACCGTAAACACTCCTGAACAGAGGGGTGCCTGGGAAATGTACAAGAAGATCCTCCGTGATGCAGGCCAGAAGGATATACTTTCCTATACGTATAACGAATGTATAGCTCTTATGTCCTCGGGAAAATGCGGAATTTACTATGATGCAACCTCCATCGCGCCTCCATTGGAAGCGGAGGGCTCTGCGATAAAGGGTAAAGTCGGATATGTAATGCCTCCACATCAGAAAATGAAGACAAACACGGCCTGGCTGTGGAACTGGGCAATGGGACTTAATCCGAAATCCACAGACGATAAGAAGAAAGCTGCCTTTGATTTCATGCTCTGGGCAACCTCCAAGGATTTCATAAAGCTCACGACAGAGCTTGATTCGACAGGTGCCAGCACACCGCCAGCATCACGTTCTTCAACCTATTTGCTTGATGCTTACAAAAGTGCTCCTTATGCGGCTATGACATTAAAAACCCTTGAGTCTACAGACTTTACAAAGCCGACTCTGGATCCGGTACCCTACGTAGGCCTTCAGTATGTTGCTATGCCTGAATTTGCCGATTGGGGTACAAAGATGACGGAATACCTTGCGGCCTATGTTACTGATAAAATGACTCTTGACGAAGCGCTTACCAAAACCAACGACCTTTGCAACCAGGTTGCCAAGGACGGGGGCTACCAGAAATGACCGGGCTTTCAAAAAGTTAATGAAACAATTCAAGTATCAAACTCCGCAGATGTTCTGCGGAGTTTGATAATATAAAACCTGTTAAACCGGAATCAAAGCAGACCAGGAGTAGAAAAGCTTTCTATGAAATATTTCATTGACATATAAAGGTATGTCCGGAAGGGGTACTATGAATAAGAAGAATCATGACATGCTATATGTGTTGCCAGCTATGATAATTGTTGCCGTTATGACACAGATACCATTTGTTTTGACTATAATCTACTCGACATTAAGGTGGAATCTTACACGGCCGGATATGAAAATCAAGTTTACAGGCATTGACAACTATATATTCTTTCTTAAAAATCCTGAGTTTTACAGCATAGTCTGGCAAACAATCCTGCTGACTGTTGTTACTCTGGTGCTTTGTACATTTGGCGGCTTCTTGCTGTCAATACTCCTTGACCATGTCATACCCGGGGTAAATATAGCAAGAACTCTTATACTGGGCCCGTTCTTTGTTATGTCCACAGCCAGCGGTGTAATTTGGAAGACAACCATATTGAATACCACCTTTGGTTGGTATGGTGTGATATTGAAAGCTTTGGGCTTTACACCGGTGGACCTTGTCAGTTATCACCCGATCCAGGTGGTCGTCCTGCTGTTTGTATGGCAGTGGATGCCATTCTTTGTCTTAATTCTTTTAGCAGGTTTACAGGGTATTTCAGGGGATGTGGTTGACAGCATGAAGGTAGACGGTACAAACTGGTTCCAGTCCGTATTCCTCATCAAGCTTCCGATGATTTCAATCCACATCAGTGTTGCCATAATGCTGGGCCTGATTTTTATCGTAAAGGAATTCGGTCTTATATTGGTAACAACTGCAGGCGGACCCGGAACCCGGTCCTACACATTGCCGTATTATGTGTACATGCAAGTTTTCAATGCCTCCAATGTAGGCAGAGCAGGCGCTTTGGCGACAATGACAGTCATACTTACCTTAATTGCAGTCAATATTCTTTACAGGTCTATTAAAAAGCGTACTGCCGTGTATGAATAACAGGAGGTATATGAAATGATGCAGATACATACTAGTAAAGAAAAGCATTATTCAATGAAATTAAGGAATACATACAGGAATCTGCTTTTGACAGTCGCCGTGTATGCAGTTGCACTGATATATTTTTTCCCGCTTTTGTACATGTTCCTGACCAGCTTTAAAACAGAGTTTCAAGCAGTCAATCCTTCACTTTTTTTTAGTCCCACCCTTGAAACCTTTTTTAAGGTTTTAAGCGACAGAAACATGTATGGATTTTTGCAAAATTCCATCTTCCAGGTTTTGACCGGCACAATTATTTGTCTTGCGTTAGGTGTTCCGGCAGCGTTTATTCTGGTTTTCGGCAAATTCAAGAAAAAGGATACCGGTGATAAAATATACTTTTGGTTTATTACAACAATATTGCTTCCTCCTGTTGCCGTCCTCATCCCTCTATATACCTGGTTTCAAAAATTCGGCCTTAACAAGGTCCCCTTGGGGCTCCTGATTGCATATGTCGGTTTTCATGTCCCTATTGTTGTATGGATGGTATATTCCTTTTTCAAGGATGTCCCGGTTGAAATAATTGAAGCATCGGATATCGATGGATGTAAAAGGCTTCAGCAGCTTCTTCTGATATCAGTTCCCCTGGCAAGGACAGGAATTATTGCTGCCGGTTTGTTGGTTGCCGTATTCATCTGGAATGAATTTTTCCTTGGATTTAACCTGACCAGCAACACTACAGCGACACTTCCCGTATATATGGCCAGGTTTAGAGAACAACAGGGGATGTTTACGGCACAGCTGTCAGCTTCTTCAACCATTGCAGTATTACCTGCCATTATATTTGGCTGGATGTCCCAGAAATCGCTGGTCAAGGGTCTTACCATGGGTGCTGTGAAGGGCTAGGGGCATTGGATTATAGCCGGCTTGAATATTCTAAAAGTCAAGTAAATCCGTAGTATGCTATTAAAGAAGTTTAAGGAGGCAGGTATGAAAGCAGCAGTATATTTCGGACGCCATGATCTTCGTGTAACCGATATTGAACAAGTGCCCGCGGGGGATAAGCAAGTTGTTATAAACGTAAAGTATTGTGGTGTTTGCGGGACCGATATCCATATATATGAGGGGGATGGGGGTTCTTTTGCAGTGGCGCCGCCCCTTGTTCCGGGGCATGAATTTTCAGGTGTTGTTGTGAGCGCCGGTAAAAATGTAAAGAGTTTAAAGGTGGGTGACAGAGTAGCCGTAGACCCGAATGACATGTGTGGCGAATGTTACTTTTGCAGAAACGCGCAAAAGCATTTTTGTACAAACAATATAGCCGTGGGTGTAAGTCAAAACGGTGGATTCGCAGAGTATGTCACCGTGAACGAAAAGGCTGTTTTTAAAATTCCGGACAATTTGTCCTTTGAAACGGCTGCCCTGGTAGAAACCGTTTCCTGCTGCCTTAACGGAATTGACCTTTGCAATATAAAAACCGGGCAATCCGTATTGATCATCGGGGCAGGACCTATCGGCCTCTTGATGCTGCAGCTTGCCGGGATGTCGGGAGCCGGAAAAATATTTGTTTCTGAAATCGTACCGGAAAAAAGGGAGCTTGCACTAAAATATGGGGCAAACATCGTTATCGACCCTTTAAATGAAGATATGGGGGAAGTATTAAGCAGGAACAGTACCAATATTGACTGTGTCATTGAGTGTGCAGGTACTACCAAAACAATAGAGCAGGCTGTCAGATACGGAGGGAAAGGTGCCACTGTGATGATGTTTGGGCTTGTTGCTCCGGATGCAACCATAGAAATCAAGCCCTATGAGATATTTCAGAAGGAAATTAAGCTGACATCATCATTTATAAATCCATATACCTTTGATCGGGCAATTGAAGTTTTAGCCCTTGGCAAGGTGAAGGTGGACGGTATTATCACCGATATCCTCCCGCTCGATAAAATCGGCAGCGTGTTTGAGGATATCAGCTACCGCCGCCGTGGCAAGGTTCTGATAAAAATATGACCTTGCAATGTAACCGATAGCAATACCTGATTTTTATGGAGGGCAGTATGAAAAATACAGCTGCATTTTTAACCGGAATAGAAAAGATTGAATTCTGTGAGCTGGAAGTACCAATCATCAAAGCGGATGAGGTTTTGGTCAAAATGGAGGCCGTTGGTGTCTGTGGTTCGGATGTGCATTATTACTCCCATGGCAAAATTGGTGATTTTATCGTTGAATATCCCTTTATCTTAGGGCATGAGTGCGCAGGAACAGTCGTGGAGGCCGGCAGCAAGGTTACGCATTTAAGGGCGGGCGACAGAGTTGCCCTTGAACCGGGTGTGCCCTGCGGAGCCTGCGAATTTTGCCTGTCCGGCAAATATAATCTTTGCCCTGATGTTAAATTCTTTGCTACACCTCCCTACCATGGGTGCTTGATGAATTTCGTTTCCCATCCGGCGCAATTTGCATTCAAGCTGCCTGATCATGTCTCATCCGTGGAAGGGGCTTTGGTAGAGCCGTTGGCAATTGGTATTAATGCTGCTTTGACAGGCGGGGTAAAGCTGGGCGATACCGTTGTGATCTTTGGCGCCGGCTGCATAGGGTTGGTATCACTCCTGGCTTCAAAGGCCTATGGCGCTACAAGGGTCATAGTTGTCGATATCATTGAAAAGAGGCTGTCTGTAGCAAGGGGTATGGGTGCGGTAACCTTGAATGCAAAGGAATGCGATATTCTGGCGGAAATCAACAGGTTGACTTCCGGCAAGGGTGCACAGGTGGTTATTGACTGTGCGGGTACAAATACCACAATATGCCAGACTGTAAAAGTAGCAAAGCCAGGGGCAACAATCGTTTGGGTCGGACTTGCATGTGACGCTGTTAACGGGTTAAGCATAGGCCCAATCAGCACCAGGGAGCTTACAATCAAGTCGATTTTCCGTTACAGGAACTTATATCCGACTGCCATTGCAGCCATTGCAGACGGAAAAATCGATATTAAAGGCATCATTTCTGATAAATTCCTATTTGCAGATACTCCATGGGCATTTTCAGAAACCCTTAAAAACGCTGCCAATATTGTAAAGAGTGTGATTGTATTTGATTGATTTCCAGGTCAAAGAGGAGGAGTAAGCGATGAAGTACGGTATTTATTATGCATATTGGGAACAGGAGTGGGAAGCTGATTATAAGTACTATATAGAAAAAGCCGCCAGGCTGGGCTTTGATATTTTAGAGATAGCGGCATCACCTTTGCCTCACTATAGCAGCCTTCAACTTGCAGAGTTGAAAGCCTGTGCAGAAGCCAACGGCATCATCCTTACTGTGGGACATGGGCCAAGCAGCCGGCAAAACCTCTCTTCCAGCGATCCTGCCGTAAGAAAATACGCCAGGGAATTCTTTACGGACCTTCTCAAGCGGCTGTATAAATTAAACATCCATACCATCGGGGGAGCATTATATTCCTACTGGCCGGTAGATTATACGCAGCCTATAGACAAACAGGGCGACTGGGAGCGGAGTGCGGAAAGCGTAAGTGAAATTGCAAAGGTCGCGGAAGCATGTGGTGTTGATTATTGTCTTGAGGTATTGAACCGTTTTGAGAACTACTTATTGAATACTGCAAAAGAGGGTGTCGATTTTGTTAAGCAGGTTGGCCATCCGAATGTGAAAGTCATGCTGGATACCTTTCACATGAATATTGAGGAAGACAGTATCGGTGGAGCAATCCGAACAGCCGGGGCCTACCTGGGCCATTTGCATACCGGGGAATGCAACCGCAAGGTTCCTGGCAAGGGCCGTATACCCTGGGGTGAAATCGGCGAAGCATTGAGAGATATCGGATACAGGAACGGAGTCGTAATGGAGCCCTTTGTAAGGATGGGAGGGACGGTTGGCTCAAATATCAAAGTGTGGCGGGATATAAGCCAGGGTGCGGACGAGGCCGGGTTGGACAGCGATGCCCGGGATGCGCTTAATTTCTCTCGGTATATGCTTGAATACTAATTAACCTAATATAGTAAAATGGAGGATGGATTATGAATATCATGGACAAATTTAGTCTTAAGGGAAAGGTTGCACTCATCACAGGAGGCGCAAGGGGCATAGGTAAAAGCGTAGCAGTTTCACTTGCAGAGGCAGGTGCAAATATAGCCGTTGTTGACAGGGATATGGATGAAGCTTTAAAAACTGCAAAAGAACTTGAAATTTACGGTGTAAATGCAATTGCCGTAAAGACCGATGTTACAAATCCTGAGGACGTTAATGGAATGGTTGCTGAAGTTGTAGGCGCTTTAGGTACGATTGATATTGCATTTTGCAATGCGGGAATCTGCATCAACGAAAAGGCGGAGGAGATGTCGTATGAGTCATGGAGAAAGGTCATAGACATCAATCTTACCGGCGTTTTCCTGGCAGCCCAGGCGGTAGGGCGGTTAATGATCAAAAATGGCAAGGGCTCCATTATCACTACTGCGTCAATGTCCGGCCATATAGTCAATTATCCTCAGCCGCAAAGCGCCTATAATGCATCAAAGGCCGGAGTGATCATGCTGACAAAATCACTTGCCGTTGAATGGGCTCCTCATAATGTAAGGGTAAACTCCATAAGCCCGGGCTATATAGCAACTGAAATGACCAGGAAGGCCACACAATGGATCCCAACATGGGTTGACAGCACCCCTGTCAGACGGATGGGAAATCCGGAAGAGCTGCAAGGGGTGGTCTTATACCTTGCCAGCGATGCGTCCACCTTTACTACAGGCTCGGATATAGTGGTAGATGGAGCATTTACGTGCATTTAATCAGTCATAAACAAAAGCTGGTTAAAAGCAAATGTACGCGACAGCGAGTGCATGCGTATTGTGAAGGCACAACAGACAGGTAGACACAACAAGGTTTGAAATTAGTGTATCTAAATCGAAGTACTTATCATTTTGATGATATGTACTTCGATTTTTGTTGTTATATCATAAAACAGTCATAAAGTTATATGGGTTAGGACGAAGTTTTGATAAAGTAAATCCAAAAGGATAACAATTTCAGTTACCATTTTCATATATACAAACAATATTATAAGATATTATAATGATTTTACAGGTCCTTACACAAACACCGGTGCAGAAATAAAGAGAACTTAGATCAACTTTTTGGCTTTTGTATGTACAAAGCTGAGTACATTGACGATGCAACCTGGATTACTTGATCATACATCACGACGTTAACTGTAAAACGGCAGGATTTGAGCTGAATTCAGCCATGCATTGAAGTTTATTTTGCCTGAAAGCGGGAGATAGTCTTTACCGACATTAGGAAAAAGAGAGCTCTGCAGAGAAATGAAAGGAGTTCCAGGATGAATGAAAAATATACTGGTAAATCTGCGTACCCGAAAAGTAAGCGGAAATCAATCTTGATCATAAGTGTCTCAACTGTTGCAGCTGTTCTGGCGGCTTCTATCCTATATTATTCCTATATGTGGAAACCATCGTCACAAAGTAATGTGCCTGATGCTCTGAAGCCATTGATAATCGATACACAGATACCGTCTGCACCCACAAGAATCGATAATTTAAAGTATTATGACAACTTCAGCTATGAGGGCCGGAACTGTGCGCTGCTTTCATATTATATAAATCAGCATATAAACAGCAATTCTGATTATGGAGCATATGTGAAGTTTTATATATTTAAAAATGAACCGGATGCAAAATACGTCTTCAGTGGCTGCGTCCAAAGCTATAAACAAAAGAGTGCTTCAAATCAATTTAAAAATGCTCTTTATTATGATAATCCATTTCACACAACAGATAATGGCAGTTCTGATCAGGAATCTATGTTTCTAAATAAAAACGGAATGTATGAGGAGATGTTAACGGCAGTCCGATGCAAATCGGTTGTTCTTGTTGTTGAGTCAAAGCAATTATCCAGATATAGATTAGTCCCGTCAAGGATTTATGAAATGGTACATGCGCTAAATGCTGTAAATTGCATGAGTGTATTTGAAGCTGATAAAGCAGGTACATCTTCGGACTAGAGATATATTATTTTGCATATGTCCATTTTTCCCAAAACACTTACATCATTCTGTAATTAGCACTAAGGAAACAGAAATGTTTATATTTTAGCGCGCTAAAATCCATAATCTTTCACTATTCTTAAGGAAGCGAGGTGATGTTATGCCCTGTATAAGATCTCCTTAATAATTCTCAGGCTTGCTTTTTCGCTGAAAGAAAAAAGTACTGTATTCTTAAATTCCAAAGGGAATTTAAGTGAGGGAGGGTAGATATGATTAAGAAGAAAATTTGCATGTTGTTTGCGGTTGTCCTTTTGCTTGTTACTTTGTCACAGGGAGCTGCTTTTGCAAGCCATGACACTATGGGAAGTTATCAGGGAAATGCTGAGGAATGCTACATTGGCAATCTTCATCAGAATTTTGAATCCTGGGTAGGCAGGAGCGAGAGCTATGTAATTGACTGTATAGACCCATATAGTGATTCATGGGATAACATTGTGTGGTGCAACTGGCTGCTTGATTACTGGCAGCAGACGGGCTTGCTTAATAAGCTTATCCTTTCGGTCCCCATGCTGCCCTATGACGGTTCAAGTACACTTTCCGCAGGGGCGGCCGGCAGCTACGATGGTTACTTCAGGTCTTTAGGGGATAATCTGAAAAGCTACGGGCTTGGCTCAATGATTATACGACTGGGATGGGAATTTAACGGAACCTGGAACTCGTATTATGCAGGTGACGGAGCAGAAACTGCATTCGTCAATTGCTGGCGCAAAGAAGTGACGGCTATGAAAAAAGCCAGTTCGTCGTTCAAATTTTTGTGGTGTCCGGCACTTGGTGTTGCCGATGGAAATGTAAATTTGGATACGGCATATCCCGGAAATTCATATGTGAATTATATAGGAGCGGATATTTACGATGATTGCTGGGCTGACAATACTTATCCGATTCCTGCGAATGCAACGGCTGCTCAGAAACTCACCCGGTGGACAAATGCGTGGAATTATTATACAACACAAACATATGGACTTAACTGGCTAAGCTCCTTAAGCACCAGTACCGGCAAAAAAATAATCATCGGCGAATGGGGAGTCGATATAAGACCTGATGGTCATGGCGGCGGTGACAATCCGTATTTTATTCAATGGATGCATGACTGGATGGCAGGCATTGATTCCAAGATATTTGCTCAATTGTATTTCAATTATAATGCGGATGACGGAAACCATCTGCTGACATCGCCTGAACTGGTTAATGCCGGTAACAAGTTTAAAGCCTTGTGGTAACTTCATAGACCCAGAGGATGGATGAAAAACAACCATTATGCTTCCTCACCGGACTTGCGGAAAGATTTGTAATGCTCCTCCATTTCATCCGGATCTTTCCGCTTGTTCCGGATATCGAAAAAAATATAAAAGCCGGATATTGAATTTATTTGTCGGCGGATAGAACCCAGAATAATTTGGAGGGATAAGAATGATTAGGAATGTAAGAAAAGTAATATCTTTTGCAATTATTTTTGCGATTATTTTAGCAATGATCACTGCACCGGTACCCATAAGCGCTGAAACGAAAGCTATCGCTAAAGTATCGTTAACGTCAGGTGCTATAGTGGATGACCTGGACGATTACAGTAAAATGTATGATTACTCGAAGGATTTTAGCTCTGACAACGGCGATCCGGGAGTGTTTGAAAATGATAAGATGCGGTTGACCCAATATCCTTCCGGTAATGAGATGTATATACTATATAAATCCGGTGATATGGACATAACGTCCGTAGTAATAAACTGCTATATGTATTTATGGGCTGAAGATGTAAATTCTTATGATTTATCGGCATATGCTTCCGCAGACGGGGTAAATTATGAAAGGCTTGATCTAAGCAAAAATATAACCCCCAATGGAGATTTCCCATTATACGTATATGACACATACGTTTTTCCAAGCGGAAGCAGGTATGTCAAAATAGTTTTGCCAAAACGCGCCAATGCGGATGAATCATGGGGGACGCAGCTTTCCAGGGTAATTATAAATTATAATTGTGCACCGGTAACCTTTGAGCCCGGGCCTCAAAAGATAACCGGAGATACTGCGGTGAAGCTGTCAACCATCGAGGAGGGGGCGGAGATCTATTACCATACCAGCCGTGAGCCGGACATAAGGTTATATACGGAACCTTTGAAAATTACCAGTTCGACCATCGTATATGCTTATGCAAAGAAAAAAGGAAAGCTTGACAGCTATAGTACGTCGGCATCCTATTCATCGGATGCAGACGAAAAGGTAGACAAGTACGGGCAGATAAAGGCTGTCGACTATCCGGGAAAAATAACCGGTGATGAACAGCTGAAATCGGATGTTGCAATTGACGAAGCATATTACGGCAGCCTGAAACCGCCTGAGACAGATAAATTCGGCGGACTGCCGGGAAGTAAGGAAAAATTGGGACTGGAAGCAACAGGGTACTTTCACGTTCAGAAAACGGAGGATAATAAAAGTGTGCTTGTAGACCCTCTGGGTAACGTATTTTTCAGTGTCGGTACAAATTGCACAGGCAGTCCTTCATACACCTATGTGAAGGGCAGGGAGTATATATACAATTGGCTGCCAGCCACCGAAGAGGAAAAGAAAGAATTTAATACGGCTTACCTGAATACCGGAGAGGATACAGGAAATGTGACTGATAATTTTTCTTTCTATATAGCAAACAGGATCAGGAAAACAGGAGAGGCGTATAATGAAGAAAAATTCTATAAGACATCCGTAGAAAGGCTTAAAAAGTGGGGATTTAATACGGCGGGTGCTTTTACTGAAAATGACATGGCAAAAGGGCTGGATTATTCGGCAGTGCATCAGCTGGGCGTTGTAGGCGGCAGCATTGACGGCATAAACATTCCTGACGTGTTCAGTGAAAATTGTGAAAAGGAAACTGAAGAGAGCTTTGCAGACTATCTTCCAAAGCATGCGGATGAAGATTATGTTATTGGGTATTTCATTGATAATGAATATGATTTCCATAAAATCAAAAATTTCATCCCTGCGACAAAAGCAAGCGAAGTTGCATCTAAAAAGCGTCTGGTTGACATGCTTAAAGAAAAATACAAAGATATTTCCAGCTTTAATGCAGCCTGGGAAATGTCCTTCAAAAACTTTGGCGAGCTGTATGAAGCGGAGCTGAAAGTTAACAATGAAGCGGCGTCAGCCGATATGGATGATTTTATCGCCATATATCTGGAAAAATACTATAAAATGGTTTCAACGCTATTTCGCAAGTATGATAAAAATCACCTGCTTATGGGGGACCGCTGGTTTAATGCGGTAATAAGGGATGAGGTCCTGAGAGGGATATTATGCAAAATGGCAGGTAAGTATTTGGATGTGATATCAATGAATTACTATACATATAACATTGACCTGGATATGCTTAAAACGATGTATAAAGAGTCAGGCGGGGTACCCTTTATGTTTACCGAGTTTCATTATGGAGATATGGGAGAGGGACTTGGCGCGGGTATTATTCCTGTTGACACGGAGCAGCAAAGAGGCCAGGCATACAGAAACTATGTCGAGCAGGCAGCCGCATCGGGATATGTGGTGGGGACCCACTGGTTTCAAAACCTGGACCAGGCATCGACGGGCAGATGGTTTGAAGGATATGACGGTGAAAATTATGCAGTTGGGCTCATAAATGGCGTTGACAGACCGTATAAAGTCCTGCTGGAATTTGTAATGAAAACAAATTATGCGATCTATGACCTGGTTTTAGGGAAGCAGAAACCATATATCAACCCTGTGAGAGAAGACAGAGTCGCTGATAAGACTTACAGAATTACGAAATCCAGCTCCCCGATCAAGGTAGACGGAATTATTGATGAGAAGGTGTGGGCACAATGCCAGCCGGGAATTATTGACACAAAAGACCGTGCCATGGGGATTGGACATACGGATATGTCAGCGGATATGCGCCTGGCCTGGGATAAGAATTGTTTATATATTGCGGCGAATATCAAGGACCCTACTCCAAGGATAAACAATAATCCGGATCATTCGGTGTGGGACGGCGATGCCGTGGAATTGTTCTTTGGTCCGGAAAAAGTCGAACAGGCCGGAAGAATGAGAATCAAAGACAAGCAGCTGGTACTGAGCGGGGGAACCTTGGTCCAGGGAGGTAAATTCCCTTACTTCTGGTTTAATACGACTGAAAAAGCACTTGTTGACATGGCTGTGACAATGAATGCAGACAAAAAAGGGTATTCCATTGAAGCTGCGATTCAATGGAAGGATATAAATGTCGATGATCCTGCAATCGGCAGAATGATGCGGTTCGACATGGGCTTTGACAATAGCGACGGTCAAAACAGAAACGCACAATGGTTCTGGAATGGAGTGGACGGCAATGCGCAAAGCAGGGAAAAATGGGGGAAAGCCGTATTGGTGGATCAGTCCCTGCCTGCGGATAAGGATATGGTAACCAGAGTAGAAGCGATATTTGACATTATCGACGCAATTAAGCTGAAATCTGTAAAGTATAATAACCATTTTAAAGATGTAACGGATAAGAGCTGGTATGCAGATAGTATTCAGGCATCTGTGGACGCAGGGATTATTTCGGGAGACAGCGGTGCCTTCAAGCCTGTCAGAAAGATTACGAAGCAGGAACTGGCAGCCGTACTTGTAAGGGCTTATGAGAAAGCAACCGGCAGGAGCGCTGCGCTGGGGGATTTAAGCAAGTTTAACGATAAAGATGAAATAAAAGCCTGGGCAGCGCGATATTTGCGTGCCGGAGTAGGGTTAGGACTGATAACAGGCGATACGGAAACAAGGCTGGTCCCGACAGCATATATTGACGCTCCCCAGTTTGAAAAAATTATGCTCAGGTTTAAAGAATTGATTAAGGATTGATAATCTTGAATTTTCCGTAAAGCACGAAAAAGCAACGAAGGAATTGAACTGATCCGCAGAATGCAGGAATGGCAAGTGTTCCTGCATTCTGCGAATGACCTTTTGCGTTTGAATTTAAGTTGAAGAGGAAAGGTCCATTTCCCTGTATTTTTGCGGAGGCATACCGATCTTTTTCCTGAAAAAGCGGATGAAATACTGGACGGAATCCAGACCGACTGCGGTTGCGACTTCATGTACTTTCATATCCGTCGTTTTAAGAAGTTTTTTAGCCATCGACAGCCTGGCTTCATTGACATATTCCAATACCGTTGTTCCGGTCTCTTGCTTGAAAACTCGTGAAAGGTATTTGGGATGCAAACAAACCATGTCTGATAGGTTGATGAGTGAAAGGTTGTCATTCAAATGGTCATGGATATATTTCTGCAGAAAGTCAGCTACACTCCTGGAACGGTCTTCCTGGTCCTTGAACCTTTCACCGAAAATTTCTTCTGCCAGCTGCCTGCATTGTGAAAAGGTGGTTTCCAGCATTGCTTCCATATCCTTCGGACGGACTGTTTCCCAGGGCAGACTTTCAGCAGTGTAGTGAGGCATTCCCCAGCGATTGATATGACTCAGAAAAAGCAGTGCGAACGAATGATATATTTCCAAACATTGATTATATGAAGGGTTCTGTCCGCGTAAAAAACGCAGCATGGAATCAAAGAGTTTCATGAACTCCTGCTTTTGCCCGTTTTTAAGGAAAGCTTCAAGAAGCTTGAAACTCTTGTTGTAATAGTCAACCTTGCGGTTACGATCGGGTCCCAGGATGAAATCCATATCCTGTGCTGATAAACAGCTGTCCAGTAGGATCGCCTCCGCTGAGTCGCCGGATTCCCTCTCAAGGAGAAAGGACAATGCGGTGAAGCGTTCGCTCAGCCTGGGCCATGCTATGGGGGTCTCATTCAATGAAAACGATACGGTAAGCTGCATTAGCTTTTTATAGGTTGCCTGAACAGATTCCAAAGATTCCTTTATAAACAGGGCCAGTTTATCCCAGGTCATTGTTTCCTCATGGGATTGAAGCAACCAGACCGGCATGTTTCTTTCATAGATTGTTGAGAATACGGTACAAAAAGGAGACAAATGCTCTTGTACCACGGATTGCAGTGTATAGAACGCCATCATTTTTTTCGATGCCGGCGTATTTTCATACCAGTCATCCACTTTTCCAACCAGCAGCAGGATGTCCTTATCCGGACATAGCGAGATCTCCAGCTCCTTAAACCTTGAAGGAAACTGTTCATAAATTGCATCGCTTGTTTCCAGAAGCTCCGAGACAAACTCCTGCTGCAGAATAGGCATAGCTTTGCGAATATTTTCATTTGCAAGGCGGATCAGCTGTTCATCGTGCATTTCGCTTTGAAGACTGTCAATTGCTTTTCGGATGGTTAATAGAATTTCATTTCTGTCCTCTGTTTTTAGTATATACCCGAAAGCACGGTTGGTCATTGCATCACGCACATATTGGTAATCTGCATGTCCCGTGAGAAAAATGACTTTACAGCGGGGCCAGCTCTGTTGTACATGATTCAGGAGGTCCATACCGTTGATGCGCGGCATGCAGATATCAGACACAATTATGTCCACCCGTGCTTTTTTAAGCAGGAGCAGTGCGTCTTCAGCCGAATATGCCGTATAGACTTCCAATTCAAGCTCCTCCAGATCGGACAGGTATTCGCAAAGGTCATTTGCGACATAAGGCTCGTCATCTACTACTAGCACTCTGTACATAAAAACACACCATCCTTACTATATTTATTAAAAATCAAGGCAGCGGAATATAAATTTGCACTTTCATTCCGCCAAATTCACTTTGTGATACTTTCAGGCCGCTTAATCCGCCGAACTTCAAGCGAAGGCGGTAGTGGATGTTGATTATCCCGGTGCTTTCTACCGGTCCGTTCTTTAAATTCATTTTCATCTGCAATTCTGTAAGGTTTTCAGTGTCGATACAGTTTCCGTTATCTTGTACCGTGATTCTGAGCATGTCTCCTTCCTCGTTGATAGAGATCGACAGCAGTCCGATGCCTGCTCTGTTCTTCAGGCCATGCTCATAAGCATTTTCAATTAAAGGCTGCAGGATCATTCTTGGCACCCTCAGATTTGAATGCTTAATGGGAAGCGGGTCAATTGTTGCAATAATTTGATTGGCAAAGCGTATTGTCTGTATCTCTACATAGGTTCCAGCATGCTCAAACTCAAAAGACAGAGGTACTTCGTCAGCTGCATTGCGGGTTACGAATTCGAAATACTTGCCCAGATATCCGCTGAAAACAAGGGCGTTTTCATTATCTTCGGCAGCAATCATGCTTTTGAGCATATATAAGCTGTTATACAGGAAATGCGGATTGATCTGTGACTGAAGCTGCTTGAGTTCTGCTTTCTGCGCCAGAAGTTTTTCTTCATAGACTTCGCGTATCAGGTTTTTCAGCTTATCAAGCATGATATTGAAATGGTCATAAACATATGCGAATTCGTCATTGCCGGTATGCCTGATAGAAATATCAAGTTCGCCTTCATCCACTTTTTTAAACGATTGTATCAGCTTGTGAAGGGGCTTGTGGATCACTTGGTAAATTGAATAAATCAACGATAGCAAAACGATCAGAGCCATGCCGGAGAGGACCCAGAACCAGATTTTATACTGTGCGAGAGGTTTGATAATATAATTATCCGGCACAAAGGAAAGCAATGAAAATCCAAGGTATGGGGAGGAGTCAAAAACAACGATATATTTTTCTCCGTTGATCTCAAGAGCGTCAAGCCCGGAATCAATATTTTCGCTTCTGTTTTTCCTGAGAAATTCAAGCATGGCATAAGAAATGCTGGGATCGGCAATTTCAGATATTGACCAGTTTCCTTCCGGGCTTGTCAATAGATACCCGTTACCGGCATAATCGTTCAGGGAGGCAATTGCGGTTTTTATTTTAGGGATGGATAGTTCGACTTCAACGGTGTATATAGGAGGTTTGTCTTTATTCAGAGACTGCTGGGGGAAGTATACATTCATAAAGAGCCTGTCATTCCAGTATACCAAAGGCGTAGACCCTCTTTGAGAGATGCTTGCAATAGTGTCGAATTCGCTTGCAGGCGTGTTGTCCCAAAGTCTTGAGCCGGAAATCACACGGGATATGCCCGGGATCATGACCCTCACTTCTTTTATAAAATTGCTGGAATTCTTCATAACATTGAGTTTACCCTGCAAATCATTAATCGATTTGAACTGTTCAAAAGTAGACATGGCGGATGATGTAATACCTAGCATCATAAGGTTGTCATCAATGAGATAGTTTAATTGCTCGGTACGAATATTTATGAGCTCTGCTTCCATCGTATTAAAGTAATGGTTGACCCTTGACAGGATGGATTTTGACAGCTCTTGTTTGATTCTTCCCGCTCCCCAGTTGTTTGTTATTATACTGATAAAATAAAGAGGTAAAATGACGACAGTAAATGTCAGAATTAACTTGTACAAGATGGAAAGCTGCCATTTTCTGGATTTCGGAATAGCTGGTATTTTCATAAAAACCTCCGGATACCGATAGAAAAAACCTGTAAAATACTAGGACAGAAGTAGATTTGCAAAACAACCTGATGTCTTCTTTGACAGTTACATTGTAGCACTAAGTCTTTATAAAGTAAATCCAAAAAGATAACATCTTTGGTTACCATTTTCATATATACAAGCAATGTTCTATGATACTATAATAATTTTACAGACTCTTTACGCAAGCACCGGTGTGAAAAATGAAGAGAAACTCATATCAATTATAATTACGGGAGGAAGCTTTATGAAAGTAATGAAAATTTTCATTGTTTATGTTCTCTTGGTTGCTTTTGCTCTTGCCTGCGTAGGCTGCGGAGATACGAGTAAGTCCCCAAATGCGACAACTGCGGCCGATAGTTCCGGTACAGCTGCCGCGTCTTCTTCAAATAAAACCACTTCCTCAGAGGACCCATTTGGAAAATATACGCCGTCCATCGACATGAGTGCTGTAACTTCAATCGATTCATGGATGAAGCTGCCTGAGGGCCAGACTTTGGATGACAATATATGGACTCGTACCTATCGAGATGAACTGGGTATTAACATCAATATACTATGGAGTACGACAGGTGACCAAGTCGGCTCGAAGACAAGCCTGATGATAGCTTCCAACGACCTGCCGGACCTGTTCTGTGTCAACCGCGGCCAGTTCGAACAGTTGTATGCGGCAGATAGGCTCCAGGATTTAACTGAAGCATATGACAAGTTTGCTTCACCATTTGTTAGAGAGAAAATTTACAATGAAATCAATAAGTCTACCGTTGATGCCACTACAAAAGACGGCAAGCTATACGGACTGGCATGGAACCTTGACTATGTGGACAGTTCCGGAGCGCTATGGGTCAGGACGGATTGGCTCAAGCAATTGAATCTTCAAGAACCAAAAACGATTGCTGACGTCGAAAACATCGCAAAGGCTTTCATGAGTAATGGAGTCAACAATGGGAAACCGGCGAAATATGGTATTGCATTTACCAAGGAATTTGCTAATCGAAGCTTGTTTAATTCGTTTCATGCTTATCCTCCACTATCTGTCGGAGGCACGGACTTCTTTCTTGACGACGGCAGCGGAAAGCTTGTAAACGGAAAGCTTGGGTCTGAAATGAAAAACTGCCTTACAAGACTTCAGAAATGGTATAGCGAAGGCATCATCCCAAAAGATTTTGGTGTAATAGATGAACAAAAATCCGGAGAGGATATTGCCAATGGGTTGGTAGGCATAAAGTTCGGAGGTTTATGGGATTCCTTTGACTGGTTGCCGGCAAAGAGGGATAACCCTGATTTGCAAATCAAGAGTATAGCTCTTCCTTCAATTGATGATAAACCTGCCAGGACCGGGGTGACCGATCTGAACATTCAGGGCCTCTGGGTTGTAAGAAATGGCTATGAGCATCCCGAAGCAGCTATAAAAATCTTAAACATCAATCAGAAGTATCTGTTTGATTCTGCAACAATGGACACCTATAAATACGGCTGGGATCTCAACGGTAATAACATGTGGTGCTTCAGCTTTATCTATAACGAGCCTATGAGAAAGAATCTCGAGATATTCCAGAAAGTCAGGGAAGCATTCAAAACAAAGGATACATCCAACCTTAATACGGAGCAGAAAATCACCTATGATCAAATGGTAAAAGGACAGCAGGGAGATCCGGATTCATGGGTCGCGCTTCTGCAAAGCGGACCTGAGGGCTCTTCATTCGGAGTTGCGGAGAGCTATCTAAACAACGATCTTTACCAGTTAAATGCATTCAACGGCATACCCACTGAAACGATGATCGAGAAGAATGCTACCCTTCAGAAGCTTTTCGCTGAAATGATGACGAAGGTGATCCTGGGTGCGGACATCTCTGAATTCGACAATTACGTGAAAAAATCTCAGAATCTGGGTGAAGCGGATATCGAGAAGGAAGTCAACGACTGGTACCAGACAAATAAAAAATAAATTGAAACCCTTATTTTAGCTTTATAAAAAATGCTGCATATTCAGGGTGGGTAGCAGGGAAACAATCAACCCTGGATATGCACAGTAATAAGTTCTGACAAACATTATGAGGTGATATACTATGCTTTTTGATGCGAAACTAAAGCGTGAAATGCCATTGCATATTATGTTGGTGCCAGGCATTGTATTTACGCTTGTTTTTTCCTATGGACCCTTGGTAGGGCTTGTCATGGCATTCCAAAAATATGTTCCTGCAAAAGGGATATTGCATTCCAAGTGGGTTGGATTGAAAAACTTCCTGTATGTGTTGAATCTGCCGGATACCAGTCAAGTACTGTTCAATACCGTGTATATTGCGACCATGAAAATTGTGTTTGGTACTATTATTACAATTGTGCTTGCCCTGCTTCTTAATGAATTGATGCGCCAATGGATTAAAAGGTCGTTTCAGACCATCATATATATGCCGTATTTCCTTTCCTGGATCATACTGGGAGGCATATTAAGGGATATCCTATCCACCGATGGACCGGTCAATCAGCTTCTTTCGCTGGTAGGAGCCAATCCTGTAACTTTTCTGGGAGATAACAGAATCTTTCCACTGCTGCTCGTAATAACTGATTCATGGCAAAACGCAGGTTTTGGAACTATTGTATATCTTGCTGCAATAAGCAATATAAATCCTACATTGTATGAAGCTGCGGTTATGGACGGCGCTACAAGGCTGCAAAGAGTCTTTCATGTGACTTTGCCTGGGATGAGGCCTATCATAGTGCTGCTTCTTACACTGAGTATAGGCAGTATCCTGAATGCAGGCTTCGACCAGATATACGTACTATACAGTCCCATTGTGTATCAAAGCGGTGATGTCATTGACACCTGGGTATACAGGGCGGGTCTTGTGGATGCGCAATACTCTGTAGCTACTGCAGTCGGGCTTTTCAGGTCGGTTGTTTCCTGCCTGCTTATTTCCGTATCCTACTACCTTGCATACAAGTTTGCAAACTATCGTATCTTTTAGGGAGGTGCAACGATTGGTAGATTCCAGTTCAATTAGTCGAAAGATTTTTGTTTTCTTCAATGCCCTTTTTCTCACCATATTGTCATTGACATGCCTGCTGCCGTTCATTTATCTTTTAGCCATCTCCTTCAGCTCCAGGGATGCGGCGGCCACAGGCCAGGTAATTCTTTGGCCTGTAGAATTTACTGCCAAATCATATGAATACATGCTGCAAAAGCATGAGTTCATCAGGTCGATTCTTATATCGATTGAAAGGGTGTTCCTTGGCACCATTGTAAACATGCTTTTTACCATTCTCACTGCATACCCACTCTCAAAGGAAAGGAATGCACTGAGAATACGTACTATATACGTCTGGTTCTTTGTATTCACCATGTTATTTTCCGGCGGACTGATTCCAACGTATATGATCGTACGGGGTGTCGGATTGCTGGATACAATATGGGCGTTAGTTCTGCCGGGAGCTTTGCCTGTTTTCAATGCGATCCTGCTTCTAAATTTCCTGCGCAATCTGCCCAAAGAGCTCGAAGAGTCTGCTTTTATCGATGGAGCCAGCCACTGGGTCATTATGGCTAAGATAAGCATACCGCTCTCTCTTCCTGCACTTGCAACAATATTTTTATTTACGATTGTAGGACACTGGAATTCCTGGTTCGACGGTATGATATTTATGCAGCGGCAATCAAACTATCCTTTATCCACATACCTTCAATCGATCATTATAATGCCAAAGTCAACTTTGCTGGCAAAATGGTCGGTAAAGTCCCTGGAATTGATTTCTGACCGTACGATCAAAGCAGCTCAAATTTTTATCGGGACTCTGCCAATTCTTGCAATATATCCGTTCTTGCAAAGATATTTCATGGCGGGACTAGTACTAGGAAGCGTAAAAGAATAACGACAGAACTTATGAATGAAGTTAAAACGTGAAAGGATAAATAGAAAATGAAGAGAAAAATCGTACTGATAGGCGCCGGAAGTGTTGTGTTTACTCAGGGATTGGTCATGGACATGATAAAAAGTCCGGGGGGAATCTCATGGGAACTTGCGCTTGTGGATATTGACCATAATGCTCTTGATGTCGCAGCCAGGCTTGTAAAAAAAATGATCGAGTCGAAAGAGGCTGACATTACTCTTTCATACTCTACAGATAGACGTGACGTTTTGGCGGACGCTGATTATGTTGTCTCCACTATAGGGGTTGGCGGAAGACGGGCGTGGGAGAAGGATGTATATATCCCGAGAAAATACGGAATATTCCAGCCTGTTGGCGATAGTGTAATGCCCGGCGGTATATCACGTGCCATGAGAATGATCCCGGCAACGCTTGGTATCGTTGATGACATCATGAAGCTGTGTCCGGACGCATTCTTTTTTAATTACTCCAATCCAATGAATTATATCTGCAGAGCTGTTAAAAAAGCCAGAGGCTTTCCTGTGACAGGTTTGTGCCATGGGCTTAACTGGACCGAAGGCTATCTTGCACATTTTGCAGGGTATGACAGAAAGCGTCTTACTTCTTATGGTGTCGGCTTGAACCATCTGACTTTCATATATGATTTAAGGTATGATGGAAAGGATGCGTGGCCGGTTATCCGTGAAAGATTGGAAAAGGCAAAAAGCATAGGGATCGACTATGCGAGCATCAATAGTGTCTGGGGCGCGGGTATGGAAGACGTAAACGGTTTGACTGATCCTTTATCCTGGGAGCTGTTCGAAGACCTTGGAGCATTCCCTGCACCCGGAGACAGGCATGTTAGCGAATACTTTGCCGATAGATTCCCCGGTGGAAAATTCTATGGCTATACCTTGGGCGTTGATGCATATATGTTTGACAAATGTATTGAATCAGGAGATGAAGGTTATGATGAAATGTCGAGACTGGCCTGTTCTCCCGAGCCTTTACCCGAAGAATATTTCCAACACTTTGGCGGCGAACATGAACAGTTGGTTGATATCATTGCAAGTATTGAAAAGGACGAGCGGAAAGTATTCTATGCAAATGTGCAGAACCATCAGGCTGTCCCTAATCTTCCCGAGTATTCAATTCTAGAAATGCCTGCCGTGGCATCGGCAAAAGGTATAATACCGATACAGCTGAGGGATTTTCCAGACACATTGGCGGCAATTGTTTTAAAACATGCCGCAATTTCCGAGATAGTTGTTGAAGCAGCTCTAAAAGGAAGTAGAAAGCTGTTTGCTGAGGCTATACTGATGGGCGGCTATACCCATGATCGTAATGATGTAGCAAAAATGGTCGATGAACTGTTAGAAAGCCATAAGGATTACTTGCCGCAGTTTAAATAGCAGGTATTTACTAGAGAGCAGGATCTATTAGTGGTAATTACCTGTGTGAAAACTTGAAGTATAAATATTCCGCTGAATTAATTAAAACAATTTGAGGCTTGATTCTTAAATCCTAAGGCTTTTATAAGAGTTATGAATCAAGCCTCTTTGCTTTTCCTTGGCAGCAAGACAAAAAAAGTCAATTTATAGAGGAAGGAGAGTGGATTTTCATAAAATCGGTTTACGAATGCGGTACTTTAAAGAAGAAGCAAAAGAGGGTTTTGAAAAAGCACTGAAGACGGTTTCAACGGCCACCGTTTTTTCATGCTGTTTATTGCGCCAGTAGCCGCGGCGGAATGGAAAATCAGGAGTATGATCAAGTGATTTTGCATTGATGGGGACACCTCCGCCCCAAATCAAACCCAAAGAGAAATAAGTATAAAGCGTTTATGCAAGCTCTTGCAGCAAACCCCTGTTATGTTGGCTCAAGCTTTTTCCAGCTGTATGATCAGCCGGTAACATCCAGCTTTGACGGAGAGGCTTTAGAGCATGGACTTATCAAATCTCAGGATCATTATTCATGTTATGGATTTCTTTTACATTGTCTCAATCCATTGAAAAATTCGGCATGAATCTTGTGAAAATCACCGTAAGCTCTTTTCTGGAAGATATCCCGAGTGCCCCGAATATCCTTTCCAAACGGTAGCGAAGGGTTCCGTCCGCAATAAACAGCTCATCTGCAAGCTGCGGATAGGTCTTCCCGGCGAGGATGCCTTTGATGATCTTTATATCAATCTTATCACAGGAGGCAATGCACCTTTCAAGCCTGACGAGTTGATTGAGCAAGGGATCGGAGTAGGAACTCCGGGACTTCCCGGAATAACAGGGATTATTATCAGACAGGACGGCCAAATTTTCCGGCAATATGTTGGCGGTGGACTGTCTGGCAATTATATGACAATCGATAGTGACATTTATAGAGTTGACGATGTCGTTTTCATAAAGAAATATGCTTGCCTTGATGGCCTGGCGTCCAAGCTCCTGCAAATCAAGTGTGACAGTCGTGATGGAAGGCTCTGCATGGCATCCGGTCAGAGTATTCCCAAAGCTCATCACATACATGTCCTCAGGCACGTTTATTCCGCATTCCATCAACCTCGTTATCAGATATCTTGCCGACAGGTCGTTTGTACAGATCACTGCATTATAACTGCGGATGGAATTCAGAAATAGGTTGAAGCATTCCGCGATGCTTCCGGCATATTTTATGATATCGCTGTCATTGGGTGAAATACCAAAGTGTCTTGCAGTATTAATAAATCCTTCGATTTTGCGCATATCTGCCGGGGAATCCGGATTCATGGCAAAAGCACATATAGCCATTTTGCCGCAAGCATAAAGATAGCGGACTGCCTTGCTCATTATCTCACTTCTGCTGAGAGTAATACAGCTTACCAGTGAAGTAGCCCTGTCCAGGTCGGAGCATGCCAGTACGGCTCTGGTACCCGCACGTTCACATTGGTTTAGCGCACCGTCGATCCAGGCCAATGTTTCACCTGCAAGGATCATCACACTGTTCCTGTCCAATGCCAGTCTATCCAGGGAATCCAGAAAATGATATTCAGCCCTTATGCCTTTGCGCATAAGCTCGCTTTCCATGCCGGTACGGGTTTCCTCCCACCATGGGGTCAGCATGTAGGCAGGCTCAACCAAAACGGAAATATCAGACAGGCGCATTCCGTCCATCCTCCGGTAACATAAAATTTACAGTAATCAATAATTATATACCATAATAAGATAAAAGGCAATGCTAAAAATAATCTCCTTTAGCCTCTCTATTTTTGGAATGGAGAAGGGGTTTCCCCAGTGCTACGATTACAAGGTGGACTTATTCGGCCTCGCTGCTGGAAATACCTGATTCAGGTACATTCCGTCGGGCGGAATACCACGAAATGATAATGAATACCGGGAGGTTGTTTTATGTTAACGGCACAGGCAATAAAGGCTTACATCAAGGAATTAGGCGGAGACCTGGCAGGAATAGCTCCAATTGAACGTTTTAAGGATGCGCCTCTCAGGATAAGCCCGCAGGGCCACTTACCCACTGCAAAATCGGTCATTGTAGCGGCGGTGCATACGCCTGACGGCGCCTGGGAGCTGGGAGGCGAGCCGATACACAACTGGGGTACTGCAAGCGTAGTGACTGCAGTCAATTCAAGACTTGAAAGGATAGGCTTCTATATCGCCAAATACTTGGAGGAAAACGGCTATAAATCGGTACCGATACCGCAGACTGCCATATGGAGATACCGCCCGTATGAAGATCTGAATATAGTTTTCTCTCCGGATCTTTCGCATATCCATGCCGCTGCAGCCGCAGGACTTGGCGATATCGGATATAACGGCCTGTTATTGACTCCGGAGTATGGAGCAAGACAACGCATGATGACAATAATAACTGAAGCGGAGCTGGATCCTGATCCAATGTACGAAGGACCGGTCCTTTGCGACAGATGTATGGAATGTGTACGGCATTGTGCTCCGTCCGATGGATTGAGAAAAGAAGTCAACGGATTGACAAGGATAGAAATAGGAGGCAAAACATTCGAGTATGCAAATAAAAACAAATTCCGTTGTGCATGGGCGGAACGCTTCCAGATCAAATTCGGCATGGATATACCTGAAAAGGTTGATGAGACCGTTATCGTGCCAAACCTTGCATGCAACAGGGAAGGTTACGGTTCATCCCTTGAACCATGCTGGAGGTATTGCCTTCCCCCTCACATGCGCATGAAAAAGGAGAAACGTAAACCAAACCACAGAAAAAGCATATGGGTGCCGAATCCTGAAATCACGTCGGATGGATATGAAACAGGTGAAAGAATCCTTACAATGGAAACAGAGAGACTAGCTTTCGAAAAAGGCATTGAATTATTTGGCGTAGCTTCCGTAGAAAGCTTTCAGGCAGCCAAAAATTTACCTGCCGTATATAAAACAAACCTCATACCGCCGCCCTTCAATGAGAAATGGGGAAGAATCGGAGTCAATCCGCTGGATTATCTGGATGATGCAAAGAGCGTCCTCGTTATAGGTATCGGCTATCCGGAGGAGTGTTCAAACGGGATTAATACTAAAAAAGCAGTTTCAATCAACAACGGGGGTACTGACAAGCCTTCGCACCTGATCGTATCAGGAATAGCATTCCCTGACGAATATAGCAGTTCAGGCGCCATTTCGGTTGTTGAATCAGCAATGAAGGAAAAGCTGATGGATGCGCTGCTCGACATATCAAGGCATCTTGAAGAGAAAGGCTATTCGGCAGTAGGGCTGACATATCTTGCCGATAATATATCCGCAGGCATATGCGGCCTGGGCTCTCTTGATGAAGAAGGCAATCTTGTTACTGCTGAATTCGGCACCCGCCAGATTTTCACAGCAATTCTGACCTCAGCCCCGCTGACGGAAACCCGGACCAAAAGGAAAGGCGGCATAGCCCGGAAAGCACCTTTGCCTGGCCAAAGGCAGCTTACGGATAAAATTAAGGCCCTCGTTTCGGTAAAAATATCCGGAAATACCGGAGTATCGCCGGTGGAACGCTTTGACGGCCTCAAGGATGAGCTGAGGAAGGTATTGAATGAGGCTGATTGCGGTATAAGCGTAACCGACAATAATGAAAGAATGGGCGGTATCGATGTGGATGCCGTCATCCGCCAAAAGGACCATGTGTTCAAGGAACCAAGGGATTATATGTCTGATGCAAAATCGGTCATCGTCATTGGTGTCCCGTATCCCAAAACCATCGCCGAACGTGCTGAAAAGCCTCCGGCAGAGGCCGTAGGCCCATATTCCATGTTCGCCCAGCATGCGGCGTGGAGAATACTTGACGAATGTGCTTTCGATGTGGTCAAGCTGCTTGGACAATACGGCTATAAAGCTGTACCAACCGAAGATTTATGCGGCTCTGCATCCCGGATAGCCCACACATTCGGTGAAATCGTTGATGCCAGGGCAAATTCCCATCCCGCAATGCTGGCGGGCTTATGCAGTATCGGCTGGTGCGGTAATCCGATTTCAAAGGATGAAGGAATGTGTCAAAGGTATTTTGCCATAATAACCGATGCACCCCTGGAGGCCGACGAGCCCTGCGGCATAAACACATTCTGCAGCAATTGCAGTGAGTGTGTAAAGGCCTGTCCTGTAAATGCCATTTCCCCGGAGGAAGTGACTTTGACCTGCGGCGGCATTACCTGGAAGCAAGGCAAATTGGATACTTTACGATGTGACTGGTCGAAGCGTTACGGGTTCATTTCCAGTGAAGGCCCAAAATACATGGGAAGCCGCACAGACATAACACCACCGGATAAAATCAAGCCTGAAGATATTGTTAAAGCCATGAAGCAGATGGATCCTCTTCAGAAAAGGATACCCTGCATCGTTGAAAACTGCGTCCTGAAATGCCCGCATGCATATCAAAAACTGGAATAATGGGAGGTAGTAAAAAACCTGGAGGCTGATCCAATAAAGCCTCCGGGTTTTTTTTACGGGTTAAGAGCTTTGGCAGGTTTTATCACCTGTCAGGTAGTTGTTCCGGTGGCATGGCACAGGATTTTGTATTCCCTGGCGGAAATGCCCACTGCCTTTTTGAACTTCTTATTGAAGCTTGCCACATCAAAATATCCGACATGCTGAATAACATCCTTTATCGGCATGTTTTCTTCCTTCAAGAGGCGCTTCGCCTCCTGTATCCTTAAATTCGATATGTAGTCGATGTATTTTTCACCGGTTGCTTCCTTGAAAAAACGGGACAGATAGAATTTGGACAGGTTGAACTCCTTTGCAATGCTTTCCAATGCCAGTCCGTTGTCCTTATAATTCCTATGGATATATTCAAGCAGCTCATCCCGGAGCTTTTTATTGAAAGGCAGTTGTTCCTCTCTTGTAAGGCAGATGGCGCCAAACAGGGACCTCATTTCATTGGAAAAATCCTCCAGCGTACGGAAATTTATTGCCAGCAGATGAGGTGTGAAGACCTGTATAAGGTCCATTTCAAGGAGTGTGTCAAATACAATGTGGATAATATTGTAGCATACAAACCTTAGCATTTCATAGGATAGATGCATGCCGGCAATGGTTGCGATGATCCTGTTGAAGATGTTTACTATCTTGTCAATATCCCTTTGTTTCATAGAATTGATGAATTCCACCTGGTCCTCCTTGGAAAACCAGAAGGTCAAAGTATCCACCTGCGTCATTTTTTCAAAAAACATGACCTCTTCACAATGAGGCGGCGCCACATAGCCCTCCAATGCGACAATCGCTTCCATATAGGACTGGCTGATCATTGTCATATTATCATATACCTTGCCAAAGCCAATCTTGCTGTTTTCATAGCCGCAGTCCCCTACTGCCTTGAGCATTTCTTCTCCGAGTTTTGAACGTATGAGCCGCGACTTATCCTGGTCAATGGTATTCAGCATTATTGCCACCATGTGCCCCTCGGAATAGCTGATGTCACAGCATAGTAACTCGCAGATATCATTGAATTTATCAAGCAGACTTGTGACCATGGTCTGGTCCGCCTTTAATATAAATACCGCGCATACACTGTAATATTCATTGTAAAACTGAATTCCATTGAGCTTGATCATTCGTGAGATATACTCTTCATCCTTCAGCACTCCCGAAAACAGCAATGTATTGGTTTGCTGCAGCAGAATCGGCCGGTATTCCACCAGCTTTTTACTCAACGACTCGTTTTCAAAAATCGTATGGCTTATTGCATTTTGTATTGCAACAAGTTCATTTTTTGCACAACCGTCAGGGATTGATTTTTTCTGTACGGAATCACGCAGGTTCTTTATCGGTCTGTAGTTTGTAACCGTCAAACGTCCGGCGATAAGGACAGATAAGGCAAACAATAAGGCAAACATGATTACGCTTGCTTTTTTGACCTGATCCAGACGATTATATATCTGGTGGGTTTCAATCGCTATGTTGAAATAACACCCGAGCTCATCAGAATGTACACTCATAAGGATATATGGAATTCCGTTGTAGCTGAATTCATAAGTATCCCCATATTTTTTCCCGGCGGATTTCAGCAATTGGTATGAATCATTGTCGGTGTTATTGACTTCGGCGGTTACAACCCCTGTATCAAAAACCATGTTGGTGAAACCGTTGTAATCCCGCAAAGTAATATCCATCAGATTTTCCAGCTTTTTGACATCAATCAGGAAGGCCACAGTTTCAGCGTTAAGTGCCGACTGGGTCTGAATGGGGCAATAATACAGGAGGTACGCAGGAGTTGAGCCCTTCGGCTGATTGGATTTGGTAAGGACAGACAGGCCGCTGAAGCTTTCCTTATATAAAGCCTGCTTCAGAACTGAACAGCTTTTTTCATCCAGGCCTTTTACCTGTTTTGCATACACATCAAAGCCGTTTCTTCCCTGGTTGGAGAAAACAACATCTTCACCGTAACAAATAACCAGGTCCTCAATAAAGGTATTGCCGGCTTTATATTTTTTCAGTTCGATAATCCCTTTCAGGGCCGTATATTCGTTGGAATTCATGTTAAAATTGGATAAGGCTATATCTACGGATATCCTGTCCGATATATCGGACAGGGCATTGATTTCCTGTTCGATCCGGTTGCTTAGCTGCTGCAGCTGCATCCTATTGCTGGATTGAATCTCATTTTTCAATGAACTTACATAGCTGTTGCTCAAAAAAATAAAAAGCAGAATTGTCGGAATTAAAATAACAAGATACGACATGAAAAATTTCGATCTTACACTTCTGTTATTAAACATATTTTATCTCCGAAACTCAATTTTATCATTTACATAATTTTATTATAGGTAAGATTACTGCCATATGCAAATATGCCATTTTTGCTAGCAAAAGTTTTTTTTGCATTGTTGGAGCACTGAACCTGCCAGGCCAGGCAACAATGACAGCCTTCCGCAATAATAACAATCTTTACCCGGCCTGGGCCGTGTGATATATATGAAATGTACACTTCTGTTCTTTCAGCCAGAATAGGTCATATCTGCAATATATCAAAAATATCAACATTGAAAGGTCGTGCAATATGCGAGCGAAAAATCCACTGATCCCAATGGCGGCAATTACAGGTGCCCCAACCAGGGAGGATATTTATCGGACAATGAAAAACTATTATGACGTGGGAATCAAGCAATTTCTGATATATCCACGCTCGGGCTGTGAAATCGAATATATGTCGGAGGCATGGTTCGAAATGTGCTGCAATGTCATTGAAACAGGAGAGGAGCTGGGTTTCGACATATGGTTGTATGATGAATTTTTCTGTCCTTCCGGTTCATGCCAGGGACAGGTCCTTGCAGAAAGCCCGGATTTTATGCTTAAATCCCTGGACATTTGTATAGCGCAAGGCAAGGTTGAATTCAGGGTTGTCACAACCCCAGGCTTTGCCAATGTTTTTGATCCGGCATGTACCGATAAATTTCTCCAACTCACCCACGAGCGCTATGCCGCACACTTTGAAAAATACTTCGGCAACACCGTGCAAGGCATATTTACAGACGAACCAAGCTTTGCATACGGCTGCAAGCAGTTTGGTGACCATCTCCGCATACCGTATTATAACGGACTTGAAAATGAATACAAGGACGAAACCGGCAGGAATCTCTTTGAAGATATCGAAAGCCATGTTATGGGCAGGACACCAAAAGAATTATGGCCCGCTTTTTTCCATCTGGCGGGAAACCGTATGAAGAATGCATTTCTTAGCCGGATTGAGGAATGGTGTTCAAAGCACAACCTTTTTCTGACAGGTCATCTATACAGCGAAGACTCCGATGTAATGGGAGTATTGTATAACGGCAATATACTGCAGAATCTGAAGTGCCTATCACTTCCGGGAATGGACGAGATACATACCCAGACGACTCTTTCAACAGTAGAATGGCTGACACTGGGTACAGCAAAATACGCCATAGATTCCAGAAATAACGGAGGTCTGGCAGAGCTGTTCTCTGTAAATCCCTGTGACATACCCATCGCAAAAGAAAGACACATGATCTGGCTGACAGCATTATACGGTGTCAATCATTATCTTTTTGCAGTGCCGCAATTGGACGCCCGGGGGAATGTTGAAAAGCCATACTATTTCAATCCGAACAGTACAATGCAGCCATGGTTTCCGGCCTTCAGGGAAATCGGCGAAGATGCGGCCATCGCAGCAGAAATAGCACAGAAAACATGTATCGGCTCGATCCAGGTCCGTTATCCCCAGACTCTTGCAGCAAACAATATCTATACCGGGCTTGACCGGTGCCTGAAAGACAGCGGCCTTCGGACCCTTCTTGAAGCTCTCGTCAATATACAGCAGCCCTGGGAGTTTATTGCCGAAGAGGATAAAGCGTCTCCTTCTGCCAAAGCGGTCCTGGCAATGACCGGCACGGGCTTTATTGATGAGAAGACCGGATTGCAGTTTGCCGGAATCGAGGAACTGTCAAAATGGCTGGACACGAACATCCCACGTTCCCATTATGTAGAAAACCCTGACGGTAGCCTGGCTGACAGACTGCTCTTAAAAACATACACCGATGGCACCACTGTTGTTCTTGACCTGTCAGGCAAACCAGGTCCCCGTGAACTTATCTTGAAGCATAAGGAAGAATTCTGCACCTTTGAATTATCCGGACAAGGCGTAATGGTATCAACAGGTATTACTAACCAGGAGCGATTGCCTGCTGCAGCGAAAAAAACCGGTCTGGATACCTTCATGCTGAAGCTCGGCAATTCAAATTTCCTTCGCTGCATTATCCCTGCTGATGAACGCAGCTATGAATTCCAACTGGATATGGATATGGATGACATGAGGCTCGTTCTTAGGACATATGGCGGAGAAGCCGATGTTTTATTGGACGGAAGCCCGGTAAATTCATACCATTCCTGCACCGAACTGCCCGAGGGCCTTTATACACTTTATAAAACCTCAGAAGGAATATCATTAAAAAAGGGAAGGCATGAAATTTCTTTGACAACGCAGGCTGTTGACTACCCTTATTTGCCGCTCATCTTCCTTTGTGGTGATTTTGCGGCATATGAAGGACACCGTATCGGAGCAATGCCCAAAACTGCAAATATCGGATCCCTGAAAAAAAATGGCCTGCTGAACTATGCAGGCACCATCACACTGACTGCCGAAGTAACTGTACCCATGCATGAGGGAGACATTTTCCTGTCACTTGATACAAATCAATTATATACAGAGGTCCGCCTCGGCGGAATTCCCCTTGGCCGCCGTGCCTGGGCGCCGTTTGCCTGGAAAATTCCGGAGGATTGCAAGGGCTGTGCAAAAAAGCTGGAAATTATTGAATATACCTCCGTCGGAGCTCTATTTGACAATGTGGCGGCGCTGCTTCCGGAGAAATCGCCGTGGTCTGACTGGGCATGGGATACCAACTGCGGGCGTTTTACCGACTGCGGCCTTTTATCAGAGCCCTTATGGCTCCTTGGCCAGCAAATATAACGAGGACCATATGTCCCACACCTCTATAGGGGACGGGTACCGCATTGGTTTTCAGGCGGTGAGCATATCTCCCGCCCGGGATGCATGGGCGAGCAGCAAATGCAGGGCATTTGTGACCAGCCTCGTTGAAACTCCGCTGCTTTTGAATTAGGTCGTTATAAAATATCCAACTATACAAAAAAGAGGCCCCAAGGCCTCTTTTTTATATGTTGTCCAGCAACAATAGCTATTACTTTACAGCGCTGAGATAACGGTCATATGCAGCTTGTTCATATTTAAGCAGTTCATCAAGCTTCATCTTGGTGAGGGTATTCTTATATGTATCCCACTCATTGAGGCTCATATCTCCGATAATAAAGCGCGCTCTGCTTTCCTTCACGTATTTCTCCATATCCAGCTGTATTGCTTTTATTGCGTTCTGTTCCTCTTCTGTAAAGAAAAGTGACGGGAATTTATAATTGAAATATTCCTTGTAATTTTTATCTGTCAATTCGTTGAGCCATAATGCATTTTTTGAGCCTTGTCCAAGGGCAAAATCCGTCGGATACCATGCCGGCGGAGTTCCGGGGGGAGTTATTATAGCCGCCCTGGTTTCTTCTGCAGTCGAATACCCTCCCGCCGTGATTTTATCCCATGTCCCTTTGCTCTTGTCAACCCAGTTCCAGCCGGTGCCTTCCGAGCCAACCTCACCAAGGATGGAGCCTTCCCTTGAATAGCAATAATCAATCCATCGGAAAGTGGCTTCAGGATATTTGTTGGCTTTTGTAATGGCAATGACGCCTTCGCCGCTTATACCGCCGGTGGTAGGAACCAGCTTCTTATTGCTGAACTGAGAGGTCAGGGGACCCAGCAGCGTATAATTGTAGCCTTCTTCCACAGTTGTTGTCAGATAGGATGCCGCAGCGTAGAAAGAACCCAGGCGTATCTCTTTGCCCTTTGCATTGAGCTGCTGGCTGGTTTGCGTAAAGGATTCATTGTCAAGCAGCTTTTCCTTATACAGACGGTTCATATATTCCAGATAGTATCTGTATTCATCCGTCACCGGTATAAAGATGACCTTACCATCTCTGGCGTCAAACAATTCAGGTTTGGACTCCGATGTGAGATTCATGACGTCAAAGCCAAGGGCAGCCAGAATCAGCCCGTCTATGTTGGAGCCCGAGTTGTCGTTGGCAACAGGAATCTCATCGGCCTTGCCGTTCTGGTTGGGATCCTTGTCCCTGAATGCAACCAATGCATTATAATAATCGTCCAGTGTGGCGGGCATCTCTTGACCGACGTTCTTAAGCCATTTTGTGTTAATCCAGTAGCGGTTGTGCATGTCACGCGGCAGTTCATTTATGCGGGGAAGCGCATATATTTTGCCATCGGCTGCAGTTGTCACACCTTTTATATAGGTGAGCTTATCAAACATGGCCTTGATATTTTCGCCGTATTTCTCAATATAATCGTTCAAAGCTACAAGTGTGCCCTGAGGGCCATAGGTACCCTGCTCAATACTTGACAGGCCCGGATTTGACATGAATACATCAGGCAGATTGCCCGAAGCAAATGCAAGATTTTTCTTTTCTGTCCAGCTTTCCGAGGGGATTGCTTCAATATCGAATTTGATGTTTGTTAACTTGGTCATGTTTTTGAAATAATCCATCTCATTCCAGTCACCTTCCATGGCTCCCTTGGATCCCATAACCTTTAAAGTGATCTGTTCCTTTACGACAGGCATGCCAGTCGGGTTGAAATTCGAATCCCCTGCGGCTGCCGCAGTATTTACGGCAGTCTGGCCTGCAGAACCGGTGCCGGATTGGTTATCCGTGCCTGTTCCCTGGCCGCATCCGGCTAAAAAAGTTCCTGCCAGCATAACCAATGTCAGAAATAATGCCGCCTTTTTCCTTGTTTTCATACTTTTCGCTCCTTTTGTTATATTTATAATACATTTTTATGTATTATTCGCAGTTAACCGGGGCAATCAGCCTTTGACAGCCCCCAGTGTCACGCCCTGTACAAAGAATTTCTGCAAGAATGGGTATACAGCGATGACGGGCAGGGTTGCAACGATAATCGAACTGTATTTAACCATCTCGGCAATCTTCGCCTGCTTGTCAAGTGCATCCACCGCTGAGTCACCGGCTGCCAGCATCTGCACTGCCATTTGCTGTTGAACCAGTATTTCTCTAAGGAACAGCTGCAGCGGGTATAATTCCCTTCTGCTCAGATAAATCATGGAATGGAAATAGTTGTTCCAATGCCATACGCCGAAAAACAGGCACATGACTGCCACGATGGGTTTTGACAATGGAAGTATGATGCTGTAAAAGAAACGAGCATTTGAGCATCCGTCCATGAAACCTGCCTCCTGCATCTCGACGGGAATCGTCGTACTGAAAAAGGTGCGGCAGACAATAAGATTGTATGCCGATGTGGCACCGGTAATAATCATCATCATTCTTGTATCAAGAAGCCCAAGCTGCTTAATGACAAGATAAGTCGGTATCATACCGCCGTTGAAAAACATTGTGATTATAATTGCAGTGAAAATGAAACTGCGTCCCAAGAAATCTTTCCGTGACAAGGCATACGCACATGGGAGTGTCACAACAAGATTGAGCAACGTTCCGCCGACAGTATACAGGATTGTATTTGCATACCCCGTCCATATTTCATCATATTGCAATAGCCTCTCATAGCCCTGCAGCGTAAAGCCTTCAGGCAAAAGCCACATCTTGCCCGACTGTACATATGTAGGGTCGCTTACTGATGCACTCAATATGTATATCAGTGGATATAATATTGTCAAAGTTATTGCAGAGGTAATGATTAAATTTGATATATCGAAGGCCTTGTCGCCAAACGATTGATTTTTCATGTGACTTTTCCTCCAAAATGATTATTTGCCAGCCTTGTGTAATCTGCCTGTCATTACCATAATCCATCCACCTTCAGCCATCGTACTACCCTGTTTACAATGAGTAAAAGGGCACAATTTATAATCGAATTGAACAGTCCAACGGCTGTTGCAAAGCTATAATCTGCATTAAGTAGACCGGCTTTATAGACATAGGTTGAAATAACCTCTGAGGCACTCAGATTTGTGGGATTCTGCATCAGGAAAATCATTTCGTAGCTCAGATCCATCAGTGAACCGCATCTTAGAATCAGAAGAACTACGATTGTCGGTATTATGGCAGGAAGATTGATATGAATTATCCGTTGAATCTTGTTTGCTCCATCAATGAAAGCAGCCTGATACAGCTCCTTATCAACGGACGCTAATGCGGCAAAGAATATTACTGCATTCCAGCCTGAATCCTGCCATATTCTTGTAAATACATAGATGCCTGTGAACATTTCAGGCTTCTGCATGAACGCAACCGGCTCATATCCCAGCAGTTCTATTACGTGGTTGATAATGCCGCTGCTGGGCGAAAGAAACAGCATGACAATACCGACCATGACGACGGATGAAATAAAATAGGGAGCATAGGTGATGGTCTGCACGGTTTTCTTATATGCAACATTTTTCAGCTCATTGATAAGCAGTGCCAATATTATCGGTGCAGGGAATCCGAACAATAATGTCAGAAGACTTGTCCTTAACGTATTTATCATTAAATCCCCAAAGAAATATGAGTTGAAAAGCCTCTCAAAATGGGAGAAGCCCACCCATTTGCTTCCTTCGAAGCCAAGCCCGGCATTAAAATTCTTGAACGCAATCTGCAAGCCATACATCGGCCAATATTGCAGGATAAGGTAGTATGCAACTGCAGGGAGAACAAAAACATACAGCTGCCAATTTGACAGAATTCTTTTGATATTTGTTGAAGTGTGAAAATTTCTTACGGCTTTTACTCTCTCCATAGATTTCCTTCCAATCTGATGCCAATATTGTGCCGAATAACCCTATCCGAATCGAACAATTTTACTATAGCATGAGGTTTTTAATCTCTACAAGTTAGCGAAAGTTGATGAACCATGGTCATTTTTGCAGAACCATATTTTATAGAAAATTTTGATCCAATCATTTTCGACGGCGGCAGTTTTGAATATTTCGCGGGGAAAAACACCTTGACCGCTGGAGGTGAACAGTTGAACCGGAAAAGTTGAACACCCTTACCATGCAAGCTGTACATTGAAAGCTGAATAAGCCTTTATAAAGCAAATCCCAAAATGGTCGATGAACTGTTAGAAAGCCATAAGGACTACTTGCCGCAGTTTAAATAGCAGGCCTTTGCTAAAGAAGAGGAGCTATCAGCGGTTATTGCCTGAATGAAAACATGAAGTATCAATATTCCATTAAATTAATTTAAAGAATTGAGGCTTGATTCTTAAATCCTATGGCTTTTATAAGGGTTATGAATCAAGCCTCTTTGCTTTTCCTTGGCAATTCGCATTCTTGAGTCCCTCAAAATCAAGATAATCTTCAATGAATTGCTTGCGAAGGAGCTCAAGCGGAACGAACTCGTTATACTTTCCGTCGATCTGCACCTTGTCGGGCAACGGCAAGTCATAAAGGTCAAGGTCACGATGAAGAATATCGTGGATCACATTCTCCAACTCCTCTTTTGTCCCATCGAAAATCACCTCAAGATAAACACAGGTGATCCAAGGAAGTTTACTCTTTATTTTTCTGTGCCGTAAAGCGTAGTTCAAGGTCACTAACTGTCTTGTTCCTACCCAGGGAAAGACGGCATATTTTCTATCAGACAGCGGGGTCACGAGGTTATCCAGTATGCCGCTGTTGCGGGCAATATATTGAATTTCGGCTAATCTTTCCTGACAGCGGACGCTTAAATAAGGATAAGGAGCATCCTCTTTTAAAACGCTGCGTACCTTGCGGACCAGGACGGTATGGAGCTCGGCATTAAAGTCCACATTCCAGTCCACAACGGATATGCCCGGAACCCTTTTTACAAAGATAACTTTCGATTTTTCATTTACATCCACGGTCTCCCATGCTATGCCCGCCAGCGCAAAACGGGTACCAACGGGGTAGACCTTATCAACCGTACCGATGGTGCGGTTTTCGTCTTTTACCAGCAGATATTCCGGCGCAAGGAACACGGTCAGGAATTTATGGCTGTTTACGATCTTTTCACCTTCGCGCCCGATAATCAACCCGCCATGCTCGGTACGCTGCAACTGATCGATGTTGATCATGTGGGAGAGCAGCTGTTTATAATCCTCTTGCGGAATGTTTTTAAAACAACCCAGCGAAAGGACCGACTGGGCAAGGCCTGCCGCCGACATCTCTCCGTTGCTTTTTAAGCAGCTCATCGTCTGATGATACAAAAGGTTGTACGCATGATTTTGCGGCGGGATGGGCTCCATCCAGTGATCTTTTAAATAAAGTTCAATGATGCCGATTGTCCGGATAAATTCCCAATTGATCGGTCCGAGAATATCGCCGGAATTTATCCTTATACTCTCCACAAAAGTAAAAAGCAGCTGAGGAACTTGTCCCCGCCGGCCGCACCGGCCCAAACGCTGAGCGAAACTGGAGACATTGAGCGGCGCGCCAACTTGAACGGCCTGGTCAAGGGAACCTATGTCGATGCCCAGCTCCAGAGTAACAGTGGCGCCAGTCACAATCTTTTCATCAGCGGATCTCATTTCATCCTCCGTATTTTCCCGTAGCAGAGCCGAAACATTCCCGTGGTGGACCCGATAAACATCAGGTGCTTTATTTTTCAAGGCTATTTCGCGTAAATGAGCAAGGACAAATTCTGTCTCTTCCCGACTGTTGGTGAAGATAATAGTCTTTTTATCCAGCGTTTGTTTGAAAAGATATTCATAATGTTCGCGGTCGCCTATATCCCCGGAGTTGACATTGACAACATTCCCGCTTCCGTCTCTCTCAACAAGATCACGTTCTTCGGCGTAATTTACGAAGCGTTCGATATGAAGCCTGACACGCTTTTTTCCTTCTTCAACAATGGGAGCGGCGCATTTCCGGCCGGTACCGGTATTCAACCAATTTTGAGCCAGAGTAACATCTCCCAAAGTCGCGGATAAGCCAATCCGCCGGGGATTTATAGCTGTCAGCTGCTTAAGCCGCTCAAGGACACAAAGCAGTTGCAAGCCCCGGACATCCCGCATGAAGTAGTGGACCTCGTCAATGATAACAAACCGCAAATCGGAGAACATTGACAGGCAGGCACCGCGTTTATTGGTAATTAGGCTTTCTAATGACTCCGGCGTGATTTGCAGCAACCCCTCCGGATTTTTAATAAGCTTGTTCTTTTGGGTCTGTGAGGCGTCGCCGTGCCATTTTGTGACGGGGAGGTTGGAATCGAGAAGCATCTGTTCCAGCCGCTTAAACTGGTCATTGATCAACGCCTTGAGCGGCGATATGTACATGACCCCCACCGAGCATGAAGGCTTATTATATAGTTCGGTAAGCACCGGCAGAAAGGCCGCCTCTGTCTTACCGGAAGCAGTCCCGGAAGATAAGAGCAGATTGTCGCCGCTGCCGAAGATAACCTCGCAGGCCGCAACCTGGTTACCTCTTAATTCCTCCCACTTGTTTTGATAAATAAAGTCTTGAATAAAGGGTGCGAGTCTATTAAAAACATCCATAATCCTTATACCTCAAATTCTTGGAATTCGCTGTGTATATCTTCGTCAGATAGCCCGCCTTTGGCCATTTCAAAGCTATTGCCGCCTAAAATCTCAGTAACGCTTTTCTGCGGATTCTGGTGCAGGATGTTGACCAATTCGATAAAATCGCGGATGATCTCACGCGGGGTAATATGTGTCTCAGCACCGACACGGTTATATTCTACCGTTAAGAAATAGACCAATTCGTCATGGGACAAGGTGGAAGTGTAATTATAAAGCTGGGCATGGATGTTCAAAAGCTTCTCCACAAGAATATACATCTCCTCCTGCGACAGCATCTGCAGTCGGATGATGGGCGCTGAAAGGTCTTTGATATCAGCGGTGGCGAAGTGCCCCTCGGCCAAGCGGGATCGTAATGCTTCATAGCTGAATACGCCTTTATACTTGTCTTCAAGGCATTGAGGCGTTCCACCCATAAGGAAACCGATATGGCTCGCTTTTCCTTGTAATACGTCGTTATACATGGTAAGAATTTTCTCGTAGTTGTTAGCTCTGGTGATGGAGTTCGGTATTTTGAAGATATTGACCAGTTCGTCTATAACGACAAGCATCCCTTTATACCCGGCTCCCACCAGAAACGCAGCGAATATCTTCAAGAAGTCATACCAAGTCTCATCGTTAACAATGAAATTGATTCCCAAATCATCCTTTGCTTCTTTCCGGGAGGGATATTCTCCCCGAAACCACTTCAACACATTTGATTTCATCGCCGCGTCGTCCTGCTTGTAAGCCTTCCAATAAATGACCACAGCCTTGGCAAATTCAAATCCATTGACCATTCCTTCCAGCGAACTTGCGACTGTGTAGATTTGCCTTTCGACCCGGCCGTCAAATTCATCCTCGCTCACATCAGGCTGAGCCTTAACGGTTGCTTGAATACCGGATATCCATTTTTCAAGTATCAACGGAAGAGCACTGCCGTCCGGTTTTGATTTGGTAGAAAGATTCTGGATCAACTCCTTATAGGTAGCCAATCCCTGGCCTTTGGTGCCGGCAAACCGGCGTTCCGGTGAAAGGTCCGCATCCACAACCACAAAGCCCTTAGCCGTGGCGTAATTTCGTATTGTCTGGAGCAGAAAGCTCTTCCCGCTGCCATATTTACCGACGATAAAACGGAAAGACGCGCTGCCTTCCTCAATCATCTCAATATCGTGAAGTATGGCGGCAATCTCCTGGGTTCGGCCTACCGTGATATATTCGAGGCCTACTCTCGGCACAACTCCGCCTTTTAAGGCGTTTATTAAGATGTTCGCTATTCTGTTCGGCACTTGACTTGCAATACTCATCCTATCAATTCCTTTACTTGTTCTTTATAGTCATCGTATAAAACGAATTCATCATCTAAAAGGTTGTCGCCAATGAAATCAATCGCCTTTTCGTTGATCCCTTCAAGAAGAACTTCCAGCATGATACCGCATTCATCAGCGTATTTCTTTAATTCTATCTCACCGTGCAGCACCACGGATAATGCTTTGATTTCTATTTCGGTTAATTTGTTTTTCAAACTCTTCCAAGCATCGTACACGGGAGTTGGTTCAATTTCAGGCGGCAGCATGGAAGGCTTGTCCTGCGTAGCTGTATAAGATAAATCAAGTGATTTTTGAACGAAAATAACCGGATCGAACTGTTTTTCCTGCTCCGGCACGATCAATTTTTCCTGTGTGACCAGAGCTTCTTGCCTGATTCGGGACAATGTTCCATGATCCACTGTTACGACAGTTTTGGTCGCTTCTTTATAGAACTCATTGGTCGCGTCGCTTACGATTATTTCAAGCGGTAAACCTGCTTTATTTAATTTGCCGACGGCTTCATGCGTGACCGTATTGATGTTTGCTGAGAGCTTAAACTTATATTTCGTAACCTTTCTTAAAACAACTTCCATCTGTTTCATAATGTATCCGATCAACTGCCGGCCGTTTTCCGACGTGATGACCGTGTTGAAAGCCCATTTATTATTGCTGCATATATAAATTTCATTTTCGGATAGCACAACCCGCCTGTCCGTCTGCTTCAGCCATTGATGAAATAATGCATCCTTAAACGGTTTCCATTCGGACATTTTCTTTGTCGGTTGAAATATCGATTCATCAAAATGCATTCCGCTGTCTGCAAAGATTTGCCTGAGCTTATTGGTTACGAAGCAGAAACAATCCATGATTAGCTTCACTTTATCCTCAGTAAAAAAAGTTGATTTCCTTATATCATATTTTGATATGGCGCAGAACAAATCAAAGTTATTACCGGTGTCTGCCACTTTCGGATAATGCGGGGTAAGATTGTTTGCATCAATGAATTCCTTAAATGAATGCGGAAGTTCGTAATAGATATGGTAATCTTTCAGCCATCGCAGGACATACTTGTCGATGGACGTATTATAAGCACTGAAAGCCTTCCAGAAAGACATCAGCTGATTTAGACCATCCTGTGGGTCCCTCACCCCGATGTTACCTAACAACTCATAGATATAAAGAAATGCGTATGACAAGGAGGTATCGGCGACATTTCCTTTTCTAACCTCTGTGCGCCAGGTAAAATATGTCCGGAGCTGCTCATATCCCATCCTGTGATAATATGGGAAGTATTGAGAAAATGGCGTATTTCCAGAATAATTATCTGAAAAATCTTTCATAAGCATCCCTTGCTTATAAAAGACGATCGCCTTATCCTGTTGGAGCCGCTGATCAAAAAATCTCGAGCTGTCATAGGAGGAAGGGTGCGCTCTTGCGATCTCTCTCATCTGACCAAAGAGATCCCGCTTTTCGTCCTTTTCAGGCTCCGCTATTCTTTGCGGCTTCAAAACAAATTTGCCGACGCCTGGGATAGGATAGGAATTGTATTCAATCTCATAGAATAAACCGTCCTCAAGGGAAACAGGTTTGCCGGTTTTAGTCTGAGGCAACGGCTGAGCAGCCCCGTCTCCTTGGACTTGCTGCCGTCCGGGGATTTTACATGGCTCATATTTTTTATTTGTAGTAAATCCGTCCATTATTTCACCTCAAAATAGCTGCTCAGAACTACCCGACAACCTTTCCAAATACTCTAAAGAAGCCATGTTCCTGAATTGAGAGAGGGTCATATTCAGGATTTAAAGAAATCAGACACCCCTTCCCAAGCTTTTTTAAATAGGTATCGTTGTTCAGGAAGAAGATTCCGATCTCCCCTTCATCCAGAGTAGATTGCTCATGGATAAAGATAATTTGCTGATCTACAAAGCGGGGCATCATACTATTTCCGCTCACTCTTACCGCATAATCGGCCAAACTTGGAACTGCATTGTCAACCTCAATCATCCCGTAAGAACCATCATCAAGGTAATTACCGAGGCCGGCTGAGACTGGTAGGTCATATAAACGCAAGAGCCTTTTGCCGGCGAAGGTCTGTCGTATGTCCATCACCCGGCAGATGTCGCAAATAGCGAGGAATGCTTCAATCGTGGGTTTTGACACCCCAGTTTCCCATTTGCTGATCGTATACGTTTTTACGTCAAACCCTTTTTCTTTTAGGAGTTCAACCATCTGCGCACGCGATATTTTGGCAGTCTCGCGAACTTCGAATAATTTTTTTCCTAAGTTCATATTGAATACCTCCACTATTATTGTACAATGTTTTTTAATAAATGCAATAATAATATCGCAGTTTCTGCAATAACAAGCTCATCTTAATGCAGAATATGCATTGAACGGCTCGGAAGCTGCATAAAACCGTGTCACCATGGATATAAATTTACTGAGTTAAAGGGGATACACACCGAAGTTACAAGGGTATGATTTCTCTTTAGGACAGGTAGTAGCTCTTTTGGAATATCCATGACTTGAAGCAAAGCACCGGAAGTTATCTTTGCAAAAATGGAATAACCGCTAGAGATATTCAGGGATGTTTTTGACATAAAGAAAAGGATGGCTATGGACCGTGTATTATTCATTCGGCTCGACCCTAGCATCAATCTATTTTAATGCTCACTGATAAATATCTGAAAACTCAATGGCTGTTGCCTGTATAAGCCGACTTTCCGGTATCTCCTGCAGCTTTTTTTCCATCGGTGTTTCTTTAACCCTTGTAACAGGGAGCAGGAGAGTAAATGTACATCCTTTCCCTACCGTGCTTTCCAATGTAATCTCTCCCCCCATGATTTCGACTAACATCTTGACAAGCGATAAGCCGATGCCCGTCCCTTCGGCTTGCCTGGACAGCGAACTGTCTACCTGCCCGAATCTCTCGAAGATGAGCTGCTGCTTATCGTGAGGAATACCGATTCCTTGATCCTTCACCCGGATGCACACCTTGCATTTCCCCTTGACGATTTTCTGGGATACCCTGACAAAGATCGATTTACCCTTCATTGTAAATTTCATTGCATTCGAGAGTAAGTTCAGAAGAATTCTTTCATATTTCTCCTCATCGATGCCGATGACTTTTTTCCCGAGGCTAGAGGAATAGGACAGCCTGATTCCCTTTTGTTCTGCGAATATCATAATGGACTCCGTGATCGACCTTGTCATTTGGACAATATCAACGTTCGTCCGGTAAATTTTAATGCTGCCTGCATTGATGCGGGTGATGTCCAAGAGGTTGTTCACCAACTTCAGCTGCCGGTTGGAATTCTGCAGAATTTTGTTCAGGAACCTGTTCCCTTTTTCGGACAGTTCATCTCTGCAGATCAGCCTCATGGCTTGTACTGCTGAATTAATCACAGTCAGGGGTGTTTTGAATTCATGTGATATTATAGATAAAAACTCATCCTTCATTATCATTTGGGCTGATTGGACTTCGGACTCTCCTAACAGCTTATTTTCCCGCTGAATAGCTTCGCGGCGGATGCGTGCCATCCCTATTTGCGCGCCTATTTTTGCAATAAGTTCACGTGCACTAAAGGGCTTGATGAGGTAATCATCGGCTCCCTTCTCCAGGCCCTCAACCTTGGACTCCTCACCTGCACGCGCGGATAAAAGGATAACAGGTATCGTTCTGATATCCGGGTCAGCACGAAGTATATGCAAGAGCTCGATACCATCTATTCCAGGCATCATGATGTCTGTCAGGACAAGATCGGGAGGGTTCTTTTTAATAGCGACTAGTGCTGCATTACCATCTGCTACAGCTTCGATGTCGTAATAATCATTAAGCAAACGCCGGATATAGCTACGCATGTCGGCATTATCATCCGCCAGCAGCACCCTTGCTCTCTCTTTGGAACAATTTGAGAAGATGGGTTCTTGTATATCCTCACGGGTCAGCGAGTAACTTTGAGTAGCCGCCGCATCTTCTGGAAGCCATTTTAACGCCTCCTCTATATATGGGGTTGCGCTTATGGCAGTAGAATCCATTGTCCTTGCTGCGCCAATACGGTCTTGCGGCAGGTGTGTGAAACCTTTAGGTATCGTGATTGTGAATAATGTACCCTCTCCCAGCTTACTTGCAGCCTTGATATCGCCACCATGCAATTTGACCAGTTCCAGCACCAAAGCCAGGCCAATACCTGTCCCCTCATGAGTACGTGCTTGCGCACCGCGGATACGATGGAATCGTTCGAACAGGCGAGGCATCTCTTCATCAGCTATACCAGTACCTGTATCCTTAACATTAAGTTCTGCATAGTCCCCGTGCCAGTTCAAGCAGACAATGATCTCACCTTCCAAGGTAAACTTGAAAGCATTCGAAAGAAGATTAAGTACTATCTTCTCCCACATATCCCTATCCACATAGATGAGTTCGGGAAGAGGTGGGCAGTCTACCTTCAGGCTCATGCCTGCCTTCTCCACAGCCGAGCGGAAGACACTTGCCAGTTCAGATGTGAAGGCAGAAAGGTCTGTAGGCTCGTAGACAGCCTGAATACGTCCCGCCTCAATGCGGGAGAAATCCAGCAAGGTGTTAACCAGTTTGAGTAAGCGCAAACTGTTACGGTAAACAATTTCCAATCGTTCACGAGTATTAGGGTTTTCCTGCAGTTCATCTTCCAGCGGTCCAAGCATAAGCGTCAGAGGTGTACGAAATTCATGACTTATATTACTAAAAAAAGCTGTCTTGGCATGGTCAAGTTCAAGCAATGCTTCTGCTCTTTTACGTTCTTCTTCATAGGAGCGCGCATCAGCAATTGCGTTTGCGATGTGACCAGCCACCAGACCGAAAAATGCGTGGTAAGTCTCATTTAGAGGCAATCGGGGGCTTACACCCACGATAAGAAGTCCGGCTAGCTTTTCGTGACCTGCTGCATGAATTGGGAGTATGATTGCCTGACGTACAGGATCAGGCCAGGGTTTTTCAAGTTGCTTTATACCTAAAGCATCGAGGTCGGTAATTTCAAACGGGTTTTTTGTCCGGAGAACTGTGGCAAGAGGCCAGGGGGATAGGTGATCTTCTTCCTCTCCGGCAAAAGATATGTTTTGTGGAAGCTGGTGTCCGTTTTCCATGAAGCCTGTGGAAGTAACCAGGTAAGCCTTTTCCGTGGATTCATTAACAAGGTAGATAGCTGCGAAGGGGATGTCATATGGATTTTCACCTACAACGCCCATCCCAGTTATACACGCTTCGCTTTCCGTACGTGCTTCTGTTGCTTGTATGCCGAGTTTACGGAGGGTATCAAGTCGTCTGTTTCCAATAATCTTCTCTGTCGTTTCTGTACATGCACAAAACATCCCTTCCACTTTGTTGCTTTCTCCAAACACGGGGCTGAATGAAAAAGTGGCGTAAATCTCCTCTTTCGGGAGTTCCCTGTCGAAGAACATGAGAATATCTTCAGACCAGCTCGCATTTCCAGCTGTAAAGACCTCATGAATCATGGGGCCGATTGTATCCCAGAGTTCGGGCCAAGCTTCCTGCCCAGACCGGCCGAGAACGCTGGGATGTTTAACCCTGCCCAGGAATGAGATATAAGCATCATTATAAAAAAGAGTCAATGAAGGTCCCCACCAAACATGCATCGGGAAGCGAGAAGTAAGGCAGATACCTATAGCAATACACAGGTTCTGAGGCCAGGTCTCAGGAGATCCGAGGTCACTTTTTGACCAATCAAAAGCACACATTCGTCGTGACATCTCACTGTTACCTGGAAAAAGCCGCTCCAGTTCGATAACACTTGTGGTATCTGTAAATGACATATTGATACCTCCTCGTTCTTCATATGAAAACTTGTTGCCGGCCAACTACACATTATAGACATAATCTCAATTTCGTATCACGGGTAAATAGTAGCAATGGTATAATTCTATAAACTCCATATTAGTCCTTTTATGAGAATATTCTACATATAAACCGAAATCCCTTCTATGTATTCTATTATTTGCTTTTAAATAAGGTTGAATTGGATAATTATGAAGCAAGTATAATTGCATTTGTTGGACCTTAAGATGGACGTTACGTATAAAAAAAATATTTTAGCAGCAATTTATCAATTTATGTGTGAATTTATTTGATTATGCATAATAAAATGTCCGTTCTAGTGATAGAGCGTTTGTCATTGCGAACGAACGAAGTGAAGTGCGGCAATCTCTACTTTTAGGTACTATTCTTGTTTAGAAAGGGATACTGCTGACTTTCAGGGAAATGGGCGGACATGACTGCAAATCCCTGCATCAAGCTCCGTCATGGGCAGGCTGTAATGCCCAGGCTCGGTGATGCTGCAGCACCTGTTATGCTCAAGGTACTAATTCCGGCAAGCGTGGTGTGTTTGGAAGATAAGAGTTTTTCGAAAATGCGATTTTCGGTTTAGATGAAAACATTAATATTCTATTGCAGGATTTGGCAAAAACCACTTTTTGATGAGCAGAGTTCTAAAAATATCTATAAGTTTCTATATACGTTTGTAATGATTTTTTATGGTCTAAAATTCGTTCGGTTGCAAAATGGTTGCAAAATCCTTAAAATAATAATAGCGGGTTTCAAGTTTAAAACCTTGAAACCCGCTATTATGGCGGAGAGAGATTCGAAACTCTCGGAACGGTATTAACGTTCACACGATTTCCAGTCGTGCGCCACCATTAATATCGGACTTCATCAAGTTATATCCTTCATCATCCAAGCGCTTTTGTCAAGCCCATTTGAGAGATTTTCCCTTATGTTTCCACTCGAACGCTAATGCTGTCGAATTCAAAATGTATTAGAAGTTTCGTTAGAAGTGTTAGAAGGTTTTTTTATATTGCACTTGATTTCTATGCAAGTTTACTTAATAATACTAGCATAAAAATCAAGTTCCAATGCTACAAAAACTTTTTTAGAAAAATACTGGTATGTTAAAGAATGTTTTATTTCTTAAAGCCGTTGCTGTATAATGGGAAAGTAGATTTATATATTTCGCTTACAGGGAGAAGTACAGTAATTGAGTACAAGAGAAGATTTTGAAAAACGCCTGCATATAGCATATTTAGATGAGGTTACGGTTTACTCTTCCGAAAACTCCATATTTCATGCTGTTGTGAGTATGTGCATGAAAAAGGAATCGTATATAAACATTCTTGAAAGGGATTGGGCAGAACTAAGGCGAAAGCATGGTGTTGCTGATGGAGTTTGTTTACATTTTACAGATATAAAAGCTTTACTAAATCCTCAGTATTTTCATAGACCGCCTAAAGACCGCAATCCTGACATGGAGAAAATATTTTGTGATACAAGCGACAGGCTTTTAGCAGATAAATTATTTGATTTTTACGGTGATGTATTGGATATTATAAGTAGCAGTAACTTAAAAGTCCAGGTTACAGGCAAACGTTATCAGAAAACGCCGTTATTTACGAATAAAAAATGAAATCTTATAATCATGGCTTTTGGTATCCATTGTTCAGAGAGCATCTTGATTCAATGGCTTATTATTTTCTAAAGTCTTCTTTCGAAGAGCATGAAGCTAATGTAAGAGCGAACCCAAATGCAAAATACCACAACTATACTGTAAAGTTAAGGTATGACGGTGATCTCGAGCTGACAGTAAGAAATGATTTTCGCAATGCGTTTAGCCACAGTATTTCAAACGGTACAAAAAGATTCACGTCGGATGCATTCAAAGATATATTTGATGAAGTTAGGTTTATTGATAAGTCCGAGATAGGTTTTTGTTCTGTCTGTCCAAACACTTGCAACACAAGACAAATAAGCCATGCCGGAAGCGAAATGGTTGATTTTATGGCTGTTTACGTTGCAAGACATATAGCTAAAGAAGAGATGAAGAAGGACCTTGTAGATTATGAAAGAAAGGCTGTGGAAGAAGCAGAGAGGATAGTCAACCAGAATTTATACTTAGAAATCCAAGATAAGCCTTTAATTATGCCTATAGAGAGGATTCTACCCAAAATCTTCTTTGAAAGCGGCAATTAAATTTTTCTAAAAGTATTGACAAGGTATATAGATATTTGATATATTACGTCGTGACGGAGGGAGCTTCTCTTGTCCCGTCACAACTCGCAGGATTTAAGTCTATGCGAGCTTTTTTATTTTAAAAAAATATTGACGGGTAAGTTGGTTTCTGGTAAGCTAAGAATGACGGAGGGAGTTTATCCTGTCCCGTCACAACTCGCAGGACCTAAGTCTATGCGAGCTTTTTATTTTTCGGTATATAACATAAGAATCTTGTATATAATTTAAAATGGTAGAGGGAGTTATTCCTGTCCTACCACTCCCTATGGGACTTTGTTTCATAGGTACGGCGGGCCAATATTGGCCTGCCGTTTTATATAACGAATATCCACATTTAGCTATTTCGTTATGGCTACCTTATTGAAATGATTTTCTCTATTATACCCCAAAAAGTTTTCGTATGTCGTCAAATACATCAACAGAGCGCTCAAGAGCCTGCGCAAGTGAGCTAACTACTTCATATGATGGGTTCTTGGTTTGCCATTCAAAATTTTGTTGAGTGTGCCAAGCGGAACCCCCGGTTTCTGCGACAACTCGGCGGATGTTATTCCTCTCGCCTTTTTTATAATATTGATTTCCTCAAGTCCCATAATCGTCACCTATTTACCATTGTAGGGTAAAGGGCACAATGATTGAGACTGCGGTATTTCGGGCAGTTCATTATTGGCTCAGACGAGGGGGAGGCACTCGGATTACGGTGGCCGGATATCGATTTTGAAGAAGGTACGGTTATGATACAAAACCAACGCACACGGGTTGCCCATGATATCGAGAAAAAGCCTAAATCGGAGTCTAGCGTGAGGGAATTGCCCTTTAATATCACGAATCGCCGAATACCTAAAGGCCCTGAAAGTCAGGCAATTAGAGAACAGACTGTTGTTCGGAGGCCAATAAATAATAAATGATTATGTGTGCAAATATCCTGATGGCAGACCGGTGAACGTAACTATGCTTAATCATGCATTCACGAGAACCCTGAAAAATAACGCCTTACCGTATAGCGGAAATTTACTATTTACAAAAATTAAAACCCCTAGCAAATTCAGTATTTGCTAGGGGTTTGGCGGAGAGAGAGAGATTCGAACTCTCGGAACGGTATTAGCGTTCACACGATTTCCAGTCGTGCGCCTTAGACCAGCTCAGCCATCTCTCCAAATGACTTGTACTCGCTCAATCGCTTAAATAGTATACCACGAATTAATTGCAAAATGCAACAGGCAGATTTACCTAAATTTAAAAATCACGCCTTCTTTAAAAAAGTCCATGAAAACCAGGGTAGTGTGATTAACGCCAAAATGTGTACCAATCCACTGGCCAGGATATGCCAGTAAATATATAGTTACATATTCCAACCCGAGATAAATTGGAGAAACGAAGGAAATCCTTCAAATGTCAGTAAATATTCTCGAAAATGCAACAATTCCTGCAATAATATGGTATAATAGTATATAGAAAAAATTACGGCATTCGGAAGGGATGATCTAAAGGATGGATAAAGGGCAGGACTTGATTTCTTTCATATACTTTGATAAAAATCCTCAAATGAAGCTTATTTCGTTTATTGACGTGACGCAGGATGTATCGTCGGACTCTTTTATTGAAGAGGTCAGCGGCGTGGAGGATGCTGCCTGACAGATGAAAACCCGGAATTTTTTTGTTTCGACTCTGAGGCAGGTGGTATTATATAAACAGGCAAAGTAAGCCTTTAAAAATTGAATATAGGCTGGTCAGTCCCATAAGAACACTGAACCGGTGCACTAATGATACATTTTAAAAAGAGCCTCAGCGGCTCTTTTTTACTGCGTTTCAAGTATTCCGGCTTTTTTTTGAATCAATATGTTCACCTTCCGGATTGACGATCGATACCACTAAATGCTATGCTGAGTTAGTTAGGCCAATACATGATCAAGTGAGGGATAGTGATAAAAAAGGAATTTACTAAATATAGAATATTCATGCTTGCTTATTGGGCGATGATGCTTAGTATAATGGGCATGTATACCATGTACATAATTAACATAGGCTTTTCTAAAACGGAAATCGGTATCGCCGTCACCCTATGCACCTTTTCCGGGTTGCTGGGACAGAACTTCATAGGCTATCTGGCAGACCGCTACAAGTATGTGAAGAAAATACTTTTGGTTTCGATCAGTTCGGGAGTTATTATTGCAACGGGGTTCATATTTGCGAAACAGAACTGGCAGGTTTTTGTTGCTATTGCATTATGGGCTTTTTGCGTTTATGGGACGGTTCCGCTTACCGAAGCCTGGTGCATCGGTTTTCTGAAAGCGCGCAATGCACAGAATTATTTTGGTAAAATCCGTGGGGTGGGATCTATCGGCTACGGAGTTTCGGGCGTGCTGCTTGGTCTGCTTTTGCAGAGCTTCGGCTGGGATATTTACTATTGGTATATACTGGCAAGTATCGTTTGCGCAGCGATCTCGGTGCTTATGCTGGCTGAAATTAAGGATGTGGCATTTTATAAGGGAAGCGGCAAAGGGACAGGTGAAAATGGGAATATCTCTTTTCTGGAAGTATTTAAGGAAACCGCAAAAATTAAACCGTTGCGGTCCATTATCATCATTGTTTTTATGTATACCTTTGTGGTAAAGGGTGTTTACAGCTATCTGGGAGTGCTGGTCTCGGACTTTGGGGGAGGACCGCTGAGCCTGGGTCTTACATACTTTTTTGATGCAACGCCTGAAGTGGTTACATTTTTTCTGACAGCCAGGCTCATGAACAGGTTTAAAAGCAAATGGCTTATTCTTGTAGCTTTTGTTTTGCAGATCATACGGCTTTCTCTCATTCTGGTTTTTAACAGCTCTCTCGCCATCATGATTCTGGGAGTGCTCTCGGGTTTTGCGTACGGCCTGATTGCTACGGCCTATAAAACCTATGTTTATGAGCTTGCCCCGGAAAAATATAAAATCAGCTGTATAAGCCTCAGTGAGTCCATCATAGGGCTGTCGGGAGTGATAAGCGTACCCATTTTTGGATTCGTACTGTTGCAATTCGGAGGGTTTGCGGCCATTTCCGCAGGTTTGGCGATTGATATCTTCGCACTTGGGATCATTTTGAAGGATATCTATAAGGCGAGGCTTTCGGATCAAAGCATGAACAGTTCTGCAGAAGTGTGATTAAATGCCGTCTGCAGCAGCGGAAGGACCAAGGGGAGACAGCATTGACACAACTGGATGGAGGCAATATAATTAAACCAATTTACTAAGCATTGGCGAAAATATAACTTCCGATAATCTTTTCCGGGGAATCGGAAGTAATAATTCCCGGTGCTCCTAACGTAAAGCGGAAAAGGGAATCATGCTGATGGATAAAAACGCGACGAATTCCAGTTATATGAAATTGAGCAACCGGCGGCTGATATTGAATATTGTCAGAAAAAAGCCGGCCTCCAGAGCCGAACTGGCTAAAATGACAGGCCTGACCCGGGCTGCAGTGACTTTAATTGTCGAAGAGCTCATCAAGGATGGTATCTTGATGGAAACCGGAACAGCAGAAGCCGATTATGGAAGGAAGCCGGTGCTTCTTGACCTGGAGCCTCACAATAATTATGCCGTCGGGGTGTCTGTCGCCAGAGACGGCTGCAATGTCGGCCTGATGAATATCAAAGGGGTACTGCTTGATAAACACCAGGTTACCATTGATGGTGCCATGGATGCTTATGAGATAATAGCGGCTATCATTGAAAAGATAAATAAAATCATGGCGGATTCTTCGCTGCCGGCGGAGAAATTTTTGGGAATTGGAATCAATACGCCGGGGCCGGTAGATATAAAAGACGGCAGGGTCTTGAATCCCCCGAACTTTGATTTATGGCACAATGTGAATATCGTAACGGAATTTAAAAAAAGCTTTCCCTTCAATGTTTTTCTTGAAAATAACGCTACTGCGCTGGCACTGGCTGAGAAAAACTATGGCCGGGGTGCGGAATTCGGCAGCTTTATGCTGATGGTTGTGGACGCAGGCATCGGTGCGGGAATCGTCATCAATGACAGGATATACCGCGGCGTCGGCGGCTTTGGCAGCGAAGTAGGCCATACCTCCATTGACATTAACGGTAAGGCTTGCAGCTGTGGAAACAGGGGATGCCTTGAGGTCTATGCCTCAATCCCTTCTGCTCTGAAAAAAATACAGGGACAGGGCAAAAATATTAAAACCTGGGATGAGCTGGTGGATAAGGCTTCCGACGGCGATGGCTCCTGCATGGAGCTCATTGGGAATGAAGCGCTTTACCTGTCGGCAGGGATCGTGAATGCAATGAATATATTGGAGCTGGAAGCGGTCATATTGACCGGCACTATACAATACCGCCCAGAGCTCCTTCTGGAATTAATCCGCAAAAACGTGGAAAACACTGCAATCACCAGGCATATTCATAAATTACAAATCATGGACTCATCCATCCTAAAGGATTCGGAAATAATCTCGGCGGCGGCGGTGGTTTTTGAGAAATACTTCAATGGAGAAGCTGCTATCGGTCCGCTGAATCAAGCCTGAACCTTCTTTTCGCAATTCATTTGCTTCCGGATAGGCAGATAAAAATATAGTATTGACTAAATTGACAAAGTGGTTCAAGGATTATATAATTAAATCAATTAACAAATGTGTTGCGAGGAGAATGGCATGGAAATTCTACATAGTTTGGAAATAAACAGGCCTGGGCTGAGAGCTGCGCTTTTTGATTTTGACGGTACCATCTCTACGTTAAGGCATGGATGGGAAGATATTATGGAGCCTTTGATGCTGGAGATGATTGCCGGCAAAACCGGGGTTGACGAGGAGCTTGTACGTGAAGTAAGGGAGTATATCGACCAGTCTACGGGTATTCAGACATATTATCAGATGAAATGGCTGGCGGATACAGTTAAAAGGCATGGGAGAAATCCCGGTGCTTCAGAAGACCCCTGGTGGTATAAGGCAGAATATAACAGAAGGCTGATGGAGCCTGTAGAAGAGCGAAAAGCATCCATTACAGGCGGACATAGACCAACGAAGGATTATCTGGTCAAAGGCAGCGAAGAATTTCTTAAAGCTTTAGCGGAAAAGGGGATTGACATCTATGTAGCCAGTGGTACGGACGACTGCGATGTAAAGAAAGAAGCGGAAGTACTGGGACTGAGCGGTTACTTCAAGGAAATCGCCGGCGCGCCCTCCGGTAAAGCGGATTGTTCAAAGGAAGCCGTGCTGAGAAGGCTCATTGAGGTTAATCGGCTCAGAGGCCCGGAAGTCGTGGTGATTGGAGACGGCAAAGTGGAAATATCCTTGGGAAGGGAAGCAGGTACCCTGGCTTTAGGGATTGCCAGCGATGAGGAGAAGCGCTGTGGGGTGAACTCCATCAAGCGGAGCAGGCTGGTTAAGGCGGGAGTCCATGCCATTGTGGGGGATTTCGGGGAAAAGGATGAAATATTGGCCTGGCTTGGCGTATAAATATTGCGTGAGGAGGACTGATTCATGGCGGACATAAATGTAAAAAACAAGGGCCGGCTTGATTTTGCCAATATCAGAACCTATTCGGTCAAGGAACGGCACAACCTGGTGACCATTGAAAATATGGCGAAACCTGGTTTGGATGAAGTGCCGGAATGGGGCAATGAAGATTTTAAAGAGCTGGCGGACAGGATTGTGGAAGCCAGAAAGAAGGGAAGGCCTGTCATATGGTCCATGGGCGCCCACGTTATAAAGAACGGGATGTCCAGGTACATCATCGAGCTAATGGAGAGAGGCTTTCTGACCCATATTTCAGGGAACGGCGCCGGGAGCATCCATGATTTTGAACTTGCTTACAACGGCGGGACCTCGGAGGATGTTCCCACGGCCATCGAGGACGGCTCCTTCGGCATGTGGGAGGAAACCGGGAGGTGGATGAACGAAGCTTTGCAGGCCGGTGCCAAAGAAGGGCTGGGCTATGGCGAGAGTCTGGCGGTATATGTTGAAAAGAATGCAGATAAATTTCCGTATAAGGAAGACTGCGTACTTTACCAGGCATACAAAAAAGGAATCCCTGCCACATATCATATAGCCCTGGGTACCGATATCATCCATCAGCATCCCATTGTTGATTTTGCGGCAATAGGGGCCACCAGCGGAGTGGATTTCCATAAAATATGCTATTCAGTATCAAGGCTGGACGGAGGGGTTTTCCTGAACTTCGGGTCGGGGGTCATCGGGCCGGAGGTTTTCCTGAAAGCCCTATCCATTGCCAGAAATCTGGGATACCAAACCTTTAATATAACAACGGCAAACTTCGACCTGATCAACCTTGGAGATTACCGGAGAAAGATCGGGTACGACGATCCTCATTACTACTACAGACCGCGGAAGAACGTTGTCAACAGGCCTACAAGCGTCGGTGGCAAGGGCTGGCATTTCTGCGGCGACCACAAGGACACCATACCCAACCTTTATAAGAAGCTTTTATCCAGGCTCTTGGAAATCCCAAAGGGGGTAAATGACTGATATGGAAGTATTTCATGGCATTGACCGTAAAAAATTGGACGATATACTGCTTGGGATAAAAGAGGTGAATATTGCCCTGGTCGGGGATATTTGCCTTGATGTCTACTGGAAAGCGGATATGACCAAAAGCGAGCTTTCAAGAGAAACTCCCCATTTCCCGCTGCCAATCGTAAAGGAGTGGATGTCCCCGGGCGGCGGCGGAAACGCTGCTGCCAATATCGCCGCTTTGACGCCCAAAAGTGTAAAGGTGCTGGGAGTCACCGGCAGGGATTGGAGAGGGGACGCTTTGATGCGGAAGCTGCAGGAAGCGGGGATAAATACCGACGGCATTGTCGTCAGTGAGAAGGCTTCGACAAATGCTTATTGTAAGCCGTTAAGGCAGGGGATATCCCATGTGGAGTACGAGGATCCCAGGCTGGATTTTAACAACTATGAAGCTCTGTCCCAGGAAGACGAGGCAAGTCTGTTGGAGCTTCTGGAAAAATGTGTGGGAAGTGCGGATGTTTTATGCGTTTCCGACCAACTCCTCTATGGCTGTATTACTCCCACTATCCGGAAAAAGATCATGTCACACGCCCAAAAGGGCTTAAAGGTTATTGTGGATAGCCGTGACAGAATCGGTCTTTATTCGGGAGTCATTCTCAAGCCCAATGAAGTGGAGGGAGTCAGAGCCGCATACAAAGATGCCCGGCCTGCCGGGATGGTGCTGGAGGATTATATCCACGCCGCCAAGCTCCTTGCCGAAAGCAATAAATCCGGGGTTTGCATGACATTGGGCCCAAAAGGCTGTGTTTATACAGATTCCCATAAAGTAATCCACATCCCTTCCTATGATCTGTCGCCGCCCATTGATATTTGCGGAGCAGGGGATACGTTCCTTTCGGCATTTTCATGTGCCCTTGCAGCCGGGGCTGAGCCCTGGGATGCGGCATCCTTTGCCAACATTGCGGCGGATGTAACGGTGAAAAAGGTGGGGATTACGGGTACGGCTAGTCCGGATGAGATAAAAGGCAGGCACGGACAGATATTTTCCAGTACTTAAAGTATAGGAACGCAAAGAGTGGATTTGATAACGGACCTGGACCGGCCGTGCTGCCGGAAAGGGCTCCGTATGCCGGATACTTCAGAGATAAGGACAGCAAAGTAATAAAGTGAAGGGGGGGATTTGATCCATGCATTTTACGGAAGGAAGGATCAACCGTTTTGTCGGGGATATTCAGGGGACTTATCAGCGATTGCTGCATGTATAACGATATGATTTAGTACTTATGTTACTTTTATGTTTTTAGCGATAAGCGGTCCAAAATGCAGGGTAATTTGCGAGCCATGCTTAATTGTATTATCTCTGTTATAAAATAAAAGAATTCCTAATGCTTGTTGCTTGTGGGGTTTTGAACGGATGAGCCCAAATTTGGGGAGACTTGCTATCCCTAATTTGTGCCCGGAAGTTTCATCAACTAAGTAAATGGGGAAATTACCTTGATCTTTATCGGGTCTTGATAACCGATACCTGACATCGATAAAGCTGTCATCTCCGCTTAACATGGCTTGATTAACTTGAATACCGGCTCTTCTGAATTTGTAAGTAATAAGATAAAGCAGCTGTGGAAAATGTTCGCGTATTTTCATTTTCAATAACCCTTTCAAAGCCGGCACCCTCTTTATAAGTGGGTACCGGCTCTTTTAAGCCTTCTTAAGCCTTTTATTTCCTATGGAGCATCCGTTTGTATATAGGTTAATTGGCCTCCAGGATACCTTCCGTTATTAGTTACTTTATAGTCATCATGGTTATGCATGGGATAAAACTGAGGGAAGTATTGATCAACCCCCTGTGTCCCGTTACAAATATTGATATAATTGACTGTGTCAGGTGTAGGACAGATAACCGGTTCGGTAGGTATATCAGCGATTGCTGCAGGATCAAACGCCTGTATTATATTCATTTGAAGGCATAGTGACAGTATATTGTCCTGGCCGTTGACAATATAATTTTGATATATAGGACGCTTGTCATCGGCGCTTAATAATAAATCATATGTCTCACCCGAGCCGATTGTAACCGTAAATCCCATTTCCAATCCTTCATGTCCCATGAAATTAAGCGTTTCGGAAATCTTTAAGAAAGGACTGGGGCTTGCATCTTTTCCAACCACAGTAAAGTGCCATCCATGGATATGCCAAGGGGCTACTTGATAGGCCAGGTTGATCATTCTTAAAAGAAATTTCTGGTTTGTCTTTACATGGACATAAGACTCGTAATTTATCTGTGCAAGGTTTGGATCGCTGCCCGGTGACGGCGTTAACGGATGCGGAAGTAATGTATCGGGAAATGCACGGCCATTTACAAGCCAGAAGTCCGGTTTGTAGTCTGGCGCATAAAACGCATGACCTCCAAGTACTTCTTTATGCCATTCGTAATCTATATCCGATAGCAGCAATACATATTCTTTATCAAAATAAGTCTTAATGTCATTGTAAGCAAAGTTTCGATTTGTTGCTGCCGGAGGGATTTGTGGCTGGGGGAAGCCGTTCAAAAACCAATCGCCAGTGACTGGATTCTGCACAATTCCTTCTGCCGCAAGGCTTTGCCTGGTTGGATAAATTACCAGGGCGCCGTACATTCCCATTTGAATATGTTCGGAAGCTGTAACATGACAATGATACATATACGTACCGGGGTCTTCCGGTTTGAAATAGTAAGTCGCTGTTGGCGGAGGTACACTAAAATTTGTCCATACGGGTACGCTAAAGGATGTCTCAGGGAAACCGTCTATTTGCGTGGCAACATGCGCGCCGTGCAGGTGGACCGTATGAAGGTCAGTTACCCCGCCGATAGGCATACCAAGGTTGATCAGTGTGATATAAATATTGTCGCCTGTCTCTCCCCAAATCATTGGAGAAGGAATTGTAGCTGTGCTGGTCATTGCCCTTAGAGCAGGCCAGTTAGCCGGATCATACCAATTGAAAATCGGATTATTATACGTTTGCACACCATTTTCAAAAACCTGGTAAAGCCCGCCTGCAAAGCCGAAAATGTATGTCCTTTCTGTTGTATTTAGAGAAGCGCAAAGGGTAGGAGTAAGCGGTAGATTAATAAAACCATCGGTTGACAAAAGGACATAATGTCTTATTGCCATATTAGCAACTCCTTCTTTATTTATAAATGTTTGCTCTTCGAAAACATTATAATAACAATTTTATATATCAACATAATATGATTCACATAAACAGATTGCTACCGTAGAATACGGAGTTTCTGCTACAATGCGCAAATAGTTATGTAACGCTCAGCTATGAAAGACAAGCAGATAATATTCCTCTGGCATGGCAGGTGATACTTCAGTTATGCCTCCAGGAAAAAGCTCAATACAAAAGCACGAGGTCAATTATGTTCCAGGGGAGAGTTTGCCGATGGAATTTTTTATATAACGGCATTAGCTATGGCTATAAAGCCTGAAGCAATTCCGGCCTTCCCTTTTTGCCTCATACAACGCCTGATCCACCTGCCGGAGGAGTATGTCCGTCGACAACCCCTCCTTGGGCAAGATTTCTGCTACGCCGATGGAAACCGTGACCTTTCCGTAGTCCTGAGAACCGCTATGCTCCAGCCCAAGCCCTTGAACTCCGGCCAGGATTTTCTCCGCCAGCACGGCCGCGCCGGCAATCCCCGTCTCGGGCAGCATAATGATAAATTCATCTCCGCCGTAGCGGACGATAACATCGCGAGGCCGATTGACAACACACCGGAGTTTGTCTGTCACCATGGTGAGGCACGAGTCCCCCTCGATATGCCCGTAAGTGTCGTTATACTCCTTAAAATAGTCGATGTCTGCCATTAGGAGGGTCAGCATGCCGCCGGAGCGCACTGCGCTTTTCCATTCCCGCTGGTAAACGTCGAGGAAGTACTTCCTGTTGTAGAGCCCGGTCAACGAATCAAGCTGGGATGCCGTTTCCAGCTGTTTGGACATTTTCTTGAGCTCAAGCTGCATTATATCGGATATCTGAATCACTTTTATCGTCTGTCTCAAAAGTTTTTTGTATTCCTCGCACAGCAGCCGGTAATTTTCCTCATCCGCCTCCGATTCAAACTGACGGGAGCCCAGCAGCTTTTCGGCCGTAGCCAATACCTGATGTTCCTTTGCATAGATTTTATCCATTACGGCTTTCCTTCCCATTAATACAGCTCGATCTCAAAGGGCAAAAGGGTTAAATCCTCACGAAATTCCTCGCCGCATTCGATAGCTGTCTCGTTTTCTCCCGCGCACAGCCATTTTACAATGGAATTTTTCCCATTCCGGACCCCTTGCTCCAGTAAATCCAGAATCATCAGAAGAACCTTGGAGGTGCTGCTGTTGAAGTAGGAAATATCGAACTCCAGGACAATCTCGCCGGGTCCGCTGCTTTGATATTCTTTAATCCAGTCCAAAACAGGTGTATAAAACTTCGCCACGTTTTCGGGATAGGACTCTCCCTTGATTTCCAGAAATCCTGTCGCTGCATCAAACCGGATCAGTGGCGTTGAATTTGTTTTTTCAACCAATAAATTTTGCATTATAACCTCATCAGAACACTAGATACGCTCATAAAGAGCATTACTGGGCAGCAACCGATGATAAGTACCCTGATCGGGCTGTTGTGAAAAAGCGAACCCGACCTGTCCTTGCCGTTCAAAGAAACCTACGCTGTGCCCCCATTTTATCCCTTGCCGTCTTTCCGATTTTTTAGCAATATTATACTACATTTTTATAAAATAAGAAATCCCGTCTAAGTCCTAAATCCATATTTGCATCCTTATCTGTTTGTTTTGCTGGCCCAGGATTGGAATCGGCGGCATTTCCATAAACTTTGGCCCTTTAACCGCAGGTGCAAGCCTTGACTTAAAGATTAGTTTTTTATGGCTATCTTTCTAACTGAAGGTTTCGTAAAATCTCATGATAGCGTATTGTTGCCAATGCACTTTTTTCACCTTTTTTGCAGAAAGAAAGCTCTGCCAGCTTAGGGACAACGCGCTCAACCACCATCTGCCCGTCCGCCAGTTTGGCTTTTAGTGTTTCCAGGGCTTCGAGAAATCGTTTGTCCTCCTTTGACCGGCGGTAAAAGGATAAAACATAGACATAAACAAAAAGATTGTAGTTACGGAAAGGGTATTCGACCTGCATGAACAATGTGCCGATTCCGTAATGGCACGGGCCAATGGGCTTCCGGATGGTCCAATGCTCCAGCAAAAAATCTACGGCCTTGTCGAGGGCAGGTTCTTTGTTGAGATAGCCGCTAAAACGGAATGCATTTAGCGCAGTAAGTGTTGGGAATGGATTTGAATACTCCGTTTCCGGGCCCCGACCAAAGCTGAATTTATTGCAGCGCCAGCCGCCATCTGCATACTGGGTATCTAAAAGATGGCGGAAGGTTTTTTGCACTCTGGGATCGCAAGCATATCCCATGTGACAAAGCACATTGGCGGCGTGAATGGTTTGGCATGGGTAAACAGCGCCTTGCGGATACAGCTTGAAACGTCCGTCCTCCTGCCATGCGCCGAATATTAATGCCGAAGCTTCTTCCAATAAAGCTTCTGTGGGCTCCATGCCCAGTTCCAATAAGTACATTACGCTCTCCAATGTTGAAAACGGCGCTCCTTTTATTAAACGCTTATCGGGTGTAGTCCAAAGGTCAGCTCCATTATCATGCTTATGAGATAGTATCGCTTCAACATCGGATGCATATTGCTTTTCTACAGCCATTCCTCTCACTTCTCCCAACGTGGTCCATGCTCTGATTTATTTTTCCGAGGTTTATACTGAATTTCATTTACCATTTTACTATAAAAAATGGAAGCAGTCGATATTTTATAATCGAGTGCTTCCATGAAAGCGTTTGAAAATACAAAAACCAACAGATACTCCATCTCTTCAGCGGCGGCTTTTAATCATCCCCAATTGCGCGAAGGAGGCCGCCGCATCCAATACGGTTTCCCGGGGGGTGTGTTGAATCCATCCCAGAAGCCGCTCGGCTTTCTCTGCGGTGTGTGAATACTCACGGCCCAACATAGGCACCATTGAGCGCAGGGCGGGAATAAAACCCGACAGAAGGCGTACCATCCAGTTGGGAAACACTTTTGCAGGCGTTTTTGAATCGGGATATTGCTCGCGATAAATCCGCGCGACTTCCGGCATACGGATTGTTTGGCTGGCAGCAAGAAAGCGCTCCCCAATGGCATGGCCGTTCTCAAAAGCGAGACGGTGAAGTTCTGCCAGATCCCGTACATTGCTCACCTCAAGGGGGATGTTCAGGGAGCGGAGCATACCGCCATTGACCAGCCTGAGCAGAATACCGTTGGAACTGATATTTCCGGCGCTCATAATTTGTCCGAAAACCGCTCCGGGCAGGATGGTGGTCAAATCAAGCCCATGCTTCTTAGAAAAAGCCCATGCCGCCTTTTCGGAGGCGATTTTTGATAAACGGTAGGGGTCAAGCTCGGGATTACTTTCATCACTCCAGAAGCCTTCATCCAGTACAACCTTACCTACGGATATTTTAGGGGTGGAGGCCGCCTGGGAGGAGGTCATGACGACCCGCTTCACCCCGGCGTCCAACGCTCCTTGCAGGACATTCAGCGTGCCGCCCTCGGCAACGCGCCTCAATTCTTCCGCAGACTCTGTACCGTGCCCCAAAGGAGAAGCAACGTGAATAATGCCGTCTGCACCGGAAAAACCATCTGCCCAGCCCTCTGATGAAGTTAAATCAGCCTCAAATGCCGAAAGGCGCGATAAGGCCTCTTCCTTCACAAAAGCGGACAGCTCTTTTTTTAAGGCTTCAATTTTCGATAAGCTGCGCACGCTTGCTCGTACCCTATAGCCGTGGTTTAAAAAATCGGCGATGACAAATCCGGCAATATAGCCTGTACCGCCGGTGACTGCAATTGTTTTGTTCATTTTGTATTCTCTTTCTGCCTATTGTTGGCGGCGATAATTTCATTCAGTGAAACATCGGGATTACGCCACCGCGCCGTATTCTTTTCGGTTTTCATGTGTATCGCATTTTGGGGGCACATATGGACGCACCCAAGGCACACCTCGCATTGATTTTTAAACACCACTTTATCAGTAACGGTAATGTTCACGGCAGGGCAGATTTTAGCGCAAATGCCGCATTTGGTGCAATCTTGGCTTATCATGTAGCGCTGCCCCTGCTTGCTGTTCAGTAAGAGATTCTCACCGCTTCTTATCACTGCGGTGAGGGCTTTCCAGACAGGTCCCGCTGCAGCATCAAGCGTTCTGCGGTTTTGAATATCCGCAATGATCCGGGAGAGATTCTCCTCCACATGCTTTTCCGGCAGCTTGGCGATCTGGTCATTCATATCAAAGCCGGGCAGATAGTTATCTACCATCCGCAGGCTTGCGGCATAATCGAAGTGTTGTCCGCGGTTCTTCGCAAATTTTTGCACATCCGTCATCGCCGCCCCGGGCAGATTTCCATAGGTGCCGATGGCAAAGGAATAGCCGGCCTCCCATGTGGCTTTCCCGAGAAATTTACGGACCATTTTGGGCATCCCAAAGCCATAAACAGGGAAGATCAGGCCAATAACATCATCTTTGAAATGAAGGTCGGGTGAATCAATCACCTGTGGAATAGAAACAAGCTTGCCGCCGATTTTTTTAGCCACGGCAAGGCAGTTGCCGGTGGAGGTAAAATAGAAAATCGTCATAATTACACACTCCTTATTTAATACTGTAACAGGTGTCACTGCCGAAGGTTTCGGTCACCGCTGTGCGGAACTCCTCGATGTGGTGTACTAAGTCGCACAAATGCTGAAATTCGCTTCCCAAGTTGCCGGTGTAAAAATTCATGGTGCCTTCATGCCATACATCTACCAATCCTGCGTTTAACAGGATTTTCAAATGATGGGACACTGCCGGGCGGGAAAGGTGTGTCTTTGCAGTAATTTCCCCTACTCTCATTCCATCGCATCCGGCGCCCATCAGCGTAATGATAATGGACTGCCGGGTTTCATCCCCGATGGCCAGGAGCAGTCGGCGGCTTTCTTCAAAATCCGATTTGATGATACCTATCTGTTTATCAAAATCCATGGTCTACCCCTCTTTGGTTAAATGGTTCAAACAGTTAAACTAATATTAGTATAGAACGTCATCCGCCGTCGTGCAACATTGGGAAAGAAAATCGAGACGAAAGAATACGGTGTTTTTTCTTCCTGGAAAGGATAATTATTTTATGGACGAACCGGCGGTGGGCCGCGTTGTTCACGAGGGTTCACCGGACAATGCGCAGAGAGGCTGTAGAATGCCGTTTCAGATTTAGCCAGAGGATTATCAAAATGGATAATGATATTTACTTCATGCTACCGCTGTGCTATACTTAGTAGGTTCTATGCCCGTATCAATTACGGCCTTTAGCGGTATTGCACACTCCAACCGACGGAGAAAGATTAAGCAGGAAAAGTTTTTGACCAGCAAGTTTAAAGAATGACGGAATCGCTTTAATCGGTGTTATCTTAGAGTCAGCAGGTGATAAACGGGATGGATGCATATGTACACTCTCCATATCTTTTGGAATTAAAATTAATCGGTGCGATTTCCGTCGGCAATACTGAGTTAGCGGAATCTATTCTAAAGGAAATCAATCTCAAGGAACGCGCGAAACTTGCGCCGGAAGTTGTCAGAAGCAATAAAAACTCCGTTATTGCCTCTATAACGTTATTTACCCGGGCAGCAATAACCGCCGGAGTAATCGATGAAGATGCCTATACCATATCCGATCGGCTCATTAATGAGCTGGAAGCAGCCAAATCCTTGCAGGAAATCAATAAATTAGAATATAAGGCGCTGCAAATAATTACGAAAAATGTCAGGGATGTTTTAAGCAATCAATATAATGGAATTGCTCTCAGGGCGATGCAAGTGATTAAATCAGACCTCAAGTCAAAACAAACGCTGTCGGTTATCGCTTCAAAAATCAATGTAACCCCGGTCTATTTGTCCGAACTTTTTAGAAAAGAAACGGGTAAATCCATATCCAGATACATCATAGAAGCAAAGATGCATGAATCTGTCTTTTATCTCAAAAATACGGACTACAGTATTGCAGAGATTGCCGACATGTATAATTTTTCAAGTGTCAGCTATTATATCAAGCACTTTAGAGCCGTCTTCAATTTGACACCCGGAAGTTACAGGACTGTAAAACCTTAAAAAGTTATATATTTACCTAAAATCGTGTTATCGGAAAGTACGTTTTTCATAGTAAAATAGGACTACGGACAATGACTTTTTTTCATATGTTATTTATGAAATATATGTCAGGAGGCACCGAAGCCAAACTCCAGGTATAAAAGGGGATTGCAGACGATGGAAGCGAAACATAGTTATCGTATGACAAGCAAAGAACGTTGGACATTTTACCTTTTTGCGCTGGGTGGGGCCATTTTTACTTCCCTCACCGGTGTCTTCAATGTCTATTTGGCAGATATCGGGGTTGCGGCGGGTACAATCACCATCATTCTTTTAATCACGAGGGTATGGGATTTTATGAATGATCCCATTGCCGGATTGATCATAGAAAAAGTGCATTTCAAAAAGGGTAAATATGTCCCCTGGCTGAAAATAAGCTCGGTGCTGCTTCCCATATTGGGCGTGGCGATGTTCATGATTCCTTCAACAGCGTCCATGTGGGTTAGGATAATCGTTCCCACATTGCTGTTTATTTTATATGAAGGTACATTTAATTTTTTTGATATTCCATTATTCGGTATCCGCCTGGTAACCACGGATTTGGTTCAGGAAAGAACAGATCTGGCATCCCGTCTATCCATCTTCGGATTTGTCGGAATACTGGCGGCAACGGTTACTTTCCCCCAAATACGTCCCGTAATAGGCTGGCAAAAAACCGCATTGCTATTTGGCGTTATTGCCGTCATTTGTTTCCTGTTTTATCCGCGTGTGGCGAAAGAACGCTTTAATGTTGAAAGAACGGATCCCTCCATCAAGGATATGTTCAAATCAATCGTTAAAAACAAGCAATTCTTAATTTATTATGGCTCCACACTCATTTGCATGTCTACAAACTTTGTTCAGGTCATTATAATGTATTTAGCGCGGCATGTCTATGGCAGTGAACGATTAATGACGAATATCGGTCTTGCCATTCTGCTGCCATCCATTCTCGCGGCTGTTTTGATTCCGATTGTGACAAAAAGAATCGACAAATTCGTCCTGCTCAGAATATCCTTGATCGGGTTTGCGGTCTTAGGCGTTGTTCAATATTTCGCCGGGTATGAAAACGTAACATTGTCATTCATCATTATGGGTTTCCGGGGATTTTTCCTGGGCATTCAAACACTTCTTACCTACGCCTTTACGCCGGATATTGTTGAATGGCATCACTATCTTCACGGTGAAAGAAATGAAGCCGTAACTTTCTCATTCCAGACTTTTATAGCCAAAACAATTACAGCTTTACTGTCTGTAGTTATGATGGGCATTTTAGGTTCTTTAGGCTTTGTATCGGGAGAAAATGTTGTACAGTCCTCCGAGGTAGTCAGTGGAATCTGGGCTTTATTTACATGGATTCCGTCGGTGGGGACCAGCATTGCATTCATTGGCTACCAATTCTACGAGCCTCGCGATAAAAAGGTCCAAATCATGATTAAGGCGAATCACGGCGAAATCAGTAGAAAAGAAGCTGAAATTGAGCTTGCAAAGCTCGGTGGTTACGGTGACTAGGGAGCATTGAAAACAGTGCTTGGTTTATAACGAGAGCAGATGGAGGAGGAGAGTATGAAACCAGAAAAAAAGTATCCGATGCGCTTAGCAAAATTCCGCGGCGGATGGATGAACATGGAGCCGGACTTGCCTGTTCCGGATATTGATTGGATAAAATCAAAGATCCTTGATATTGCTTATGGGTCGGACCCATTACAAAAGCTCGACGTTTATTATCCTGATACGGATAAAGAAAAGCATCCGGTTATTATTGTCATCCATGGCGGTGGATGGAGTCATATGGACAAAAGGGACTGGCATTTGTATCCGTCCTTTTTTGGCCTGGAAAAGGGATTCATGGTAGCCTCAGTCAATTATCGGCTCATTCCGAAACACAAATCTCCCTCGGGTATAAATGATTGTTTTGCTGCAGTGGAGTATTTGGTCAATAACGCTGATCATCTGAAGATCGATTTATCCAATGTGTTTATATGGGGTGCCTCTGCCGGCGGTAACTTGGGAACCATCACGGCTCTTAAATATTCAGGGGATACCAGGCTCCGCATTAGAGCGATGATTGCCGTTGCACCGGCACTTGATATGAAACCTTTATATGATTCACTTTATGACATGCTCGGAAACAAGAAACCGGGGTGGTTATACAAGCGATTAAGACCTTATTTTCTGAGAAAGTTGAGCAAAGGCCATTTCGGATATGTGCTTGATTTTGAAAAAACGCCTGTAGGATTCTACGATGCAAGCTATTATTTATCCGGCAAGGCACCCAAATTCTATTTCCAATATGGTGGGAAAGATACCTCAATTCCACCGAAAACCATTGAGGATTTTGCGGGAAAACTTTTGCGGCACGGACTTTCAAAAGAGGAAATCATCTTCGACTGCATCGAGGATGCACCTCATGTGGGAGCGTCCCATCATTTCTTCGAGGAAGAAGTGGTCGTAAGATATATTAATTATTGCGCAGGTTTACTATGAAAATTCAAACGATAAACGAAAATACCTATCTTTTAAAAGAAGCATGCTTTTATTATCTGCTTGTCGGCAGCCAAAAAGCGATGCTTATCGATAGTGGGGCCGGATTAAAGGATCCAAGGCCTTTCATTCGGAAAATCATCGGAGAGAAAGAGCTGATTGTCGTTTCGACACACGGCCATCTTGATCATTTTGGCGGAAACCGATTGTTTAAGGAAGCATATATTCCCGGATCGGATGCGGGGGTTTACCGGCTTCATAATAGCCGGACATTCCGTAAATGGGTGATTGCCCGGTATCCTTTTTTTGTGAGGCCATTCCTGCGAAGCTTTCTTGCTGAAAACCCGAAGAATATTGCTTATTATGATGAAAATACGGTCTTTGAGCTGGGGGACCGGTCCATTGAGGTATTGGCAACTCCGGGGCATACGGAGGGATCTGTTTGCCTGCTGGATAGAAAAAACAAGCTTTTTTTCGGAAATGATACGCTTGTCGGTTGGGGGGTTCTTCTGAATCTGGATTATTCCGCAAGGCCGGAAATATTTAAGCAATCAATGGAAAAGATAAAGCAGGTAATTCATGAGTTTGACCGTATCCTGCCCGGTCATCATGAAATCGATATCCCCAGGTCCTATGTCGATGATTATATCCATTTGGCAGGAATGGCGATCAACTACGAAGGCGATTATGCCGTGACGGAGTTTGGACTGTGCCGGGTTGCCGCATATCATAACTTAAGGCTGTTTTATAAAAATGCTTATTTATAAGGACGAGGTTGTTTATGAAGGTTAAAATGAAAATGATTGATCCGGAATTTAGAGGGATCACCCTGGCCATACGCTTGCTATCTCCTTTTACAGGAAATTTTATATCCGCCTTTGACAGGGTCAGAAAAAACAGACAAATGCTAAATAAAGGCGTTAAAGCGAATACGCAGCTAAACAAGGAAAATGTATTCATTGCCAGGTCGGATGGGTCAAAACTGAGACTACTTGTACTAACTTCCGGAAAGGCATCTGGGAGTAAGCCGGAGATACTCTGGCTCCACGGTGGGGGGTATGGCCTTGGCACTCCCGAGCAGGACATCGCATTTATTGAAAGATTTATTGCTAAACGCGATGCTTTTTGCGTCGTCCCCGAATATACTTTATCCATAGACAAGCCTTATCCGGCAGCTCTGGAGGATGCGTACCTTTCATTAAGGTGGTTGAAGCAAAACGCTTCCCGCTATGGAGCGAAGGAGAATCAAATCTTTATTGGCGGGGACTCCGGAGGCGGTGGCCTGGCACTTGCGCTGGCACTTTATGCACGTGACAAGGCGGAAATAAAGATCGCCTTTATGATGCCTTTGTACCCAATGATTGATGATACGCTTTCTACTCCGTCGATGAAAGATAACAATGCGCCAGTTTGGGATTGCAAGCAGAATAAGTTTGCATGGCAAATGTATCTGGGTGAACTTTTCGGGAAAGAAAACATCCCATATACAGCGGCGCCTTTCAGGGCGGCAGACCTCCATGGACTTCCGCCGGCAGTTTCCTATGTGGGCAGTTTGGACCCCTTTCGAGATGAAACGGCATATTTTATGAACCGTTTGAAGGATGCCGGTATAGAAACAAGTTTTGAAATCTTTGAGGGCGTTTTTCATGCGTTTGATATTGGAAGACCTAACTCAAAGAAAGGCTCCGCCGCCATATCGTTCTTATTGGAGCGGTATCTTCACGCCTGTGACCATTACTCAACATAGCATCATAACCGGCCGCTTCCAGAGAACGTTTAAACCACCTATTCATGAACGTAAATCTTTGACAGGCGGTCAGTATGCAGGTGTAGGAGTAAGAAAATAAATGGAATGGACAGGAGCAAAATACCGACAGCAGACCCAATGGTATATCTTACGCCCATAGCAAACCCGCTGATTTCAAACGAGCTTCCGTACCGCTACGCATTCGCCAGCGGCATTATTTCTTACTCTGCTGCAACATCTTGAAAATGGCCTCCGGTGCCGCTCCTTTGGCGTTGATTTCCACCAGGATATCTCCATACAGCACACTAAAATGCATGCGCGGGCCGGAGATATCGCCCGCATCCGCAACCTCATAGGCCCTCGCTTCAACTACTTCCAGCGTCAGGTCCTCAATGCGGAAGATTGGATTGTTTACGATTTCCCGCAGATCGCGGGGGACCGACTCGCTGCGTGGAACAGGGTAGAGCGCAAGGTCATAATTTTGAGTGTCGGCGGCAGAGGTGGTCCGGGACTTGTCGTCCTCGTCAAAGGGCGAAACGCGCCATTGTATATCACCCATGCCTTTAAGCCAGAGGGCATTGAGATAATTGCTCTGCTGATTGATAAAGCGCATGGCGGACTCGAAAGTAAAGCCGGACGGCACATTCTTGGGCAGATATGCGCCAAAGTCGGGGTCAGCATAGGCTTCTTTCAAGTCAAGCCCGTCCTCACGCAGTTCTGGTATTACAGGATTATTGAATATGCTGAGGTCAGCGGCACCTCCCTTGATAAGCAGACCTACCAGTGAGGATAATTCAACCTGCAACACCGCACTTTCCGCTTCTCCTCCGCTGAGCTCCACATAGTAGCCCAGGCCGGATAAATTGAAGGACGCCAGATAGATAACGTTTCGCTGCCTCTTGCTGTTTGGCTTAGTCTCAAAATATCCCGCCGTGACTGCTGTCCCAAGGACATCGGAGATTTTGGAATCTCCATCGAGCACATAGTCGGCGACAGCCTCGCCGGGCGCAATTTGAATATAGGTCTTAAGTCCGCCGGTGGACACCGCGTGGGCGTCTATATTAAACAATGCAGCGCCAGTCTCATCGCTCTTGAAATTCACGGTAGCTGTGAGGGTGTGCGTATCCGCCAGGCCGGAGAAAACTTTCTGAAGCTCGGCGGCAGTCAATTCCTGCCAAAAATGGCCCGGAATATAGGTTTTATCCGCAGAAACCTGCCTGCTGGCTTTATTGAATATAAGCGTGTAATCGTTGGCTGGGATGGGAACCGATGTGGACGCTCCGGGCTGTGAAAGAAGCGGATTGCTCCCAGGCGCCGGCACCACATTGTTTTGCAGCAGCCGCGGCACGGTCAACGCGCCTAGAAGAATCACGGCGAGGCAGGCAAAGGCCGCGGCATAACGCCTGGCCATAATTGAGCGCCTTGAGGGCTTGACAGTAGCGGCGCATGTTACGAATCGGCGGTGCTGGGTGTCCGAAACCGATATATTATCCATATAATCGTTATATGCTTTCATAGTCGTCCTCCTTCAAGCCGGACTTGAGCTTTTGCCGGGCGCGGGTCAGCAGGCTCCTGACGGTGTTTTCTTTTTGCCCGGTCAGCCCTGCAATATCCTTCACAGAATAACCCTCGTAATAATACAGGTGGAGGACGGACCGGTATTTAGGCGGCAGAGCCATAACCTGTTCCAGCACCTCACGCTGCTCCGGTTCTGCGGCGGGATAGGAATCCAGGAGCGATGCGGTGCGTTTTCGCCAAGGAGCGCGTAGACGGCTGTTGCAGAAGTTCACTGTTACCTTGATGAGCCACGCCTTTTCGTGCTCCTTCGATTCAAATTTGGGAGCCTTCTCGTAAGCGCGCAAAAATGCTTCCTGCACTGCGTCCTCAGCATCGGATACGTTCCCCATGACGGCGAGGGCTGTGCGGTAGAGCATGCTTTCATGCGTTGCTACAAACGCCTCGAAGTCCCCCGGCCGGAGGGACTCATAAGCCATCCACTCCACCTCCTTCATCCTATATACGCTTTAGACGGCAAAAAGGCTGCAAAAGTATCATAAAAAAGTTTATACTTTATCGGATCGCCGAAAACGGCAACTTCCCATTGTCCGCTTGTCGTTTATACTTTAAAAATAATTCCGGAAAATCTTTAGTTTTTGGTGCTTTTAATTCAAAAAGAGACGACGATGGTCCGAATCGTCGTCTCTTCTGTTTATTTACGGGACTACAGGAGGGCAATACTGCCGGGGAATACTATATCAATCGGAAAACGTAAATGTCTGACCGAGAAATGTTATGCTTTGAACATTTTCCGGCGGAACAAACGCCATCTTGAAACTGAAGTACGCGGACTTGCTGTCCCACGATGAGGCGGTGAACTGTGGCGAGATCACCTCTCCGTTCTTGAGCGTGATTGATACACCTTCTGAAGCCGATGCGCCTTTCCCGGGAGAAATCACTTCTCCGTTCTTGAGTACGCCTTCTGATGAAGCCGATACACTTTTCATCATGCGCTTAAGTTCCGCATCCCCATTGGCATAGCCCGGGGAAAGGTTGATTTCAAGTTTAGTAGCGCCACAGCTGATTTTCGCTTCCCTGCCGGAAAAATCGGCGGTGAGTGTTAGCGGAACTATATTCTGTACAGTGCTGAACGTAATCTCCCAATCTCCGGTTATCGTGCGCGCGGCGTGTTTTCCCTTAAATACAAGCGACAGCGTATCCGGATCATACTTGCCGATATCAAAGTCATCGCTCTTATTTCCTGCAGCGTCAAGTTCACCATGAGTTTCCCAAATGACTGTGCCATCGGGAGCTTTCAGGCCGAGAAGTCCGCTGCCCCATCCGTATTGTCCAATTTCGTTGTCGCGACGGCGGATGGTCAGCGTCCCGCCATGTGTTTCAATCCCTGTGATTGCCATGAATTCAGCACCCGGTACGACAACGGGCTGTGTTATGCCAATGTGCGTTCCGATAGTAAAGTCAAGCGGCAGATTCTCAATTGTCCGTATGCCGGCGCAGATCGCCGCCAGATGAAGCGACGCCGTTGTCGGTGCAGCGTTGCCAGTGGCTATATCGTATTGTATAATCGCAACGGCTGAATTCGTAGCGGCGTCATAATCGACGACAGCCGGCACGGACTCTCCATCATTCTTTAAGAAATAAAGCGTATCCGAAAGGCGGCTGCCTCCCGTATCACGCAGTTTTAACCGGATATAGGCGTTGTATCCTTCGATATAGGCGCCAAGCGGTGTGATTTCTATTCCGTTGTCTTCGACTGCTCCCGATATGGCATCCCCAGTTGCTACGGCTTTCTCGGCTTCAGGGTTGGCAAATATAGAACTATAGAATTCACGGATATTGATTACGCCACTCGCTGCAAGTGTGGTTACAGAACCGAGGAGCAAAATAACCAAGCAAGCGGCAATCAGCGTTGTTCGGCGCACTTTGCGCATATGTGTACGCCGCGGCTGCGCCCAATAGGAAGGCTGAACCTGTTTGTCGCCGGCGATACTGTTTTCGCACGTTTCGCGCATATTGATTTTCTTTAAGGTAAGCTCTTTAACTCTGTCGGCAGAAACCGCACTTTTTGCGGCAAGCTCCACAGAGTCGTCATATACATGATCCATAAGATTTGTGATTTTCAATTCCATAATCTTTACCTCCTTGAATCAGCTTTAGCCGAAGCTTTTCGCGACCACGGCTAAGCCTGGTTTTAACGGTGGAAACATTCATCTGCATCTCATCGGCAATGACTGTGGTGGGCTGGCAATAGTAGTAATGCCGCAGGAATATTTCACGGTCGGGCTGCTTCATTGCTACGATGAATTGCCGAATCCAATCGATCCGCTCCCGATGAAGGAATTCGCTCTCCAGATCATCGCCTGAAACAAGGACAATATCGTCGTCGATATGTATTTCCGTCCCCATCTCCCGCAGCTTATTTTTCGCCCTGTTGCGCGCAATGCTTCCAAGATAGGCCTTAAGGCGGGGAGCGTCCGTCTTGTTGGCATTGTTCCAAAGTGCCAGAAAAACATCAGAACAGACCTCCTCAATGTCATGCTGTGTCATACAACTGCCGATGATGTTATAGATTACTGCGCTGACATATGGAGTGTACCGGTCGATCAGACACGCGAGAGCATTGCTATTCCGATGCCTTACGGCATATAGTGCCTCGCTATCATTCATAAATTCATCACTTCTTCCTTTGATATTAACAGCTGTTGATAATAATAACACAAAAAAATGCAATTTGGTTTCACTAAATGAGTATTGCGGAAGTTCCAACTCGTCATTGAGAAAAAATTCCTCCCTAAAATTTATATTTATCCGGTGGTTTTTGGATTTGATCTATGGTAAAATAACCAATAGCTTATTTTTGAGTAGATTTACATTTTAAGCTAAAAACTGAGGAGAGGGAGAATAGAAATGATTCTTTGTATTGTTATTGCTCCGTGCAAGGTCTGAACCGGACGAAACTGCACGGAGCGGGTTAAGTTCGTCCGTTCGGCTTTGCACTTTCATTAAATCGCTAAGATTTTATTTGAAAGAGGAGCAAAGTCATGATAAAAAATATAAAAACGGACATCAGGGAGCTTCGTACTTTCCTGATTTTATGGATTACCCAGTCATTTTCGGCACTGGGGAGTGCAATGACCAGCTTTGCACTGGTAATATGGTCTTATCAGCAGCAAGGGTCTGCGCTTACAACCTCACTTTTAACCATCTGTTCCTATGCACCCTATGTCCTGCTGAGTATCTTCGCAGGTACACTGAGCGACCGATGGAACAAGAAGGCCACCATGCTGCTCAGCGATAGCTTTGCGGCAATTTGTACCGTTTCGGTGCTTGTTCTGCTGACAACAGGAAACCTCCAAATTTGGCATCTATACCTGATCAACACCCTGAATGGAATGATGGATACGGTACAGCAGCCGGCAGCGGATGTGAGCATCAGCCTGCTGGTTCCGCAAAAGCACTATCAGAAGGTCAGCGGAATGCGTTCCTTATCCAATTCGTTGGTTACCGTACTGACGCCTGTACTTGCCACGGCATTGCTTTCTTTTACAAGCATCCGGGTAGTCATCCTGTTTGATTTGATCACCTTTGCCACAGCATTCATGGCCCTGTTATGTTTTGTTAAAATCCCGCAAGTCGCAGAACGGGGCACCCCTGGAAAAGAGACAGTATTGCAGTCTGCAAAAAGCGGCCTGCGGTATCTCAGAAACAACCGGGGAATTCTGGATTTGATCCTGTTTTTAGCCGTGATCAATTTTACTGCCTCCATTTTCAGCGCCGCCCTGCCTGCAATGATGCTTTCCCGTGTCGGCGGCGGAGAACTGGCACTTGGTGTGGTCAACACCTTTACCGGGATAGCAACGGTGTTGGGAAGTATTTTTGTTACTACCCTGCCGCCGCCCAAAAGCCGGGTACGAGTCATCTGCAATTGCTTGCTCTTTTCCATGAGTACCGAGAATTTTATTCTTGCTTTTGGCAGGAGTACGCCGGTGTGGTGTTTGGGTGCAATTCTGGGCTGGATATCCATTCCTGTTATGAGTGCCAATATGGATGTGCTTTTTCGTACAAAAATCCCTATTGAGGTGCAGGGGCGGGTCTATTCTGCGAGAAATACCTTACAGTTCTTCACCATTCCTTTGGGATATTTGTGCGGTGGTATTTTGGTCGACAGGGTGTTTGAACCATTTATGGCAGTGCAAGCGGCGGACAGCCTGTGGGTTACATTGTTCGGAGCGGGAAAAGGCTCCGGAGCAGCCCTGCTGTTTTTTGTATTCGGATTTTTCGGTGCGCTATCCTGCCTGCCGTTTCGGGCGGATAAAAATATTTGGAAGCTGGAAAAATAACTTTCCTTTTAGCCAATTGGAGCAGTCATACCTTTTTTCCAGCGTGTTCTATTTAAACTTTAATCAGTGCAGGGCAGCTCTTCCGGCTGCCCTGTGTTTCTAAAACTGACCTGTCAATGCATGTAAAAAAACCATGGAACCAGCTGATTTCATGGCTTCTGGAGAAATAGTGCAAAAAAAATTTGGTGTCAAGCCGGTATTACTCGAGGTTTGACCGCCAAATTGGAATTTATCAACCTCGCATAATAGATTTCCGTACCGGCCTGATATACTTCCAAAAACGCTCCGGGTCATGGAAAAAGTAAGCCATCCTGCCGGAGGATGTATCAAAGCAATATTCAGTATCTGCGAAATCAAAATTTGTAATTGTTCCATCTACTTTTTCCTCTACGCTCCGGTTTTCCTGCGCATAGTCAAATGGCCCATGCTCGAAAACAATGTATTCGGCTTCTGGAACATCAATCATTAACATTTGCGGCGGAATCTCGCCGTTGTAATCGGAAGAAAGTCGCACGCCGAAACATTCGGCGCGAGGGACGCCATAACAAAAAGGTTTGCCGTTCGGATCGTGGATATACGCCATAATCTGGCCGCTGCCGCTGTTAGCCTCGCTGCTGCCCAAATCATCCAATTTGTTTTTTATACTGTCGAGTAAGCCGCAGACGGTATCACAATCCTGCCCCGGCATATTTTTTTGCTTTTGCCAAAAATCCCAATAGCCATTGCTCTCGTAATTTTTAACGTGCAAAAACTTGTGGGCAGGGATGGTGACAAAATAAATCTTGATGTCCTCTGTGGATTTTGCCATACCAATCTCTCCAATTCCTAAATAGTAGCGGTCGAAAGGGACTATTTTTGTACGAAGGACAACAGGCACAGGCTTTTTACGGTATTCACTTGGAGGAATGCCGTATGTCGCTTTGAACGCCCGAGTAAAGGCCTCGTGCGATGAAAAACCATAGTCAACAGCAATATCCAAAAGGCCTCGTTCGTTATCCCGTATCTCTTTCAAGGCAAAGGCTAACTTTCTAAGCCGTAGATAATCCTTAAACTGCACACCCGATATTTCCCTGAATTTTCTCGTGGTATGAAATTCGGAATAACCTAGTTTACGAGAAAGAAACCGCAGCGTAAGGGCTTTGTCGTCACGGTGTTTAATGCACTCGTCAATTTCGTCAACGATGATTTGAATTTGCTTGTGCCACTCGTACATTCGTCTATTCACCTCTTTCGATCACCCTATAGTCATTATAGAGTAGTGGAAATGGTAAGGCTTGATTTTACTTGTGGAATACTCCGAAAATATAAATAGCACTTAACTGCTACGCAGTGGCCCTATTCGGCAGCCTAAGTGCAAGCCGCTCAAGCAGGGCAGTTTTTCTTTTTAAAATCCTTTAAAATTGAGTTAAGCCATAAGGCAAATCACATTTTAAAGGAGAATCACCATGACCAATGACGAAGTCATCCAAAAAGTCAAAGAAGAGGTCCGACTGCGAGGACTATCCGCCGATACAGAAGCAGAATATCTCAAAAGCATCCGTGTACTGTTAAACTACTATGACAATCGCCTCCTGTGCGAAATGGCGGAGCCGGAAATTCGGAAATTTCTACTGCACCTTTTGGAAATCGGCAGAAGCTCCGGTACCGTCAACATCTACAATAGTGCTTTTCGGTTCGTATTTGGAGCTGTGCTGGAGAAAAATCTAAACTACCAAATGATTCCCCGTCGGCGTATTCACCGCGAATTGCCTGTTATCCTGTCCAAAGTTGAAATCGTTAAGTTCTTCTCTGTGATCGACAACTTACGTGATCGGGCCATCTTTGAAACAGTATACGGCGCAGGGCTCAGGCTGTCGGAAATTGCACATCTGCGGGTACAGGATATCGACAGCGAAGGAATGCGCGTATTTGTCCACCAGGGCAAAGGAGGAAAAGACCGCTATACTTTACTCTCTCAACGCAACTTAACGGTTTTGCGTGAATACTGGAAAACTTTTCGTCCTAACCACCCGGAGGGATATTTATTCTATACGAGAAACGGCAAAGAACGCTGTATGAGCAGCAGGGCCATCCAAGATGCCTTCCACAAATATCGTAAAAAGGCTGAACTTTCCGACAATTTTTCCGTTCACACGCTACGCCATTGCTTTGCGACACATCTCTTGGAAAGCGGTGTGGATGTCTGCCGTATCAAGCAGTTAATGGGACATACCCACATTCAGTCGACAACGTTCTACTTACATCTTTTGAACTTTGACGGTTCAGTGAAAAGTCCTCTGGATATGCTTCCTAAAAAGCGCGGAAGAAAACCGAAAAAGGTTCAGGCCAATGCTTGAAGTCCAGGACATTTTTGCAGCCTGTGCGGATGCTTACCGACAAACCCATAAACTATCGCTCATGCAGCACAAGACAGTGAATGCAATTTTGAATTGCCGGACTTCAAGTCTGGGCGGTCACATGGATGTATGCCCAAAGTGTGGCGATACACGTATCTCCTATAATTCCTGCCGTAACCGCCATTGTCCTAAATGCCAGACCCTTGCCAAAGAGCGTTGGATTGACAGCCGGAAGGCGGATCTGCTGAACGTGGGATATTTCCACATTGTTTTTACACTGCCGCAGGAGCTGAATGCCGTCATTTACAGCAACCAGAAAGACATGTACAATCTCATGTTTCGCTGTGTCGCCCAGACCATTCGAGAACTTGCCTCCGACCCCAAATATCTTGGTGCAGCAACTGGTCTGACTGCTGTACTTCATACATGGGGACAGAATCTTTCTTTCCATCCTCATATTCACTGCATTGTCCCTGCCGGAGGATTGAACAAGCTTGGTAAATGGGTAAATTCCAAAAAGAAGTTTTTCCTGCCGGTAAAAGCTCTGTCCCGTAAATTCAGAGGTAAGTTTCTAGCCTTGCTTAAATTGCATAAGCCAGATATTGACCATTCTCTTTTGAACGACTGTTACAACAAGGAATGGGTTGTCTACTGCAAGCCGCCTTTTAAAACCGCTGCCTGCGTAGTGGAATACTTGGGACGTTACACCCATCGCGTAGCTATTTCCAACAACCGTTTACTGAATTTTGAAAATGGACAGGTAACATTTAAATGGCGGGACTACAAGGATTCTAACCGCTGGAAAGAGATGAGCATTTCGGCTGAAGAATTTATCCGTCGGTTTCTGATGCACGTGTTGCCCCATGGCTATATGAAAATCCGACACTATGGCTTTTTGTCAAGTCGTGGGAAGCAAACAAAGCTCTCTCTTTGCAAAAAGCTTACGGGTGCTTCTCTTCTTCCGAAAGAGAAGCTGACCACAGAAAAGTTGCTTTTCAAAATCCTTGAAAGAAATCCTCAAACCTGCCGGTCATGCGGATATACCGGTTTGTTGCGAACTGGCCTTTCACCTCCGGCCGCTTAAAAACCGAACAGACTTTTCAAAAGTTCACTTACGAGGGAGCTTTGTTTTCCATACCCATTTTACCGTGTGAATGGCTTTTTGAACAGCCAAACCGCGACTTTTTCAATGTTATTATGCATGTTTTTAATTTTCAAAGAGCAGAAGTGTACTTGCTTTCCCCATAGCACGGCGAAAACTATCCGCAGTTTCGTGCTATGGAATTATCCAACCACGGGCGATGAACTTTTTTGTTCTCGTCCGTTTTTGTGCGCCCGTGCTCGGATAATTCTCTATTCATAATCCGCAGTTCAAAACTGTCCGACAAATTCGTATAGCATAAATAATTTACACGTTCATAATACCATACTTTACCTACAGTAGAAAGACATTCTCCCCCTTGGCGGATCTGACGGGAATGGTTAGAATGAGTGTTAGAATTGTTTTTGAATAACGATTGAAATAAATCGCGGGGGATTCACAGGTGCTCTTTGGTGCCTTGTGGAGCAAAGGAAATGGCTAAGCGGTGAGGGGTTGAGGGCAATAGAGCAGGTAGGGAGAGGCTTCGGGGAAAATGCTAACACAAGTACGTTTTTAGGATATTGTTAGCAAGGTGGTAGCATAATACGGTTAACACACGATGACCCTTTTGTTTATGGAGAATAGAATAAAATTGCGCCTTTCCGTATAAACGAGCATATCTTGTCGTAAAATAATTACGGATTTACCGTAATTATTTTACGGAAATTCTTGATTTTTTATCTATGGGACAGTAAAATTATATTGAAAGGGTGGGTATGATGCTGAAACTGTTTGAAGTAACTGGATTTAAGAACTTTGAGAACACGATTCGATTTGATTTTTCAGATATCCGGGACTATAAATTCAATAATTCCTGCGTAGCAGATGGTTTACTTGAAAAAATGATTGTATACGGTAAAAACGCAGTAGGCAAGTCCAATCTTGGTCTTGCCATGTTTGATATTGTTTCGCACCTTACCACGAACAACGTCACTCCAGGCCTTTATGAGTACTACTTGAATGTTAATAACAAGACAGGCTTTGCTGAATTTCATTATGTATTTTCTTTCGGTACGGGTGAAATAGATTATCGTTACCGTAAAAATGAAAATCAGGATTTGCTGTATGAAACTGTTTTGATAGATGGGAAGCTGTTATTTCAATACGATTATGAAGATAAGCGTGGCGACCTATCCGGACTTGAAGCCCTGATGCCCACACTGAACCTTTCTTTCCGTGGAAACGACTCGATTTTGAAGTATGCCATCTCTAATTCTGCTTTGGCGGATGAGCATCCTCTTTACCACATGTTGCGTTTTGTTTCTCGGATGCTCTGGTTTCGTAGTCTGGATGAAAACAGATATATTGGTTACAAAGCAAAAAGTAATGATTACTTGGACTTTATCTTTGAAGGGAATATGCTGAAAGAGTTTGAAATGTTTCTGCTCAAAGCAGGCCTCAAAGAAAAGTTGGTTGCAAAGAAGGACTCAGATGGTAAGAGGCGTTTGTATTTTGACAGCCGTATTCCATTGCCCTTCTTTAAGGTGGCATCCAGTGGCACCAGAGCTTTATATACTTTTTTCTACTGGAATAAAACTGCTGCAGATGTTTCGTTGATGTTTGTTGATGAATTTGACGCATTTTATCATTATGAGCTGGCGGAAACTATTGTGAAGTTATTGGAGGAAATGAAAGGCTTCCAGACAATTTTGACTTCACATAATACAAATCTGCTTTCAAATCGGATTATGCGCCCCGACTGCTATTTCATTCTGACCGGAAATAAACTGACTTCCTTTGCCAATGCAACCGAACGTGAATTGCGGGAAGGGCATAACCTTGAGAAACTGTATATGAGCGGTGAGTTTGATGTCTGAGAGCAAACGAAAGATACTCGTACTGGTGGAAGGGGCAAGGACGGACGCAAGGCTTATGGAAAAGCTACTTACCATTTATAATATTGATGTGAAATATGAGATTGTCTCCTATGGCACCAATATTTATACCCTTTACGGCGAGCTGTTTGCTGAAAATGATCCTTCAATGGTAGATCTTTTGCAAATTCTAAAGGCTCGGGAAATTGATCCAAGCAAGAGGTTGATATTTGATGCCTCATATTCCGATATCCTTTTGATCTTCGATTTTGATCCGCACGCACCCGATTTTTCATCTGAAAAAATTCAGCGCATGGCGGAATATTTTGTGGAATCCTCCGACATGGGAAAGCTATACCTGAACTATCCGATGGTTGAGGCATTTTACCATATGTCATCAATCCCCGATGAGCAATACAACCATTGTTTTGCGACTCTGGAGGAGTTACAGGCAGGTACTTATAAAATGCGTGTCAACCGGGAAAGCAGAAATCATAACTATACTAAATTTGCCGCCGATAGAGTTGAATGTAATATTGTCATACGGCAGAATATCGATAAGGCGCGAAGCATCACAAATGAAGAGAAAGTTTCAGAATACTTACCGGGACAAGCACAAATCCTGACAGCTCAGCTTGTGCTACTGATGGAGGAACGCAAAGTTGCCGTTCTCAGCACCTGTCCTTTCTTCATCCCAGATTACAATCCCAAGTTGATTCTATAATCTTTGCGACCACATGAAAGTTAAAAAGTGATTCTAACACATTCTTTGACGAGAATGGTTAGAATCAGTGTTAGAATTGTTTTTGAATAACGATTGAAATAAATCGGTAATATTTTAGTCGAACTTTGATGACCGAAATTGGCCCTGAAACCTTGGTATTTCTATGGGCTATCTTGCAATCATTGCGGAATCGTTACAGAATCGTTGTATAATTACGATTATAACGATTCAATAACAATTAATGTGTTATTTCAATTTAAGCCACCCTAATCAAAGCTTTCTCCATTAACAAAGTATCGTTACAGCGACATACTTAATATATATAATGCGGTATCGTTGTGGCGATACTTTTTGCAGGAGGGCTTCACTATGATTATATATCATGGCTTACCTCAAATCGTGAAGCAGCCCGAGCTTGGCAAAGGCAAGTCATATAACAATTACGAGCAGGGATTTTATTGCACGGAAAATCTGGACTTGGCCAAAGAATGGGCATGCCCGACGCAGAAGGACGGTTTCGCCAATAAATATACCCTGAATACCAAAGGGCTTTTTTTGCTTCACTTTTCCGGCGGCGGCTATCACATATTGAACTGGCTGGCTCTGCTGTTTAAAAACCGCACTTTTTATATGTCTGCGGCTCTCGCCTTGCAGGTGCAGCTTGAGCTGATCCATATCGTGTTCTGACCGCTCAATGTACACAGCCGAGTGGATAAAGGGTTCCCGGTTCCGGTGCGTCTGCGCGACAATGGTTGTCACATCCTGATTGCTTTCGGCCATGACGGTCTGCGGCAGATTATTGGTGTTAGCCTTACTCAGGCGGTTCTTATTGGCTGCGCTGCTGATGATTTTCTTTTCCCCCACCGGCGTGACATGGCGGGTATAGATGTGCAGGGTCACACCGTCCTTTTCTCCCAAGTGGCGGACGATCGCCTGTTCCTCGGTGGCGGTGGGGTATTCTCGCAGCGCCCAAACGCAGCGATAGGTATTGCCGCAGATGAAGTGGTCGGTGTTGGATTTAATCACCGAGGGGGCGATCATATCCAGAAATTCTGGATAGTTCACTTTGGTAAAGAAGTGAGGTATAATCAATACAGAATATTCATTCAAAATATAAGGCGGAAAGGGGCAGCTAATCATGTTTCGATACGTTTATACAAATATAATCGCCCAGAATGCGGGCAAGCTCATAGATTTTTATAAGACAGTTCTCCATTGCAAAAGTATTAATGAAACACATAATCTAAGCGGCGCATGGTTAGATAAGCTGACTTGTTTGTCCAATGCCCATATTCATAGTGAGCACTTGCTTTTACCCGGCTATGAAGGAGACCATCCAACCCTTGGAATATTCTCCTGCGAGGAGATAAAAGAATATCTGCCAGCTGAAATTAACCGCCCTGGTATTGCACATATTGCTTTCGAAGTGGACGATGTTGACGCTACGTTGTCGGAAATACGGTGGATGTATCCGAAATCAGTCCCTAACAAGCAGCAGATTCTATCATAAAAATTGTTGAATAGAGAAAAGAGTCATGGTAATAAACAGGTGGTGAATGTAATGAATGATAACCAAGAACTTGTTTCCGGACTAAGGGACAAAAATGATAAATACGCATATCAATGTTTAAAGCAGCTTGAGTTGGAAAGTCTGAACTCAGATGCTATATACACTTATTTTGATTTATTTGCGGCTATGCTGGATGATCCGAATTCCTATATACGAACGCGGGGTATCCTCCTAATTGCGGCGAATGCAAAATGGGACAGTGACTACAAAATAGATGAAATCATTGACAGCCTGCTTAACCACATTATGGATGATAAGCCTATTACAGCACGGCAGTGCATCAAATCTTTACCGACCATTGCAAAACACAAACCTGATTTAATAGACAATATTTGTAATGCTCTGCGAACTGCAAACCCTCAAATTTATAAAAGCAGTATGCAATCCTTGGTTTATAAAGACATTCAAGATGCATTAAAAACTATATTAAATGTCAAATAACAAAAGAAGCGAAGGATTTTCGTTCGTAGCTTCTTTTGCTGTATTCACGTTCTGCCCTCACTCATACAAAATAACCCATCTCTCCCCATCTTTGTGGCTGAGCAGGCAAAGGAACTAAAACTTTTCTGAAAAAATGCTGGAAAACCTTGCGGTGAAGGGCTTTCCAGACAAATTGTAGTGGAGGCGAGGGGAGTCGAATCCCTGTCCAAATTCCGCTTCCCGGGCGGTTGTCTGATATCTGTAAGCAATTTAAATGATTTGATTGCGCTTAATCAGATAAATTCCGTCCATATCAATATAATCAATAACCGTATTCTTGCTATTTTTAACAAAAAAGGAATCCTGAAGCACCACAGTTTCAATGTAATTTTCTATTTCAGCTAATAGCCTTACCGTTACAGCTCCCCTATGGATGTAACAGGGCTGGTGATCATTAAAAAATTCAATGCTTTTTTGAATAATAATCGCCTCTTTAATTGGAAGAGCAGTCAGTTCTCCAGTAAACAGCAATGTGCCTCGAGAATCATAAATGAAGAACACGGTTTTCGGTTTTTTATTTCTTTTGCTAAACACAATCATTACCTCTTGTACTTTATTTGATGCATCCATTCAATCACTTTATTAACTGCGAAAATGATATTACAGATGAATTATCGGCTTTTCACAACGTTCAGTATAAGATAACCAGGCTTTAAATTATTTTTAATACACATAAACAAAGAAAAGCACGCTAAATACTAAAAAGGTTATTCCAGAAAGCACCTTAATCAGAGGCAAATATTTCCTTATAAATTCGGATATCAGTAAAAGCTTTTTGACCCTGTTTGCAAGCAAAACCAACACCAATAAAGGTATCGCTATGGCTGACACATATAAAACAAAGGATGCAACCGTAATGCCTGTCAGGTTTTGGGTGTTTTGAAAAAGATAAATGATGGTTGCGACATAAATCTGCCCTGTACATAAAAATTCTCCGAGAGAGATAATCAAGCCGAGAATAAAAACCAAAACAAGATTCACTCCTGTGCTGGTTCTCTCTAAAAAATAATGTATGATCATATGGTTATATTTTCTTAATATACCCGGAAGCTGCATCTTTACATCCTTGTATCTTTCCTTTTTTGCATAATAGGCATCTCTGAAATTCAACAAGGCCAAGACCAACGACAGTAGAACCAGTAGCATGCCTGCAAAAAATTGCAGTTTCTTAAACAATGCGGAATCAACCAACGAAATTATACTGTAGGTGGCTACACCAAATGAAAAATATGCGACTATCTTTCCAAAGATATACGTGAAGCCTACCTTGAGGATGTTTTCCTGTTTCGAAATTACCAGTGACAATAACAGAAACAGCATTGAGATGGAGCATGGATTCAAGCCGTTGATGAGACCTGTCAGGAATATCCCGGGAAGGCTCCCGGCGGTCAAACCGCTTACACCATCCTTCAGGCTTAGCCGGGAAATATCAAAGTTCAAGGCTTTCCCGCCCTTAACAACCCTTTCAAAGTTATTCTTAATGTTTGAATACCCGCTGATGTAGCCTTTTGTATAAAACAAAATGGGGACTTCACGCTCACTTTGAGGAACTTTATAGTACTCAAACAAGCCTTGCAGCTGAGTAAGATTCTCTCGTTGCGTAATATTTTTTTTATCGATCCGCAGTTCTGATAAAATAGTCTTCTCCCCGTCCTTTACCCAATAGGTTTGGGGCAGAGCTTCAAAAAAGCCTTGGGTGCTTTTACAATCATCACAGGAGGAGGTGTAAAAATAAACAAAATACGAACGGGTCTTCTGTATGGTTTTCGAACTGCTATCCTCCTCAGAAGGCTGTGTTGCATATCCTTTCAAAGCATTTCTATTCCCTTTTATAACAGCCGGACCCGAACGATCGATTTGGTTTTTGAGAAGGTTGCGGATACCCTGCTTAATTTCCTCCTGACCCATAATATAATTTTTCCCGGAAGTAAGCATTGGGTAGCTTATATCTTCCAAACGCAAGGAATTATCACTTAAAAATTGCTTTAAGCTCTCCGGCATGCTGTCTTTAAAAATGTTAACAGTTATGATTTCATAATCGGAGCTGTCTATCCCTTTTAACTGAGCGTTTGCCATCTCATAAAATTTACCGCTTTCATTACATGAGCCACAGGCATTAAAGTAGTAGTAATACATTCTTACAGGCTCCTTTTTCCCCGAGCAGCCTGCAATGAATAAAATAGTTAATAAGAAGAGTAGCACATATCCATATTTTTTCATTCACTACCACCTGTAATTTCTTTGATACTCAAAATTCTACAACAAAAAATACAACTGCAAAACCATTGAATGAAAATAACCCTTGCTCACATTTGTAAGTAAGGGCTATTTTCATTCTAGTGTTTTTATTTATTCAACCCGCTTACGTAACCATCGTATGCTTTCTGCTGAATAGACAAGTATCCTGTTAAATCCATGCCGTTAATTTTGTCGATATAAGATTGCCAGTCCTTATTTATATCCAGGTCACCTGTGATAAACTGAACTGTTGATTGATTCACAAATTTTCCTATGGATACGGAGTAATCGGCAATTTTCTTGGCATCCTCTTCAGAATACGCAAGGTTTGGAAGCATTGTACTGTCATCCGGTTTATATTTGGAGTAGGCTTTTCCGTACTTGTACAGCAAGCCCTCAACATTGGTTTCCGGATTTTCACAGAATTGTCCAAGTCTGAAATCACTTGTATTGTGTGTCATAACCGCATCAGGATCCCAGACATATTTGACAAAATTCAATCCCACACTGGAGTAATCAGGCATATTGCTTGAATTGTACTTTGGAGCAGGTATCTTCTTCCAAGTAGCTTTACCACCTGAAATTGAAGTTCCCTCTGTTACATAATCCCAACCTAACCCTTTGGGTCCGCACTGGGAGATAAGCGTCATTTCTTCTGAACCCATAAGATCAAAGAATTTGACAGCCAGCTCAGGATTTTTGCAATCAGCTGAAACCAAGCCATAGCAGCTCTGGTAATAGTTTGTCGGATAGTAGGCGGCAAGCTGAACACCGTCAGGACCCTTTACAGGCTCCAGTGCTGTCCAATCCTGATACGGACCGGGTTTCTCCATCAAAAGCTCATCTGTATTACATGCCCACCATCCTCCGGGTGCCATGGCGGCCAGTTGAGGAGTACCTTGTACTGTAGCCTTCTGCTGATCTGCATTCTGGGTAAAGCTTTGTGAATCCAGCAAGCCTTCTTTGTACAGCTTATTCAGGTAGACCATTGCTTTTTTATAGCCATCTTTAATGAATTGGAACTCCACCTTTTTGTCATTAACAACGAAGCCGGCACCGACTACCGGGTTTGTATTTGACAAAATATTGTTATTCTGAATAAAAGCATTGATTATAAAAGTGGTAGGATCAGTCGCCCATCCGCCGGCTGCAATATTTCCAGTAAGCGGAATTTCATCCTTTTTGCTATTTCCGTTGGGATCCTTTTCCTTCACAGCTTTTAGGAACGTATACAATTCATCGGTAGTCGCAGGCATTTTTCCATTGGCCAGCTTATCTACCCATGGCTTGTAAATCCACATTCTTGATTGGAACATACAATGCATGCATTCATTGTCGTCACCATAGCAGTAGATATTTCCATCAGGCATTGTAATGTCGCCAAGTCGCATCGGGCTAAGCTTGTTAAGCTCATTCCAGTTTGGCGCATTCTTTAAGTAACTGTTCAGCGGAATAACCAGGCCCTGCTTTCCATAAAGCATGGTTTCAGCCTTACTCCACTTCGTTGCTAAAAATATGTCAGGTAAAGTGTCACCGCTTGCCATGAGAAGGTTCAATTTGGTTTTTCCGTCATCACCTGTACCTGTGTATTTGAAATCAATTTTGAGGTTTTCCTTTGTTTCCAAATAATCGGTTACATAGTTGTTTGTGTAATCCGCATTCTCACCAGAGTAAGGCGTCATCACAAATGCGGTCAAGGTTGCCTTCTCCTTCAACGGAAATGAAATATCCTGAGCGGCTGCACTCGGAGCACTACTTTCTTTGGTTGTACTTGCTGTGCTGCCGGATGTGCTGCCGGAGCCGCACCCTGTAAGCAATAGAGCTATAGCAGCACCAATTGAGATACCTTTTGCCAGCATACTTTTCTTACTATTCATCCTTTTCCCTCCTGTTTTTATTATAATAAAACATTTTCTTTGAGCTCGAAGAAAATATTAAATTATTCACGCTTTAACAGACCCAATCATGACGCCTTTAACAAAGTATTTCTGAATGAATGGATATAATATCATTAACGGAAGACTGCTAATGACTATCGTTCCGTACTTAAGCATTTCGCCAAGATATTGACTCCTAAGCTTTATCTCGGGGTCTGTCGCTGAATTTGTAAAGTCGGCAGTTCCCATAATCAATATCTCTCTTAATACCATCTGCAAAGGATATTTTTCTTTAGAATGCAAATATATTAACGCAGGGAAATAGGAATTCCATAGGGCAACAGCAACCCAAAGGCTTAATACCGCGATGATTGGCTTGGAAAGCGGAATGACGATTTTAAGTAAAAACCGATAATCATCACACCCATCAATTCTGGAGGCTTCCAATAGTTCCGAAGGAATCGTCTGCTTGTAATAGGTCCGGGCTACAATCACATTGTAGGCACTTAAAGCTGTAGGTAAAATAATGGCCCAAATCGTATCTCTCATTTTTAGCTGCTGGACTAACAAATAAGTGGGTACCAATCCTCCATTGAACAACATGGTAAACAGGAAATATCCCATGAATATTTTCTTTCCCTTGATATCATTTCTGGAAAGAGGGTAGGAAGCCATAATCGTTAATATTACACTCACAACCGTACCCGTTACCATATAGATAATCGAGTTTAAGTAACCTGTCCAAATGGGGTCATAGGAGAATACGGTTTGATAGCTAAGCAATGTAGGCTCCACAGGAAAAAGCTTCACCTGGCCGGTCATGAGTGCATTGCCTGAGCTAAAGGAGCAGCTTGCTATATAAACAAACGGGTAAATTAAAATCACCAAAAACAAACTCAGCAGTATGTGGTTGACAAGATTGAAGGCCCTGTCCTGTGCACGAAATTTCGTTTTCATACCGATTCCACCTTTGACAAATAAATTGAATTCAGAGCAGAGACAGCTTCTACCACAAGCTTTCTCCCGAAAGCTTTCTACTTAGCCTGTTTACTCCCAGCAGCAGTATTAGCCCAACTCCGGATTGGAACAATCCAATGGCAGTTGAATACGCAAAATCCGGAATAGAAGATGCCAAAGCAATCTTGTACGCATAGGTGGATATAATTTCGGAAGCACGCAGATTATTTGGATTTTGCATCGCAAGCACTTTTTCATAGCCGATATTCAAAATACCACCCACATTAAGAATTAGCAATATTGCAGCCGTAGGCATAATGACCGGTAGATCGATATGCCGTATTCTTTGCATAATGGTTGCTCCGTCAACGATAGCCGCTTCATGAAGCTGTACATCTACACCCGATAGTGTGGCCATGTATATAATTGAATTAAACCCAACGGTCTGCCAGATGCCGGACCACACAAATAGTGACGGGAATGCCGCAGCACTGGCTAAAACATTATGTCCCGTAATGGCAAACAGAATGCTCCCCAATGCTCCTGTCTTAATATTGAAAAGAATATTGACCATACCAACAAGTACAATCGTTGAAATAAAATAGGGAAAGTAGGCAACGAGCTGTAGTGTTTTCCTGAACCTGTTGTTAATAACATAATTCAGACCGATTGCAAACATTATGGCTGTCGGAAAACTAATCAAAATTGAATAGACAGATAGCCACAGCGTATTTTTCAAGCTGTCGGCGAAATTGTAATTCTGGAAAAACCGGATAAAATTTTCCAATCCATAATTTGCAGCCCAGGGACTCCCCAAAATTCCTGCTCTGATTTTGTAATGCTTGAATGCAATCATTGCTCCATACATCGGGTAATAATTGAAGATTGCAAGAAATATTACTGGCAAAAGCAATAGTGAATACAATTGCCAGGTTTTGCCGAAATGCTTCACAAATCTATTTCTATTTCCAACGACTGTTTTTTTGGTATTGGCTGCATTTATGCTGTTTCCTGTTTGCACCGGTTTGTCTCCTATTCCAGCAGCATATACTGCTATTTGTGAATTTCATAATGACTTTCTAAGGATAATTTAACCACCAACCGCCGAAGGTGTAAATATTCAAAACTTTTTGCATTATTCAAATTTTCTCCGGAATATGACTTTTTCAGTGGTTCCCTACGCAATTACTATATCCAGAGAGCCTATAGCCGCTTCATTATCATTGTCAAATCCATTGACCGCAACAAACCGTATATATTTTCCTTTTTTACTTCGGGTAACGTTAAATCCGTCATCCTGCCAATCCAATAGGACCTCCTGTGTCTGAAAGCTATTTTCAAAGCAGCCTGCCGCCGCAGGCTTTTGGTATTGCCCCGGCTCCTCCGTGATATGGATTTCATATCCGGATATGAATCCTGTCTTCATTCCATCCTGCCTCGGCGTATATACAAAACCTTTTATACTTTTGCTTTCCTTAAGCTCAATATCAATAACGTATGGATACCGTCCTCCCATCGTAACCCAAAAATTTGAATACTCCGAATCGAGTATATTTTCCACATTACTGGAATATTTTGTGTTGGATGCATGGATGCTTCGGGTCAATTCTTTTAGTTTCGAACCGGTTCTTTTCACCAGAATTGCTTCAAGGAGCTTTGGAGCTATCTCAACCTTTGGATCAAAACGTTCACTTTGCATATAGTCAAGCAGACTTAACCTTAACTGGGCTGCCACAGGATACTCATCGGCAGCTCTTGTCAAATCAAGGCTGCATACAAGAAGCTTCCCCTGCAATACCCTTGCTTCAAAAATCACTCCCAGCCTGTCGTTTCGGAGAGGGTGGTCAATGGCTGAAACAATGGGTTCAAGTTCAGCCGGCAAATCATTGATCCGAATGCTCTTTGCGTCGGCCAGCAGCTCCCACCACTGCCAATTTGCATGAAATTCCGCAGGAAAATCGGCAAGTGCAGGGTGGTGGTTCTCACATAAAATGCCCATTGTTTTTCTTTGATTGTCAAACATTTGTGTGTTCCAGAAGGGAGGAGTGAAGCACATCGATTCTGAATTCTTTACTTCCGCCGGCAGCAGCAATACCTTTCCGCCGTTTCCCAGTGCATTCTGAACATCCTTATTCCAGCTATCAAAAATGAAAATGTCTTCAGGAATACTTGTATCTATAGCGGAAGGATATACCCATATATCCCACTGGTTTTCACAAGCAATGGCTCTGGCCTCTACTTTGAATATCAGCTTGGAAGCAGCTTTTATTGCAGACAGCTTGGCATGTGCTGTTCCCCTATGTGACAGACAGCCTTGCACAGCTTTGCCTGAATTCTCGAATTTCCCCTCTGAATACAGGTTTCCGGCCCCATCAGCCAATGACCAGCAAACCTCCATCGGGCAATAATCATTGCAGCTGTAATTTGCCAAATCAACAGAAGCACTGAAAATCTCGTCGCTGCGCCATACGCGTTTTTCCAATCTGGCAAGCAGTACTGTATGATTGCACCAATTTCTGAACTCCTGAGGCTCCACCAGCCCCTTGGTATCCCAAAAGGCGTCAAGCCAACCTACCAGAGCGGTTCCCTGCCCCGGAAAATCGTGCATATCCAGCAGTTGAAATCCGCCATAATCGGCAGTTCGAAGTGAACGTTCTATTTCTTCCCTGTATAATAAAACCGCCAGCATGCCGGACGCTTTTACAAAATCCTTATTCTTGTGTAAAAGCTGTTTTGCTTTCATGGATTCCTTGAAAATCCCAAGATTTCTTGCCTTTAATACACCGGTGTATTTCTGTATTTCATCAAAATCGGGATATACCTCCCATTGCCCAACCTCATGGGATATGGTCGGTACCTCTATCCCCGCCAGCGACTGCGTATAATCGGATACCGTTTCAGGTTTTTCTGTGTTGAAAGCTCCCTCACAGCGCCTCAGTGTTCTCACTCCATTCATCCTTGCTTCGTGGGCAACATAATACTCATCCCCTTTATTGGGCTTGATCCCCACGCTATATTCCGCCGCATTGTTTGACGCAGCCGAGTATAGGTGCCTGCTATCTATGGATTTTCCCAATTCAACAAATTCCGTAAGTAACCCATAGTCTCCCCGGAGCTCGTTCCCCATACACATCATACAGAACGACGGGTGGTTCCCATATTCCTCCAATATTCGCAGCAATTCCAGTTTCAGAAAGCTGTCTCTGGCCAAATCCCGGCCCAGGGGAGGGGCTGTGTACCCAAATAACGGCAGCTCCGCCTGCAGAATGATTCCGGCTTCATCCGCAGCGGTAAAGGCAGCTTCACCCGGGCACCAGGAATGAAACCTAAAATGGTTGATTCCATACGATTTTGCAATGGAATAGATTCTTTTCCAATCTGAAACCTGCATTGACGGGTATCCGGTGATAGGGAAATTACCGGCATCATGGGTGCCCCTTAAAAATGTCTTCTTTCCATTTAGCTCAAATACCGGACCTTGTGCCTTAAAGCTTCGAATACCAAACAACACCTGCCTGCAGTCGGAAAAGCCTTCTTCCATGCCGATACTATGCCCTTCCAGGCTAATTTCCGCCCGATATACATTGGGTTCAAATTCATTCCAGGGATATAGCTTACCGTCGTACTGTTCCTTTAGCTCGATGGCATACAGCTTGTCTGCAGCGATTGAAACAGGGCAATGACAGCATAAAACAGCCTCATCACTGCCTTGCTTATAGACAGAAAGCTTCACATCTCCATCAACAGAGTGCATCAAGGAGTTTTTAATCCGCACTTTTGCTGTTAATGTTCTACATTCCATATCTGAATAGATTTCTGTTCCATGCAGATAGACTCTGCTTCTTATATCCAGTTCAATTCTTCCGACAATACCATTCCATATGGTCTGTACTTCGTCCGAATACCCATGGCTCATTGCACCAAGGTCAAAAGCCTGGGAGTTATCGACCCTGATGCTAATCAGGTTTTCCCCCTGCTTCAGCAAACCATCCAGGGTATACTTATGCGGAGTACATAAGCTGTTCTCCGAGCCTGCATAGTTTCCGTTGATCCATACATCGGTTTTCCACATGCATCTTTCCAAAGATAAAGTAATATGCTTGTCAAATACGTCATCTGATATTGTTACCTGGTTGTTATACCATGCTGCTCCCGTATATTTGTATACACGATTCAATCTAAAGGGATCAATCTCATTCACTTTATGGCCGATTCCGTTTTCATCAAGTGACCCAGGTATTCGGACAATATCTTTGAATAAGGTTTCATACCAATGTTCTTTTTCTCCAATATTATTTTCATCAAGTGAAAAGTACCATTCTCCGGCTAATGAGACTGTTTTGTTTTGCATATTTCATGTCCTCCTCATTTGAACTTCTTATAACCTATTGCTTTTGCTATTGCAAATCAATATTCAATTGTTTGGATGATGTACAATTATTAATTTATACCTTTTGCTTGTTAATAAAAAAATCTATAATAGTTATTAGCATTCTGTACATTTTTAATTTTATATGCACATCTTTTTACGTTCTATCTTTACAGCAATATTTTATTGGTATATTGGTGTTTATGTAAACAGATTAATGGACTGGGAGCAATTGTATGATTAAAAAGCATTTTTTGCAAGTTGTTAATAAAGTACTATCTGTCAGGACTAAGAAAAATTTGCTATTGAAATATTTTGCAACCTATTTTTTAGTGATGCTCTTTCCTTTGATTATCGGATATGCATACTATATAAATACTTACAGAATCGTATATTCTGACGCCATAAGCGAAAACAATATTCTATTAAAGCAAGCCTCCTCAATATTGGAACAACGTTTTGAAGAGGCAAACTCAATTTCCGGTCAGATAGTTGCAAATAGTTTGGTGAACGCATTTCAGGGTATGAGAAAGCCTTTGGAATATCCTAATTCCTATTCTATAATTAGAACCAGAGACAGCTTGACCAATTACAATACCTCCAATAAATTCATATCGAATTATTTCATATTCTTTAACAAGAGCGAAATCGTTATGAATAATCAAATTATTTATACCTATGAAGAATTTTATAAGCATTATATGAGCTTTAAAGGATTGACCTATGACAACTGGCATAAGCAAATAACCCAAATGATTTCCGCCGGAGGTTTATCCGGTGAAATAGAGGCTGAATTATATGTTGACGCTCCGTCCGGTCAGCAAGCTGCAACATTTATCACCTATTCAAAGTCTCTTTTGTCTTATGGTCAAAATGACGGCATGGTTATGCTGTTTATCAATAAAAAGGCAATGACAGACCTCTTATCCTCCATTAATACCGAAAACGGAGGAATCACCTATATACAAAACAAAACCGGCAGGATCATTACCTATTATTCTCATGAAAAGTACGATATCCGCACTATTCAAGCGAAAGTGAATAAAAATATCTCAAACACTTCCAATACAACCGAAATTCTGTTGAACGGGAAGGAGATGATGGTGAATTATATTAAAACCCACAATAATGATTACACCTACGTCGCAGTCCAATCAAAAAAAACCATACTCGCTAAAGCTGAGAATGTTAAAGTTATCCTTTATATCGTCTTGTTCATATCCTTTTTTATAGGAGCCTTTATCTCCTTCCTAATGGCTAAAAGAAGTGCTAAGCCCTTGCAGGATATTTTAAGCAATCCTCAATTAATTGATAGCAGCGGTGATATTTTTGAAAACATCAAATTTACTATAAATGAGCTGGGCACAAACAATCTATCTCTTGAAAAAACCATTGATGAGCAAATTCCTATTTTAAGGACAACCTTTATAACCAGACTTATCCATGGTGAATTCACTTCCGAGGATGAGCTTGCAAATGTATCGCGGTACATTCATTTGAATCATTATGAAAGGGTTTATTGTATAGTAATATTCAAGTTCGATACGGATATAAATAATTACGATACTTTGGAATTGTCTATTGTCAATACCTTTAAGCAATTACTGAAGGACTCATTGATCAGGGTGATTCCCGATGCCATGACCTGTGACCTCAATGAACAGCAGCTTGTTCTGCTGCTCGATTACCCTGAGGCTGAACAGGAAAAACTGAATCATTATGTTGAGGATGTTGCCGATAGGGTTAGACAGGAAATGCCAAAGAATACTTATGAAAGTCTTCTGATTTCCTGTGGTACCGTAGTTAACCGTTTAATCGATATACCTGCTTCTTTTGAAAAGGCAAAATTGGCATTTAATAAAAATTCTGCGGATATTCATAGTAATGTACTTTGGTACGCAGAAACCGGCCAATTCACCGTTGATTATTTTTTCCCTGCAGATTTGCAGACAAAGCTTATTAATAATGTCAAGACTGGTGATAAAGCCGCTGTAAAAGCCATACTTACCGTTCTATTTAAAAGAAATTTAATCGAATCAAGCCTGTCCTCTTCGTTTCAAAGGCTTTTTGTTTATGAGCTTCTGGGAATTGTAATTAAATTGGGTAACCAAATTGGCTTGGATGAAAGTTCGTATAACTATATCACTAACAATATGAACAACATAGATAAATATAGCGATTTGAAGCAATTAAAAATGATTACCGACTCTTATTATTTGCTTTGTGAAATAATGAACGGGCAGTCCGATAAACATAGCCTGAGTGTCATCAATGAGATTACTGAATATATTAACGCTTATTTCTTTGACAGTAATATTTCATTAGCCTCCATAGCGGATAAGTTTAATATGAACGAATCTTATTTGTCCTATATTTTTAAACAGCAGAGCGGTATTAAGCTTTCATCCTACATTGAGAACCTGCGGATTCAGAAGGCTAAAGAACTGCTCGATGGTACCTCATTAACGATCAGCGACATTTCTGAAAAAACCGGGTATCTGTCTGCGAACACTTTTTGCAGGGCATTCCGACGGGTAACCGGAATTAATGCTACCACCTTCCGAGGTCAGAAAATGTAAGTTGCAAAATCCTCCTGGCCACAGCAAAGAGTATGGCCGGGTTGATTTTGCCGTCGAGCTGTCGTCAGGCCTCTGAAGCCCATACCGCCAATGAAAGAAGCCTGTCGTATACTATCAAGTCCACATGGGCTATGAATATTTTCGAAAGAAATTCCGTATGTATTTAGGAAGATCGCCTAATGTTAGGGTAACACCATCTCTAAAATTGAAGGTAAAAAAATCAGGGGTTGGAAGTCCTAAAAGGCTGATGCCATGCGGGTTTTACCGCATGGCACCTTTTGCTGCCTAAAATTTTGGCCAGACTGTCCGAAAAGCAGTCACCCCACGATCTGTGACGGATATTATGATATAATTGTCGTATCAAACTTGGATGCAGGTGGTGCTGGATATGAAATATATCGAAGGTCAGGACAGATCACAG
>JAEZCO010000088.1 GCA_023433505.1 Bacillota bacterium | reverse complement strand
AGTATGATGGGCGGATCGCTCACAAGGGCCCGGGCTATGGCCACCCTCTGCTGCTGTCCGCCGGATAATTCATTGGGCGTATGGTATATGCGGTCTCCAAGGCCAACCGCTTCCAATGCCTCCTCTGCGCGTCTGCGGCGCTCTTTCAGGCTGATCCCCTGGTAAACAAGGGGCAGGGCCACATTCTCCACGGCAGTGATTTTCTTTAGCAGGTTGAAGCCTTGAAATATGAAGCCTATTCTTGTGTTCCGGATTTCTGCCAACTGGTTGTCGTTCATAGATTCGATTTCATTTCCATCCAGTGTATAGCTGCCGGAAGTGGGCATATCCAGACACCCCAGGATATTCATCAGCGTAGACTTGCCTGAGCCCGATGGGCCTACGATTGCTGCAAACTCATGCTTCACGATGCTTAAAGACACATCGCTCAATGCATTGACGGCATTTTCACCCATAAAATAAGTTTTGTATAGGTTCTTTATATCGATCATCCCTGTACCTCCAATTTCAATTTCCACTGGGGTATACCCCCTACCCCTCGCTTCCCGTTTTTAAAGAAAATGCCGGCGGCAATGGACCGCATTTTCAAAAGCTCCACGGAAAGGCATATTTTCACCGGTTAGAAGCCAGGTCCTCCGCCTCCTTGGAAACCTCCTGCAGGCATTCCTCCTCCGCCGCCCTGGAAACCTCCTGCAGGCATACCACTGCCGCCGCCCTGCATCCGCGTGCCTTGCTGTGTATTTTCATTCGACCCGGAATCCGCTCCTGCCTCCGGAAGTACGATAATTTGCCCCTCTGTCAGTCCGCTTACGATTTCGATATAAGTGTCATTGCTGATTCCGGTTTCCACCTTTGTCAATACTGCTCCGGTATAATAGGAGTCAAAGTTTCCGCCCGACATTCTTCCTGCATTGCCTGAGGATCTTCGGCCGGAGCCGCCGGAGCCCTGTGGCGGCTGTCCGTTTTGACTTGAATTGCCGCCGGCATTTGCAGTGCTGCTGCTATCGCCCTCCTGTGGCTGTGTGAATCCGCTTTTGCCGGTACCCTCGCCTGCTGTGGCTGCGTCAGGTTTGTCACCTTGCTGCTGAGGCAGTCCGTTCCGGCTCTGGCCATCTCCTGACGGAACCTGTCCGCCTGCGTCATTGGAGCTGTTCTGCCGATTCATAGCCGCCCCCTTTACATATACATAGCTTGCGTCACCCATGGTTTGTACCGCTTCAACAGGTACCCTCAGAACATTTTCCTTTGAGCTGATTTTGATCTCTCCGTTTACGTTCATGCCTGTTTTCAGCTTGTCGGACTTTTCAAGCGTGATGGTAACAGGATAGGTGGTAACACCGTTGGAACTTGTACCTTCCATTGATATCTCGCTAACGGCGCCTTTCAGCGGATTCTTCAAGGTATCGGCCACCGCATCGGCCGTAACGCTGACTTCCTGCCCGACCTTTATGTCGGAAACATCCAGCTCATCAATATTTATATCAAATACCAGCGAATCCATATCTGCAACAACAGCCAGGTTGGACCCTGCCGAAACCGTATCCCCGATGGACGCATCCTGGCTGATGACGGTACCGTTGCACGGAGCCAAAAGCTTGTAATATTCAAGGGATTTCTCTTTAATTGCCAGTTGTGCCTTAAGATTATCCAGCTTTAGCTGGGTTGTATTCAAATTCAATTTTAACGAATCATTTTCCAGTTCCACCAATACATCGCCGGCATTTACAAATTGATTGGCTTTGACTTTTATATTTTTGACTTTTCCGCCGGAATCATTTTTTACAATCTTCGTATTTGCAAACTTTGTTTGGCTGAAATCAAGGCTTGAATAGATCACATTACCGATATCCAAGCGCGCGCTGGCCTTCATTCCTTCCGTAAAGGCACCTTCATTGTCAAGAGTTATCTCAACATCATAAATCATCACCCCATCGGAAGAATACGGTTTATTGCTCACGTAGGTAACCTTGCCTTCATAAGAGCTCATAAACTCCTGCATAGTGACCGTGGCTTTATGCCCGATGGCTATGTTGGGTATCTCGTTTCCTCCAAACTGAAAGAGAATCTTCACCTTCGAGGTATCTGTAATTGTCAGTATACTCGCTCCGCCACCTACATTGGAATCAACATCGGTATTGACCTCCGTCACTTTTCCGCTGATAGGCGCTTTTACTGTAAGGGCGGCTATACTCTGGCGTATATTGGAAAGGGATAATTCCGTCTGACCGATATTGTTTTTCATATCTTCAATATTGAGCAGTGCTTCGGTGTCATCCAGTTCAAACATCACATCCCCTTTTTGTACGATATCGCCGGCTTTGTAGTTTATGGACTCAATCGTGGAAACCACTTTGGGAGAAACTTCCCTGCGGGTTGAGGATTGAACGGCGCCGGACCCTTCAACGGATTTTTCAATAGACCCCTTATCAGCAAAGGCTGTCCGCTGTTGCACCAAAGCCTCTTCGGCAAACACCCCTACCTTTTTAACATACATATAGGACGCAGCTCCGGCAGCAGCCAATAGGAGAACGATTAGCCCGACAAGAACCGGCTTGAGCCCTGCTTTTTTTCTACCATTTTTATCCTTTTTTCCTTCCATGCCATTTATCCCTCCAAAAAAATTCAACTTGATAAAATCATTTTATATGAATGCCTATACAGAAATCTCCGCAAAATTGTGGCAAAATCATTTAGAGAATTTTTACGGGTAACCATTGAGTTTTGATCAGGAAACAATTTTAAAAAAAGAAAGACCTGCGTGGATGCAGGTCAGCTATTTTTTATCCGAATATGGAGATGTAATTTAAACTTTTACGTCCAGCTTTACAGAGTTAGCAGCTTTTCCGGATGATTTTTCATTCCACCGTTTTTGACTCTCCTTACTTTTTTGCGTTTTTATTTGCTGGATACGTGCCTCGATTCGCTCTATCTGAAGCTGCAGCTGGCTTGTCTTCAGCTCCTTAGTCTTGGCGTCGTCCTTGCTTTGACTCACGCTTTGCAATTCCTTTTCGAGGGATGACTTTTGTTTCTCCAGTACTGTTATTTCATCACTGCCGCCAGCTGAAGTATATGAATTGGCTGCTGATGAAGAAACTGACGAAATATCCAATTTTCCACCTCCTCTCTCATGGCTCTTTCTTTCCGAAGCTACAGGCTTATTTCAGCAGCGTTTGTATTATAGAAGTTCTTTGCCGCATCGGACTGAGTCTTGTATGCCTGGGCAGCCGATTGAAATACGCCGGATATCATAGCCTGCTGTTCTTCTGAAATAGTTCCTCCCGTTACAAGACTTTCCAGGATATCGGCGATGGGATTGCTTCCCTTTTCCTGTGGCGGCGGCGGTGGCATGTCGTTTGATTTCATTGAACTGTCAAATGCATCCTCAATGGCAGATAACTGATCTTCAGAAATCGTACCGTCCGACACCAAGCTTTGCAGGACATCAGCCATGGGATTACCTCCATCCCGCGGCGGTGTCGGCTGCCCCTGATGTGATTTCCGGGCTTCCTCCAAAGTATTTTTTACGGCATCCGCCTGCTCCTGTGTAATTGCTCCCGATTCCACCAGGCTGTCCAGGGGATTGACCGAAGTAGAATCGCCGGAAGCGGATTGCACTTTATGACGGGTATAGGCCGATGACCGGATCGCATCCTGAATTGCAGATTTGATGCTGTCTTCCTGGTCCTGAGTGATGGTACCGTCTGCTACAAGGTTTTCAAGAACATCTTCCATCTTATTACCGCCCTTGTTATCTCCTTTCTGCAGCCCGGTTTCACTCAATGCGTCCTCCGACCTTTTGTGACGGCTGACTGCACTCTGGGTGCTGCTTTGTGCATACCAATTATTGAGGCTCTGGTAGTTGCTGATAGTATTCAATTGGATACCCCCTATTCTTGCATTCCTGCAACCGTATTTCTGCTATACTTATCGGAATAGAGGCACAAACTAATTGTGGCAATACTGTGGCAAATTCAAAAGCCCACATGTTTTGATTCATTTTGCTTTTTTTCATGTTAAAATGAATGTAGGGAGGGATGTAGCAAGATGAGTAAAAAGCTGATCTATATAGCGGATGATGAAGTCAATATCTGCAATATCATCAAGTCCTTTCTTGTAAAAGAGGGCTTTGAGGCAGAAGCTTTCAATGACGGCGCATCCATTCTTGATGCTTTTAACAGAAAACCTGCGGATTTGCTTGTCATCGATATCATGATGCCGGGAATGGACGGTTTTCACCTATGCTCCGCCATCAGGCAGAAAAGTGCGATGCCCATCATCATCGTATCGGCAAAGGATACCGAATCCGACAGGATCACCGGCCTTACGCTGGGAAGCGACGATTATCTCACCAAGCCCTTCAGTCCCTTAGAGCTCATTGCCAGAATAAAAAGCATCTTCCGCAGGATCGAGCTGGATAAGGCCAATGCTGTCAGAAACAGCACCGTGAAGGTTTCAGACATATCCATGGATCTTAATGGAAAGACTGTTGACTGTAAAGGTAAACCCGTTTTGCTGACAGGAATGGAATTCGCGTTTCTCCATTATCTTTTTGAAAACAAAAACAGAGCGGTAGGCAGGACCGAGCTGCTGGATAAACTGTGGGGCTTTGAAAATGAAGTAGAGACCCGGGCGACGGACGATATGATGAAAAGGATCAGAAAAAAGCTGGCAGACGCCGGCTCGGAATTAAAAATAGAGACGATCTGGGGTTTTGGCTTCAAAATAGTGGACCGGGAAGGATGGGCATGAAGAGAAATACCATTAAGTGGAGAATCTTAAAATATAATTTAATCATTATCATCGTTTTGATTGCAATAAGCACCCTTGTATTCAATTTTGCCATACGGGTATATATGGAAAATGAGAACGTAAAACAGCTGGCCTTGATTGCCTCCCGCGCAGAAGATACGGCTCTCAGGCGCGGACCCGACTTTTTTCCCCAGCGCCAAAGGATTGGACTGCCTCCGGATAAGAAGGAACATGCGGGAAATCCGCCGGCTGAAAACGATCCTCTCCGTTTTTACTTTGAACTGGACCGTTCATTGCGGGAGCCCCTGTCCGTATTGAATGCCGACTATATCCTCCTGGACAGTGACGGGAATAGGATAAACCTGCTGCCGGATGAATTTAAGAATTTATCGGATGAGCTGGAACAAAAAATTGTAAATGAAATTAACGGGTCAGGAGACCTGAATAAAAAAAACTATTTGAATTTAAAGCTGTCGGGTGTCGAGTATATAGCCATCGTCAAGGACGTCTCGGGTAAGAATACCTTCGTCCTGAGCCGGATTATCATTTATTCCAGCCTTGAAAAAGTCAATCAGCTGCAAACCGGCATCAACATTTTATTGTTCATTATTCTTGTGATTACATCCATTATCACTGCCATGATCTCGTCGCTGTCCGCCAGAAAAATATCCGCCCCCTTTTCCGCATTAAACACCCATATAGGAGCTATCGCTGAACACAATTTCGGTACAAAGATCCTGCTTTCCGTGGATGATGAAATGCAGGACCTGGTAAATAACATCAACGTTATGTCCGGCAAGCTGGAATCCTATGACCAGGCCCAGAAAACCTTCCTGCAAAATGCCTCCCACGAATTCAGGACACCGCTCATGTCCATACAGAGCTATGCCGAAGGGATCAAATACAAGGTGGTGGAGAATGCCGAAGCCGCAGAAATCATCATCGGCGAAACCCGGCGCATGACCCAGATGGTTGAAGACTTACTCTATTTATCCCGTTTGGATACGATTGAAGAAGATTACCGCATGGAATTTATTAATCTCAATGAAGTCCTGAAAACATGCATCGACAGAATGAAAGGGATCGCAGCCAAAAGCAATGTGGAAATCGCAGCCCAGCTGTCTGCAGAAGCGGTAGATATCCATGCAGATAATGAAAAGCTGACCCGTGCAATCACCAATATCCTCGCCAACTGTATAAGGTACGCCCGGACTGTGGTAAAAATCACCTACCGGAAGGTAGCGGAGGAGGAAAAAATTGAAATAGCAATCTCCGACGATGGTCCGGGCTTTGACTCCGAGGAGCTTCCGGTGGTTTTCCAGCGGTTCTACAAAGGAAAGAAGGGCAATTCAGGCCTTGGCCTCGCCATCTCAAAAGCTGTCATAGAAAAGCACAACGGATCCGTTTCTGCGGATAACACCGGCTCAGGCGCCCTGTTCCTCATAAGGCTTCCGGCAGAAAGCAAGTGATAAAAGTCGGCAGCTATCCCGGTTTTAGACAAACGAATGCAAAAAAAGAGAGTCAAAGACTCTCTTTTTTTATATTAACCGCATTGTTGCCGGATTTATTTCAGTTTTCTTCTCAGCATCAGGCCTGCTGCCGTAACCAATCCGCCTAATCCATAAATGGCTGTGGCAGGTACTCCTCCTGTTTTAGGCAATGCAGCCGGTGCTGCCGGTATGCTTTCCTCTCCCTCTGTAATCACTTCTTCATTCGGATCCGATAATCCCGATTCAGGGGTTGATTCGTCGTCTATTTCAACGATTATCGCCGGGGTCGGAGTCGCAGCAGGGGGATCTGTCGGGGTCGGGGTTACAACAGGGGAATCCGTGGGTGCCGGAGTTGCAACAGGGGGATTCGTCGGTGCCGGGGTTGAAGAGGGAGGGTCCGATGGCGCCGGCGGTGTTGCAGCCGGAGGATCCGATGGCGTTGGTGTTGCAGCCGGAGGGTCTGATGGTGTCGGCGTTGCAGCCGGAGGATCCGATGGCGGCGGCGGTGTAGACTGAGGATCCGATGGCGTCGGGGTTGCAGCCGGAGGATCTGATGGCGTCGGGGTTTTTACCGGGCAATTGCATAAATAGAAACTGATATAGATAATTGCATTATGCTCAAGCATGTTATCATTATCGTAAACCTCGTCCAGTCTTATGCTTCCTGACGTCTCGCTGCCGATATCAAATAGTATTCCTTCATCGCCTTCTCTTACATAAATAAATTTAACTCTTCTTACCGAACTCCAGCTAAATGTTAAAGCGTTATCCGGGTCTACGTCTACGGTTACTCCCTTTGCATCTCCTGCAGGGCTGCCGCTAGAATCAAATTCAACTCTGTCAAATCCATCAATATGTGCTGCAAGTTCGGAATCCACATTGCTCTGGTCGTCTCCCTCATAATATATGTAGTCATAGTAGTCAATGGCAACTACGGGAACATTAAGTGGAATCAGGGTCAGCAGCATAACAAACGTTATAAAAACCGGTAAAAATACTCTTCTTCTGCTATCTTTTTTACTTCTCATAAGATCGCCTCCTTTAAGCTAACCTATAAATACGTTGTTAGACAAAAAACCGCCAATAGTTATATATGGCAGCCGGACGATCATATCATCATTGCTTTAGATTCCTGGCTTTGCGTCCCGGCTTTTCAACCGGTTTGCCTTTTCCATATAATTCGTTTTTCCATCATCACTTTGTTACCTTTCGTTTTTAATGCCTTTTAATTGAATGCCCTTTATCTTGCTATTTAATTACCACAGTTCGCTGACTGTAAAACATAATGTTCAACATAAAAATAAAAACCCGGCAGCTTCTGTAAACTGCCGGGTTTATCCAACGGATGCTCCGTATGAATAAGTGCTATAGACAGGACTTCATGAGTGATCCTACCTGCGTATCCGCAGCGCTATGAAACAGGAACCCATGAAATGATATATTCCAGCTGTTCCGAAGCCTGACTGATCTCCGGCTTGTCAAGCTTCCAACTGCCGGACAGGCCCGCTTCTCTGGCAGCAGCCTCAAAATGCAGCATTGCAATGCCGATATCGATTTTTTGAACATCAAATCCCAATGCATTGCTATAGATGCCTGCGTGCTTAAGATAAAAATGGCAGCTTCCGCCGGAATGTAAAATCCTCCAGGGCTGCTTGTTGGATGCCGAAGGCGCCAGTCTCACCATTTCCAGCGGCACGGCATATGCACCTGCACTGCTTTCATCCAGCGGGCTTTCGAAATTTCCCTTAAAAAACAGCTCGGTCCATGCTTTTCTTTTTGTACTTCCGGCCGCCGAACGCATCACCGTATCCAGCAAGCTTCTTTTTTCCCTTGGCGGCCCCACCGGCACAACCACCGGGACCAATTCATCTTTTCCGGCGCCGATGGCCTTGATAAAATTGCTCCGGCTGAAGGTGCCCGCCAGCCAGCAGGTACCCAGCCCTAGGCTGGTAGCATAGAGGATAAGCTCCTCCATTTGATATCCCAGCTGCTCCATGTTATAGGGCTTTTTCTCCACAGCGGCGGCGATAAATGCCGAAGCTCCTCTAATCACCCCATAAGTGCCCAGCTTCAGATCTTCCTCTTTTTGCTCCGGCTTTTCCAGAAGCGCGTACCGGATCTTTACCTCAAAAGGTCCCGTCAGTTTGCCAAAATAGTCTTTTATCGCACTTTTTTGCTCTGCCGGCATGGGTCCTTTTTCATAAGTCCGCATAGAGACTCTTTTCTTAATGATATCCGTTACGGGTTGAGAAAACAGTTTATTCCTCTTTTCCATACTCATCCTCCTTATAACATCGGCGGTGTGTTTATCGTTGACAGCAGCCCGTCCCCTCGATCACCTTTGCACGTCCTTTTTCTTCGTTACCGAGTATCCATAGTATCCGAGGGATTGGCCGAGAGTCCAGTAATACCCGTGGGAATAGCATATCAGCCCTGCCTTGTCCAAATGAAGCTTTCCCTTTTCATCCAGCAGGCTTTCCTCCACATCCACAGCCACGATTTCCGCAGTAAAGAGATCATGAGAGCCCAGCTCCATGCGGTTTCGGACAATACATTCCAGCGATACCGGAGATTCCTTGATCATCGGAACATCCACAAAAGAGGCTTTTTCCGGTGTAAGCCCGACTGCCGCAAATTTATCGGTATCGCGCCCGGATTTCACTCCGCAAAAGTCGGTGGCAAAAGCCAGCTTTTCCGTCGTCAGATTCACTACAAACATCCCCTTGTCCATGATCAAGCCATGGGAATACCTTTCCTTCCGGACCGATATGGAAAGCATGGGCGGTTCCGAATTGATGGTACCTGCCCAGGCCAGGGTTATAATATTGGGTTTTCCGGCGCTGTCCGCACAGGTCACCATGACCACAGGCACCGGATTCAGCAGGGTTGAAGGTTTCCAAACCTGTTTTGGCATATTTTATTCCTCCCACTATAAATATGTAGGGGAACACCCCTCCAAATACCCTATGGAGGAATGCCCCACCTTAAATCAGCCTTCACTCTTATACCTAAATTATGCAGATAAACATTTATTATGCTTCATAATCCCTGTATCTTTTCTCCGCTACAGCAAAAAGCAGCAACAGGGAAAGTACTCCGAGCACCAGGGATATAAAGCCAACCCCGGTGAATACTATCCACTCGGCTGCTTTGACCAGGATCAGAACCACAGCCGCGGCCGCCAGCAGCATTATAACCAACACCGAAACCAGCATGCCAAGGCCACCGTTCAGATTCTGCTTCATCGCCTCCTGCTCACTGTTCCATGTGAGCTTGGGGTGAATTACATCAAGCAGTAAATTAAGGGCCACCAGCGTTATTGAACCCAGCAGCGCCAGAAGTATGATAACCAGCAGCCGTACTAAGGAAAGCTTGAGAAAAAAGCCCATTACGATGGAAGTCGTCAGTATTCCCAGTATGGATACCATAAATCCCTGGAGGAATTTGGCCATTACCTGCTGCCTTGCCGGAACCGGGATCATTTTCAATACCCACAGGGTCTTGCCCTCTCTTGAGACGGAGGTAGAGGCTACCAGATTCATCCCCGAGGTGAAAAGCATTACACCCAGACCTCCCAGGGCCACAAAAGCTGCAAATTCGGGATTGTGAACAGCATTCATGATCACAAGCGCATCATCATCCGAGCCCTGGGCAAACATTATAACCAGCAGCATAAAGGGACCGATCAAGGCTCCTGTCAGCCCGTTGATAATATAGACCGGAGTTCTTAGCAGCAGCTTCCATTCTCTTTTGATAATGGCTATGACAGGGCTTGATACCCTTTCGTACAGCTGCTCCGTCTCCCTCGCACTGGAAACCTTTCTTTTACGCGTAACTTCCTGCCCGGCAATCAACGCCTTGTAAAATACCAGATTGCCCAGCCACAGCAATAAGGCGAAAAACAAGAGAGACACTCCCATAAAAAGTACAAAGTAGCCCAGTCCTGAAAGCCCGCTGTCAGAAAGGCCTTTGGTGGCCCAAATGCTTGGTGGGAATCTTCTTCCTATTTCATCGATCAAGCCCATTTTGCTGTTCAGCAGGTTCTTTAGATAATCCTGCCCTCCCGACTTGGGAACCCTTTGAAAAAAGAAATTCACGCCAAGGGCAAGCAGTACTCCGACAAAACCTCCGATAATGGCAAAAAGGTCCTTATTCTTTTTCAGGTTTACCATACGCATAAGGAGCATGATAAATACCGCACCCAATGTAAGGGGAATGACAGGCGCTGTCAGGATCATTACAAGCCCTTTCAGCCAGTAAAACGGGCCCATCCCCATTCCTATGCCATATACCAGTAAAGGCGGCAGCAATATGGGCAGTACGGTGATATATTCATTGATCAGGATAACGGCAAATTTGCTTCCGATGACCTCATAGGGCTTTAAAGGCAGCGGCACCAGTGTCTCAAGATCATTGGAAAAATAAAAGCTGCCGATAATGTAAAACATGCCGAAAAACAATACAAACATCTGCGACATCATAAAGGAGATGGTAAGCACCAGTTCCGGCTGATTCAGGGAAGCCCCTATGGCATAGACGCCTGTCATCATCAGTATATAAAGGGATAGCAGGGGGCCGATGCCCATTAAAATAGCCACACCGATGAGTATGGTTCCCAGCCGTTTCTTTTTTTCTTTCGTAAAACGGTATTTCAGCGCTGAAATACCGAAATTGGTATTGATCTGGGTTTTCACCAGCGAAAGCATTCTATTCATTATCCGTCAACTCCAGGAATATATTTTCAAGAGAATCCTTCTTATCTCCCTGCCTGAGCTCATCCATGGTCCCGATGGCGATCAGCTTGCCTTTGTGGATGATTCCCATCCTGTCGCACAGCTTTTCAGCCACTTCCAATATATGCGTCGAAAAGAACACCGTATTTCCTTTGTCGCAGTGCTCCCGCATCTGTTCCTTCAGCAAATGCGCCGATTTCGGGTCAAGGCCTACCATGGGTTCATCCAGTATCCACACGGAGGGATTATGTATCAAAGCGCCGGTAAGGGCGATTTTTTGCTTCATTCCGTGGGAATAGCTTTTGATGAGGTCCGCAGCGGCGTCCTTTAAATCAAACATTTCAAGATAATGCGAAATCCTTTCCTTGCGGAGGCCGGAGGGCACCTGGTAAACGTCCGCCATGAAATTAAGGTACTCGGTGCCTGTGAGGCGGTCATAAAGATTCGGATTGTCAGGGACGTAGCCGATATTGCTTTTTGCCTCCAGCGGGCTTACACGGTTGTCAAAGCCTTTTATGCTGATACTGCCGCTGTCCGGATTCAAAAGCCCCACAATCATTTTGATGGTGGTGGTCTTACCTGCGCCGTTAGGACCTAGAAAGCCGAAAATCTCGCCTTTTTGCACCGTAAGGTTCAAATTGTCGACGGCTTTGATATTTCCCTTGTTATAGCTTTTGGATAAATTCTTGATTTCTATCATTTCAAAACCTCTTTCCGTTGATCTATATCTGCTAAGTACCGGTGCAGATATAACTTCCCGTATGGATTTTCTGAAAATGCAGTCTTGGAGCGCCGGGGCTGGTCACAAATGCTTTGCATTTGCTGCTCGCCTATGCAACCTACATTTTCAGAAAAACGGGAAATAATATTTGCAGTACTCCTAAAGGATTATACGTATTATACCCCAAAAAGGTTTATCGGCTACCCGCAGCAAATCACGCCATACCTTTTCATCAATGCCTTGCAGGCCGGTATATCCGCATCTGCCCAATCCAGCTCGCCGAGCCTGTCGATTTCTATCCACAGCAATTGGGAATGTTCTCTGGGCACAGGTTCTCCATCAATGATCGCTGCTTCATAGACATGCAGGAGGATCCGTCTTTCATCCGTTTCATAAATCCCATCTGACAGAAAGCCCTTCACTGTTATCCTTACTCCCAGTTCCTCGGAAATTTCTCTCACAAGAGCTTGCGCATGTGACTCTCCCTGTTCCACCTTGCCGCCTGCAAATTCCCATTTCAGGGGTGGGTCCATCTCGATTGAACGCTTTGCGGCAAGTACGCCGGACCCTTTTATAATCGCCGCGCCAACTACGTGTATTTCCTGCATAAATTCTGCCTCCTCCGACAGATGGCTTTAGGAGTACCGCAAATGTGGCTTCCGATTCTTTTGTGGGGTATAGCCCCAAGCGCAGTTCCCCGGAAAAGATTATCGGAAGTTATACTTTCGCCAATGCTTAGTATTCCCAGTTTTATTCAATATCAACATAGGAAGAACCGTTGATCTTAATCTGTTTTCCTTCAAGATTAACGCTTTCTATTTTGTACTTATCCTGGATGATATCTTTTGCCAGTCCCGTATAGGTTGCCAGGATGTCCCCCAGCCCGATGCTGGATTTGATGCTTTTGCCCATGATATTGAACATTTCCGGGATCTTGTTGATATTTTTGATCGTCCCCTTCTGTTGGACAAATGCTTTGAGAAAATTAATCTGATTTTTCTTGCGCTGGGTATCCCCGATTTCAAAAAACGTCCCGTCTTCCTTCCAGCCCTGCCTGAATCTCACAAAACCTTCCGAATCCCGTCCGTCAAGATGCTGCCGGCCTTTTTCAAGATGGATGGACAAATCCTGTGTAGGATCGTCATAGCTCATGACATAGGGGACATCCATGTCGACTCCGCCGAAAAGGTCGATGAATTTGACAAACCCTTCCGTATTGACTTTGACATAATCATTGGTCTCAACGCCGAATTTTTCCTTTATGACGTCGGCAAGAAAGCTGATGGATTGCGCAGAGTACTTTCCTTTATATTTAATCAAGGTCCCGATATGGTGGGTATAGTTTATTTTATAAATACCGGGCAGCCCCGACTTTCCCGAATCCTTCAAGGCTTTGCTGATTTCGGGATTGTATTCGATATATGTATCCCTCGGGATCATGATGATCTTCATGGTTCCGGCACTCTTGTTGATGCTGACGATACCGATGGTATCATAAAGGTACGACACCTTGTCCTCACCGAGAATCAGCAAATTTACCGTTCCCTCCTCCACAAGCCTGGTACCGTATGTCTTTCCTACAGTCAGGCTTGTATCTTTGGTATCTGGAATGACCGGCGAAATACTGCTTTCCGGGTCGGCTGTCGCATTTTCTTCCTCGCCTACCGCATACTCCTCATTTTTATCACGCACATCCTGGGCATGCACATCTCCGGTGTCCGCCTTTCCCTGAAGCAACACGGCGGCAAAATATCCTGCCACCACCAATGCCACCGTAAAAACCGCCAGTACAACCGCCCATTTTATCGATTTGTCAGTAAATTTCATATCATGCTCCATCAGTAATTTATTATGTGAACCGGCATCCCACATTATTATACTATATAATGGCAGTGAATGAAATTCGTTAACAAAAATTTAAATGCAAATGACCTCGGGTGAATAGTTTTAAAAGCTCACTGGCCAGCTTTCCATTGGTCCAATTGCTTTTGTATCCCATTCACCAGGTTGTCGATGCCCTCCGATTTCTGCTCATTCATGAAAGTGCCAATATCCTCCCGCACAAATACGCCGCTGTAAATCTTCTTCTCCACAGTACCGGCAGCTAACAGCCTCCGGGTTTTCAATTCCTCAAAAGCGCCGTAGTCAGGGACAAACCCCGTATGCGGCGGGTATCTGGTTTGGGATTCCAGCAAATCGTTATATTCCTTATACGAATCCGTATCGGAAGACGCCGGCATATGTTCATACCTCAAATTCATAAAAACATTCCTCCAGCCCCATCCATACAGTGATTCTGCGATGTTTACACCCTGAGGCAATACCGCCTTGCCATCCTTTAAAGTATAATGCTTGTTTTCAATTCCATACATCAGCGCTTCATAATTTTTCTGGTCCGACTGCAGCCAGTCGACAAACTCCAACACCCGCTCCGCATTGGGCGAGCTTTCGCAGATCAACAGCGCCCCGCCCATGGGAGACGACCTTGCCGATATTTTGCCGGGATAAAGCGGATAGGCCTTGTACCGCCATTCCACGCCATGGCTTGCTGCAATGGTATTACAGTCATAGTCGGAGCCAAGGGATGAAATGAAGGAAGCCCATTTTCCCAGTGCAATGGAATTCTCACCCATTTGAAAGGTGCTTATATCTTTTTGAATATATTCCTTCTGATACCAACGCTGTAAAGTTTCGATCCCTCGCTTGAAAGCCGGCGTCTGTTCCCATGCCTCAATTTTCATTCCGGGATCGTCCCATGGATATACAAGTCCGGTTTCATAATCAAGAATAGCGTAGCCGTTGGCTTCTGCAAACAAATCCATTGAATTCCCGGTGAATGCCGTAGGGGCCATTAAAGGCTCCATCTCCTTGATTTTCTGCAAGTAAGCCTCAAAATCCTTCTCGTTGGATATTTCCGGGATAGTGTATTTATTCATCAAATCTTCCCGCACGATGGCACACTTCATTTCCGTCATCGGATAACTGTGCGGTACGGCATATATTTTCCCATTGGCGGAGGCAGCGGCAATTTCCTCCTTTTGAAGACTGCTGTAATAGTTGGGAGCATACATGGGGAACAATTCGGTGATGTCTTTGATCACTTTCTCATCCGCCAAGGTTTTCAGGCGGGTCGGGAAATAGTTTGCATAGGCAAAAGCATCACAAGGTTGACCTGCCGAAACCAGGGTCTTTATTTTTTGTAGGTATCCCCGGGGGTCACTCAATAGGAACTGGAAATCCAGCTTGACATTCAGCTTCCCGCCGAGCTTGCTTTGGACATACTCCAGAATCTCGCCGGTAACCTGAGGCTTTGGCGAAAGGAAATAGAAGGTCAGCGTTGTTTCGTCTTCCGATAGGGGAGCAATTTCTTCCGTGACCGGCGCAAGCTCGTCAATTCCGCTATCACTTGCCAACTCTTTGCCCGGACCGTTCCATTTGAAAACAAACAACAAAGCTGCTGCGGCTGCGGCCACAAGTACTATAACAAGCGTAATAACAATCGGTTTTCTGCTCATATCCCCTGCACCTCAAGTTAAATTTTGACGAATGAAAATTTTGCTTTTATTTATTTACAATAACATTTTCCACCCCGTAGAAACAGGTGGTTTTTTCCTGAAAAAGGTAGGTTTTTTTAAGATATCGGTTAACCCAAAGACCTGATTCGGCAGCGCAAAAAACAACCCCTCATAGAATCCGATTCTACAAGGGGCTGCATAACTTTTATCCGGGCTTGCCTTTATCTTATTTTTCAGGATAGTTTTCCCGCTTCACATAGTGCGTATGCAGCAGTTCATGAGCCTTGTGGCTGCCGGGATGCTCGAAGTATTCCTCGTACAGCTTCATCATTTTCTTATTCTCATGGGATTTCCGGATTGGAAGGCTCTTGTCTTCATCATAGATCGCCTTGGCTCTTTCGGACCTCAGGTCGATCCAGCTTCTGACCTGTGACGGCTGGATGGGCTGTCCTCCGCCATTGACGCAGCCTCCCGGACAAGCCATGACTTCCACGAAATGATATTCCGCCTCGCCTCTTTTAATTCTTTCAAGAAGCTTTCTTGCATTCCCCGTACCATGAGCAACGGCAGCTTTGATTTTCATCCCGCCTGCTTCAACGGTGGCCTCCTTAATGCCTTCTACACCTCTGACAACAGTATATTCAATATTGTCAAGAGACTTGCCTTCAAGAAGATCCGCAACGGTTCTCAATGCAGCTTCCATAACACCGCCGGTAGCTCCGAAGATAACAGCGGCACCCGTAGCTTCACCCATGGGATCGTCAAAATGCCTTTCAGGCAGCTCTGTGAAATCTATTCCCGCTTCCCTGATCATCCTGGCCAGTTCTCTGGTCGTAAGAACAACATCGACATCGGGATATCCGCTGGATGCCAGTTCCGGCCTTTGTGCTTCAAATTTCTTGGCTGTGCACGGCATGATGGATACAACAAAGATCTTTGACGGGTCAATGCCCGCCTTCTCCGCATAGTAGGATTTCAAAACAGCGCCGAACATCTCGTGAGGAGACTTGCAGGAAGAAAGGTTGTCAAGGAATTCCGGATAATTGTGTTCGCAGAATTTGATCCATCCGGGGCTGCAGGAAGTAATGAGCGGAAGCTTTCCGCCGTTCTTTATCCTGTTGAGCAGCTCCGTGCCCTCTTCCATAATTGTAAGGTCTGCCGCGGTATCGGTATCAAATATTTTTGCAAAGCCAAGACGTCTCAAGGAAGCAATCATATTGCTGGTGACCCTTGAACCGATAGGCATTCCGAATTCTTCGCCCAGGGCCACCCTGACAGCCGGAGCTGTTTGCACCACTACATGCAGGTCCTTGTCTGCAAGCGCTGCCCACACTTTGTCGGTATCATCCTTTTCCCTCAAGGCTCCCACAGGACATACGGCTATACATTGACCGCAGTTGATGCAGGGTACTTCATTCAAGGTTTCGTTGAAGGCAGAGCCTACGATGGTATTAAATCCTCTTTCATTGGTGTCAATAACCGCAACGGTTTGAATGTTTTTGCACATATTGACACACCGTCTGCAGAGTACGCATTTATTGGGATCCCTGACGATGGAAGGCGAATAATTGTCCAAAGGATGTCTCTGGGCTTCCCCTTCAAAGCGGATATCCTTTATATTCAGTTCTTCAGAAAGCTTCTGAAGCTCACAGTTCCTGCTTCTTACACAGGTAAGACATTTTTTGTCGTGATTGGAAAGTATCAGCTCAAGCGTTACTTTCCTGGCTTCTCTGACGGCAGGCGTCTGGGTATAGATCTCCAATCCCTCGGAGACCGGATATACACAGGCAGCCTGGAGACTTCTGGCGCCCTTTATTTCAACTACGCACATCCTGCAGGCGCCGATTTCGTTGATGTCCTTCAGAAAGCACAATGTCGGTATGGCTATATTGGCGAACTTAGCAGCTTCTAAAACCGTATAGCTGCTGGGGACCTGAATCTTTCTCGTATCAATCGTTATGTTTACCATTTCCATAATGTTATCTCTCCTTATCCAAAAGTGGGACATTCCCCGGTTCTTAGCAATAAAGCGGAGAGGCGTGTCCCTCTGACCTTATTACACGTTCCTGAATATCGCTTTGAACGGACATTTCTCCATGCACGCGCCACATTTGATGCATTTTTCCTGATCGATTACATAGGGGGTCTTCTTATCACCGCTTATGCAGTTAACCGGGCAGTTCTTCGCACAAATACCGCAGTTCTTGCAAAGGTCGGTATGGATAACATAGCTCATCATGGACTTGCAGACGCCGGCAGGACATTTTTTATCCCTTACATGGGCCTCATATTCCTCCTTGAAATACTTCAAGGTGCTGAGAACGGGCTGTGGAGCCGACTGACCCAGGCCGCACAGGGCCGAGGCCTTGATGCTCTTTGCCAGAATCTCCAGCTTCTCCACGTCGCCAGGCTCTCCCTTGCCGCCGGTGATCCGCTCAAGAATCTCCAGCATCCTTTTTGTGCCGATACGGCATGGCGGACATTTTCCGCAGGATTCATCCACGGTAAATTCCAGGAAGAACCTTGCTATGTCGACCATACAAGTATCTTCGTCCATAACGATCAAACCGCCGGACCCCATCATGGACCCAAGGCCTATCAGCGTATCGTAATCTATCTTGACGTCCACATGGCTGGCAGGTATACATCCGCCTGAAGGTCCGCCGGTCTGGGCGGCTTTGAATTTCTTTCCGTTTGGAATACCGCCGCCGATATCATAGATCACTTCTCTGAGCGTAGTGCCTATTGGAATTTCCACAAGTCCCGTATTGTTTATCTTGCCGCCTACGGCAAAAACCTTGGTTCCTTTGCTCTTTTCCGAGCCGATGCTGGAAAACCATTCGGGACCATTGTTGAATATCACCGGAATATTTGCATAAGTCTCAACATTGTTAAGGAGCGTAGGCTTCTGCCACAAACCTTTGACCGCAGGGAACGGCGGCTTTGGCCTCGGCTCTCCCCTCTTTCCCTCGATGGAGGTCATCAGAGCGGTTTCCTCTCCGCAAACAAAGGCGCCGGCGCCAAGTCTCAATTCCATATCAAAACTAAAATCGGTGCCAAATATGTTTTTCCCCAGCAAGCCGTAAGCCTTGGCTTGCTCAATGGCTATATTCAGCCTTTTAACCGCGATGGGATATTCGGCTCTTACATAGATATACCCTTGATTGGACCCGACCGCATATCCTGCAATAGCCATAGCTTCCAATATTGAATGAGGGTCGCCCTCCAATATGCTTCTGTCCATGAACGCTCCGGGGTCACCTTCGTCCGCATTGCAGCAGACATACTTCTGGTCCCCCTTCGCTCTGGCTGTGAATTCCCATTTCAGCCCCGTAGGGAAACCTGCGCCGCCTCTTCCCTTCAGTCCGGATTTTTTTACTACGTCAATGACCTGCTCCTGCGTCATTTCCGTCAAAACCTTTGCCAGGGCTTTATAACCGTCATATGCTATATATTCGTCGATACTCTCGGGATTGATTATTCCGCAGTTTCTCAAGGCAATTCTCAACTGCCTCTTGAAAAAGTCTACATTGTCCAGCGACTTGGTGGTATCTTCGCTTTCCTTGTCCCCGGCCAAAAGCCTTTTTACTATTCTTCCCTTTAGAAGATGCTCTTCAACGATCTCTTTTACATCCTCGACCTTTACCATGGTATACATGGCGCCTTCCGGATAAACAACCACTATGGGTCCTTCGGCACACAGGCCGAAACAGCCGGTCGTGACCATTTTTACTTCCTTACTCAATTTGTTTTTATTTAATTGTACTTCGAATTCCTTTTTTATTGCTTCGGAGTTTGATGAAGTACATCCCGTTCCACCGCAAACGAGAACATGTGCTCTAAAGAATTCCATCCTGTTACCCCCCTAAATTCGCTGCATTCTACCTGCCTGTACGCTTGCAATAACCGGCCTTCCGTCACCGGTAAGGCTTACTCGGCTGCGCCGATGGTAAGATCGGTACAAATCCTGCCGTTGACCAGGTGCTCCGTAACGATACGGACAACCTTTTCAGGCGTCATTTTTACATACGTCACCTTAGTGCCGTCGGTATCAAAGATATCCACCATGGGCTCCAATCTGCAAGCCCCTATGCAGCCGGTCATTGTTACGTTGACATCGCTTAAATTTCTCTTTTTGAGCTCTTCAACAAACGCATTCATCACCGGCCTGGCTCCGGCGGCTATACCGCAGGTGGCCATTCCCACCACTACCCGCCTGCCGCTTTTATTGGTTCGCAGCTTGATTTCATCAAGGGTTTTCGCTCTTATCGCTTCCAGTTCCGCTATCGATTTCATCCAGTACACCTCCAAATATCGCTTTAATGCCTTCATTTACATATTCTTTTATCCACATCAGCACTTCATATTCCGTAATGGGCACTTCCCCAAGCCTTTCTGCAATTTCCGAAGTATCCATTACAAACACCCTGTCATCTTTACTCACTGTGAGCTTCAGCCTAATACCCGGATTTGCAAGGATAACGCCGGTCATTGTTTCGGCAATATCTCCCAATGGAGGCCTGTCGATGTTGCAGATATCGAATGAAGCCTTAACAATGGTACCGTACCCTGTTTCCGAGAGGATCCGCAGCTCTCCCGATGACCTTTCTGCCGCCGCCTTCAACAGTGGAATTCCCAGTCCCACTTTTCTTGTGGTCCTTGTGGTGGTGAAGGGGTCAATGACTTTTTCAAGCATGGCCCTGTCCATTCCGCATCCGTTGTCCTCTATGACCATAATCAATTTTTCTCCATCAGCCTTCAGGCGTGTTTCTATGCACCCGGCTCCGGCTGTCACGGAGTTTTGTATTATATCCATCAAATGAAGCGACAAATCTCTCAAAGCATCACTTCCAAATTATATATTCCTGTATTTCTCAAGGATTCCTTCCACCTGGTCGGGAGTAAGTCTTCCGTAAACATCCTCATTGATCATCATGACAGGCGCTAATCCGCATGCGCCTATGCACCGGCATGCATCAAGGGAGAATTTGCCGTCTTCCGTGCAATCGCCTACATGGATTCCCAGTTTTTCCTGGAGCTTATCCAGTATGCTGCTGGCGCCTTTGACATAACATGCCGTACCCATGCAAATACTGATCCTGTATTCACCTTTGGGCTTAAGCGAGAACTGGGTATAAAACGTAACAACACCGTAAATTTCGGTCAGCGGAATATTCAGCCCCTCCGAAATTTGTTTCTGAACACCCATGGGAAGATAGCCGTATAACTCCTGGGCTTCATGGAGTACAGGTATTAATGCGCCCTTGGTGTCCTTGTGCTTTAAAATGATCTCCTGCAATTTCTCCGTCTTGCTGTCAACGCACTCACAGCAACAATTATTGCTCATCTTCAGACCTCCCAATTTGCTTCTTTGCGGAACCCGTTAATATAGATTAACATTTGATCAGTTCCTCTGGAATAAATGTGTGTTAAGTATTTAACAATATTCGTTAATATTATAACAAATTCTGCTTGATAATTCAATGGTTTTGAAAAATATTCTGGAATTTTCAAGGTCCAAACCGCTTTGAATTAAAGGCCTGGGCGGCTTAAGACCGATACCTTGCGCACAATGTATTCCAATAAGTACAATCAAGGGATCAAGACCGCCCGGTGCCGGTGAAGAAGGAAGAAACCCTCAAAAAATTTCCTATGGGTGGAAGTCTTGATTATGTCAACATATTAAATATTTTATTGCGTGTACGAAAAAGCAGACAGAATTCTCCTGAAATTTGCCAAGCTCCGGCTCTCCTTCAGAAGTAACAGAAATGTAACAGGATTGATGTTATTTCGTTACATGCATTCCATATAATTACATTGTAACGATTTCCATATTTAAGGAGGCATTATTCATGAAAAGAATAAAAAAAATAATTATGGCCCTTTTATTAAGCGTCCTTCTGGCTGCCGCCGGAAGCACGGCAAATGCAAACCCGGCTTTGGCCGACAATTCCAGGGACAAAAACAAATTTGACAATTATTTCAACAAGGATAGCAGCGGGTTGAAGGGTGAATACTACAGCAGCCTGGATTTCAAAGGCTATAAGGTGACAAGGCTGGATTCAAGGATCAGCTTTGATTGGGGAACGGGCTCGCCGGCCTGGATACCGAATCACGACAAGTTTTCCGTGCGGTGGAGCGGCCAGATAAAACCGGCATACTCGGAACAGTACACCTTTCATGTCATATCGGATGACGGTGCAAGGCTGTGGGTAAACAACCAATTGATCATCGACGAATGGAAAACCAGGGCGGCAACGGAATACGAAGGCTCTATCAGTCTCACAGCCAACAAGAAGTACAATATCAAACTGGAATATTTCGACCAAAAAAACGATGCCTGCGTCAAACTGCTTTGGTCCGGCAATCACCAGGAAAAAGAGATTATTCCCGCCAGCAGGCTCTATCCTGTCATGGGTGCGGAAGTACAGCCCACCCGTACGCCTTCCCCTACACCTTCGCCTTCTCCGGTAAACACCGTCACTCCTGTTTCCGTTGATTTGACGGATTATTTCGACCAGGATGCCTTCAGCTATGATACAGACCGTTCCGACGGCGATTACGACGGCTTAGGAAACACCTATTCCGCAGATTTGGCCGACAGGGATGCCAAATATGATAATATCGCCTTTCATTTCGGCTCTTTCGCAAACGGCCGGAACAATGCGGTTATCTGCGACGGGCAGATTATCAGCTTCGACAGGGGCAGATATGCATCCATCCGCCTGGCTGGCGCTGCCACCAACGGAAACAAAACCGGCGTTTTCAAAATAAATTATACCGACGGAACCTACTCTCTGCAGTCCATCCCCATGAAAGACTGGTGCACCGACGATACCGGCGGCGAAAAACTCCTCCAAAGAATGGGGCACCGGCACTCTCCCACCGGCGACAACGTATCCGTATGCAACATCTTTGTTTACTATTTGACTGCAGATACCGATAAAACCGTAAAAAGCATTACACTTCCCGGCCAGAACAATATGCATATACTGGCTATGACCCTGGTGCCTTACGGAAATATATTGAATCCGCCTGCGGCGGGCAACGGATTGAGAGCGGATTATTTTGACGATATAGACCTGACGGATCCGGGCCTTTCGAGAATTGACCCCTCTGTTAATTTTGACTGGGGAACAGGCTCTCCCGACAGCAGCATCGGCCCCAATACCTTCTCAGTCCGGTGGACCGGCCAGGTAATGCCGCAATTTAGCGAAACTTATACCTTCTATACCGTATCCGATGACGGCGTCCGGCTTTGGATCAACAACAAGCTGCTGATCGACGACTGGACGGAGCACGGGACCGCGGAAAAGAGCGGCTCCATAGCGCTGCAGGCGGGTCAGAAGTATGCTGTGAAGCTGGAATACTTTGAAAAAACGGGCAATGCTTCCGTTAAACTGTCATGGGCAAGTCCGAATCTGTCCAGGCAAATCATACCCGAGGCACGGCTTTACCACTGAGGCTACTGATTCTATGCCATTTTTGCTGCAATGCAATTATCAGCCAGGCTCCTCGCATCTATAAATTCTTACAGGGGACTGTCTCAAAACAGGAAAGCTGTCATTCTGAGGATAAAAGGATGCAGCGGCGATCATTGATCGCCCTCCAAAGTCCTTCCAGGGTGGGCGACCAGTGGTCGCCCCTACACCAGATTCCTTTTATACCAATGAGGGACTGTTTGAGGCAGTCCCTGCCTCTATTTCAGCCTGTCCAGCAGGCATTCCACACTGAACTCCTCCAATTCCAGGAAGGTTTCCCTTTCAAGGATTTCACCAAGGCAATGGGCATCGGAGGACCTCAGCATTTTATATTTCTCCAACTGCCCGTTATTTTTTATAAGCGCCTGCGCATCGCAGTTTTTTGATATTTCCACATAGTTTATCTTTAAATCCTCCGGAATAAAGCCCAGATTTGAAATGACGCTATAGGAGCTTCTATCCACATGGGCCGGAATAACCACTCCGCCAATGCCTGCTGCAAATTCAAACACTTCCTGCACAGGCAGGCTTGTGGCAGTAATCAGCATTCTTTTCAGATTTTCAGTGATATTGTCCTCTTCATCCATGATATACTGGGCGCCGAAAATATCCTCCCTGTTCTCCATGGGAGGCAGCGCGGCATAAACCTTCTCCTGCATCAGCAAAGCCGCCCGGACATTGGGGAAAAGGCATATAAGATGGACTTCCTCCGATGTCTCCACCTCCATCCCCGGAACGACGAGAATATTTGTGCCTTCCGCGCATTTGCAGGTTGCAGCCGTATTGGCGGCAGTATTATGATCCGTCAGCGCAATGATGTCCAATTGCTTTAACAGCGCCATATTCACAATATTGTTCGGCGTCATGTCCTTGTCCGAACAAGGAGATAGGGCCGAGTGTATGTGAAGATCTACGGCATATTTCATAAGGCAGGGACTCTGCAGCAGATTTCATAGGTACTCAGGGAAGTACTCAAGATGGATATCCCCTCCAGTTCAGCCCTTTTAACAGTAGCCTCCTCCACGATTATTCCCTCGGGAACGATGATACATGAGACTTCCGCCAAAAGCGCAACTGCGACAATATTTACGTGGGTGTGGACAGTTATCCATGCATCGCCTTTTTTCGCATGGGCCATGACCCAGCTAAGCAAATCACAGGCATACATGCCCGACACAACCTTGTCTTCCCCTGCTCCGCAGGTAATTACAGCAGCTTCTGTCACAACTGCCAGTTCAGATACCTTCATCGGCTTTACCCTTGCCTTCCCCATTTTTCGTCCCTTTGTCCATGACCGGCGGAATCTTTGCCTCCAGCTCCATCATTTGAGCCGCCAGATCTCTGACCTTTTCCCTCAGCTTGAAGATACAGTCGGTTTCATTGGCGTTGCCCCGGACGATATCCTCCGCCAGCGCGCGGCAGCTGGGTGCGCCGCAGGCGCCGCAATCCAGGCCCGGCAGCTGTTCGTTTATTTCCTCCAGCTCTTCCAGCTTTTTAATGGCAATCTCCATATCCGAATCAAGCTTCATCACCGGCTTGTACTCAATGTTTCCCGTCCAATCCAGATCATGGCTGGTATCTTCCTGCTGCTGTGTGGCATTTGCCTCTTTCGCTTCGTCAATATGCTTCTTCAGCCTTGTTTTAGCCACATATACATTCTCCACCGCCAAAGGGCCTCCAAGGCAGCCGCCTGTACACGACAGCGCCTCAATAAACTCTACGTCCTCCAGCTTGTCGTTTTCTATGGCCTCCAGAATTGTGATGACATTGTGTATCCCGTCTACAGCCAAAAATTTATCTGTTCCCAGGGCCAGTCCCTCTCCGCCGGAATTAGCCCACCGGATGCCCTCAAAGCCGGCTTGGGCCAGCATTTCGGAGCCCTTGCCGTGTTCCAGGGCCGAGAGCATCTTCAAATAGATATCCTTGATGGATATCACCCCGTCCACCGAAGATTTGTCATTTTCATAGGGAGCTTTCACACTGGTGGCTTTCGCTGCACAGGGTGTAATAAAAAACACGCCCACTTCTTCCATTGGAATGTTGGCTGTTAGAGCGGTCTTGCGCTTAACAGTTTTTGCCGCCACCTCCATTGGAGACTCCAGTCTTACCAAATTATCAATGAGACTGGGGAATCTTACCTGAATAAGCCTGACTACTGCCGGACAGGCAGAGGAAACCAGCGGCTTCTTGACGCCTTTCCTTGTCATGAGTCTTTTGGTGGCGTCTGTCACCATTTCCGCCGCCTTTGCCACTTCATACACTTCATTGAAGCCTACGGCCTTCAAGGCATTCAGTATCTGGTTCCTGGAATGCTCCGCTTTAAACTGCCCGTACAGGGACGGTGCAGGAACTGCAATCCTGTATTTATATGAATAAATCGTGTCAAATGCATCGGTGATCGCCTTCTTGGCGTGATAGGGACATACCCTGATGCATTCTCCGCAGTCAATACATCGCTCATTTATAATTCTTGCCTTGCTTTTCCGGACCCGGATGGCTTCCGTGGGACACCTTTTTATGCAATTGGTGCAGCCTCTGCATTTTTCCTCGTCCAGGGTAACCGAATGAAAGTAAGTTCCCATAAATCATCAATCCTCCTTTGCACTGAAAATTATATCCGCTTTTTCGAAAACACCCGCGCAATGGAGCGTGTTTTCAAAAAACCGGTGGGAAATCATGTTTTCATTAGTACTTTTCGCTGCAGCATCGTGCTTAACGCCATCACTTGAGGTAAACCACAATGACTACGGTGGTGCCTTTACCCACTTCCGTCTCTATTTCAAGCTTATCCGCATACCTTTTCATGTTGGGCAGACCCATGCCGGCGCCAAAGCCCATTTCCCTGATACTGTCCCCCGCTGTGGACCAGCCTTCCTGCATGGCGAGCTCAAGATCGGGAATGCCGGGGCCCGTATCCTTTATTTTCACCACGATTTTTTCACTGTCGATCTCTATGTCGGAGGCTCCGCCATTGGCATGGATGACCGTATTGATTTCGGCCTCATACATGGCAATAGCGGCCTTTTTTACCAAAGCGGGGTCCACTCCCAGCTGCACGAGCTTTTTTCTTACATTGCTGGACGCCTCTCCTGCCAGAGTAAAATCATCGGGTGAAATATCATAATGCAATTTAATCACACCGCCGCTCAATCTCTCACTCCCTTACCCGTAAGGCCTGCGGTGTATAGCTTGCCGCAGGCTACAAACATGGGATCCTTTGAAGTAAGCACTGTGATGCCCTTTTCCTGTCCAAGCCGGATAATTGCGTCTCCGGGATTTTTACCCCGCACAAACACAATGGCCTTAATATCCATCATCTCCGCTGTCCGTATGACCTGGGGGTTAACAAGCCCGGTTAAAAGCAATACGTTTTCCTTGACATAGGCCATGACATCACTCATAAGATCCGCTCCGCAGGCAGAAGTTATGTCCATGTCCGGATTTGGAATATCCGTCAGCACCTCTGCTCCCAGCGTTTTGACAATATCATCAATTCTCATCCTTAAACCGCCCCTTTACCGGATATTAAGCATTGTTTTTTTATTTATTATAGCATATTGTTAATGTATTCACTATGTATTCCGTTAATTTTTACAGTCAAATAATAGAAAAACGAAACTCCCCGTTCCAGCCATCGGATACAGGAGCCGGAGACCTGAGGAAGAATTTGAAGCGCTTGAAAAGTCAAGGACAGCGTAAGCGGCTATTTATCGGTCTTGACCAGAGAAGCTCCGGAGTATCTGTAGGTCCATTTACCCAGCGCAGCGGATACAACGGCCGGTCCTTCCAGGTAATCCAGGAACTCGTCTCTCGAGATTTCAACAGCACCCATGCTTTTTAAGAAATTGGTCAGGTACTGGGTGTCGCAAATTTTAACGCCAATCTCCTGAAGAAGCTTCGAGAGTGCTATCATGGCCACTTTTGAGGCATTGTTCTTCAAATGGAACTGGGACTCTATAAAAAATACATTTCCAAGCAGCAGCCCATATAATCCGCCGACCAGCTCATTTTCATGCCAAACCTCCGCCGAATGCGCATATCCCTGCTCGTGCAGGTCGCAAAAGGCGTTGATGATTTCTTCATTGATCCACGCTTCCCTGCTGTCCTTCCAATAATCGCATATTCCGTTGATAACCGCTCTGAAGCTTTGATCAAAGGTTACCTGGTATTTTTTTAAATAGGGCTTTACAGAAGCCTCTATATGCATTTGAGAAGGCAGGATAATACTTCTGGGATCCGGAGACCACCATAATACCGGTTCATATTTAAGTGAATGCATAAAAATGCCTTTTCCATAGGCATCGAGCACTGTCGCAGAATTCACCTTTCCGCCATAGGCCAAAGGGCTGTCGCCCGGGGCATGCCTGGCCGGAGGGAATCCGGCGTGCCTGTCCAGATTTACAACCTTTGAAAACCTGTATTTTATACAGCGGCTGTAAAAACGTTTGATAAAATCGCCCAAAAACTTTTCGTCCGCCGATTTGACAAGGTTTACTAACTTTTTCAAAGTCGGGCTCCTTTCATGTTTCATTCCGTTAAATACAATATATTTATAGCACAAAAAACTCCAGGCCAAACACCCGGCTTTTTCCGAATACCCGGCAGCAGGCATACTATTTGTTGGATTTATCCTATTCCATTTTTGTACAAAAAGGAGGCTCCCCCAAAACAATTTTACAGTTTCGGGACAGCCCCCTCAGGATGATTACCGGGTGTAATGCCTCATATTTCTACGCCATGGTCTCCAGCATTTTTAACGCAACACCATACTTCAGCTCTTTGCCGTTGACATAGCGGATAAATTCATCCGCCATATAGCAGCCTAAACGTTCCACTTCACGGCCCATGCTCCCGGCGATATGGGAGGTAAGGATGACATTTTTCATATCAAATAATTCACTGCCGGCTACGGGCGGCTCAGGGTCGGTTACGTCAAGAACAGCCGTCCTTGCCGGCATTTCCTTCAACGCCTTGATCAAGTCCCGCTCCACCAGCTGAGCTCCGCGTCCGGTATTGATAAAGGTGGCATTGGGCAGCATTTTATCAAAAAGCTCGCAGTTGATTATCCCCTGGGTGGTAGGGAGGTTTGCAATATGATTGGAAATGGTCTGGCATTCCGAGAAAATTTCCGCCATCGTGCATTTCCGCACTCCCAACGTCTCCGCCCTGTCCTCCGGAAGGAAGGGGTCATATACCAGTACTTCCACGTTAAAAGGCTTCAAAAGCTCGATGACCTTTGTCCCGATCATGCCGGCACCCAGTATTCCGACTTTGACGGAGTAATTGCCGGCAAAGGCATCGGTATAGTCCCTTGCCGCTTCATAACTGTTTTTAGTGATATGGACATTCTGAAAAAATCCCTTGTTGGCAAGAAGAATCTGCGCCAGGGTATATTCGGCCACCGGCACCGCATTCGCAGCCCAGGCGCTTACCACCGTTATGTTTTGGTTCAGGAAGGGGCGGGCGAAGCCTTGGACAGTGCCTGCCCCATAAAACACCGCCTTGAGCTTCGGAAGATATCGCTGGATTTCTTCTTCCGATAAATCTGTCATCCCCCAGGTTGAAAATACGATCTCCGTATCCTTGAGAACCTCTCTATGTATTTGCAGGCTTTCACGGCTGATCAACTCAGGATAAACGGAGGCATACTCTTTTATCCTGTCCAGGCTATCCCGGTTGTAGATTTTGTTTATGAATTCCCAATTTTTATCCTGCAGCATGAACACAGCTTTTTTCATAGAATTCCTCCGATAATTTATAAAAGTCACTTGCCTGTAATTATATCCCACCGGAGCTTTCTATGCTATACCATGATTTGTGTTTTTATTAGCTTTTTTTGCACACCCGTTTGTATCTGGCGATTCTGTCAATTTCCCATATCCGGCAGACTCAATACAAAGTCCCCATTGATTTCCGAATACACGGCTTTGATCTCTGCATGAACCTCCGAATACCCGTCCTTGTTTTTAAAGCGTCCGCTTATTTCTATAAAGATGCTTTTCAACAAGCCTGTATTCCTGTCGACTGTTACTTCCGCAGAATACTCCTTTGCCTCAAGTTTTTCCATTCCCGAATACACCGCCAGATTTTTCACAATGCCTTTGGGATACACCTTCCCGGCAAGCAAAATCTCATCCGGATTGCCGCCTTCGAGCTGACTCATCGTTGCCGAAAGCATTTCCATGCTGTTGATGGACAAAAGGCTCATCTCATTGTCAAAGAGCTCTTTGAAATCTTTTTCCTTCATCGGGGTTTTCTTCCACTTCTCATTTCCCATCCCTTTGCCGTATTCGATATTGTCCTTGTAATAATTTTCGAAGGTTACCAGATTTTCAAGGATGGGAAGGGTTATTTCCGAATGCAGTATCCCTGCCGTCCTGTCCTGCTCTTCTTTTATTTTTACGTCAAATCCGGTCCCCTCGCCCTGATTGACTATGGTTACAGCCATTTCCGTATCAATTTTCGCCCTGGCAGCAGCCTTCATTATAGCCTCAGTCTTTTCAAGAATAGCGGCGGTTCCGCTATAAGCCTCCCTGTCTCTAAGGTAAACCGTCCTGGAATAATCATCCCACGCAGCTTCCTTCCCCACTGCCCTGGCCGTGAACCGGACGGGAAGGTATATCCTCTGGTTTTTGTCATATCCGAAGGGCGCCACATCCATTTCAACGGCGCTGCCGTCAATATAGGCGGTTTTGCTGTCAAGCTTCAGGTAAATGCTGCTGCCGTTATAATTTATAGACACGCTTTTCTCATTCCCATCCCATTTTATGTGTTCTTCGTCATCCGGTACGCCAAGAGCTACCAGAACAGCCCTTAAAGGAAGCATTGTCCTTCCGTTCAAACCCAGGGGCACATCGGAGAGCACTATGGGATTGCCGTTTATAAGAAATTTTACCTCCGGGATCTCTGCCGGGGCGGGCGAAGCGGCAGCAGCAGCAAAAGAATTAGCCGCAAGGACTATCAGTAATAAAATCGCACAAAAAGTTTTTCTCATATATCCTCCTCCTGAAAATATCAATTATAGAATATGTATATTTTTCCAGGGATATTCCCTCTCTTCCATGGATTGTCTCATTTCCGGAAGTGAAATCCGGTGATATTCTTCATATTCTGCGTTCTTTACAACCATGAGCAATGCCTTGCGCCGAATTTTCATTTCTTATGGCTTTTTTTGTTTTGTATTTCATTTCAATGTGTTATACAATAGTTTCAAAACAAAAGATATTCACCATTAAGGGGTCAGAATAAATGAACAGGAAAATAATGATATTGTCTTCGGATAAAACCGGCCATGGGCACGAGAGTATTGTACAGGCCTTGAAAGAACAGTTTTTGGAGCAAGGCGACCAGGCGGACATACGGGTTGTCAATGGCTTTCGTATCGGAGGACCCTTCGGTCGTTTTGTCGAACAGCTGTATTTCCCGATGGTGCAATATTTCCCCTGTCTCTGGAAGCTTTTTTTCCAGTTCGCCTCACAATTGCCTTATGCAGTAAATCACATTACGGCCAAGTGCATCCGGAAAACTTTCTTAAAAGCCCTGAGAGAATACCATCCGGACGTGATCGTGAGTGTACATCCGGCATTTGTGGGCTCTGTAAACTGTCTTCTTGAAAGATACGGAATGAATATACCGGTGATTGTCCTGGTAGCCGATCTGGTTACCATTTCCGGTTTGTGGGCCGATCACAGGTCTTCCTGCCTTCTGGCCCCTACGGAAGAAGCCAAATGGGGATTGATGGACTTTGGCGTTGAGGAGGGCAAAATAAGAGTCTTCGGCTTTCCTGTAAGAAGCCGGTTTAACCTTCCCGGGACGGACAACAAGGGAATCCGGCCGGAGGCGGATAGAAATCCCGCTCTGGATATCCTGGTTTTTGCCAATGCCTTTAATAAAAGCAAAACCGTCAATATCATCAAGAATCTTCTGGACAGCTTTGACTGCACTGTCACACTGCTGACGGGACGGGATGAAAAGCTGAAAAGCTATATCCAGCGCAAGCTTCCGGATAAAGCAGGCCATAAGCTCTTTCTTCCGGGCTATGTTGTGAATATGGAGCAGTATATGAGGGCCAACGACCTTTTGATTACCAAAGCAGGCCCCAATATCGTCATGGAAGCCGTCCACTGCAGTATACCCGTCATCATAACGGGAAACCTGCCGGGACAGGAGGAAGGCACAACGGAATGGATCGCAGGCCAGGGCCTGGGGACGGTGAGCCATACTACGGGAAGCTTGATCGAAACTATCCGGGACTTGCTTGATAACGACCGGTTTGAGCTTAATAAAATTGCGAATAATCAGATGAACTATAAAAATAGGAACGCTGCCCATGAAATGGCTGAATACATTTCCGGCTATACAGCCAAAGGCCATACATACAGTGAAGTCTCACGCATGGAAGAGCTTGGAATAATGTGAAGCTTAAAGCTGCCAGGGTTTCATATTTTATGTGATAAGCATGCATTCAGAAGCTTAAGAGAAAAATAAAAGTTTCTATGGCGATGTGTTCTATGCCTTTATAAATAAATTCTTTTCATCGCAGGATAGATTTTCTTATAGGTTTTAAAATTTTCCATATAAATTTCATGGAGCCTTTCATCCGGATAGAATTCCTTCTTTTTTCTTACAAGCTTACCGACGGCATCCTCTACGCTTTTATATACACCGCTGGCAGCCCCGGCAAGAATAGCCACACCAAGGGTCCCCGCTTCGGAGACACCCAGTGTCGTTATTTTTCTTCCCATCATGTTTGCCTTCAGTTGCAGGAAAGCTTCGGATTTAGCCAACCCACCCACCGTTCTTAACTCTTTTACACTTATTCCTGCTTCGTCAAGGCTTTCAATGTTTACCATGATTTCATAGGTGATTCCTTCAAGAATGGCCTTGATAATTTCCTCGGATTTTGTATTTATAGTAAGTCCGACGATTGCACCCTTTGCCTCCGTATCCATGTACGGAGTCGCCGCACCGGCAAAATGAGGCAGTACAAAAATCCCTGCAGGATCTGGTGTGGCTTTTTCAATCAGCAGATCATACAGGTTTATATTGGATCTCTTTGATTCATCCAGGTATATTGCTCCAAAATTGTTCCTGTACCAGCTCAGCATGCTTCCGCTGGTAAATGTAAAGGCATAGGTAACATACATGTCTTTGACAACGTGAGGGACACAGGCAAAACTGCTTTTTGCCATGGAATTTGATAGGATCGGCCTGTCAAACGCAGGCGTGATACACTCTGTTGTGCCAAGCCCATCCACCGCCAGATCGCTTTTAATTACTCCCGCGCCCAATGCGGCACACGGCTGGTCATGCCCTCCTGCAACAAGTACTATCCCAAGGGGCAGGCCAAGTTCATCCGCAATACTGTTAGATATTTCCCCAACCACGGTTCCTGCTTGTACAGGCTCGCCAAATTTATTTTCATTCACACCTGCGCATTCCAATATTTCAGGAGACCATCGCTTGTTAATGACGTCAAAGGCCATTGTCCTGGCTGCCAGTGAATAATCCGTGTGGGGCTTTGCACCTAATTTGAACAGTATGTAATCAGCGAAAAGCAAGAATTTCCATGTTTTATCATAAACCTCCGGCATATTTGCTTTCAGCCACATTATTTTACAGATGCTATACATGGAATGAACAGAAGCTCCGGTAATTCCCAGTATTTTTTCACGGCCCAGTTTCTCCTCCAGATATGCTGCTTCTTCTCTGCCTCTTGTATCTATATAGATAATGCTATTATGAAGAACATTACCATTACAATCCAAGGGTATTACCGCTTCTCCGAAGGACGATACACTGATTGCCTTAATACTTTCTCCCTTATGTTGAATAACTGAATCAGCTATTACTTTTCTGACAGAATCCCAGACCCGTGAAGGATCTATTTCCTCCCAGCCCGGTTTAGGAGCGATCATTGTATATTCCTGATAAGACTGCCCCTCTATATTCCCTTCATAATCGATTATCGTGGCTTTGCACCCTGATGTACCAATATCTAGTCCCAGCAATGACATAATTCGACCACCCCCTAATCCTGTTTTAAATATATGCTTATGTAACATGCGCTAGAGACGCATAATTCTATCAAAAAAATTTAACGGTACCAGAGCTTCAAATATCCTTTTACGATTTTCTTCATTTCATTGAAAATGATATTCTGACGATACTCGGTTGTAAAGTATCCAAGAGACAACTTCTCTCCGGTCAAGCATTTGGCGCCAAGTAATTCCGCTCTATTCAGCTCATCCACAATATCACTTCCCGCGACTTTGGCTGCGTTTTCAACCAGGGCTTTAAACAAGACGGGTGAAGAATCACGTTCCAGTACCGTCCAAAGGTTGACTTTACATACACCATCCCTAATCAGATGTTCAATTTGATCACCCGGTACAGATGAGGCACCATGAAGGACAATACGCGTGCCTATCTTCTCCTTGATACTTTTAGCATTATCGCCGTAATATCTCAAGTCCATCCCGCTTGCTCTGTGTTCTGTTCCAAGGTTAGCTACAATCAGGTCCACACCTGTCCCCTCAAAATATTCCTCCGCTTTTTCAGCCGTTGTGAGCTCACTTTTTACAATTCCGGTTGCATCGACGATTTCATCGCAGGCACCTTCTATTACAATTTTGTCTCCCTGCTCCTTTACAAACTGTCTTGTAAGCCTGATATTTTCTCTGAAAGGAACCTTTGATGCATCAAACATAATTGATGAAAATGCTCCCATATCCCAGGAAAGCAATTCCCGGTCATCATCGAACTGCGTATGGTCCAGATGAAGCATTACCCTTAATTTTTCATAGGGGGAACCTTCCCCGGTTAAAACCTTCAAATCGTTGATAAAAAGCTTAAGGCCGATGTCCCAGCGCCTGGTGTGGGTATAATAGGCAGCCTGGGTCCTGTGGCCGTACTGATTAGTAATAGCAACGATTACAGGCAAGTCCTTAATACCTTTTGAATCTCCATATTCCTTTGTGGCGGCCAATACCGCCTCCGTTGACGTCAGATTTTCGCTGCAAAAACACGGCAATACCCATTGGTTGCGTTCTGCTTCGCTGTATATTCCAAGGACATCTTTTCTATCTGTTATCAAAGCCATGACATCACCTCCCTGCTTCGCACTTCAACCCAGGATATTCATTGCAAAGCAAATAGAGTGGAGCTTCATCCTCTTCTATTTGCGGAAAGCGCCCTACCGATTCATTAAAACGATTGTCGATCCGGTCGTCGTTAACCTTTGAAACCTCGCCCAACAGAACCTTGCCGGTTCCTTTTTCTCCCCAGAACGAATGGTACAGGCCCGATCGCAAGGTGATACTTTCGCCTGGGGTCAAACGAAGTATTGTTCCTGCCTCAACCATATAGTTTCTACCATCAATTGAAACCTTTACGGGAATGTCTGCAAATTTTCCATCCTCAGTGGTCTCATACACCTGTACCAGCAAGTTGCCTCCGCCGCGGTTAATAATGTCCTCCATCTTGCTCCAATGAAAATGGAACGGCGTTACCTGCTCTTCGTCAGTGATTAAAAGCTTCTCCGCATATGGCTTAACATACTTTTCATTCTTAAAGTTGCCGTTTCGAATTGTGAACATCAAAAGTCCAATCTTTTCATAGTCACCGCTCCCAAAATCGGTTATATCCCAGCCCAGCATATTCTCCCGGATTTCATCGTATTCGCACCCTTTTTCAGCCCAGTCTTCCGTACTCCAAAAGGCAAAGGGCGGCAGCTTGAAGTTCATACTGCCTATAAACCGCGCTGCTTCCTTCATAATCTTATTTATTTCCGAACGTTTCATACTATCAACCCTTTCATTTTCTGCTACCATTCAGATAGCTCCATATTGATGAAAACCATAGCAGCCCGGCATTTTCCTGCCCTAATTCCGTAAAATGGCCGCTGCCTTCCAAATCAGCCCTAAAAACGCCTATCCCACCCAGAATGTCTGTGTCAGGGCCCTTAAGAAAACCTGGGTTTAGGCACAAATTATTAACCGCCTGACGTATTTCTCCCTCATTTACAGGATCGCTATAAACCGTAGGATGAAATGTAGATTTAGCAAGTAACCAGTCCCTTGAAAATCCCCATATATTTTCGAGAGTCTTTTTTATACATAGGAGCCTTTGCTTGTACACCTCGCCTCCCGTTTTTTCAATAACATCCGATTCCCCCTGCTGCCAGAGAATGTATCTGAAATCGGAAGTAAGGCGCCCTGCATCTGCCAAACAATTAAATAGCTCTTCACCCGGCAGCCACTGTCTGGAAGAGGTCGCTCCTTTGGCCACATTGAGCATCCCTATTGGCACCCTCAGCAGCGGGAGCAGCAGATTCATGGCATGGGGCCAAATAGTGCCCGGCCCGTCTTTTTGATATTTTACAGGCGGAGCCGGTCTGGCCATTGGTTGGGGATCATGGGCGATTTTCCAACATCTGCAGGAATAATCATATGCAGTGACCCTTCCCTGAGGGTCACTCACCCGGTATCTTTTATCATTACAGTTTTCTGCATAGGATTGACCTGCTATTATAAATATTTCACCCACACCGATGGGTTCTGTGGAAGCAGTTAACAGTACTCTATTCTCTCTTTTCACCCGGAGCTCAAGCCTGTACCATCCTCCTGCAGGCAGTTCTATTTCAGTGGAAAAGCTTCCTTCAGCAACCTCTATTTCAACCGGAGTCCAGTCCAGAGCTTTACCAAATGCTTCTTCCAGCAACACAGTCCGTGCTTCACAGCTTACATCGGTATCTATATTCCAAATACCCTTTATCCGGACAACTGCAGCTCCCAGGTAGGGTCCTCCCGGATTATTATGGTGCGAAAACTCCGGCCGGAAGCCTCTTCTTTGTATTATTTGATAGGGCTTTGGCTCAATAATCGAAATGCTTGCTTCCATATATACCTCTATCTTTCATTACGTCCGGTACGATACTTCCTAATATCAGATCACGCGCATACAAATTCAACCGATAAGATCCCTTTACCCGGAACTGTGAACCCAACCCTTCCTTCTTCAATAAATTCAGCGGCCGCTTCCCTTTCTTCATTCAAATTAACAAAATATGCCTCCGAAGCTTTCTTCACAGTTGCATCAAGCTTTATACTACCTTTCACATTTTCCTCGCTGAGGTTGACTGCTCTTATAATAATTGAATTTCTGGACTCATGCTTCTTTACGGCGGTTATGACCATGTTGTCCGGTTCTATACTTACAAAGGACTCCTCAGAGGGTAATATCTTCGTGATACTGCTCCTGTCAAAGTTTTGAAAGGATTCATCCTCAAGCTCTCTCTCAATAACTGCTCTCATCGGAAATCTGAATTCGTATGAAGGCCGGTAGGCTTCGTGCCATGTCCCTGCATGTGGAACCACACTATAATTGAAAATATATTCACCCAGACATTGAGCCTCTGGGATAAACAAATCCTCACATTCATATATCGGACCTCCGATAATCCGGTCCAGACAGCGCAATAGCGTTATCGCAATGCTGTGTTCGGAATTATCCATAACCTCATATTCATATAAACCGTGATTTGCTATGGTAAGTCCAATCTTGCCGTCAGAAATACCGGCAAAGGTTAGCTGAGGATGCTCAGAAGCCGGCTTTTCACCTGGATATTGGTTCAAATCCGGCAGGGTAATCTCCCTTTGCACCACGTCAAACGGAGATTCCGCAAAGGAATGGCTATCATTAACCATGGAAGGAAACAGCACTCGCAGTCTATGATCTTTAGCACGGTTAACGACTTTGGTCTGAATGTCAACATGGAGCGCGCCTTGCGCCAATGTAATCCTGCTGCTGATACTGCAGGCAGCCAAAGAGTCGCTTCTGCCCTGTCTATCGGTGGTCAAGGCTTCCGGCAATTCCATGTCAAGGTCAACCTGAAACGTTGCCTTCAGTGAGGTGTTTTCGACCAAAGATATTTTGGCATGATTACCCACACTATAGACAACCCTGTCCATTTTTGGAGGCATGCGGCTAAAACCCTCCCCCGCTTCTCCGGAATCTTCAAAGAAGTGCTGGTTAGGATACAGGCGTTCCGTCCTTTTATCATAGAGGTTAAACGTACCGTTTGGCTGAATTGATACCTGTATAAATTCGTTCTCCATTACGTTATGGGACGTCACAAGCGTTCCCTGGAAAATCAGCGGCACAGGATTGCTCCTGAGCACGAAGGCCTTATATCCCAATGCAGGCACATGATCTGCACGGAAGGACACTAAATATCTATCAACCGGTATGAAATTGGGTATCCCCACGCGAAGGTTGAATTTAAGCGAATTCATTGACTTGTGATGATGAATCTCCATCGGGATGACAGTATCGCCGTCTACCAGAACAGGATTTACTATACCTGCACTTTTGGGAATATCTATCGATGCAGTAATGATCTCGCTTCTTTCCCAGCCTAATGGATTAAAGACAGTAAGCAGCTTTGTCCCTGCCTGAGTTGCGTTATTGCAACTGATTCGGTTGCAAAGCGTCAGTAAGCTCTCGGCAATGATTTCATCTCCAAGCTCTTCGGCCCACTCAAATCTTACTTTTACCTGATGATAGGTGGCGTCCGTACTGCTGCATGCCAGACTGTCATGGGCATGGTTCTGCAGAAGGTACTCCCATGCCTGCCAAATCATTTCCCATGGATACTTTGCACCAAGCATCCAACAGAAAGAGGCAAATGGTTCCATCCATTTCTCAAATTTACCTTCAATTCGGTTGCTGACTATCTTCACATCCGCTCTCGTAGACTGAGAACCCTCAAGAATCCAGCCTTGTGCGTGACGGAGCTCGCCTTTCACTTGGGAGAATTCTATTTTGTTTTCTTCGTAATATTCTCTGACAGCTGCAGCATAATCCTGCAGGGTGTCGTTGACGGCATATACGCCGGGTATGGTCTCGTTAATCTTCCGAATGACCTCGGAAATATTCCGCTGAGGACCGGAGTGATCAACGCCATTCATAAACAACAGATGCGGGCACTTGGAAAACGGCTGCAATGTGCCAATCAGATTACTCACACGCTTTTTAAGCCCCTCCTGAGGGAAAGGCTGGCCATCAATATATTCAACGAAATCATCTTCCTGAATGGGAAGGTCATATGCCAGATGGTAGCCTCCGTATGTGTTAAGAACCTGGATTTGAGATCCATCAGCGCCTGTCCAGTTGAAAACTGTATCTGATTTCTCGGGGGCGCCTCTGTGGAAGCATGCTTCCCCCATACCGAAGCCTCTGGCAATTTGCGGGAGCTGGGTTATCTGCCCAAAAGCATCCGGAAGGTAGCAGAGCTTCATTACGCCGCCCATAGCTTCGGATTCACGTATACCCAGCAGAAGGTTTCGAATCATCGATTCTCCGCTGACCATGTATTCGTTGGGCTGTGAATACCATGGCCCAATCAGCAGCCTCCCGGACCGGACCAGCTTGGAAATTCTGGACTTATTCCCGGGAAAAACCTCCAGATAATCCTTTAATACGAGAAACTGCCCATCCATCATAAAGACGCGGAAATCAGAATCGCGCTCTAAGCTATCAAGCAGGGAATCTACTGTTTTCACGAAGCGCCATCTATACCTCTGAAAGCTTAAGTACCACTCCCTATCCCAATGAGTATGTGAAACAATGTGCAAAGTCAACTTTTCTTCCATATTTACCACACTTCCTTTCTGTGATTCATTATCAGTTAATCACCGAGTAAGCGGGACTCGTCGCCGAGTCCGACTTCTCTAAGAACGCAACGTGCGACTTTCACCGCATTGCGCTCAAGCAACTTAATAACCTTGATGCTGCCGCATCTTAGCCGGCGCAATCAAGCATTCCATTGGAATGAATCAATTCATGGCATTGTGGATGTACCATTTCCGCTTTACTTCCATCTGTTTTCAGGTGGAGCCTCCAACTA
>JAEZCO010000005.1 GCA_023433505.1 Bacillota bacterium | reverse complement strand
TTGCTGGAGCTACAGGAGCGACGGGTGTTGCCGGTGCCACGGGGGCGACAGGCGTTGCTGGAGCTACGGGGGCCACGGGTGTTGCCGGAGCTACCGGGGCGACAGGCGTTGCTGGAGCTACAGGGGCCACGGGTGTTGCCGGAGCCACCGGGGCGACGGGCGTTGCTGGAGCCACCGGGGCGACGGGCGTTGCCGGAGCTACCGGGGCGACTGGCGTTGCTGGAGCGACTGGGGCGACTGGTGTTGCTGGAGCGACCGGGGCGACGGGTGTTGCCGGTGCCACCGGGGCAACGGGTGTTGCCGGAGCCACAGGGGCGACAGGCGTTGCTGGAGCGACTGGGGCGACTGGCGTTGCTGGAGCGACTGGGGCGACTGGCGTTGCTGGAGCTACAGGGGCGACAGGCGTTGCTGGAGCTACAGGGGCGACAGGCGTTGCTGGGGCCACGGGGGCCACGGGTGTTGCCGGAGCTACGGGGGCGACCGGTGTTGCCGGGGCGACTGGGGCCACGGGCGTTGCTGGAGCTACCGGTGCGACGGGCGTTGCTGGAGCTACTGGGGCGACGGGTGTTGCCGGAGCTACTGGGGCGACGGGCGTTGCCGGCGCTACCGGGGCGACGGGTGTTGCCGGGGCTACCGGGGCGACGGGTGTTGCCGGGGCTACCGGGTCGACAGGCCTTGCTGGAGCGACCGGGGCGACGGGCGCTACGGGTGTTGCCGGGGCTATGGGGGCGACTGGCGTTGCTGGAGCGACGGGGGCGACGGGTGTTGCCGGTGCTACCGGGGCGACTGGCGTTGCTGGAGCTACAGGGGCGACTGGCGTTGCTGGAGCTACAGGGGCGACGGGCGTTGCCGGAGCTACGGGGGCGACTGGCGTTGCCGGAGCTACGGGGGCGACTGGCCTTGCTGGAGCGACAGGGGCGACAGGCGTTGCCGGAGCTACCGGGGCGACGGGCCTTGCTGGAGCTACGGGGTCGACGGGTGTTGCCGGGGCGACGGGGTCGCCAGGCCTTGCTGGAGCTACGGGGTCGACGGGTGTTGCCGGGGCGACGGGCGTTGCTGGAGCGACTGGGGCGACTGGCGCTGCTGGAGCGACTGGCCTTGCCGGAGCGACTGGGGCGACTGGCGTTGCTGGAGCCACGGGGGCGACGGGCGTTGCTGGAGCCACGGGGGCGACGGGCGTTGCTGGAGCCACGGGGGCGACGGGCGTTGCTGGAGCGACTGGGGCGACTGGCGTTGCCGGAGCCACTGGGGCGACGGGCGTTGCCGGAGCCACTGGGGCGACGGGCGTTGCTGGAGCCACTGGGGCGACTGGCCTTGCTGGAGCCACTGGGGCGACCGGCGTTGCTGGAGCCACGGGGGCTACAGGTGCAACCGGAGCTACGGGTGCTACGGGCGCTATCGGGGCTACGGGTGCTACAGGTGCTACAGGTGCTATCGGGGCCACTGGGGCTACTGGCCCATTGGGATTAAAGGCTTATGGATATTTTTTTAACGACTCAGGTACTGAAACAAGCGGCAATGTAGTATTCGATGGAAATAGTTTCCTTACTGGCCTTACTCAAATCAACACCACTCAGATACAAGTTAACATAGCAGGTTTATATGAACTAAGCTATTTAGCTATATTCAGCATTACCCTTGCTTCCACTGTCAATACCTCCATTGCTGTCAACGGAACAATACAATCTCCCGCGAGTGTTTATTCCGCAGCACTTTTATTAAGTATCGGATCCTATCAACTAAAGGGTCAAGTGTTTCTGAACTTATCACAAAATGATTTAATTACACTAAGGGCTACAGGAACTCTTATTTCTCCCTCTGGTAACAATATCGCTGCATCTTTGTGTATGACGAAAATCAATTCATAGGATTGAAGACCCGGAAGCAACTCAACTAAAGCCGAAAGATGGTTTGAAACCATCTTTCGGCATAAATATAAGGCCTACACGTTTTTTGTATTGGAGCTGGTGGCGAGAATTTTACTCGCAGCCGGTGATTGTTGGTAAGGTAGGATAAGATCAGATTGATCAACATATCGGGGGGATCGAGCGCCACTTGATTTTAAGCTGATCCTCCCGGGCTGGATCACTCTAAAAATCACTTTTCCCCTTCGGACATAGAATCCAAAACTTTCTTTATTACTTCCCCCGCAACAGGGGCAGCTGTTGCTCCTGCCGTATGTGATGCTTTTGTGGGTTCATCCAGAATTATTATACAAACAATTTCCGGTTCATTTGCCGGTGCAAATCCTGCAAAAGTGGCAATATATTTACCTGTTGATTTTTCGCTTGTACCTACATAGCCTGCTATTTTATAGCCTTCAGCATATGCATTTGCTGCGGTGCCCTTCGATACTGAACCTTCCAGCATCTCCTTCATGCTGTCGGCAGTTCCCTTGGATATTACATTTCTTATTTGCCGGGGATCCATAATTGTTTCATCCTTCTCATGAAAGCCGGTTAATTTCTTTATGATTTGTGGTTCCATCAGGTTGCCGCCGTTTGCTATGGCACTATAAGCCGAGGCAAGCTGCAATGGCGTAATCTGTAATTTTTGTCCTATTGAAGCCATTGCCATATCGAGTTCGTCAGGGTTTTCACTGATAGTACCCTGTGCTTCGCCGGGAAGCTCCAGACCTGTTTTGTCATAGAATCCGAATTTTTTGACATAGGAATAGTACTTATCGGTACCGAGGTTCTGGGCTAATCTGACAAATACAGGATTACAGGAATTATATACCGCTTCTTCAAAGGATTCTTCCCCATGCAATCTTCCCGTTCTCCAGCAATGGATTGTCAAACCGTTGATCGAAACAGGAGAATCATTCACTTTGCTGTCACGACTGATAATGCCTTCCTCAAGAGCCATGGCGGTTGTTATTGGCTTAAAAGCAGAACCCGGCTGAAACGTATCGGATACGTTATCCGGCGAATAGGGCGCATTCGGGTCGGAATTCGATTTTGATGCCATGGCAAGAATTTCTCCGCTTTTAGGATCCATAATTAAAGCAGTCGCACCGTTTATAACCTTGTATTCGTTGATTGCTTTATCCAAGGCATTTTCAACAATGCGTTGTATTTTCAGGTTTATCGTGAGCATCACATTTGAACCGCCCTCAAGCTTTTTGTTTCCATCTGCAGCTACCTCAGTGCTCTTCGGCTTCAAATACTCCTCCATCGATAATTCGATTCCGGAAAGCCCTTGCGCATCCTCCCCTGTAAAGCCTATAACATTGGCAGCCAGATTTCCATTTGGATATTCTCTTTTGGAATCTTCATCAATGATTACACCCTTTATGCTGTTATTTTCTACCCACTCCTTAATTTTACTGCCTGTATCCTTATCCACTTTTCTCTTGACGATTTCATAGCTACTTGTAGATTTTAACTTTTCCAACATCTCTATTTTTTCCAGTGATAAATAATTGGCCAAAGCTTCAGCGATTGAATCTATATTCTGGCCCGCAGCTTTAATTTCTGCCGGATTCAGTGCAATAATATCAGCCGGAATACTGACAGCAAGCTCCATCCCATTGCGATCGAGAATTTTACCTCTTCTCGCTGGTTCTTCTTTTATGGCAGTATCGGATACTTCCTCAGCCGTGCCTGGAGTATGTAACTCGGATGCATTTACAGGTAAAGCAAAACTCAAATGGCTGTTTATATATAAAACACCAGCCGTACCTATTGTTATTGTTGCTAAAGCAATAACAATTCCCAAAATAACAGAACGCTTTTTTAATATATTTATCAATTTAAGCCTCCACTTTATAGTATTAATATTCCCTTGACTCATGCTTGCCGCATTATAAAGTGTATGATTTTCTGAAAAGTACTTTATGGTTTTGATAAGAGTTTCTGCATAACTCCTACGTTCATCAGGGTTTATACGGGATAGTACAATTTCATCACACACCGGTTCCCTGTCTTCCCTCATTTTTTTGAATGCATACCAAACCAGCGGATTAAACCAATGGGGGACGCATAGCAACATTTTTATTAAACTGATTACCGTATCCTTATGCCTGAAATGGCATAGTTCATGTAAAAAAACATATTTGATTTCTTCCGGGCCGAGTTGTTGGAATATATCCGCAGGTATAAGGATTTTGGGGGTTATAATGCCATAAACCGCAGGCGTCTTTATATGTTTTTGATATAGGATTGGGATATCTTTTTTAATATTCAGGAGTTTTTTGCAGTAATCAAAAATAACCTCACTACTGCCGTTTTCTTCGGATTTGCTCGATTTGTAAATTCTGCGGCTTACTATACGGTTAAGCATCAGAAAGTAAAATATAAAAAAGATGATGCCAATAAGCCATATTTTGCTTGCGGATGCAATAACGAGGGACAATAATTTACTGTTTTTATTTTCATTCTTCTCAAGTTTTGGGGTTATTTCATTGTTTATAGCGGTTGTCTGATGATTATTTTCAGCATATCCTGTACTTTTTGTAGCCGTTTTGTCACCGATTCTCAAATCAAGGTTATTGTCTTTACGGTCATTCGTACTATTCTCAGCTTGAATCCCAACAATATCCTGAACTGCCGGAGCAAAGCCATTCAAATTCAAGGAAAACTCCGGCGTATAGGGAATTGCGAGTCTGAGCAGCAGCAAAAGCCATATATAATAGTGCCATCCGGCTGACAGTTTTTCCTTGAAAACCGTCTTCACCAATTGGATCAGCAGTATAAGCACCGAAGCCATGACGGAAATTAGTAAAACCTCGGAAAAAACACTTACCAGCATAACGCCTTTCCTTACCTTTCCTTGTCAAAGTCAATCAATTTCCTGAGCTTTTCCAACTCTTCCTTTGAAACCTTCTGATGCTTTATAAGCCCTGCTATCAGCATACTTACCGACCCGTCATATACTTTTTTCAGGAATGTTTCACTTTCTGCCTTTTCACACTCTTCATGCGTGACCAAAGGGTAGTATTCTCTCACTTTTGAGTTGATGAGATTGTATCCCACAGCACCTTTATCAACCAACCTTCTTAGTAAAGTATCAATCGTTTTATTATTCCACCTGCTCCTTTCACCAACATTCTTTATGATTTCCCTGTTCAGCAAAGGCGACCTCTCCCAAAGCACCCTCATGATTACCCATTCAGAATCAGTGATTTGTGGCAATGACTCATTCATAAAATCCCTCCCTTACAATTGTAAGTCTCACATATACCTTACAACTGTAAGCCAAATATGTCAAGCACTTTATGAAATTTTTTTCAAAGTGCTTGACATCATTTTCAAGAGCTTTAAAAAGCAGAAACCAGAATCTTTTCCGCGAAGATGCGGTTATTTTAATAGTCTAAACTTCAGAAGAAAACACGTCATAGTTATCCTGGAGGATGGCTTGTTGCTCATCGCTTGCCTCTATATACAGCAAAGATGCGACTAGTAGAGATTCAACGGGTTCGTTTACTGTGAAGGAAACTATCCATTCAATTGTTCAATTGGGAAGTGCAGTATGAAGACTGCGCCTCCTCCTTCGTTGTCTTCGAGAGTAATTCTGCCTCCGTGCTGTAGCATGATTTCCTTCGCTATACTCAAGCCAAGGCCATAATGGGCTTTGGCACGGCTTCTTGCCTTGTCTGCCCTATAAAACCTGTCGAAAATATGGTCCTTGTGTGGGTCAGGTACACCGGTGCCTGTGTCCCTTACACTGATATTGATTTCATTTCCCGCTTTTTTAAGATTAAGCCCGACTTCACCGTCCATGGGTGTATGCTCCAGGGCATTGTCCAGGAGAATGTACAGGACCTGCTTGATTCTGACCGGGTCTCCCCATACAGGCAGTGATATTGAATTTTGTAGTGACAGCTTTATATTTTTCTCCCTGTACAAAAGTAAAAAGTCTCCGACAGTTTCCTGTAAGACTGTATGAAGCTCCACCGGTGCAAAATTCAATTTCAAAGCACCTGTATCGCTGCCGGCTAATAACAGTAAGTCCTCAACCAGCTTCGACAGATGTCTACATTGTTGTTCAATCGTCCTGGCAAATCTGTCCGCATCCTCCTCATTGGCTTTCAATAAGGCCTCTGCACTCGACTGTATGACGGCTACCGGCGTACGAAGTTCATGGGATGCAGCCTGGACAAACTGGTTTTGCCGGTCCCGGGCAATTTCAACCGGTTTGATGGCCCGCCCTGCAAACCCGTAGCTGAAAAATCCCAGTATGGCAAGTCCCAGTAACGCAATGCCCATAAAAGCATACGTCAGGCTCCGGTAAATTTTCACCTCTCCGGACATATCACGCAGAATTGTGATTGAATGCCAGCTGTCTTCTCCCGGGAGCAGCCAGATGGATACCCGGTATTGATCCTTTGAATTTCCGGAAATATTCGTAACATAATTCTTTGGCGAAAAAGCCCTCAGCTTTATATCAACCCCATGGTTTTTTGCTTCCCTCCAGGCCTTCTCAAATAATATTTGCCGCGATGTGTCCGTCTTTATTACCCCAGGCCATTGGAAGGGATTTCCACCGTCTTCGATATGAATTATCAATTCTTGCGTATGCTCAATACGTGACAGGTAGCTATGTCTGACAACTGCTTCATATTGTACGTAATAAGCCACTGAGTCAGCTGCGTGTACAAAAGCATTTTCATTGCTTTCCGAAAAATACCTCTGCGTAAACAGAAGAGCGCCCAGTGCCATTGCAAGCAGGATTACTCCGCTGACAACTGCATTAATGACTGTCAGGCTTGCCCTGAGTCTTTTCAGAAGATTCATAAGACCTCCAAACGGAATCCGATACCGCGTACCGTGGCGATCTGAACATTGCTGTCTATGGATTTGAGCCTTTTGCGCAGGAAATGTACATAGCTGTCCAGATTTCCGTCCTCCACCACTGCATCTGTCCCCCAGACCTTTGCGAAGAGAACATCCCGGGAAAGTGTATGGTTGCTGTTCCGCATAAGTGCTTCCATCAGTTGGGCTTCCTTTTTAGTGAGCTCTGAAACCCCTGATGGGCCTGTCAAATGAAGGTCTTTGATATCAAGCGCCAGATCGGAAAATGTGAAGCTGGTATTGTCCTTTAATTGCGCAGGCCTACGGACCATTGCCCGGATGCGTGCAAGAAGCTCTTCCGTTTCAAAAGGCTTTACCATATAGTCGTCTGCGCCTGCATCAAGCCCCGTTACCCTGTCGTTGAGACTTCCCAAAGCGGTGAGCATCAATACCGGCCCCGCATAACCTTTTTTCCTTGCAGCAGACAATACCTGCATTCCGTCCATGCCGGGAAGCATGCGGTCGAGAATCACCAGGTCATGGGCCTGCTTAAGCATGTTGTAAAGTGCCTCCTCACCCTCGTGGCAGGCGTCGACGGCATAGCCTTCGTATTTCAAATGATAGACCAGCGCATCACAGAGGGCCAGATCGTCCTCTACTACCAAAATCCGCATAGCATAAACCCCTCTTTCAGATTGCTATGGATTTATTTTATGAAAATATAATTAAAGAAGCAAGGATAAAATTTTTTTGATTTTTACCTCTTTTCAAGGATTTTTCAAGAATTCGTCTGATACACTTTCTATACTACAACGCAAGTTACATTATTATACCGGCATTTATGCGCCGCGTGGAAATACCGTAAACGCTTTAATGCGCTATTTCTACGTGAATACTTTACTAAGCTGCGTTGCAGTACTATTCAGTAATAAATTTGCAAAAGACAATGGAGGTAAGAAAAAATGAGTTTCCTAAAAAAACACTTGCGTATTTACACGGTAATCATAGCGGTATCGCTGGTTTTAACAGCATGCTCCGGCGGGGCAAAAAACAATAGAGCCGCTGAAACGGGAAAGGGTAACCATATTAATGATGCAAACGCCACAAGCCAAACAGGCAGCGGAGCCTATGTAGAATCGTTGATCGGAACCGGAGGTTACTCCGATATAAGTGCGCTGACCACTTATAAGGATGCAGTCTGCTTTGTGGCAAAAAAAGATGGTCTGGATGACAAGAATCACATATTCGTTTATGAAAACAATGCAATAGAACCCCTTGTAAATGTACCTGCCATTTCCGACACGGTCATGGGAATGACTTTGAATGACCAGGGTGTCCCTGTTCTATTAAGCATCAAAGGCAAGTATGTTGCCAGCGAGACCAGCGATATGCCCCCGGTTACCCTTTCCATCCTTAAGGATGGCAGCTTTCAGGCAATCGGACAGCCAATTTCCAACCAATATTTAAGCTTCTCTCTTGCAGCTCTTGATAATGGCGGTTTTCTTGTGGGGACCACCCATGGGATATTGAACCTGGACGCAAAAGGTGAGCAAAAGGGCAGTATTGAAAGCAAAGCTTTGACCTTGGAAATGGCTGTCACCGGTCATTTACTTAATCTAATTGAACAAAAAACATCTGAGGAATCCGCTTTTTCGAAGTCCCTGGTTATTTATGATCTGGATTCCGGAAAGGTCATTAAGGAAATGCCTCTGCCGCTCAACAATCCGGATAGTACTTCCTTACTGGCATCAGACGGAAAAGGCTCAATATACATAGGAACAAAGGATGGCATATTCAGGCTGACTAAAGGCGGTGAAAAATACGAACAGCTGGCAGAAGGCATGAGCACAATTCTCGGCGCACCAAATTTCTATGCCTCTAAAATGGTTGTGACGGGAAAAAGCGATATTCTATTCATCAACAACGAATATACGGATAAAGGTATGACGACCGAGTTGCTCTATCGTTATGCATGGGAAGAAAATGCCGTCCCTGTTTCCCAGGCAGCCATAAATATCGTATCCATATTTGACTACTCATCCTTAAGATCGGCAATTTCAGATTATCAGCGTTCTCATAGCGGAGTTAAGTTAAATTATCAAACCTATCTGCCAGGGTATAATAACCCCATTAACAGCACCACTGTTGATGAGTTTGCAGAACTGCAGGTGAAGCTTGAAGACGCAATTCGTGCCATCAATACGGAGGTGCTTTCAGGTAACGTACCTGACGTCCTTGTTCTGGACGGTCTCCCGTTAAAGAACTATATAGACAAAGGCATTCTGGAGGATATGTCCAAGTGGGCAGGTCCAAGGCTTACCGACGGCACATGGGTGGAAAACATTGCAGGGGCCTATCAGCAGAAAGATGGACAGCTGCCGTGTATACCGATATATTTTTCAGTGCCTGTCCTGTGGGGTGACAATAAGCAGGTTGAAAGTATAAATTCGCTATCCGGCCTTGCGGCCTTCAGCCAATCCCTGCCAAAGGGCCGGTACCCTCTGGCGGCATACGGTTCCGAATTGCTTATCCGCCTGTCTCCTGTTTCCACCTCAAGCTGGATGAATGAAAAGGGCAGAATCGATTTTTCCTCCCCCTATTTCACAACCTTTCTTGAAAACCTGAAGGACCTTCAGAATACTATTCCGGAGCCTAAAATGGTTGAAGCCAGCGACGGAAAAGAATATGTGGATGGCTCTGTTTCATTTGACGATTATCTATCAAACAAGGCGGCATTTTATTTCACAATGCTCAACAGTCAGGATTCCGTCATCACCGGTAATTCCATGACACGGCACAGAGGACAGCAGGCAGGCGTCTCCCTGCTGCCGGGCCAGTCGGGCCAAAAGGTTTTCTATACAAGTCAAATCATCAGTGTCTGCAAAGCATCGAAAAATAAGGAAGCTTCTTATGCTTTCCTTGATTACCTTATGAAAGAAGGAATTAAGAATTCCCTGAAGGATTACAGCTATTTTTCCATAGACAAAACCAGCCTTGAAAAGCTGCTGTCGCCTCAAGATTTCTTAAGCAATGCTCAAAATTCAAAAAGCAGATATAGTATTCAAAAAACGAAAATAAAGTTGGCTCCATTGGATGACGCACTGTCAAAACGCCTCAAGGAAATCCTATATACGCTGGATACTCCTGCCCAGATAGATTCTGTCCTTATGAAAATGATGATTGATGAAGTGATGCCCTATATGAATGATAAAAAATCCCTGGAGCAGACCATCAGCTCACTTTCGGCTAAGACAAAGGCATACCTGGCGGAATGATAATTTTTAATGATGAGACCTTACAACAAAAAAATCAGCGCTGAGACGGCCGTCAGGAAGAAGATAAGGCTGAAGAGCAGGAATGAGGCATTATGGGCTTATGCCTTTCTTCTTCCAAGCCTGGCGGGAACAATAATTTTCATTCTATTACCTTCGCTGGATACCTTGCGGCATTCTTTCAAAGCTCCCGGCGGTGGTTTCGACGCCCTGTTCAATTACCGGAGCGTCCTCGGAAATGAAGCCTTTCAAATGGCTGCAGCCAATACGGCGAAATTTATGGCCATTTGCGTCCCAGTATTACTCCTTTTTTCTCTGGCGCTGGCAATGCTTTTACAGGGAAAGGCCGGACAAAACCCGTCCTTGCGTGCGTGCTTTCTGCTGCCGATGGCAGTACCGGTAACATCCGTAGCGCTGCTGTGGCAGCTCTTCTTCAATAATAACGGGGCTTTGAACGGAGCCTTCGTCACCTTGAAAGCAACGACACAGGACTGGATGAATACCGGCTGGGCCTTCTGGGTGCTGGTGGGAAGCTATATCTGGCGTAATATCGGTTATGACATGGTCCTGCTTCTGGCAGCCTTGAGCAATATACCGCAAGCCTTATACGAGGCTTCGGAAGTTGATGGCGCAAACGCTTGGAGGAAGTTCACAAATATTACATTGCCACATCTCGGACCTTCTTTATATGTCGTGGCGGTCCTTTCCATGCTCAATACCTTTAAGGTTTACAGGGAGGCCTATCTTGCTGCCGGCAATTATCCCCATGACAGCATTTATCTTCTCCAGCACCTTTACAACAACTGGTTTGCGAAGCTTGAGCTTGACAAATTAAGCACAGCGGCAGTACTTACTTCCCTGGTTATCTGTGCTCTCATTATCCTTTTGCAGCGAAAATGGAAAATGGAGGTATAAAATGGTTAAAATTTTTAGAATTTTTAAAATTAATAATATAAACCATATTATTCTTTGGTTGGCCGGCTTGGGTATGCTGATCCCATTCTGCATTCTGTTTGCAGGCTCACTCATGCAGCGGACGGAGCTGGTGGAGCATATCAAACCGGTCTTTACAGGTGAAGGCTTTGCATCCATGCCTTTGTGGCCTGAAATCACCACCCTTGAGGGTTATGTAAAGCTACTGCTGGATGCTCCCGATTATCTCTATATGTTCTGGAATAGTTGTGCAATCGTACTTCCGTCGCTTATCCTCCAGACCGTCACAGGCACCATGGCGGCATGGGCCTTTGCCAGATACAGGTTTCCGGCGAAGCGCCTGCTTTTTAATCTGTATATCGTACTGATGCTGCTTCCGTTTCAGGTAACCATGGTACCTACCTATATTGTCCTGGACCGTTTAGCGCTGCTGGATACAAGAGCGGGAGTGATATTATCGCAGGCCTTCTCCGCATTTTCAGTCTTTTTGCTGTACCGCTTTTTCAGCTTGGTTCCCAAGTCTATGATTGAAGCAGCCCAGATCGACGGGGCAGGGGAAATATATACTTTCTGCCATATAGCGCTTCCACTCGGCGCTCCAGGCATAATGTCACTCTTTGTATTGAGCTTTATCGAATTGTGGAATCTGGTAGAGCCGCCCATGGTGTTTCTCAAGGATCAGTCTCTTTGGCCGCTTTCCCTTTACCAGGTACAGGTGACTCAGGGAAATATGGATATTGCTTTCGCCGCATCCGTCATAACACTGGTCCCCCCCTTCCTGCTTTTTTTATACGGGCAGACCTGGTTGGAGCAAGGAATTCAATCCATTGGAATAAAGGAGTAAAATATGCAGCAGGGAATACAGCCACGAAAAAAAGCACTGGGATATCTGGTAACTTTTTTTGTCATAATGCTCATACTTACATTGCTATCAACCACACTTGCCAATATTTCGGCAGCCCAGGTCAGTGTTACCACACCTGAGCGAATGGCATTGTCCCATAAACTGGAGGCACAAGGCGTCATCAGTACAGGCGGAGAGACAATACTGTTTATGGATGAGCTTTTTGTACAACTGGGAATATATGTGGATTCCATTTCCGTGCATGAAGGCGGCGAAATATCCCAAGGCGGGCCAATACTCCAATTAAATACCGAGCAACTGGGCACTGCCCTTAAGGAAGCTAAAAACGCCCTGGGCAGACAGAAGCTGCAGAATAATCTGTCAAATATGCAAGCTGCTTTTACGCCGGACCCCTCCTTGCAGGAGGAGGCAGAAAAGAAAGACAGAGAGACGGCAAAGAGACACCGGGAAGAAAAACTTCAAGCGGCAGAGGATGCCGTTACTCTTGCGGAAAAGAATTTTTCCGATTCATTGGAAGCCTTGGATAACGCAAAGTCACATGTGCTTTTACAGCAGGAGAAAGCGGCTGAAAATGCCGGCAAAGCCTATGAATCACGGCTGTCTGAGGCACAGGCGGCTGTGGAACAGGCCCAGGATTCATTAAAGTCCGCCCAGCGGAGCTATTCTCTAAACTTGCTACCTTACAGACGCACCACAGAGGATTGTGAAAAAGCTGTGACGGCGGCACAGGAAGCATTTGACGCCGATCCTCTGGATACAGGTAAAAAGGATGCGCTGGAGGACGCAAAAAAGGCTTTACAGCGCGCAGAAGAGGATTATAGCAATATGGCGACCTTTTATGATAATAATATATCAGAAGCAAAGAAGAACCTGAATGAAGCCCAGGACAAATTCAACGGCATTAAAAATAAAGGCACTTCCCCATTTCTTGACCCTTCTACTGCCGAAGCCGCACATGCATCGGCCGGTCAGGCTGAAACAGCAGCAGAGGATTGTGCAGCAGCACTGACTGCAGCAAAAAATGAAAAGGAGAAGATCATTGCAGATGTCAACGATGAAATCTGGCAGGAGGAACATGACAGCTTGAAAAAAGCCGACGAAGCAAGGGTAAAGCTAGAGCAGGAGGCTACGGAAGCCCAAAAGAAACAGCTGGAGCTGCAATTGCAGAAAATAGAGCTTGAAGCTTTGGAAGAAAAGGTGGAGAAGCTGCAAAGCATCTCAGATGCAGGTGGTATGGTAACATCCCAATATTCGGGTGTTATCAATGGATTCGCCCTTCAAAGCGGTTCTCCGGTCACAAGAGTGATTGCAAAAGTGATACAGGGCTCAGACATCCTAACACTTACCTGCAGCGTCCCTAAAAGCGTTTCCCAATATTTCAAGCCGGGTGACATGGTAACGGTCAGCTTCCCGGATTCTAACAAGGATGCCTTCCAGGCGCCTATACAAAATATCGTTGAATCTCCTGAAGATACGGAAACCGTTAATTTAACAGTATCAATTGCGAAAGGGAAAGCTGAAGCCGGAATGAATTCCAGGCTGGAAGCTGAAAATAAAACAAAGACCTATGATTGTGTTATTCCGCTGGATGTGTTGAAATCCGACAGCGAAGGTGACTTTATCTTTGTAGTGCACCGGAAGGAAGAGGGCTGGGGAATTAAAACCTACGCTGAAAGGATCAACGTAAAAGTTCTTGAGCGAGCCTCAAATTTAGCAGCGGTTGAAGGTACAGTGGGAACTATGGACTTTTGTGTAAAGGCAAGTAATAAACCCGTTGCAAACGGCGACAGAGTAAGGGCGGTGGTTTAATGGGGCCGGGAGTAATGCTACGCTGGCTATGTGCCTTCACATGCGCGGTAGTATGCCTGTTGTCCTCCCGGCTATGGCTGGATCAGCAGGGCTATACCGCAATAGCCCGCTATGATGCTTCCAATTCGCCAAACTTCAAGCAGGCGGCCCTTTTTATGTCCGGTGAATACTATAAGTCAAGGAAAGATGTCATTTCAATGGCTGTCTGGGCACAAGAAGGCCCAGAACTACTTGAAAGCAAGGAAAACACAGCACAGGCCGATATGATCTATTTCCGCGGCGATTCCGCTCCTATCATTCCAGAAAGATTGATAACAGGCTATATGCCCCGAGATGGCTCCGACTCCCTGGCATTGGATGAATACACGGCATACAAATTATTCGGCAGTGTTAATGTGGCGGGAATGCCCTTAAAGCTATCCGGCATGTCTTATAAAATCAGCGGCGTCTTTTCAGCCCCCAGGGGACTTCCTGCCTGGGGAAATCCGGAAAGTCCAGGTCTGGCGATCCTCCCTGCACCTGACGATATGAAGCTGCAGTCTGTGGGCTTGCTGCTGGCTCCATCCCTGGACGAAACAGTAACCCGTACAAAAAATTTCTGTGCTCAGCTAGGCACTCCCTCCCATGTTGAGGACGTTACACTGAAGTCCCTGTTTGTCAAGCAATTCGGCTGGCTTCCATTCTGGCTGTATGCCATCTATTCCATAACTCGCTTGTTGAAAAACATATATAAATATATCCGCAGACCTTCCTTGCTGAACAAATATGATTCGACGCTAAATCAAAGACTCATTGATGCCGGGAAACGTGGTGCCGCAATCACAATAGGTTTGGCTTCAGCCTTAGGAGTGTTCTGGCTGGTGGACTTCTCACCCACTTTTCCATTAAGCTGGCTTCCGACAAGGTGGTCGGATTTCAGCCACTGGGGTAGGCTTGCTGCAGACCTTGGCACAGATTGGGCAAATGCACAGGCTCTGCCTGTTTTAAGAACGGAGCTGCCTTCAAAGATATTGTTCATGGAAATGCTCATTTCCGGAGTATTGGCGGTGACGATAAGACCTAGCGTAGCAGCAGAACCCGACCTCAAGCATTTGACGGCGGCTGCCATATTACCGCTGCCTTCATTGGCGGCGGCTTTCCTTCTGGGCTTTGACCCTTACTTTATACCTGCGCTTGTAATGTTTCCGGCAGCCATGGTTTCCATACAAATGGTTGGATGCCTCGTAGACAAAAGGGCCGGTATGCAAAAGATGATATAATATTATCGTTACATTTGGATGGAAAGTTCCTGTGATTTCTCATACGACTGTTTAAAGAAAGCTTTAAGCCTTTGTCGACAACTGTATTATTTATTGCTTAGAAATTTTTTCCATCCCGTTCTCATTTTGAAAATAATAAAATTTAAAACGTCTTTTTCATAAACATCTTCAGGTTTATTAAGCAATAATTGACTCTTCGTTTTTCTCTAACCCATACTCAAGCTCCTTGTAGCTTAAACAAATCGTTTGTTGCGAATGTACGAAAAAATCCCCGAAACAATCTAGTTTCAAGGATTTTCGTTTGTGTCATTAGGTCAAAATAGATGCAGTGTATTCCAGTAAAATTAAGTCTGTAAAGCTTCTATCTAAGACCAATAAATTTATTTTCTAAAACTTCTTAAGCCAGGGCGTGTCTAAAAAGGTGCTGCACACGTCCTAGCCAAAATGATGTTTTATCAGTTTACTATATCAAAATGGTGTTAAAGTTTCTCCTTTCAAAGTCACTTTAGCTCCGCTTTCTCAGGTGATTCTATGATAAAACCTTGTCTAACTCATATAGATTCCACCAAAGATTGCGAAGCTCCCCTCCTGTTGCGCAGTTACATTCTCACCACGCCATCCCACGACAATTGCAACAAGTGTTCCTTCTAGGATCTCAACATCAAGATTGGTTTTTGAACCACTCCTAATGACAAGTGTCGGAATATCATTTCCTGTTCCGAGATATGGCTCTGTGTAGGTGATTGTATCTTCTAAAATAGTATATATAATTTGGTTTTGTATACTGTTTGGAGTCGCAGTTGCAAGGCATGCAAAAGGGTACATGGTAGCCCCCGCATCAATGAATCCCACTCCTTGGCTGGCAAAAGTCACATAAATACTCCGCACAGTGCCTGCTTGAGGCATGACAAATGATATTCCGTAGTATTCGAACCTTGCACCCCGTGTAAACGAAATCGTTCTTGCTTCCCATTCTCCCGGGGAAAGGGAATTAAAAGCTGCAGAATTGTCGCTAAAACCTGCAAACATGATATCCTGGGGATTCCCTTCACTATCGGTATTAATGGGCTGTACGTTCGGATTTGCAATAGAAAATGGAATATATCCTACACCAAGGCCGATCGGGCCTGTTGCGCCTGTGTCTCCCTGTTCTCCTTGCGCTCCTGTCGGGCCTGTTGCTCCTGTGTCTCCCGGATTGCCCTGCGGGCCAGTCGGACCTGTTGGGCCTGTATCTCCCCGATTGCCCTGCGCTCCTGTCGTGCCTGTCGGGCCTGTGTCTCCCGGATTGCCCTGCGGGCCAGTCGGACCTGTCGGGCCTGTGTCTCCCAGATTGCCCTGCGGGCCAGTCGGACCTGTTGGACCAGTCTCTCCGCTTGGATTATCTGACGTAACTACCAATGACCCTTGCAAAGGTGTTTGAGGAGATAAATACATCGTTGCCGTGTTGGAATTTATTAGAGATAAGGTTACCGGCGCAACAGATACATCAATAACGCCCACCCCATATACTTCTCCCGTTTTTATCGGAGAACTGCCTTCTAGTAAATCTCCTTGTGAAGATAACAAAGCAAAAACAGATCCAATCGTTGAAACGGAGGATTGTGTCGCCATCCACCAATTTACAAGGTACCTTCCTACTTCTTGCAAAGTAATTTCACCCGTTGTGTCATTATAACTGATATTCCCTGAAGAATAAACAGTTGTATTAAACACCACGTTTGCCCCTGCGGCTATAGAAACACTTGATGTTAGTTCTATTTGAAGTGCAGAATCTGCCACAATTGTTACTCCTTTCAGAATAAATATACATAATATGTTATGCGGTACAAAGAGAAACAGGACCACTTATTCCATTTTACAGTCTTGCCTGAAATTGTCATTGAGGTAAACGTCGAGGTCACGCTTACGATAATCTATGATCTTCCATTGCGGCAAGCAACGCAGGCTACCATTAGGAGCCATAAAAAAGCCAAAGAACTCAAACCACGAGGGTTTGAGCTCTTTGGCTTCATTTATAAGTGGAGCTGGTGGCGAGAATTGAACTCGCAACCGCTGGTTGTTCGTAAGGTAGTATAAATCATATACACTCACCATCTATAAATGACTTGCGGACGGCTTTCCCAATCAGATAATTCCAAATGCCAAAATCCTGCCCATTGTTTCATTTGCTCGTAATCCTCATGCTGCGGATTCTGCATTATCTTACGGAAGTCAATATACCCGTCAACACCGCCGACATCTTCGGGCGGGGCTTGTCCAATCGCTTCGAGCAGGTACGGTGATTCCTCGTTATGCTCGTCAATCACGCGTACAAGTTCAATCAGATGCTCCCAGTTGTCGCCCATATCGTAGGTATAGATGATATGCTTATACTTTGAAAGAAACTCCGACAGCTTGTGACCCGTTTCAAGAACCGCTTTATCGTCATACGACAGATCCTCATCAGTCATAACAAGACGGGCTACAAGCTCGCGATTTATTTTGTCAACCACATTCCAGTTGTGCAGGTGATAGTCTTTCCAATGAAACACTTGTTGCAAAATCTTATGCAGCTGCGGAAGTTCAATGTCCGCCGGGACGATTAGCCGCCTCGTCGCTAGATAAATCCCCAAATCAAGCGTAACAAGCAACTCAAAAGCCCGATATTTGTAGACAGGCTTCCCTGTGAGTTCGGCGAGAGCATCGAACATCTTCTTATACGGAATAAATCCATCATCGTAGCTATTTGAATAACCGACGGGGTGGTGGTTAACAGATACACCGATTGTGTGGCTGAACATTTTCTCTACTCCGTTGTAATTGTGCCCAACGTGATAGGCACACTCTGTTCCGGCTTTATTTACCCAAGCCGTAAATTGTCTATCGCTGTTGACAACAAACTCCACATCGCCGGAAAGTCGCAGATATTCATCAATGATTTCGATGTTGAGATTCAGCGCAAGCAGAGTATTTCTAATTGCAGCAGTCATCATTTTCGCAGCGGCATCCTTCATATCCTTGCGTTTTACCTGATAGATAGCAACCGTAAACCGTGTGGAGTTATTTACCAACACAAGCATATCCTCGGTTCGTCGGTTGTCCCAGACCTTCGTCCAGTTTGCTGTCCAAGTGAACAGCGGATTTATTACTTTACGGATGGGCGAGGGCTTGATTTCCATAGCCTCCGCAAGTTTCTTTGTTAGTGCGATTTGCATATCAATATTCCTCCGCGTTCCGATGTCGAGCTTGCTTGCCTTTATCATAATTGTGCAAGTGCCACTTGCACAATTTAATTCCTATAGTATAAATTATAAAACTAACTGCCGAGGATTTTTCGGCAGTTCCATCTATCTGTCGAGCCCTTGCTATGGCATAATGGAGTTTATTTTGCACAAAGGCGTAAAACTCTCGAGTAGGGTTGCTGTTTTTATCATAGTCGTAACTGCACTGCTTAAACACATCAGCAATCTTTTGATAAGCTCTCCGCTCACTTGCTCGAATTTCACGGATGCGTTCCAGCAATTCATCGAAGTAATCCTTGCCGAAAGGCTTGCCGTTTTTCAACAGCTCATCATTTAAGACAAAGCCCTTTTGAATATACTCGTGAAGCGTTTTGGTCGCCCATTGACGGAATCGAGTTGCTTTTTTTGAATTAACACGGTATCCAACCGCGATATTCGCATCAAGGTTATAGAAATCCACTAACCTCGAAACCTCACGGCTGCCTTCGATTTGAACTTGTGCAAATTTTGCACAAGTTGAATTCTTGTCTAATTCTTCTTCCTCATAGATGTTGGAAAGGTGCTTTGTTATAACGCTCCTTTCCGTTTCAAACAGCTCTGCAATCGCTTTTTGTGACATCCAAAAGTAGTCATCCTCAAAGCGAACTGAAATGGTCACTTTGCCGTTGTCTGTCGTATATAAAATGATTTGATCATCATTCTTCAACTTGTATCATCCTCCCCCATATAAAATAAATTACCTCGCAGCGAAGTAATTTAAGTAGCCCAAGATTTTAAACCCGTCGAATTTGACGGGTTTAAAATCGTCTGACGGTTCTGCTATTTAGATTTATTGTAAAAAAAATTTCCTTTATTTTCAATTTCTTATTCTATCCGGCAAGCTCTTTCGCCATCCCTCTGGCTTCGGCTATCAGTGTGTCGTCTATCCCATGATTCCGATCTTGTTACCGTTTTCATTCATGTTCTCAGCTACGGTACCCACGTTTTCACTGCCGTTTTCCTCTATCCATCCGAAGGCGGGAAGCCATATGCATCGATTGCCGTCGATAAGAGCGTTGACATCCGTTCCGATGTATTGGTTGTCTTAGCTTCATCAGACGGTAATGGCGTTTATTCTTGCTCTGCTGTCAATTCTTAGGTTACCTCCGGTCCGGGTGGCTACGTATCGGCAGAGAAAATAATTTGCATCAATCATTATTTTCTTCCTCCGTATTACTTCTTGTTAAATTTTTTATTGATACCTGACTCTATGACTTTTTTTACTTTTGCTGAATCAATCAGGTCATTATTATATACCTCAAGAACTATTTCTTCGGTTGAATTTTCAGTACGATGTGTATCTCGAATTATTAGCAACAATTTACCATTGTTACCATCACCTTTTTTTCGACCTTCTTTACAAGCATTTATAATCGCAGTTATTAAATCAATCAATGATTTTGTAACAGTTAAGCCAGCTGTACCAAGAGCCAGCCAAGCTATTATTTCAGGCCCACTTTCATGTTCATGGTAGTCAAATTCATATGAATGGTTATTTCGAACAATCTCGTCAATCAGCCTATTAGTTTCTTTTGAATGACTACGACAAAAACAACCATGCTCAGCTCTAATTTTTATAGTAATGGGTTCCATATGTGTTTTATTCATTATGTTATCCATATGTTTCTCCTTGTATATCCTTCTGAGAACATCCAAAGTGACGTTTTCACCACAATTGAGCTTGTGGATTTAAAACGCACTAACAACTGGCCTGTTCCATCAAATCTTTTTTCTTCCTATCCTTCTCTATCAGAAGCTTCTATAGCCGTTTATAGCTTACTTTCATTTTGGCATCTTTCTGTCCTGACGAGATAGCAACAAGAAAATTTTAGCATTTATCTATGAGATATTCAACACAAAACATGTTGTTCAATACCTTACTTGTAGAGACAAGCAGGCATAGCTGCCTAATTATGGCTGATTAAATGCGCAATGAAAAAACGTGCAGTCATTGAAACTGCACGTTTTTTCATTGGAGCTGGTGGCGAGAATTGAACTCGCAACCGCTGGTTGTTCGTAAGGTAGTATAAATTACTTTTCCTTTTTTTCGTCGTCAGCCCGGTATTCATGCGCTACCGGCTTATAATCTGTCTTATACTTCTCAGATTTCTCACCTTGAGGAAGTGATTCCTCTTGGTCTAAATCGTCCTTGTATTCGATTGCCTCTGTACAGATGGCGTCCAGAAGGATTTTTTCAAGGTGTTCATATTCCGAATATTGTCCGAGGCTGGCCATCACAAAGGCATTGCGAACATATCCGGCGCTGGCAGCCAGAAGCTCTTTATCAAAGTAATAATCGTAATGCTCAACGAAAAAAGTCATCAGCATTACGATGGTTCGCGTATTCCCTTCGCGGAAGGGATGAGCCTGCCATAGTGCAGGGAACAGCCGGGCAATCTGTACAGCGAACTCTTCACGGCTAAGGCAGCCCCATTGAACTTTTTTAATTGCTTTCCATGCCGAGTCCAAATCCTTTTTGATATTGTCAGAATCAGCATACCAAACGCTTATCCCTGCTAACAAAGGTTCTCGCTTTTGGATGTTTATAGTCCGGAATTTTCCCGCCCAATCGTATACATCTTCAAACAGAACCTTATGAATTGTCTTTATTCCCTGTGTAGAAAAGTCATCAAATCCTTGCTCATAAAGCAGCATCATGTTGGCTTGTGATAGTTCTGCTTCGGCAATATCTAATTCCTTTTCGTCATAGATATTCAATAAATTGCGCAAAACAGAGCTGTCTTCATAAAGATACGGATCATTCATAAGCAACCCCTTAGCTTTGTTTATGCTTTGCTATAAGGGTGGCTTTCATTTCCGCGCCTGAAATCTCTCCCCGTGCCCACTTAGCTGAGAGCGTTTTAGCTTGAGAGGAGACAGGGACGCCTTCTATTTTATTCACAGCGTTGGCAAGCTTTACTGCTGCCAGACGCCGAGCATGCAATTCTGGAGACATACAATCAACTCCTTTTACAGTATTATTATAACACAAATCGCTGGCGAATTGCGGTTTTTTTGTATTTTGCTCCACCAGTATATCAACCAGAATGAGAAGCGTCTTTTTCGAATAAAAACGTCTGGCATATGTCAGCACAACAATAGGGTCTAATTTATTTTTTGCTGCGAAGCTGTGTAGTATTGCTTTAGGATTCGCCGCATCAACAGACGCCTCCGGCAAGTCTCTGATGACATCGAGGAACTGCAGATAGCGGAAATTTCCGGCGTTGACTGTAACAACCGGCTTCCTGACAATGATGAATCTGTCATCTACATTTTTACGATAGGCATTGGTGGCTATCTCACGTTTCGTGGGGACAAGCGTTGTCAATCCTATTTTGTTCATGAGAGAAAAACCTGTCTCATAGCCGATGATTTCATTGCCGCGGCAGGTAAGGAGCTGTGCTTCAAGTAGTTCTTCTCTTGGATGAGCCTTGCCGAAGGCCGTTTGTTTGGCACGATAATAAGCACCTTTTTGGAAACGCTCAATCAAGCCCTTGTCTGCCAAGCGTTTCAAGGTGACGTTGGTAATCGGTTTTGCTTTATGGACAGGGACTTTATATTTTTCAGCCATTGCTTCGGCTATAATGTCAGTCTGAAATGCCTGACCATACGGGATGTCGGCTATTTTATTTATGATAAACTCACCATAAGTGAAACGCTCCATAAACAAGAACTCCTTTCTCGTGTTATTATAATGTGTATTTTTTATTGGTATTATTGACGCTATAATAACATATTATGTGCAGAAACTCAATCCGTGATCACGTGCCTTCATTTTGCAGGCAGCATTTACTACTCTATCATTATTGTATATTGAACCCTTCGTGCAAATAGTAGTATTTACCATCTTTAATAACAATCTGAACGTCCTTATCATATATCTCTTCAGGCTCATTGGAAATTAACTGGCTTTGCGTTGTTTGAGCATCTATTTTTTTCCCTAATCCATCCTCAAGCCCCTTATAATTCAAATCATCATCAATTAAACCGGGTATTGCAGCAAAGAACCCTTCAATACCTTTTCTGCTTCTTCGGTTCTTATTTACATCAATGCCATGTGACTCCACTTGTCTTTTATGCCATTCTTCTAATGACAACCGTATCTGATTTGATTGTTGCAGATATGTGTTAAATATTGAATAGCTCATCTCATTCGAGTTTTCGCCTTTACCAAGTAAATATGTCAGCTTACTGATTTCTTCTAATACTGTCATCAATATTTGTTGATATTCGAGCAAAAGCTTGAAGTCATCAACTTTTTCTTGGTACTCCCTGTAATCTGGCTTTTGATTTTTCTTTATTATATCATCCATGGATAAATTAATCTGTTGAAGTAATTGAGTTCCTTCTTTTTTTAAATCATCTAAAGCGTGCAGTTTCCGATTCCGCAAATCATCACTTTCCAGAATTTCCGAACTAAAATTAGATATTTCTCCTACCAAAGCAATTAATGATAAAATCCGGCTTTTAAATTCTCGCTCTTGAAAATCACTAATCTTATTTACACTCTTGTTCAAAGTTTCAATCTTAGAATTAATTTCTGACATATAGTATTGACCGACAACCAATGAGCCAACATTCATTACATTTGCAACACCATTAGCTATCTTGGTAGCCTTGGAAATTTTCGTAGGGTCTACTTTGACTAAATTTGCTTGCCCTTTAATTCCTTTTGCCCCCCGATAAAAGCCTCGAACAGCCCCTTCCATTTGTTTGGATTCTGCGAGTGTAGCGCCACTGGGAATAACCGCCTTGTATAATTCAACATTTTTAAGTGCTTTGTTTGTAATTGTTTTTGCTGCAATTTCCGCTGCAGCTGGAATTGTTTGTGAAATTCGAGCAATAACTGTACGGTCAGTAATTTCAAATAGACTCTTTTCTTCAATTTTAATCGTCGCAGGTAGTCGTTCTATCGGTATGGTTATTTCACCTTGCACACTTTCTACCTCAAGCATCTCAGGAGTGATGGAAGCAGATTTTTCAGGGCATAGAACATCATTGCCATTGAAAATAGCTTTTCTTCTTAAATAAATTATTAAGACGACAATCAAAGCAATAATTATTATAGCAAATATTAATACCAGAAAATAATCCACGAATCCACCTCCGTATATAAAATAAATTACCTCGCTGCGAAGTAATTTAAGTGGCCCACGATTAAAACCCATCGATTTCGAGGGGTTTTAATCGTTGAAGGTTCTGATATTTAGATTTATTATACCAAAATATTCCTCTATTCGCAATCTGTATTCTATCCGGCAAGCTCTTTCGCCATCCCTCTGGCTTCGGCTATCAGCACATCATCAATTTCAACGTCCTTCGCCATTGCCATGACCATCGGCAGCCCAAACATCTCTTTCATCTCTACATACCCGATGAATTTATAATGGACATCCACCCGCTGGCTTTTGCTGCCGTCAGGATTGTCCGTCTTTTCATAGACCACAATTTTCTGTATCAGTTCATTTAGAATATGCGTATTGAGTTCGTTGATATCCGTATACTTCTGAATAATCGGCAGGAATTTATCGATATTTTCATACGCCGACTCAGCGCGGGTAATCAGTTCGGTGAAATGATTTCGACGCTCCTTAAGTCCTGACTGTTCTTCCTCATAGCCTTTGGACATGACCTGATAGCGTTCCTCCGTGACCTTTTCGAGCGCCAAGTCCTCGTAGAGCTTGTTCAAAATCTTGTCCAACTCGGCGATTCTCTTTTCAACAGTTTTGAGCGTACGCTTGCATTTTTCGGTTTCCTGCTTTTCCTTCTCGGTCTTGGTTGCGATGAGCATATCCTTGTATTTCTGTGCTGCCAGCTTCGCCGCTTTCGCATTGCGGCGGATGTCCTCCAGTACAAGCTGGTTCATGGTTTTCCACCCGATGGCGTGGGATGTGCATCGCTCCTTGCCATAGTTCTTATATACCCAGCAGGAAAATCCGGTATATTTGCCTTTCCTTTTATCAAAGGGCTCGGTAGCCAATAAGGCCGTTGTGCCGTTGCTTTCTCCTAAATTCCCGTTGAAAATATCACATACATCTGAAAGTCTTAAAAATAGGGCCTGTAATTTATGCGTGTTGTAAAAAATTATCACATACAGCAGGAGTCAATATGCTGGAGCCATTATAAATAAAGGGTTTGACTCTGTATGTGATATATGGGGCGGGAATTTAGGCTTTCTCTGGGATATACGAATTGCGAAGCAGACACCTTTTTCAAAATCATTTGCTACGAATGCAAAAAAATCCTCGAAACATGTATATTTCAAGGATTTTTTTATTGGAGCTGGTGGCGAGAATTGAACTCGCAACCTGCGGTTTACGATACCGCTGCTCTGCCTTTGAGCCACACCAGCATAAAACGTACCTTACAATGATAATATCTTTTAAAAGGTTTGTCAACATGAGACTTCCGCTTTTTTAAAATATTACTGCAAGAATCACGTCCAAAATCCAAACGCACTGCTGAGCTGGACAAGATGCTCAATAAGTTTTGCGACGAATTGGCCCCTAGTATATCTATTTATAAAAGAAGCCTGACACCTTTTTATCACCCTCAGCCGAAAAGACTATTGTGAAGGTTAAATCACGTGAAAACCCGGAACTGCTGGCCTTATAAAGCGCCCTTGTATAGCCCTGGGCCTTGTCCGCACCGATGATGCCTTTGGATTCGCATTCCCCCAGTTGCTTTATAATTTCATTGAATTTGGCATCCGTAACTGCGTCTTTCATTGTCTGATCAAAATCTTCGGAAAATTTGGCATAATTCTTTTCGTTGATGCCGGTGAATATTTTTTCTGCTATAGGGTCCGCATAGACCTTTACTTCTTCAACATTAACCTTCTCAACATCGGGAGCGGTACAGCCTGCGAATACGAAAAGCAATCCGGCAACCAAACCCAATACCGCAATCTTTCTAAATTTCTCCATTTTTCAGATCTCCTTCGTTATTTTCTATATCAGCACCAGTATTTCCTGAATTTATCGCTAGAAACATCTTTTTGGATTTTAAAATAAACACAAGGCTTAAAACTCCTATAAATGCCACCCATAATTCGATACTCCATGCCGAAAACTTATATATCTGCAGTATGACAGTTACACCGTCAACTAAAGTGTGAAGCACAATACAGCAGACGATGTACATCCACTTCCTTCTTATTATCCCATAGGTAACTAAAAGAGCCGCGGCAATATGAAAAAATATTGTGAAAACACGCTCAACGCCCGCTGCCAGGAATATATCCGGCGGGGTGTTTAGAAGCTGAGGCACCAGTTGGCTGCTTATACTCCCTGTGTTGATTAGGATGCTGTAGACAATGTATCCGGCATAGGCCATACCTACCAACAAAACGGCTTCTATACCGCCATGTCCGATGCCATAAGCGATTCCATTCTTTCGGTCCAGAAGGTTTTTAAGAATAAACCTTAAGCCCAAATACCTTCCGGCAGTCTCAAAGAGCCCGGCTGTAAAGGCAATGACAATCCCTGTAAGCACCATATTCTGTGCAGCGAATATGCCGTACCAGGATTGGGACTGAAGGATTGTCAAGGCAGGGATCCGGAGGACCACCTGAAATATGAAAAACATCAGCGCGCCTACCAATACGGCTTTGACAGATATTTTATGCCTCCTGTAAAAGTAAATAATCAAGCCGGCCGGAAAACCAACCGCCAAAAGAAATGTAACAAGCATGAAAGCTATCGATAAAGTACTAACCATAGAATCCTCATTTCATAAAAAAATTTGCGGCAGCGGAATTAAATTATTACTGCCAATGCTGCATTGAAAACCGATTAAATCCTCTTTATATGTACCTTCCGGAAATACCGCAAATACGCTATTTCCGGAAGGACATTGCAAGATATTCCGCTACAGCAGCAATCGAATTTTATAGAATGAGTATAACAAAAAAAGGAAGTAAATACAAATGGCAATGAATATTTTTAAAAGCTTACATTCCTCCAAACCCTTTTGCAATTTTAATAAAGCATTCATCCAGCCATTTTACCTGATTTGCCTGCTGATACCAGTAGCTTTTGTCAATTCCCGACCTGGCACTGATGAAGTCCAGTGCCTGTTTCAGCTCGTCGGTGCCCAGTGCTTTTATTCTCCCGAACAAACCGAAATAGGGCAGTACTTCTGTTTTCACTACTCCATATTTTGTTCCTCTGGCATGGACAACCTGGTTATTCCCTACATAAACGCCGACATGGTCGATCTTGCTTTTGGGTCCGCCCTTTACAAAGCACAAATCTCCGGACTGCAAGCCGGCCTTTGTTGAAGGGATGCATAGTTTGTCGTAAATCCCCTGTGCCGTATAGTCCTCCGAAGCCTTCAGTACCTTCATTTGCTGCAGCACCCAGACCACCAGCCCGGAGCAGTCAAAGCACTGTTTTCCTATCCATTGCTCCGCATTCTTGTCAGGCCCGTAGTAATGGTCCTTGCCGAACTGCTTGACCAGTTGATCCAGTCTTTCCTTTGTCAGTACCTCGCCCTGTCCGCCATAGACATAGCCGCATCCTACTTTTGATGTTATCAAGCTTGTAAAGTCGTTTACTTTGCTCATAAGGCCACCTTAAAACCTATCGGCTGTCGTTGGGTCGTTCAGCAATCCAAACAACACGCCCAATTGCAATATCCCGGCAAAAACATTGCCTACTACGCTGGTATCTATCCCAAACTTTTGCCACAAGCCGGCCATATACCCCATAGAAATTACCTGGGCCAAGACCGAACCCCAAAACACGGGACTTCTAAATCTGCTTTGCTTCATATAGTCACCAATCCTTTCCCTACTATTGTTTTATGTTAATCGATCGGATAGTGTTCCAATTAAGTACGGTGCAAATATAACTCCAGGATTTACGAAAGAAAATAAAAAAAGCCACCGGACTTTGGATGTCCGGATGGCTTATCTCGACCTGATTCAAAATTAATTTTATCAGCGGAGTTTCAAAGAGGCTGCTCGCAAAATGCCCTGCAGAGGTGAGGGACAATTTTTGATGCCTCGTTATACGCTGCTATGCTTCTCAAGGTTTGTTGATTTCTCAGGTCCCGCTTTCCCAGGATGCCAGGTATTTTTCCTGCGCCTCCGTGAGAACATCAATCTCCACGCCCATGGAAGCCAGCTTCAGTTTGGCAATTTCATAGTCCACTTCCTTGGGAAGAAGGTAAACCTTGCCTTCCATTTTCCCTGCATTCTTGACAATATATTCTGCGCCAAGCGCCTGATTTGCAAAGCTCATGTCCATAACCACCGCCGGATGCCCTTCTGCAGCCGCAAGGTTCAGAAGCCTTCCATCCGCAAGCAGGAACAGCTTTCTGCCATCCTTCATGGTATATTCGTCAACAAAATCCCTTACCGTCCTTTTTGAGACTGACAAGCCTTCAATGGCGGTAATATTGATCTCATCATTGAAATGTCCGGAATTTGCAATGATAATACCGTCTTTTGCCAACTGAATGTGTTTTTCGTCAACAACATTCAAATCGCCTGTCACAGTAATGACGACATCGGCAATCTTGATTGCTTCTTCCAGCTTCATTACCCGGAAGCCTTCCATTACGGCTTCTATGGCCTTAATATGGTCAACCTCTGTAACGATAACATTGGCGCCCATGCCCTTGGCACGCATGGCGAGGCCCTTGCCGCACCAGCCATAGCCGCAGACGACAAAAGTCTTGCCGCTCAACAAAATGTTGGTTGCCCTTAGAAGACCGTCTAATGTGCTTTGTCCCGTACCGTACCTGTTATCAAAGAGATGCTTGGTATCCGACTCATTAACGGCAATGATGGGGAACCGCAGCGCGCCATCCCGCTCCATGCTCTTCAGACGAATTACGCCTGTAGTGGTTTCTTCCGTCCCGCCGATAACATTTTTCAGGACCGTATCCTTATATTTCTGATGGATCAATCCCACCAGGTCACAGCCGTCATCCTGGGTCATGTCCGGATTATGTTCGATGGCTGCTATCAGATGCTTGTAATAGGTGTCCCTGTCCTCTCCTTTAATAGCGTAAACAGGTACTCCGTAATCCACTACTAATGAAGCCGCAACATCATCCTGGGTGGAGAGAGGGTTGGAAGCGCACAGCACTATGTCGGCTCCGCCTTCCTTCAAAGTCCGGATCAGATTCGCCGTCTCTGTCGTAACATGCAGGCAGCAGGACATTTTTTTGCCTGCAAGGGGCTTTTCCTTTGCAAATCTTTCCCGGATCATTTTCAAAACCGGCATCTGGTTGTCCGCCCATTCGATCCTCAGCTTGCCCTTTGGCGCCAAAGCCTTGTCCTTAATATCACATTTAACCATGTTCAAATACCTCCGAAGTTTTCATAAAATATTTATTGAATCCACTGCAAATTATCTTCTGTGAGCTTTATGCACTTTACCCTGCATTCATCCGTATTTTTTCAAATTTTCCGGCCCTTCTTCGGACCACGTAGATAGGGTACCCCGATTTTTCCGCATTCATCACATCATTTTGCTGCCGCACAGGTTTGAAGCCGTGACTTTTACCCAGGATACGCCGGCTATTTTGCTGCCGTCATTATCAATATGTTGGGCAGCGACTCCATTTTTATTTCCCTGAAGCCGCACTTGGCGAACCAATCCCTGATCTCATCGGCAGAGAAGCCCGGCCAGACATCATGCATCTTTTCCTTCAATTCCTTGTTGGAATGCTCTTTAAAATCCGCCAGAAACACCTTTCCCCCGGGCTTAAGTACTCTTTTCATTTCCTTTACCGCCTGCTCCGGCTCCTCAATATGATGAAGATACATGCTGGCGCAGACAATATCCATGCTTGCATCCTCCACCGGCATATCACAACCGTCGCTTTCAAGCGTTTCAATATTTGCTATGCTCTCGGCAGCCGCCTTTTTGGCAAGCTCTCGGAGCATTTCACCGGAGATGTCCACCGCCACCACCTTTTTGACATACCTTGCAACAGCGCGTGACAGATACCCGTCCCCTGCTCCGAGGTCCATCACCGTCATGCCGCTTTGCAGCAGCTTCATTTCAATAAGCTTGTTTTTTACAGACTCATCATAGTAGCCACTGCGAATATCCTCCCATTCCGGCGCAACACGGTTAAAAAATTCCTTTGTTTCGCTTTCACTGGAGGAATATGCTTGTGAATCCCCGGAAGACAGCCATTCCACCAGCGCTTTACGGCTAAACCGCCACTCTCTTCCGATTTTTCTTGCAGGTACCTTTTCTTCCTTAAGCAGCTTTATGAAGGTTTTGATACTGACGTTGAAAAGCTCCGCTGCCTCTTCCATGTTGAGTATTTCTTTGTCCATAGGTCGTCTCCCGGCAATTTCCAAATAGCATCCATTGGTTTAGCATACGGAATACATCACTTCCCGGCCTTCTGAGAATGCTGCAGCAAGCCCATGTTTTCGTGGACATGCAGGAAGTTATGTTTTCGTCGGTGCTTAGAATTTACCAATAAATACATTATAGTATGGCTGCAAGATTTTATCAACAGTTATTTTCATTTATAGGCAACTTTTTTCACTTATGTTTAATTATATTCACCTAAATCGCAGTAACCCAAAGCATTCAATCTCCAATGGGAGCATGCCCCCTCGCTGCGGATGAAATGAATTCGCCCTACGTTACACTCGAAACCCGCACCTTAGGGGAGAGGGACTGCGACATAGTTCAAAAAAGCTGCCTGATAAAACAGGCAGCTTAAATTTATTTTCTCTATTTTCCGGTTTGGTATTCCAATAAATGCGAAATAGCCGGGTGGAGTTTATCCTGAGCCTTGCGAAGGACCGCTATCAGCCTCTCAGCTACCTGACCATGTCAATTTGCAGCTGTGAAACCTTGCCGCCCTCAAAGACAATGGAAAACAACTCATATCCGTCATATGTATATCCCCAGTGGGTATCATCCTCAGTATTATCCGGCTCTCCGTACAGCTCCCTTACTCTTGCTTTGTCGTCTCCTACCTTGAGACCCTTGGGCGTCGGGTAGTTTTCATTATTAACATTCACTGTATAAGCCGTATCGTCCACAATGTAAATTTCCGTGCCGTCGTCATAAAACATCGTCGTTCCGCCCAGATCGTCGGTCTCTTCTTTTGTAAGACTGGCTTTCATTTTTTCCTTGACGCTTTTATAAGGCATATCAATGGCTATATCGCCCAGCTGCAAATCGTCCAGCGTAATCTTGTTGGCGTCGGTATCAAGCTTCGGGCCCTCCATTCGGGTCCTTATACTCATTGCGATAGAAGTCAGCTTATCGCTATTGGCTTCATACCAGGCCGGATTGCTTTTATAATTCACATAAAAGCAAATATAGGTATCCCCGTCCACCCGGACAAAATAAACTCTTGAATTGGTATTCTCAATCTTTTTGCCTGTCACGCCGTCATTAAAAACCAGATCCTCCATCTTGCCGTTGTTCCCTGAAAGCTTCTGGAAGTAAGCCTCCTCCGCAGTCTCTTTCATGAGTCCATAGACTCTTATGTCCATATCTGCCGCATCGGAGACAATATAGTAACCATCCCCGCTTTCCGACTTGTCGACGGCTTTCCAATCCTCCGGCAAGTCAAACCAGAAATCATAAACCTGGTTATAAGCGGTCTTGTATCCCTCCACAGCATTGGGATAGTATTGGGCCTCCTTGCCCTCAACGTTTCCGGCATTATTATTTCCGCTGGAATCACTGGTGTTTCCCTTTACCGAAGCTCCCGGCCCATTGACTTCCGATGAAACAGCCTGCGACGTCTCCTGTTGGCCGGTGGGACCGGAACAGGCAGAAATACTGGCGGCTGCTATTATAATCGCTAAAACGGATAGTAGTATCTTCTTCATGACTTTTATCTGCTCCCTTTACAAACTGACTAATATCAGAATTATACCATATCAGTCCAAGCATAAAAAGCTTTTTGGCCAATACTGCAACGGCAATTACCGGTCGCAACTTTTCAGAATTAGCGCATTGAAGCGTTCGCACAATTCTGAAAGGTGCAGTACCAACGTTGGTAAAATCAATGCACTTAAGGGTTGACAACTCTTCCGGCCCTGTACCGGGAGATATTGAAGGATTGCCAGCCGGTATTCCTTTTTGCTTCCTCACTCTTGAATTTTAATAATTCCGCGATCTCCGCCGCCACTTTATCATTGTCCATCACCTTGAACCTTGCAATCTCAGGCAATGCATCATAGGACAGCAAGGAAAGATAGTTAACGTCGATTTTCTGCGTCTTTGAGTACCTTTCCAGATTATTCCCGGCAATCAAAGCATCAATATTCACATAATTTATTATGACAAAGGCGGCCACAGCTGCGATAATGAAGGGCTTCGCCAGTGAGAATCCATCTCTCCAGACCCTCAGGAGTGAAATCCCGAAAAGGACGAGGAGGAATATCATAAAAGCCTGGGTAAGTATCCGCAAATCTGTGAAACCATAGGCATCTTCATAAAGAAGCATCCGGTAATAAGCAGATACCAGCATGACCGCCGTATTTCCTACCAACAGCGAATACAGACTCCTTAGGAACCTGGAAGCCGGCCCTGAGTCCATTTTCGTAAATCCGACGGACGCCAGCATGATGCCAAAATTGATGACCGTCACTGTGATGAGTTCAAAAAATCCCCGGCGGGCATATTCGGAGTAAGTATAGCTGGCAGCCGCCAGATCGGCTCCTCCAAAAAGATAAGCAAATTGTATGATTACAAACATTAGGTATATGACATTTACTATAGCCATTACCGTGATAACAACTACCTTATCCCATATTTTTGGTAGACTTATGCTTCCATCTCCCTCGACAGACGCCTCAGGCCGCTTTTTTTCTATCAGGCTGTAAATGAAGCTGAAAGCTGCAGCAAAAATTACCAGGAAGAAAACGGCCCTTCCGAAAAATTCTCCCAGATCGATTCCTTCAAAGATGTCCGGAATGCGGTTCATATAGCTTTCAAAAATCTTGTCTGCAGAACCAAGCAAAGAAACGACAACAATCAGCAGCGGCACTGAAATCAGGAGCCCCAGAAATACTTTCCCCACCACGCCTCCGCCCGGTTTTCTTGCTTTTGACGGAAGCAAGGAGGCCAGTACCTTCACGGGCTTAAAGATAAATGCAAAAACCCTGTAAAAGAAGCCATAGACGATATCTACCAAGAAGCTGAGGGTATGCCAGGAGTATGTATTATTCCCGGTAATCAGTACCGTCTGGACAACGATAAGCAAGGGTATTGCCAGGAGGTTAAGAATCCTGAAAAACGTATTGGAATAAAACAAATAAGTCAGAGACAGTAGCAAAACAGGGATGGAGAGCGCCCATGGGAGGTCCGGTTTAAATTTCAATTCTCTGCCGCAGCTGGCAAACAGGATCCCATAAAAAGCGATTACAAAAACAGGGATTGAAATGCCCGGTTCGTTTTCATATAAAAGAATATTCCCCAGGATGCCAAGCAGTATCGCGCCTGCTAACAGTATAAAATGTTCTTTCCTCGCAATATTGCCGTTATTTGCTCTTTGAGTGCCGGAACCTCCGGCAATACGAGTATTATCCTGATGAATATCACTTACTGCATTATTTATTTCTTCCATTTTCATCACCTTTCCTCTCTCTTCATTCAAAGCAAGCGTTACTTGCCGTCTCCATCCTCATCCTCCACAGTAGTGGGACCTTCGGCATATTCAAGAATGTCCCCCGGCTGACAGTTCAATTCCCTGCATATTGCGTCCAGTGTGGAAAACCGGATGGCTTTGGCTTTATTGTTTTTGAGAATGGAAAGGTTGGCAAGCGTAATATCCACCCTGGATGCTAGCTCCGATAATCCGATTTTCCGTTTAGCCATCATTACGTCAAGATTTATAATAATTGCCATAATTTCCTCCTGTGTCTTTTCGCTTTCTAAAAAGGGGCGTCAGATCGTCAAATCGTTTTCTTCCTTTACTTTAACCGCCTGATGGAATACTTCCGCCAGAATAATTGTAAACAGACCTGCAATTACAAAAGCCATTGCCATAATGATGGTAAGAAAGGAATTAAAAAATATCACTTTGACACTATACAGCCCTGCAATGATAAAAGACGAAAAGGCAATATGCTGAAGGCTTTTAACGTTATCAGCCATAAACGGATTCTTTCTTCCCAGCGTTTTTAAAATACGCCTTAAGTTGTAAAGAATTATCAGTGCCAGCAGTCCCGTGATATAAAGAAAAGGAAGCAGAAACCAGTATTTTTCATCCGTCCCCATGTAGAGCGCGCCTAAATAGCTCTGAAGCAATACAGGCAGGAAAGCGATGATCACCGCGCCCCCCAGCATAATCAACTCAAGCAGATGCCTTAATATCCCCGTCAGTCCCTTTTCATCCAGAATCTTCATGAAAAGTAAGCCTCCTATGTAAAGTAATTTTCACAAGGCTATTATATCCTGATGTTTATTTAATATCAATACCTTTTTATCGTTTTTCAATAAATTTTTATTGCGTTACAATTTTTCACTGGCTCTTTAAAGCTTTTCCGTATACAATCAGAGAAACTGTAAGCAAATATACTGCAAAAAGAACAGAAAGGACAAGGAGGACGATATAGCCAAAGTTCCAGAAGGAGGCGCCGAGAAGAGCGATGGCAAGAAGGCCGGTAAAGATATTGGCGATAAAGGTGGAGATATCATGCATGCTGTAGGCACCCTGATGCATATGTCCGTAGTCGATTTGCTGCTCTAGCTTTTGAATTTTTGTTACGAAAAGTTTTCTCAAGAAGTAGATAATCGCAAAGCCTGATACGGCGAGCGCTATCAATATGTAAAGATTTTGCATGATAAAGGAAAAGGCAGTGATGGCAATATAGACAATGGAAAGTATAAGGAATTTGTAGCCGCGCTCCTCCCTCAGATTTGCTTCTTCAGGAAGCAGTATCGGCTTCATGGTAATGGAAACCAGCTTGGCGCCGTACTTCACAAAGCAGGGAACGGACAGTGAAATGACATGCTTGATCTTGTTTGAATTTTTCATTGCCATAGGAGCGATCAACGTCATGATAAAAACATATACTCCGGTAAATTGGTATAATGTTTCTGAAATTGCGCCAGTCGCAAAACCCATAGCGGCAAAAATAAGCGAATACTCTCCCCGTGCAATCATGCTTGTACCTATTGCGATTGAGCTTTTGGAGGAAAAACCGCTGAAATAGGCCGAGGAGGACGTGATAATGATCTCTCCGAGGATTGTTAAAGGCACGACAATCGCAATCATCCACAGGATCCCGGGGATTTGCCTCGGGTCCAGCAGCATCCCGAAGGAGATGAAAAAAACAATCAGAAAAATATCCTTAAAAGCTGCAACCGTTCTGTGAAGCCTCTCCTCCACATCGTAGCTTACAATGACCATGCCGAAAAGAAAGGCGCCTGCCGCCGAAGCCAGGCCAATATAAGAAGCCAGAGCCCCCACAAGCAATATTATGCCGATCATCAGGGCCGTAAACATTTCCTGTGAGTCTATTCGTGCTAGTACATCGATAAGTTTGTTTATAACGAAGATACCGATAAGAATGAAAATGCCATAGAACGCAACCGAACTTAAAACGGATACGGAGATCACCTCGAACTGGATTTTGTCAAAAGCAGCCAGCCCTGAAAGTATGCCGAGAATGACGATGGCAAAAAAGTCCTCGAAAACCATAACTCCCATAAGGACTTCCGATTCCCTGGACGCTGTTCTCTTCATGTCAAAAAGCAGCTTTGCCACGACGCTGCTGCTGCTCATAGCGATAATCGCCGCAAAGAAAAGCTTTTCCTTCGTGACAAAGCCCAAAAGCGTACCGATCACTATGCCCAGAATCAAGTTGAAAACCACTTCATATGTACCGATAAAAAACACCGAGTTCTTGATTCTTCTGAATTTATTAATGGAAAATTCAATTCCCAGAAAAAACATCAGGAAAACAATTCCCAGCTCCGACAATTCACTTAAGATCTCAGAGTCTTTTACAATGCCAAGCACATTGGGACCGATCAAAAGCCCCACAAGCATATAGCCAATCACTACCGACTGGTTTATTTTCTTCATTGCCAGCGCCGCAAAGAAGCCAAGAAACAGGACGATCCCCAGATCAAACAAAATACTTCCGCTATGCATTTTACCTCCTCCAAGGACTACAGCGAAAATTTTGTTTTATTCTTTAAGAAATAGCGCAAAACCCTTCGCGATATTTCTTAAAAGTGCATAAATGCCGGCGAAGCAAATTTTTTTTCACTGTAGTACCAACAAATCACCGAATCATATCTAAAAAGTCCCTAAACCTTTCCGGTTTACCGATAACTACGCAGGTGTCTCCTTCCTGAAAAATATACTCCGAGCTGGGATTTGGGATGAAATTATCATCACGGAGTACCGCTATAATGGATATCTGGGTTTTTTTACGTATTCCCAGTCCGCCGATAGCCTTACCGATAACAGGAGATCCCGGCTCTATCTTATACCAGTCTATTCGTATGCCTTCCAGGGCAAGCTCCAGCTCCTGGATTGCCTTCGGCTTGTACATAACGCCGGAAAGAAAACCGCCTAGCCTTCTGGCTTCCTCATCCAGAAGTGTTACACTTGCCTTGGGCTCACCCTCTTTATCCACAATGTAAAATTCACGCTTGCCATCGTGGTGGATGACCATTACCACCTTTTCCTTCGAATGCGTCGTACAGCTGATTTTTTTGCCTATACCCGGCAGATCGGATTCACTGAAAAAAGACATTTGCCTGTACCTCCGGAAATCTTAATTGTGTGATATGGAAAAATATTATATGATTATAGTATTAATAGCAACCAGGCAATTATTAGTATAACAAAATTTATCCGGGATTAAAATAACAAAAATCCATAAGGCAGGTGTTTTTATGAAAATAATCATCGTCGGCTGCGGCAGAGTGGGCAGCCGGCTGGCAATTCAACTTTCTGGAGAAGGCAATGAGGTTACGGTCATAGACAGAAATCCTCTGGCCTTTGACAAGCTGGAGGGCGCCTTTGACGGGAAAATAATCTTCGGAACAGGGATCGACGAAGAAACACTCACCAACGCAGGCATTGCTTCGGCGGATGCTGTGATCTCCGTCACCAAGGGCGACAATACCAATATTATGATAGGCCAGATCGCCAAGTTTCTTTTCAAAGTCCCAAAAGTGGTGGTCAGGATCGTTGATCCCAAAAGCAAGGACTTTTATGAGCAGGTGGTAGGGCTTACATGCTTCTGTCCTACCGAAACCAGCTCCAATCATTATCTGAGCCTTTTGAAAGGAGTGGACGTATGTACGTTGTTATAGTGGGCGGCGGCCAGGTTGGCTATTACCTGACAAAAACACTTCTTGCAAAGGACTATGAGGTAACTCTGGTAGATTGGAACTACAACAGGGTCCAGCTTCTGGAACAGGAGCTGGGCGGGAATGTTCTTTATGCGTCAGGCTCCTCCATCGACGGACTTGAAAAAGCGGGATGCGCCAGGGCAGACGTCATCGTGGCGGTTACCGGGGATGATGAGGACAATCTGGTTGCCTGCCAGCTGGGAAAAATGTATTTCAAGGTACCCAAGGCAATTGCAAGAATAACCAATCCGAAAAATGAACGGGTCTTCAAGGAGCTGGGAATCGGAACCACCATCAGCGGAACAATTTCCATCTCGGAGGCCATTGAAAGGTATGTGGCAAAAAAACAAATGTCCACCCTGCTGACCTTCAACCATGATGAAATGGTGCTGGTGGAGGCCGACCTTCCGGCGGATTCACCGGTAACCGGCAAGAGGATTTCAGAGCTCAGTCTGCCCTATGAATGCATCATTGCCATTATCATCAAGGGGGGAAATGTCGTATTTCCAAAGGGCGATACCGTTTTGGAGCCCAAAGACATGGTCATTGCCATATCCACAAAAAATGAACAGGAAAACCTAATGAGGCTCCTATTGGGAAGTCAGGAGGTATAGCGATGAATTACAAATCTGTTTTGATACCGACTGACGGCAGTGCGGCAAGCGAACAGGTGATCGAGCTGGTCTGTTCCATGCAGAAGGTTCTTAATACCTCCATCCATGTCATTTACATAATGGAAATCCCCAGAAACCTTCCCCTTGGCACCATTCTTCCGGGAAAAGCGGAAACAGCGAGAATCGCCTTAAGCAATGCCCAAAGTATTGCCGACAAGTATGGTATACAACTGAATACGTCCACCATTTATGCCAGGACTTCGGAGGATACTATCATCTCCACCTGTGAAGAGCTGCGGTGCGATGTCATTGCCATTGCGCAGGATAACCAGAAAGCGCGGATCTTCTCCAACATGGCCTTGAACATCAACCAGCGCGCCAAATGCAATGTATGGATTTTCAATAACAAGCTGTGAAGCACGAAAAGAAAAAACCTCCGGTCAAAAGGGCCAGAGGTTTTTTTGCTGGTGGGGAATATTGGGTTCGAACCAATGACTTCTACCGTGTGAAGGTAGCACTCTCCCGCTGAGTTAATCCCCCGCATGAATATATTATAAAGCTATGATCGGCATCCGTCAACAGTTATTCTTACCTTTTTACCATCTATTACATGTCAGGGTCTGCGGTTTTAAATGCTATAATAACTATATATACAAATCATCGGGGGCTTTAATGAAAGGTTACAGCAATGCTTTGCGAAAACTTGCCTTTTTACTATCCGCACTTGTCCTGAGTATGTGCCTCTTTGCCGCGCTTGCCTCCACGAAGCTTGCAAATACGTTATTTGACGCTGAGCTCCACAAAAAAACGCTGAATCAAAGCGATGTATACTCCCAGACCGGAAATATTGCAAAAAGCTCTCTTGATGGCTATTTAAAGTCCCTGGACGCCGGCCCTCCGGAAAGTCTGAAACAGCAGGAGCAGCTGGTCTCCTTCATACAAAAGGCAATAACCCCGGAAATGATCAAGCTCAACATTGATTCCATCATGGACGGACTTTTAAAGTACTTTAAAAGCGAGACACGGTTCCTGCCGGATATTTATATCAATCCGGTACAGGACAAACCGCTGGACGAGCTGCAGACCGCCACGGAAAAAGACGACAAGGTGTCCGGGGATTCCCTGACCAAAATTGACAAAATCAATTTGAGTGTAATCCTTATGTATATGAACAGGACGGATATCACAGATAAATTATCCGTTGTCCGGCTTTTTGAGTTTATCCTGGCAAAAATACCGCTCCTTGCAGTCCTGCTGCTTTCACTGGCTTTATTATCCGGCTTGCTTCTTATTAAAAACAAAAATGAACTGACCCGTTGGGTAAAAATCACGTTTACATTTGCCGGAAGCATTTTTACAGTATCCGGAATTGCATTGCTCATTTACCTTTATTTCATCCTTCCTGCCAATCACAGCTATATTGCCCTGACAGTGCCTTTGCAGGCGGAAACAGCCGTTGCCTATATTCAGAACTGGCTTAACACCTTGACACTGTTCTTTTTATGCATGGGGGCGGCCTCATTTTTACTCCTGCCCCTATCCAGGCTTTTGATCAATTTCCTGTCAAAGCGGAAGAAAATAGCCCGCCTCAAAGAAAGTCCGCTCCCCAACCATAGCGGAACGGAAATTTGCGTCAAAAAACGCAGCATAAAACCGGTCTTTGCCGTAATAAGCCTTGTATCCGTTTTCCTTTTGTCTTTTCTTTTTTACGGGTCAATAAAAGGTGAATTCCTATCGAAGGATTTATCTGTGGCCGTGGACCGGATGAAAGGTATTACTGCGTTTTCCAGGGTAGTATTCGCACAGGATGCAGCCGTTAATACATTGGAATTGAGAATGGTGGACCGGAAGACAAACACCCCGGTACAGGGTGTTTATACAAATATCTCAGGTATATCCGCCGTCAGCGGAAAAAGCTTTAATGAAGCCGTTACATCTGATCCGGAAGGGAAATCCATAATAACACTGGATATCGGTTCCTACAAATTAGGCTTTGATTCCAGGCAGTTCCCCGAGGACTATATCCTGCCTCCTCCCTATCTTTTTGAGATGGAGGCCGCAGGAAGCACCGTCATTACCATCAGCCTTGACAAAGTCGAAGCACCGAAGCCGGGGACCATTGAAATACAAATACTGGATAAGGATAACCAACCGGTAAAAGGCGTAGAACTGGCGCTTTTAAAGGTTGAAACCGAAACCGGAACAGAAGCTGAAGGCGGTTCCTATTCCTTCACCAATGCCGAAGGCGTTGCCGCATTCATATCGGAAGCCGGAGTTTACAAAATATCCTTTCTTTCAAACGGTTTTCCGGCGGAATACGTACTCCCTGAACCGATCGAAGTTGACCTTGATTCGGATGAGACTGCCAAATACTCCGTTAAGCTGGCAAACGCCGCCACCTCTTCCGTCAAAGCTGCTGACAAGAAACAGAAGGGCAAAAAATAAGCGCCGGGATTTTTAACCATCCCAGCGCTTCGTTTATCATCCATTCTATTCTTCTATTTTGGGCAGATTCTTCATGCTTTCCTTCACTGCATCCTCGGAATATTCCACATCCACCATACTTCCGCTGAAGTACATGTCATAGGACGTCATATCGAAGTAACCATGGCCGCTCAAATTGAAAAGAATGACCTTTTCTTCACCGGATTCTTTTGCTGCAAGAGCTTCATTCACAGCAGCCCTTATGGCATGGGAGGATTCCGGCGCCGGTACGATTCCTTCAGATCTGGCGAACATCACGGCCGCATCGAATACCTGTTTCTGACCGTATGCCTGGGCTTCAATGATTCCGTCGTGATAGAGCTGGCTGACGATAGGGGAATCGCCGTGATACCTCAAACCGCCTGCATGTATGCCTGCGGGCATGAAATCATGGCCAAGGGTGTACATTTTTGCTATAGGACCGAATTTAACCGTATCGCCGTAGTCATATGCGAAGACACCCTTTGTAAGTGTCGGGCATGCAGTTGGCTCTACGGCTACACACCTTACTTTGGTCCCGTTGAATTTATCCATAAGGAACGGGAAGGTTATCCCCGCAAAATTGCTTCCGCCGCCGCAGCATGCAAAAATTACGTCGGGATATTCATCAACCATTTCCAGTTGCTTCTTTGCTTCAAGGCCAATGACCGTCTGGTGCAGGCATACATGGTTAAGTACGCTGCCCAGCGAATAATGGGTATCGTTATGGGTAGCGGCATCTTCAACGGCTTCCGAAATGGCTATGCCAAGACTGCCGGTGGAGTCGGGATACTGCTCGAGAATCGTCCTGCCGCTGTTGGTGAGTTCGCTGGGGCTTGCTACGACATTTGCTCCGAAGGTCTGCATGAAGGAACGCCTGTAGGGCTTTTGCTGATAGCTTACCTTCACCATATAAACCATACATTCCATATCAAAATGGTTGCAAGCCATACTCAGTGCACTTCCCCACTGGCCTGCCCCTGTTTCCGTCGCTATTCTTTTAATGCCTTCCTTTTTGTTGTAATATGCCTGTGCAAGCGCAGTGTTCAGTTTATGACTTCCTGTCGCATTGCCGCCTTCATATTTATAATAAATCCTTGCCGGCGTATCCAAAAGCTTTTCGAGACCTTTTGCCCGGTGTAGAGGCGACGGCCTGTATTGGGTATACATATTCCTGACTTCCTCAGGAATATCGATATACCTGTCGGTAGAAACTTCCTGCATGATTAATTCCATGGGAAACAATACTGCCAATTCGTCGGGAGTTGCCAGTTTTCCTGTAAAGGGACTGTAATATGGCGCCGGTTTATTGGGCAGGTCGGCAACGATATTATACCATTGCTTTGGAATTGCACTTTCTTCCAGAAGGATTTTCGTGACATTGTTTTTACTGAGCTTGCTCATCTCTCTCATCTCTCCTCGTCTTATTAAGTTTTGCAGATTATTTTTTATTATTCTACTACAAACCCTCTATTTTTGCAATCCCTTATCACCCTTCTTGAGTTTCCGTAGTTTTATCCACAGACCCCTTATTAAGCTGGTAACGTAATCAACAGATTTCAAAAAACGCCTAAAATAAAAGGAATCCGCATCCTTTTTGTAGTAGAATATTGGTGTCCAAA
>JAEZCO010000113.1 GCA_023433505.1 Bacillota bacterium | reverse complement strand
TTATAGTTGGGCTTATTAATGTATTCCTATTTTACAAACAAGCTCTCCATTGCCTTCCAAAAATCGTAGGATTGTTAATTCGGCTATATTTTCCCATGGTCTAAGTGCATTTTACGGAAACTCAAGGCCGGAAGTAAAACCGCCGGACATTGCCATCCGGAAAAGACGGGGACCATGAAAATCACCTCGAAGCTTGAAAATATGAAAATTCTGTTTATAATAGAAGATGATGGCGCGGGCATGACGGAAGTGCCGCTTGCAGCCGTACTGCCGGATAGCGGAGCAGGGATAAGCTTTCCGGTTTAAAATCAGTACATTATATCACTAAACATACAGGGGGTTTTCGCATGAAAATTGAAAAAGGTCTTTTTGATAACATGGTTTTGCAAAGAAACAAGGCCAATGCCAGTGAAGCGGAAATTTGTGTCCGGGTCAGAAAGCCGGGGCTTTTGAAAGCTGCGGTAACCCGGAAAGGAAAAGAAGTACCCGGCTGCCGGCTGCTGCTCCGCAAGAGCACCGAAGAACAGCTGATCAACGCCTGCCTGACGGGGATCCCAACGGGAGGTCCCTATGACATCCGCCTGACACTGGAAAATACCACTGGGAAAAGCCTTGAGGAGAAAACCGTTGAAAACGTGCTGGTGGGAGATGTCTGGCTCCTGGCAGGCCAGTCCAATATGGAGGGCCTGGGTTATCTCAAGGATGCCCTTCCGCCTCAGGATATGGCCCGGGCCTTCTATATGACGGACCAATGGGGGACCGCCAAAGATCCGATGCATCTTTTATATAAGGCAGTGGACGGCGTACATACGGCTGTCCTTGGCGCAGTGAAGCCCTCCTCGCATGCCGGAGTCGGCCCCGGAGTCTCCTTTGCCCAGGAAATGCACCGGCTGTCCGGTGTTCCCCAGGGGCTGATCGCCTGTGCCCACGGCGGCACCTCCATGTCCCAGTGGGCTCCGGCATTGAAGGACCAGGGTTCCATGAGCCTGTATGGCGCTATGGTACGGCGGTTTGAGAAAAACGGCGGAAAGGCGGCCGGAGTGGTTTGGTATCAGGGCTGCTCCGATGCCGATGAAAATGCGGCTCCGCTGTATACCGGCAGAATGGTTGAACTGGTTGAGGCCATGCGGAAGGACTTCGGAAACAGCAAGCTGCCGGTGGCGGCCGTCCAGATAGCAAGGGTATGCCCCTTTGACGACGCCTTCAATCCTACTTACTGGAACTCTGTTCAGGAACAGCAGAGAAAGCTTCCTGAGGTCATTAAAAATTTATCCGTAGTCCCTGCCATTGACCTCGCTCTCGACGATTTGATCCATCTGAGCGGGCTTGACCAGGCAAGGCTGGGGAAAAGGCTTGCCCTGGCCATGGTCTCGCTGGCTTCGGCCCAGGCGGAGGTCAAACCGCAGATCAGGCTTAAAGGTATAAAAACAGAAACCGACCGATACAGCGGCAATGCAAACATCATTATCACCTACGGTGATGTAGAGGGTAAGCTGGAAGCGTCAGGCCGTCCCACGGGGTTTTCCCTTATCGACAGAGCTTCAGGTATAAATCGGCCTTGCATTTACAGGACCGACCTTTCAGGCAATAAAGTAATCCTGAAGACAGGCATTGTCCCGCAACAGGCGGAAACTCTCGACCTGCATTACGGCTATGGCATCGACCCTTACTGCAATATTACGGATTCAAAGGACCGCTCCCTTCCCGTCATGGGTCCCATCAGCCTGAATAGTTCCGTTAAGGCGTAATGCTGAAGCAAACCGGGCAGTATCCCTTAAATACAGGCCTTAATGCTGTTGCAGGGATAGGAGCTTGACATCGGATAACTAAACTCCCCGGCATATAGACGGCAAAACCAAAAGGCCCTTAAACTTCTATCCTGGAGTTTTAAGGGCCTTTTTTAACTGCTTTTGTCGGGACAAGCAGCGTGTATTTTTTTCATGGGAGAGCTCTTAAGCGGATGGAGCCTTACCCGGTTTGACGGACAGAAATGTCAACTTTACGCTTCCCTTGAAGCACCTCAGCTTTTTCCTCCAGGACGATCCTGTACAATGCATCGCCCCAATTGCGTTTGAGACGGCTTTCATCCACGTCTATCCTTTCAAAGCGGGCCGTAAGGGATTCGTGAGGATACCTCACGACCGCCCTGTATCCCCTGGCATATTCCAATTCGATCAGGCCCGGAGAGGCAAGCTGAGGCTCCCATGGGGTCATCAGGCTGAAAGAAATATCGGAAGACGGCTCCCTCAATGCATAATCGTCTATAATTTCCACGCAGGCCTGCCCTTCCCTGTTTAGGCGGCATACCCTGGTCCAGCCGGCAATTCCGGCATCCTCCGGATAGGCATCGGCGATATCCATTGAGATCCCGGCACATAAATCGGTACAGTTGTATTGCACAGCTTTTGCCTTATAGTGCCGTCCGTTTTTTTGGAGTATTCCGCGGACAGTGGGACAGTTATGATAGGCAGATTGCAGGTACCATATTTCATACCGCTGCTCGCTGAAATTTTTCGCGGCATATTCTTCCGTCCCCACATCGATGAAGAGGGGAATTCCATCGACGTATACGATAAAGCTGCCGACATCATTGTGACTGTGGGATTCGGCATTGTGGCCTCCCTTGGCTGCCAGGAAGAAGCCGTTTTTGCTCCCTTCCTGCTCCCGGGCGGTCATCACTTGCGTATAATCCATCCAGGCATCCCTGACGTAGGGAGTTTTTGCCCCGGACTCGTCCCGCTTTTTTTCACTGAACAGGTCAAGCAGATACTCATACATACCGAACCAGTTAAATACCGCAGGCTTTTTAGGCCCGGCATTTGCACCCAGTCCTATGAGCTTCTCGTCTGCGATATCAAGGCCATAATTGTAAACCGTCGAATCGATCCCTACGATGGCGTCGCCATCGGCGAAATTAACAAAATAGCGGTCGTGGATATGGACTTTATAGATATACTGGCCGATTTTGCGGACGATGGGCTGCTCATAGATGTCAATTTTTCCGGAGGACATCCGGTGTAAAAGCTCCAGGCAGGTATGCAGCCCTCCTCCTGCGGCCCCCCAGTACATGGGGCCTTCATCGCAGCAGCCGTCGGGAGGATAGGCGGAAAGATAGGCATCCAGACTTTTCATGATTTTCACTATGCCCGCATGTTTCGTCTCCCGTTCTGTTTCTACCAGCAGAAAGCACATCAGCATATTTTTATTGCACCAGGGATTCCAGTTATTGAGCCGGGGAGTTTCGACGAAGCCCATCCACCAGAAATCACTGCGGGTGAGATAGGGCACCACCAGTCTTTCATTGATTTCCGATTCAATCCGCTGGCATATGCGCGGACTGATGCCGTCAAGCTGCTCTTTGAGCAAGTAATGTATCCACGCAAGCAATGCGGCTGTTTCCGTACAGCTTAAATCCACCGTCCGGTCCGAGGGTTGCGGAAGGACCTCTTTCCTTAAAGAAATGTCAAAAGGCGTAATCCAGGTAGTTTCTTCACAAATGCAATAAATCCCGTTGATAATCTGATCAAGAAACCTTCCCTCCCCCTCAAGGCACTCGGACAACGCCAGAATACCAAGAGCGCTGCGCCGTTCAAAAAAGCGCTTCAAATAGTTCACATTATTTCCCGTGCGGTTAAAAAAAAGATAATTGTCCGCCGTAATGGCAGGCCAGGGAAAATCCTTATACTTTTCCGCCGCCGCCAGCCATTCTGCTTTTGTTTCGCCGGTAACCGCCTGCCATTCTTCTCTTTGCGCATATACCGGGAAGGGATGAAATTGCTCCATGGAAAGTAAAAACTCATCGACTTCATAAGATGCGAAATGCTCTGTTATCATCGTCTTAACTCCCTTGATTTTCAATTCTTGCATTAAGTTCATTTTCCAGTGTTTCCAGGCCAAGACCTTCAGCCCCGGCCAGCGTTTCCCCGTAAAGGGCTTCAAAGGCTGCATCGTCTGCCGCCATATAGATTTGCTTTTCAGCCCTGCTGATATAAACATTGATTGCGCTGTTCACCGCTTCCGCATTCCAGCCGGAAGAGTAGAACAAAGGTTCCAATACCGGGTTTGTCCACAGGCCCTTTGCAATCATCGCCGAATATTCTTTGAAGTTCTTCTGCTCCTCAGGCGCCATTAAGGCAAAAACCGAATTCTTCCAGTATTTATAATTCTGTTGAAAGTTCCACTGCATCAACCCTATTTCCCGGTTGGCCCGGTCCCGGTCCGTGCTTAACCGGACGGCAAATTCGGGCGTCAGTATGGGAGCTCCCTGGGGATCCATGGTCCAGACAGTTTCTTCCGGACCGATTGCGGCAGTATATTGCCCTTCTTCACTGGCCATCCAGTTAAGAAATTTCATTGCTCCGGCAGGGTCTTTGCACTGGGAGGTAATGTATACCTGCGTCCATTGCGCATCGCTTATGTAGTTGCCTCCGTTTTTTTTCACGCCGGGTGCCAGGGGCGGCTCAATCAGAAAATAGGAATCTCCGCTGAGCTTTTCCATCTGGCGCTCATATTCCATCAGAAAGCCCTGGGCATCATAGGCGAAATATACTGCGATCCGGCCGTTAAGAAGCTTTTTATAAACATCCTCCTTCGGCTGCACGAACCAATCCTGGTCAATGAGCCCTTCCCGGAACAACTTGTTGGTATACCGGTAAGCCTCCTTCATTTCTTTGTCTCTCAGCGCGTGATGAATTCTGCCGTCCTGAGCATAAACGTAGGCGCTGCCGTCCACATTGATCAAAGGGATGCCGAAAGAAGTGCAAAGGGCGCTCGGAGGCCAGTCCATATAAGCCGGCGTAATTTCTACGCCTTGATAGTTTTGAAAGCCCAGGTTTTTTATTTTGGAAAGATAGTTGTATAAATCGCCGGTGTTTTTTATTTCAGGGGACCCCAGCATTTTATGCACACTTTTCAAAAGAAGGATGCCGGAGCCGTATTGAGGATATTCATCCTTCCATTTTACACCGTTGGGCAGCCCATAGATCCTCCCATCAACTTCCCTGCAATATTTTTTCAGGTAATCCATTGTTACATTTTGCAAAATATCCTTCCCATCCTGTTCGATGAGCCTATCCACCGGTATCACCGCATTATTTGCAACCAGCTTTCTGGAGAGCTCACTTCTGGAAAGCATGATCAGATCAGGGTATTGATTGGTCGACATCATCAGATTGATCCTGCTTCTCCCGTCCTCGGGGTCCGCCGGTATTTCAACCTCAAGCTTCACTCCCGTCGATGCGGAAATTTTCCGGGAGGTCAGGTCCTTTCCCCATTCCGACTGTGTAAAATAAAAATTGTCGATGAATATTTTTAATGTGACATCAGGCGCTTCCTTCTCCTTTTCCGTCCGGGTGCTTTCCCCTTCTGTGCCGTAGACGGCAGAAAGCCGGTTTGTACCGGTTATGCAGAAACACAGTACTGCCATAAGTATTACAAAAGCCAAAAAAGGCATAAGTCTTATCAATTTCACGCCGATTCCCCCAAATTGTACAACATTGCATATGAGGAAGCCCACAACCCTATGTACAATAATCTTCTCGTTTCATTTTATCAGAGTTTATGGGGAAAGTCAGCATTTATTGCCCGCAGAAATACCACAAACACCTGAATGGGTTATTTCCGCAAGGGTCATGGGATAATTTCCACCGTTGCATCAGGGCTTAAAGCACTTATCCCTTCAAGCTTCCCAGCGTCATTCCCTTGATAAAGTATCTCTGGAGGAATGGGTATACGATAAGTACCGGAACGGTCGCAATCAGTATCTGGGCGGCCTTAAACGTTCTGCCGCTGATTTTGGCCATCAATTCCCGCTGGGTGGTATCCACCAGCGTCCAGTCCGGGTCTACGATCATTCCCTGCAAATAGGTTTGCAGGGGATATTTCTTCTGGGAATCTATGTAGATAATTGCGCTGAACCATTCGTTCCAATGCCCGACAGTGTTGAATATGATCAGCGTCGCCAGGGCGGGAATGGATAACGGAAGATAGATACTGAAAAGAATCTTCAGTTGCCCCGCGCCGTCGATAAAAGCGGATTCCTCCAATTCTTTGGGCAGCTGCCTGAAAAAGTTCAGAAGGATGGTAATATTAAAAGCCTGAACGGCACCCGGAAGGATCAAGGCCCAGATAGAGTTTCTAATCCCTGTAGCAGAGACCACCAGATATGTGGGAATCAAGCCTCCGCCGACAAACATGGTAACCACAAAAATCCAGGAAATCCATGTGCGCCCCGGAAGCTCCCGGTTGGTTTTGGACAGGGGATAGGCAGCCAGGACCAGAATCAGCATATTGAAGGTTACGCCAAGCAGCACCCTTTTCACAGAAACCAGGAAAGCAGCAATAAATTCCGGCCGCTGGAATGCAAACTGATAGGAATTCAATGCAAAATCCACAGGCCAGAGGGTGACGCGTCCGGCAGTGGCGGCAGCCGAAGAACTGAAAGATAAGGCAAGCATGTGCATAAACGGCAATAAGCAGGATACTGCCAGCACTCCGAGAAACGTATAGTTGGATACCACAAAAATCTTTTCGCCAAAGGTCATTCTTTTCATCCTGAAGGTACTCCTCATCCAAAAGCGGTATTAAAATAATGGTTCGGCATTCTTTCCTACAGCATAATCCCTAAAAAATCCTGTAATCAGCAAGCCTGTATGCGAGATAATAGGAGATAGAGACCAGTATCAAGGATACTCCGGACTTCAGCATCCCCACGGCCGTCGCAATGTCATACTGGAAGTTTTCCATTCCGATCCGGTAGGTAAAGGTATCCAGGACATCTCCTGTGGAATACACCATCGAATTATATAAATTGAAAATTTGTTCAAAGCCCGCATTCAGCAAGGACCCCAGGCTTAACGTCCCGAGCAGCACCATGATGGGAACGATTCCCGGAATGGTTATATACCGGATACGTTGAAAACGGTTGGCTCCGTCAATAATAGCGGCCTCAAACAGACTTGGATCAATACTTGTCAACGCAGCCATGTAAATAATCGTACCGTAGCCGAACTCTTTCCAGACATCGGAGACTACCATAACAAAGGGGAACAGCTTGGGATTTCCCAGAAAGTATACGGAATCCAGTCCGGCGGCTTTTATAAGCGTATTCACCGCACCGCTTGTCGGAGACAGGATATCAATCATAATTCCGCTGATGACTACCCAGGAAATGAAATGCGGGAGATAAATCATCGTTTGCACGCTTCGTTTAAAGGTTTTTTTACCGACCTCGTTCAAAAGGATCGCCACCGCAATGGGTGCAATAAACCGGAGGACAAGCTTCATAAATGAAATGTACAGCGTGTTCCAGATTACCCTTGAGAAATCCGGGTAGCGCATAAACAGGTATTTGAAGTTTTCCCATCCCACCCATTCGGAGTTTAGAATCCCCCTGGCAATATCATATTTCTGGAAAGCGATTACCAATCCTCCCAGGGGCCCATAGGAGTAAATGATAACCAGAACGAGCGCAGGCACCAGCATCAGATATAAAATGTAATCCACTTTTTTATTTTTTCTCACGGGCAGTATCATTATTTCTTTCCTTTCCTTTGCCGCACAGAAGTACAAAATGCTTACGCATTTGTGTCAATAACCTCGAGAAAACCGGGAGGAGGAGAGCATCGCTTCCGCCTCCCAATTTTCTGAGATGTACATCTCATTATTTTAAACCGTGTCCTATTTAATTGACTGGTACCAGGCATTCACTTCATATTCTACCGTTTCACCGCCGAGATTGCGCCATTCCCCGACAAATTTGTCGAAATCGCTCACCGGCCTGACCCCGGAGATAATTTCAGTAACATACTGTTCTTCAAGCTTTTTAAGGTTTGCCCATTGGCGGACCATTTCATCCGTCTCCACGCCTACAAGCTTGCTGACCAGGAAGCTGTCCGCGTCAAAGTAGGAATTATGGATACCGAAGGTGGATTGAGGGCCGTACCAGGTTTTAAACCCGGCCCAATCGCCACCTGTAGGCTTATTGCCGGCCTTCAGCGCATCAAACCATTTCATGACACCGTCGTACTGCAGCTTGTCGTGGGGTGTTTTCAGATAAGAGGTATCCTGCTTATCAATGGCGTTGGTTACAGCGATATTGGTATTAAAGTTGTATTTTACCGGTGATGGGTAGACGTATAGGGGATTTTGCATGGCGTACGCATAATCCGGTTTTGCAGGATCACTATGGAATTTTAAAACTTCTGCTGTTGCAGGGTCCAGCGTTTTTGCCACATTGAAGCTTATAAGCTTGAAAAGCACTTCAGGGTGTTCATAGCCCTTCCTGATTGCGACCATACTGGCCTGCGGTTCGGCTAACTGCACCTTGAGAGAACCGGGATTGTCTACGGATTTCAAAATCGGATAGACATTCCAATCCACGCCTTCGTTATCCCATAATGCATTCAGAGGCCATCCCGGTATCCATGAACCGCCCATGATCACACCGATTTTTCCCGAAGTAAGCTGTTCGGCAACGGCTGTACCGTCCAGCGAAGCAAAGGCCGGGTCGATAAGGCCGTTTTTAAACAGCTCCGCATAGATCTCCAGCGTTTTTTTCATCTCCGGCTGCAGAGTGCCGTAAATCAGCTTCCCATTGCCGTCCTCCAGCCACATCCTCGGATATGCGCCTACTGCATTGGCGATTCCTATGACATCACAAAAAGTGTCGCCGATAACGGTTTTCAGCAAAGGAATGCCGAAGCGTTTGTCGGGGTCCTGCGCCTTCATTGCCCTGGCGATGTTCAGTACGTCCTCCAGGGTCTTGGGCTCCGGCAGGCCGGTTTTGTCAAACCAGTCCTTACGGATAAAAGTCATCCGGGCAGTTTGATAATTAATGCCGCCGGTGGAAAAACCCATCAGCTTTCCGTTGATCTTTCCCCAGCCCAGGGACTGGCCTCCGTCCGACATTACGTTTTCTTTCATCAGCGCAGAGGAATAGCCTTCATAGTAAGGTGTGAGGTCCTCCAGCTTACCTGCTTTCAGCAGCCTGTCAAACTGAGAATATTTGGGCAAGGTCAAAATATCAGGCAGCTCGTTGCTGGCAATTGCCAGGTTCATTTTCGTTTCAAAATTGCTCCAGAGGTTGGTCCAGATTACTTTTACATCTATATTCAGCTCATCCTTAAAGGCGCGGGTCCAGACATTGTCTTCATAGGAATCGCCTGCTTCAAACCGGGTTGCCGCATTGGTGGAGACTGCAATTGTCGCTGTTACGGTATTTTCGTATTTTCCCAGGGGATCGGGGGAGGCCGTTGCTGCCGGGGTATTTTCCTGTGCCTGGGTTGTTGCGGCTACATTGTCATTTTCTGCTGCGCCGCACCCTGTAAGCAGCATGGAAACCGTAAGAAAAAATGCCATAGCGATTAACAGGACTTTTTTCATTTTCCTTTCACTCCTTTTTTGTCATAAATAAATACAGCCGGCTAATAAGGCGTTTTTAGACTTACTACTGAATATTTGAACAAATCCGGATTGCTGGACGGATACTGCAGCGAAAACTTCATTGATTTATCGGCATTTACGCGCCTTGGAAAAATAAACACGAATGCATTAACGTGTTATTTTTCAAGAATTGCTTCGGTTGTTTTCGCTTTAGCACTGAATACAGTTTACCATATACCATTTTTAATATCCATATTCGGATTTACTCATTTATATCTGCAAATACAGAAACAAACGTTCTGCGCTATCCTGCCCCCGGAGATTATACCGGCAGGCTCCTTACCCCTCCGCCGCCGTTTTGATGGGGGTCTTTATGGTTACTACGGTACCTGCGCCTTTTTGACTGAATATATGTACGCCGAACTGATCTCCAAAAAAGAGCTTGACCCTCTGGTCAACGTTCATCATGCCATATCCGCCTTCCGAGTTTTCTTCCCTGCCAAGGATGTATTTCAAGCGTTCCCGTCCGATGCCCACCCCATCGTCAATGACTGTCCAGACCATAAATTCGCCCTCCCTTTTTACAAGTATCCGGATGGTGATGGTGTTTTTATCCTTCCATAAGCCATGCACCAGGGCGTTTTCGACGAAAGGCTGGAGTATAAGCTTTAAACATCCCGCCTCCATGAGCTCCTCATCAACTTCGTAAAGCATCTTGATTTTGTCGGTGAAACGGATATTTTGAATTTCTATATAGGCTTTGACGTGCTCAATTTCATTTTTGACCCGGATGATGCTTTTACCCTTGCTTAAAGATAGACGGTAAAACCTGGCAAGGGAATTTGACATCCTTGTAATGTCGCCCTCGCCGGTCCGTATTCCCAGCATGCTGATGGAAGCCAGCGAATTATAGAGGAAATGAGGGTTGATCTGGGCCTGCAGCGCTTTCAGCTCCGATTCCTTCTCCCGGACCTTGCTTACATATACCTCCTCCACAAGGGCTTTCAATTTCCCTGCCATGATGTTGAAGCCTTTGATCAGGTGGCCGATTTCATCGTTGGGGGTATAGGAGATATAGACATTAAAATTTCCGATCTGGATTTTCTCCATGGAATGGGAAAGCTCACGGATTTTTTGTGTGAATCTGGACGCCAGGTACCATGAAATTCCTGCAAAAATAGACATAAACGGCAATAGCATCAGGATACCGGCAAATTTGAGATTATTCACAGCGCTTGTATACATATCCAGGGGCACGGCATAAATAATCTTCCATCCGGTGTCACGGACCGTATCCTGCATCAGGACAAACTTTTGATTTTTTACCGTCAGCAAAGTCCGTGTCCCCATGGTCTGAAAAAATACCGGACTGTACTCCTGATGGACAAGCTCCTTGTTGGCCTCGGTATTTTTGACCATACCGCTGTAGATAATGTTTCCTGTGCCGTCGGCGATATCGAACCAGCCTTTGCTTTTATCGCCCACTTCATCCAAAGGCTTGAAAAACTCATTTGTGTCCAATTCAAGCCTTACCATTCCCAGGTAACTGTCAAAGATGAGATGGTTCAATTTGCGGACGATCAGCATCCGGCTTCCGGCCAAAACCTCAGGCTCCTGCATCCAGAGAATGGTCTCCTTTCTTGAGACTGCTTCCTTGTACCATTTCTCGCCCTGCATGTTATATTCCTGGATAATGCTGCTGCCGTACGGAGGCATTGTCCTGTTGGAGACAATGATGCTCAGCTCCGTCAGATCCTTGTAATTCCTCTTCAGTGAACGGATATAGGCCAGTATCTTTTGCTGAGGCTCCATTTTTTCCGCCGGACCGTCATACTGATGGTAAAGCAGGTCTTGAATATTGGCGTCTCCATAAATGGAATCCACCAGCGTATGATACAGGTCCACCTTATAATCAATCATGTTTTTGGCCTGCTTCAGCGTTTCTCCCAAAAGCTCCGTGGTCTGCTTTTCCATATAGTTTTTAGTAATTAAATAATAAAGGCCGCTTATAGACAACATGCATACCGTTACGGCCGCAATGTATGAAAACATGAGCTTAAGACTGATTCTCATGTCAATGAATCTTTTAAAAACAGCGTTTATTGCGGTCATGGCCTTAAACTCTCTCCCTGTATTCACCGGGACTCACTCCATATAAATTCTTAAAAATGGAACAAAAGTAGGAAATATTGCTGTAACCGACCATATTGCCTATCTGGTATACTTTTAAATTTGTCTCTCTCAGCATTTGCCGGGCTTTCTCCAGCTTATACCGAATGAGGTAATCGGTAAAATTCTCACCTGTCTCTTTTTTAAAAATCATGCTGATGTAATTGGAGGAAAGATACACTTCATTGGAGATGTCGGAAATGGCTAAATTTTTACTGTAGTTCGCTTCAATGAACTTCAGTATCTCAGTAATAATTTTTTTATTATGGGTATCTTTCTTTTTGGATAAATAATCCATGACCGCATGGAAAATATTGTGCATCCACAGTTGGAGATCAAAAATGGTATCAAACCGCATAATTTTATCCCATATCAGGGTCTCTTTGCCGAAAATCCTTTCAAAGCTTTCATTCATATCCAAAAGCTTGACGGAGGTCCTGGCAAGTAAGTCGATGGATATGTTGCGCATATAGATGTTGGTAAGCGAATGATTGCTTTTAAGCTTATCAAAAAGAATGCCCAGATTTTTATTGACCATTTCCCTGTCACACACTTCCAGGCCCGACAGGATTTTTTTATGGTAGCTCTCGATATCCTCCACCGGTTCTTTCGGGTCACCGATATAGGCGTCTTTATAATTGATGATCTGGTTCGTGCCCATGATAAATTTAAAATCCACCGCATTGCAGGCACTTTTGAAGGAGAATTTAATCTCGGTGATTTTATTGACGGATTTGCCGATCCCCACCGTTGCGCTCAAATTGCATGAATCATTGATCCTTCTTTTCAACTCTCTGGCTACGGCGGCAATTTTTTCATGCACATTTTTCCCCGGTTCCGCCCCGGTATTTACGATGGAGCAAAACCAGGCTCCGGAGATATGAAAAGGCATGTGTATGACATTGTCAATAGGTGCGCTGATGCTCTCAAGCACTTCCAAGGTGAGCAGATAGATCTTTTCCTGGGTTTTTCCCTCCTTCAGGTTTTCAAAGTCGTCAATCTCGATGGCCATGGCAACAAACTGGCCCGGAATAACGGATATCCCGAAATAGCCCAGATTCTCCAGGGTGCTGCTTTCGTCCGGAGTATGGTAGATGAGGTCCGTAAAGAATTTATTTTTAAGCAGCGGCATGCTCTGCTTTAAGAGGCGGACCAGCCTCTCTTTCTCGATTCGTTCCTTGTTTTCCCTGTTGAAAATATTCAGAACTTTTGCCATGACCCGTTCCAGCTCATCCGGTTCGATGGGTTTTAACAAAAATCCGTAGGCATCCAGATCAATGGCTGTTTTTGCGTATTCAAAATCGTTATACCCGCTGGTGATGATCACCTTAAGCCCGGGATTCATTGTATGCAGCTTTTTGGCCAGATCCAGGCCTGTAATTCCCGAAAGCTTGATATCTGTGAAGAGAATATCGATTTCATGAACGGAAACATACTCCAGGGCCTTCTCTGCGCTTTCCACCGCAGCTGCTACCTGAACTCCCATACGCTTCCAGTCGAAAAGATCCTTCAGACCTTCCCTTACTATTTTCTCGTCTTCCACAATAAGCATCCTGTACATATGACACCCTCTTTTGGTATTCGAACCTGCTTAAACCCTGATTATTTCTTCCGGTACTTCCATGTACCATGAAAACAATTCAACGTCCATGCTGCCATTGAAGTTTTTATCTACGGGCGCAATGATGCACTTCCTGCTGCGCAAGCCATTCATTCCCGGTTGTTTATCGGAGCTCAAAAGGAGCACGAATGCGGAAGAAGAGTCCGGTGACGGCGTTTCATTCAGATAGTCTGCGGAATAGAAATTAAGCTGGGCGCCATCTTCCATTTCATATTCAAGTACTGCCAGGTCCATTCCGTTGGGACAGGTTTTCTCCAGCTGTGCCAGATATTGTTCTTTCATCCGGTCCACCTGTTCCTTCGGCAAAGCTTTCGTCCACTCGTCGGTATACTTGTTCTTTGCATCTTCCCAGATATCAAAATGCTCCAGCCCGTCCAGATAAAAAGTGCGTTCCCTCTTACCAATGGGGTCATAAAAACAAAAACCGGCGCCTTTTTTCATTTCACCAAATTCCAGGCGCATGGACTGGTTTATCGGCATCTGTCTGAATTCCTTGCCCAGTTTTAAAGTGATCTCCAATTCCTTTGACGAATCAATTTCAGGAATTTCTCCGCTCATTTCAAGTTCATATGATACGATAACGATATTGTCCAGGTCAACTTCATCCCAGATTGCAGGGATCGTTCCGTTTTCTATAAAATGCTGCAGCTGCATATACCCCTCATAATTCATATGATTCATCCCTCGTGCGCCGGAAGAAGAAACAGTCATCTTATGCTCCTGCAGCGTTACTTCCGATAGATGCATCCTGAAAGAATTCCTTTCACTGCCCAGATTATTGAGCATTTTTTCCCGGTTTGTGACAGGCCCCGTCCTTTCCGTCAAGACCTTCACATCATCCGAGCTGCGGGGCATATGACACATCGCCCAAAGCACCTTTCTGTGTTCTTCCAGGGTAATGGATATCAAGTGGATGTCCTTTTCTCTGATCCTGGCCATTTTATTGATGATAATTTCTTTTCCAGGTATAAGCATTGTTTCTTTTAAGTCCTTTAAAAGCATATCTTTTCTCCTTCCGCGTTCCATCCTATTGACAGTAAAAAATTATAAATAGTTCCAATAGACAAATACATTGCCATTTAAGGGGAATACGGGCCGTAAGCGTTTGCTTATCCCGGATTAAGTACCTTCATAAGCCTCTCCACATTGATTTCGGTAGGCATGCCTTCTCGGCTCCAATGGTTTTTGCAGCCGCAGTAATCAAGGAGCACACATTGCGCGGGTATGCCCTTGTCGTCCAGCATCCATCCGCCTGAAACCAGGTTCAGCACACATGCGATGCCTATTACTCCCGTATCGGAGTTTATGCCGGCTTTGTCCGTTTTAGCGGCGGAGATGGAGGATTCGTGGGAAACCATGGAAACCTCAAACTTATGCCGGATTCCCAGTGTCCGAAGTCTGTTGACACTGCATTCGGCGGTACAACCCACGCATCGAAGGGTATTCCCCGACTCCACCGCCTTACATTTTCCGGCCGGCAAAAGCCGCATACACGCAGGCAGCAGCACTGTTTTCCGCTGAGTCCTGTCAAAAGCTGCTTTATATACCCTGTTCATAATTTCGGCGCCTACCATGTTCATATGGTACTCCGCCCTTCGGCGTCCGCAGAAAATAACATCCTCCTGCCAGTAATGCTCATCGCGGACTTCATTGAGATACCTGTCCACATTGGCGGTGTACCTGCCGAGAACCTCTCCGCTGCGGGCTTCAAACCACACAGCAAGTGTTATTGCCGTAGCGATGATGTCCGATACTGTTTTACTATCCTGGGTCTCAAGGTATCGCTGCCAGTCTCTGAGTCTTTTGACCTCCCTGTCGAATTCGCCGGTGGCATCCAGCCAGTTTAAAAGCTTTTCCATTTGCTCCAGGCTCGGGTCCGCAATAAACAGGTTGTCATACAAACCGGGGGACAGGAAAAGGGTGGACAAAATCCCACGGATAAAATCAATGCCGGGCTTCAGGCTTCCCCCCTGTTCACGGAGCCTGGCAAGGCCCGTAAGCAATTGCCTGGGGATTGCCTCCAGTCCCGTTGCATCCCCGCCGTAAATTTTCCACAGGGTACCCAGCACAAGAAACTCAAAACCGTATTCTTCCTCTGCTCTTACTTTGGTTCCGGTTTTTTCGGCGGTATGGTTAGCATACCCCTTTATGATAGGCCCTGCCAAAATGGCTGTTTCCGCTGAAACTTCATCGGTAAAGCTTGCTATATCAAGATAATAGCCGTTAGAATCACTTCTGTCATCCCTGAGTGAATAGGTGATCACATACATAACTGCCCCCTTGCTGCATCGCAGAGAAAATCAACTGCCTTCTGATTAGGGCCGCTGAACTTTCCAATTCATCCTGCTTGAAAATACTAGCCAACTCTATAGTAATGATACGCGATGTAACAGGAAATGTCTATTGTCTCCTGTGCAGTATGCCGATCATTTTCTCCCCGAGACAATTTCGCCCTTGTACATCGCTTTGGCTTCCATGTCGATTTTCAAAGTCTTTTCATACATTCTGACCAGCGGGATTTCCCTTTCCGTAACAATGGAAACAGCATTTCCGGCATTGCCGGCTCTTCCGGTCCGACCTGCCCTGTGCAAATAATCCTTTGCATTTTCCGGAATGTTCAGGTTAAAAATATGTGTAACGCCCTCAATATGCAGCCCCCTGGCCGCCAGGTCCGACGACACCAGCAGCTGCAGCTTGCCTGACCGGAAATCCTCCATGGTCTTTTTCCTGTCGGATTTGATATTGGCCCCATGGATGCCCTCCGCCTTAATGCCGTGGTATTTCAGCTTTTCCGCCATGATTTCAATTTCTTTGCCCTGGCTGACAAAGGCAATGGCTTTTTCCGGATTGAGGATTCTTACAAGCTTTCGTAAAACCTCAATTTTGTCCCTTTCCTCCGCGACAAAATACCAATGCCGGATTTGTTCGGGTACCGGGGTGCTTTGCGAGCTGCGGATAATTTCCGGTTCTTTCATTATCTCGGAAGCCCTTGCGACGGTTTCCTTTGTGATCGACGCCGAAAACATCATTAGTTGCCGCTCTTTTAGCGTACTTTTAACCACAGCCTTCACAGACTCGATATTGTTATCGTCCATAAGCCTGTCCGCTTCGTCGATGACGATGGTTTTAACCGTATGGGCCGTTATTTTCTTCTTTTTGATCAGCTCGAGGATCCTGCCCGGAGAACCCACGAGGATATGGGGCTTCTCCTTCAGCTTCTCGATTTGCCTGTCAATATTCACATTGCCGATAATGGGAGCCGCATTGGCCTTTAGCTCCGAATTTCCGGCAAGGCGTTCAATCTGCCTTAAAATCTGGATCGCCAGTTCATGGGTAGGCACCAGCACAATTGCCTGCATTTCCTTTTTGCCAAAGTCCAGCTTTTCAAATAAGGGGAGCAGAAACGCCAGTGTCTTTCCCGTGCCTGTTTCCGACTGCACGATAAGGTCCCTGTTTTTCATGGCCGGCGGAATCGCCTTCGTCTGCACATCCGTGGGGGTTGTTATGCTTTCATGCCTCAATGCATCGACCAGGGTGGCTCGTAAGCCCAGTGACTCAAACATCTATTTCATATCTCCTTTATCCATCTTTTCATATATTTCGTTTAAATAGGCCCAGCGCTCTACTGCCGCATCCAGCTGCTTTTCCAGGTGCTCTTTCTCTGCAAGGAGACCTGGAAGCCGCTGAAAATCGCTGGCGGCACCGTTTATATCCTCGTTTGTCTTCTTTAATTCCGACTCCAGCCCTGCGATAATATCATCAATCTGTTCAAATTCCCTTTGCTCCTTAAAAGTGAATTTCGGAGCTTTGGATTTATTATTTTCCGCACTATATGTCTTTTTCCCAATAACGGGAGGATTATTCCTGTTTTCTGCTTCGGCTACGGAAGCCGCCATGCTCTCGCTGTAATCGGAATAGTTCCCGGTAAATTTCTCCACCTTTCCGCTGCCGGCGAACACAAAAAGCTTCTCCGTCACCCTGTCGAGAAAATACCGGTCATGGGACACCGCCACCACCGCTCCGGGAAAATCATCTATGTAGTTCTCAAGGATGGCAAGGGTTTGAATATCCAGATCATTGGTAGGCTCATCCAGCAGAAGGATGTTGGGAGCGCCCATGAGGATCCGCAAAAGATAAAGCCGCCTTTTCTCACCGCCTGACAGCCTGGAAACCGGCGTCCATTGCACTGCGGGCGGAAACAGAAACATTTCCAGCATTTGAGCTGCCGTAATGTCGCCTTCCCTTGTGGTGATAAACTCTGCTTCTTCACGGATATACTCAATGACCCTGAGATTAGGCTCCACCTCGGCATTTTCCTGCCCGAAGTAGCCGATTTTCACGGTTTCGCCGGTAACAACGCTTCCACCGTCCGGCAGCAGCCGACCCGCAATCATTTTCAGCAAAGTGGACTTGCCGCTGCCGTTAGGCCCGATGATGCCTATCCTGTCGTCTCTTAATAAAATGTAACTGAAGTTGTTGATTAAATCTACTCCGGGAAAGCTTTTAGACACATCGGACAGCTCGATGATCTTTTTCCCGAGACGGGCTGCCCCGGCATTGATTTCTATATTTTGAACGGCGCCCAGGTCCTTTTCGTCCTGAAGCGTCTGAAACCTGTCAATCCTGGCTTTTTGTTTCGTAGAACGGGCTTGCGCCCCTTTTCTTATCCATTCCAGCTCACTGCGGAAAAGGCTGTGGCGCTTTCTCTCAACGGACTGCTCCAGCTCCTCCCTCTCAGCCTTCATCTCCAGGTATTTGCTGTAATTTGCCTGATAGCTGAAAAGCCTGCCCCTATCCAGCTCAATGATGCGGTTTGCCACACGGTCCAGGAAATACCTGTCGTGAGTAACCATAAGCAATGCGCCTTTCCGGCTGTTCAGGTATTTTTCCAGCCAGTCCACGGTATCGTTGTCTATATGGTTGGTAGGCTCGTCAAGAATGAGCAGGTCCGAGGGAGTGATCAGGGAGAAGGCCATGGCCACCCGCTTCTTCTGTCCGCCGGAAAGAGTACCGATATCCGCATGGAAATCATGGATTCCCAGCTTTGTAAGTATGTTTTTTGCTTCACTTTCGGTGTTCCAGGCCCCCGCCGCGTCCATTCTCTGATTTAAGGCCACAAGCCTTTTCCCGGTTTGCGGGTCTCCCGGATTTTCCTCCGCCTTTTGCAGGCAATCCTCATATTCCCTGAGCAGCTGCATTTGCGGAGAATTGCCTTTGAAAACATGCTGAAGCACTGTGGTGTTGGCATCGAATGCAGGACTTTGAGGCAAATAGCCGACCCTTATGCCCTTTACGGTAACAAGGCTTCCGGTATCCGGCGTCTCTTCCCCTGCAAGGATTTTCAGAAGCGTGGACTTCCCCGTCCCATTGATGCCGATGAGGCCGATTTTCTCGCCTTCGTTTATACCTAAGGAGATATTGTCGAATAATATCTTCTCGCTATAGCTTTTTGAAATTCCTTCAGCCGATAAAATATGCAAATTCCTACTCCTTTAAAGTAACCTAATGATATACATTACTATACTCAATCGGCCAATCTTTTACAAGTCCAATCCTGGATTTTGCAATTGCAGTTTGCCGGCAAAAGAACGTCATATGGCTTTAATCAACGAAATCACTTGAAAATATTCTCCAGCTTTACCTCCAGCCCTTCAAATATAAAAGAATTGCAAGTCATTCCCATGATGCAGTTCCTGCTGTCCTTAATATCCTTATCCACAAAAAAATACACGGATATTTCCTTGTTCAGGGGATTTACAACCCAGTACTCCTGCACACCCGACTGCATATATAGATTTAACTTCAAAAGCATGTCCTTTCTTCTGCTTGATTTCGATAAGATTTCCATTACAAGCGTGGGGACACCACGATAATAGCCGTCTTCGTCCAGATGTTCATCCAGATCGCAGATAACCATCAGATCAGGCTGCACCACATCCGGATTCTCTCTATGAATATTCAATAGGATATCAAAGGGTGAAAAGTACACCTCGCATTTCTTTCCTGCAAGCCAATTGGAGAATGCGATATGCAATTTTGACAAAGCATGTTGGTGGAAAATATTCGGAGAAGAAGTAAAATAAAGCAAGCCATCGATCAGTTCATACTTTTCATGCTCGTCTTTACCTTCCATGAATTTTCGGTATTCTTCATAGGTCATTTTCGCTATTGGCTCGCTGTCGTTTGAAACATGGTATGCCTCTGCTCTTTCGCGCACAACAGGCACACTCCCCAATGCTTTTAGCACGGCAATGTCCTTGCCGTGCTTGGTGATGATTACATCCTCTTTTTCGCAGTATCTTAAGTATTCCCCCAGATTATTCTTGATATCTGTTGCATTTACCCGCATAAAGCACACCGCCTTTTAGCTAATTCCTTAACTTTATTATAGCTAAAACAGCTAAAAGTGTCAATGTAAAATTACCGGTCTCATCCCCTGTATTTCTTCACTGCCTGCACCATCAGGCCGTGCTTCAGCTCCATGTCTGCAACAAGCTTGAACTGCGTTCTTGCCCGGTCCAGGTTATGCCCTTCCCGGTGAATTTTAAAGTAGGTATCTCCGTTCAGATGGTCGGTAAGGAACCGGATACCGCACTCATAGGTCATTACCCTGGCGGATAACGGCAGATAATCCAGCTCAGCCTCCGTCAGACTGTCCCCGGCAGCTTCAAGAAATCCTCTTGTAAATTCCTCAAACAGCTTCATATCCATCCATACCTTTTCCAAATCCTTCTCATCCTCCGCCGCCGGATTTGCCCCGAAGCGTATGGAATCACCGAAATCATACAGCGACAGGCCGGGCATCACGGTATCAAGGTCGATTACACATATCCCGTCACCGGTAAGATCATCAATCATCACATTGTTAAACTTGGTATCATTGTGGGTTACCCGCAACGGAAGCTTTCCACTTTCCAGAAGCTCCACCAGCGTGCCCATTTCGGCGCCTCTTGCAAGGGCAAACTCTATTTCAGGCCGCACATCCTTCGCCCTGCCCGTGCTATCTTTCTCAACCGCCTCTACAAAAGCCTCAAAGCGCTTTTTTGTATTGTGAAAATTGGGGATGGTCTCACTAAGGGTGGAGGCAGGGTAGCTGTCCAGAAGCTTTTGGAAGGTGCCGAAGGCTTTCCCCGCCTTATAAAAATGCTCGGGCTTTTCAACCACCTGATAGGTCCTGGCGCCTTCAATAAAGATATAGGCTCTCCAGTAATTGCCGTCATCATCCTTGTAATAGCTTTTGCCGTTATATGCCGGGACCAGGTTAAGGGTCTCCCTGGCCGGATTCCCGCTGGCGTCGATGATAGCTTTTCTAAGGTACTTCGTTATGCCTTCTATATTGCCCATCAGCGCTTCCGGCTGTTTAAACACATTGTGATTGATCCTCTGAAGGATATAACGGTGCAAGCTGCCGTCAGAGTTGGCAAAGTGTACCGCATAGGTATCGTTGATGTGGCCGAAGCCATATAGCTGAGCTTCAATATAGGTGCCCTTAAAATTGAATGCCTTTATAATAGAGTGAATATTGTATTTTTGTTGACTCATTTGCTCTTCCCCCACAGATTTTCAGGATAAACGCCTTCCCCGGTCATTTTAAGAATAGCCTGCTTTACCAGCGGCTTGTCCTCCTGGTAGGTAACGCCGTACCACCGCTCTTTTGAAGGCAGCACCTTGACCTTTGCCTTATGTGCTGAAATCAAGCCGTCAACCGCATAGGGCAGAAAATATTCGGTTTTTAAAATATTCTCCGCATGATTGCGCAGGAAAACCGGAAACCCAGCCTCCAGCTCGCTGAAAATACTTGGTGTGAACCCCCAGGTGTTCATGGATACAATGCTTCCTTCGGGAATCAAGACCCATTCCTTGTCATCCTCGGTGTATTTGGCTTCATCTCCGAATTTTTGTATTTTTGTCCTCTCGTGGATTTCCTTTAAATTTCCTTCGGAATCCAGTGTACAGACTCCTCTTGCCACATATCCATGCTCCGTGAGCGTATTTTCCAGTTTGAAGCCTACCAGGCAGTATTGATACATCCCTCTGCTGTCTTCCAAGCCTTCCAGATAATCCTTCATCCTCTGGAAAGTCGTCTGTCCGTAAAAATCATCGGCATTGATAACGGCAAAGGGCGAATCGATTACCTCCCGGCAGCACAACACCGCATGTGCCGTCCCCCAGGGCTTTACTCTGCCTTCAGGCACCTGGAAGCCTTCCGGGACATCGTTGACGCTTTGAAATACATAAGAAGTTTGAACAACCTTGTCAATCCTTCTGCCGACAGTTTCCCGGAAGATTTCTTCCATTTCTTTTTTAATAATAAATACAACTTTGTCAAACCCGGCTTTTACAGCATCGTAAATGGAGTAATCCATTATGATTTCTCCGCTCGGACCCACCGGATCGATCTGCTTCAGACCGCCATACCTGCTTCCCATTCCTGCGGCCATAATTACCAGTGCAGGCTTCGTCAAACCAAATCCCCCCATTCTTTTACACCTCATACCCGTTAGGGTTGGACATCTGCCACCGCCAGGAATCCGTACACATTTCTTCGATGGTTTTCTTCGCCGACCAGCCCAGTTCATTGGCGGCGTTTGAAGGGTCGGCATAGCATTGGGCAATATCCCCGGGCCGCCTTCCCACCACTTTATACGGAATTTTCCTGCCGGATGCTTTAGAAAAAGCCCCGATCACTTCAAGAACACTGAAGCCTCTGCCGGTCCCCAGATTATAGGTTACGATCCCAGGATTGGTTTTCAGTTTCTCCAGGGCTTTCAAGTGCCCTAAAGCCAGGTCCACCACATGGATATAGTCTCTGACCCCGGTCCCATCGCCGGTAGCGTAGTCGTCGCCATATACACTCAGTTCTTTCAGCTTGCCTATGGCCACCTGAGTTATATATGGAACAAGATTGTTGGGAATTCCGTTGGGATCTTCGCCGATCTTCCCGCTTGCATGTGCCCCTATAGGGTTGAAATACCGCAAAATGGCTATATTCCAGTCGTTCTCCGCCTTATGGATATCGCGAAGGATTTCCTCTATCATCAATTTCGTCCGCCCGTAAGGATTGGTGGCTGAAAGCGGAAAATCCTCGGATATCGGCACCTTGTACGGATCCCCGTAAACAGTGGCTGAGGAACTGAACACCAGGTTTTTGACACCATGCTTTTTCATGACCTCACACAATACAAGGGTCCCCGTAATATTGTTATAATAATATTTCAAAGGGATGGATACCGATTCTCCGACAGCCTTCAAGCCCGCAAAATGCATGACGGCCTCCACAGGCTGTTCATTGAAAATATTATCCAAAGCTTCCCTGTCCAGCAAATCCGCTTTGTAAAACTTTATGTCTTTGCCTGTGATCTCCCGTATTCTTTTTATGGACTCTTCCTTGCTGTTGCTCAGATTGTCGGCTATGACAACGTCATAGCCCGCCTGCAGCAGTTCCACGCAGGCGTGGCTTCCGATATATCCGGCGCCTCCCGTTACCAGTATGGACATAAAACACCTCCGCAATTAATAGTAAGCACACCGTTGCTTTTTTGCTATTCCTATTTTACCATATTCCAGCGGCTTTTTATTTATCAATTCAGTCGTTTAATTTGCACTTTTAGCCGCTTTCCTATTTGTGATATAATTAGGCATGGACTATATAAGAACCCCCATAAAAGAAGATTTGAAAATCCAAAAATTAATATCGGTCCACTACTTCGAATACGCCAGGGATTATGTCTTTGAAGGCGAAAAGCATGACTTCTGGGAGTTTTTGTATGTCGACAAGGGCGAAGTGGAAGTGATGGCGGACGCCTCGGGCTATCGGCTGAAGCAGGGAGAAATGATCTTTCACAAGCCCGAGGAATTTCACAATGTCTGGGCCAACGGCAAAGTCGCTCCCAATCTCATCGTCATATCCTTCGAATGCTCTTCGGCGGCGGTCAGGTACTTCGAAAACAAAATCCTGGGCATCGGCGGCTATGAAAAGAATTTACTGGCCCAGATAATAAAAGAGGCCAGGGAAGCCTATGCCTCCCCGCTGGATAATCCTTCCCTCAAGAAACTCGAAAAGAGGGACGGCTCTCTGTTTGGGTGCGAACAGCTGATTAAAATTTATCTTGAGCAGATGCTTATTTACATGATCCGGAAAGAAAACAGCCTGAGTGTTGAAAGCAAGCTGTCCTCCTCCGTCAAGGAGAGGTCCGACGAAGACATGATGAACCGGCTGGCAGGCTATTTGCAGGAGCATGTCTATGATCATCTCACTTTTGAAAATGTCTGCAGGTATTCGAGGCTGAGCAAAACCAATCTGAAGGTCCTGTTCAAGGAAAGAACGGGGATGGGGGTGATGGAGTACTTCAAAAAATTAAAGGTCGAAGAATCCAAAAAGATGATCCGCGAAGGCGAATACAACTTTACAGGGATCGCACACAAACTTGGCTACACCTCAATCCATTACTTTTCAAGGCATTTTAAAAAGGTTACGGACATGACTCCGTCGCAATATGCACATTCTGTAAAAGTGAAGATTTAGCCCTGCTCTGTTTATATTTCTGCCGGTACAACAGTTTTATTCGCCAGAGACTTCTTTACATCGATAATCCGCTGGTTTTCCGAGCCTCTGAACTTCAGAAGCAAATTCTTCTTATCCAGTTCAAAGGGTCCGTCAACAAGGATGTCTGTTTCTTCGAGCAAGCTTTTCCACCCGTCACGGCTGCCGTCCCGAATGACTTCAAAGGTATACCCGGTATAGGTCATCACCGTCAAGCCTGCCTTATGCGCCCTGGATGCAAGCTCGGCACAAGCTTCCGCCTGCTCGAAGGGCTCGCCGCCGCTTAAGGTTATCCCGTCCAGCAGGGGATTCTTACCGATCTGCTCAAAAAGCGAATCAACACTTATAGAAGTCCCGCCTTCAAAGGAATGGGTATTGGGATTGTGACAGCCCGGACAATGGTGTTTGCAACCTTGGGTAAACACGACAAACCGGAAGCCGGGTCCATCAACGATTGATTCCTTGACAATGCCTGCAATTTGAAGCATAGTGCTCATAATCCACCTCATCCAGGCGTGTAATCATTACACGCCTCCATGTTCCAGCATGATCCGCATATAATGCAATAAGTTAATAAACGGTGTCTGCCACCTTTTTATTAACTTATTCAGCGCGCGTTCGCCGACTGTCATTGCAAAGAGCCGGCGACGCGGCAATCTCAGCTTTTATTTATAGTTCTGCTTTTTGAGATTGCCACGCTGCACTGCGTTTGCTCGCAATGACAAAAAACTGCAATCCCATAGAGCACATCTGTGAGTCAAAGAGGCGTCCCTGACTCATTAATTCTACTTTATCACACACTCATCGAATGCTTGACCCGGTCTCTTTCTTCCGCTCTTTTTGCATCGTTGAACCGCTCTACCGTGCCAACAAGGTAGCCGGTGATGCGGCGGATCCGTTCAAAGCGCACATTGCCTTCTTCGCGGCCGCAGGACGGGCAGGTATCCCCGATAATGCCGGTAAATCCGCAAACCGGGTCCCTGTCCACGGGATGATTCACAGAGCCAAAGCCTACATTGGCCTCTTTCATGGCCCTTATTATCTTTTCGAAGGCCTCAAGGTTCTGGGTCGGATCGCCGTCCAGCTCTACATAGGTAATGTGGCCTGCGTTGGTAAGCTCATGATAAGGCGCTTCCAGCCTGATTTTATCAAATGCTCCGATTTCATAATACACGGGGACGTGGAAGCTGTTGGTATAGTATTCTTTATCGGTAACACCCTCAAGGGTGCCGAATATCTGCCGGTCAAGCTTAACAAACTTCCCGCAGGTCCCCTCTGCCGGTGTGGCAATCAAGGTGAAATTCATCCCGAATTTCTTGCTGGCTTCATCCATGCGCTTACGCATGTATCCGATAATCTCGAGCCCCAGATTCTGTGACTCTTCAGACTCACCGTGATGCTTGCCGGTGAGGGCTTTCAGGCACTCTGCAAGTCCGATGAAGCCCATGGTAAGCGTACCATGCTTCAAGACCTCCCGGATTTCATCCTCCCAGCCCAGCTTCTCCGAATCCATCCATATTCCCTGGCCCATGAGGAAAGGAAAGTTTTTTACCTTTTTCCGGGCTTGGATTTCAAACCGTTCTATCAGCTGTTCAATGACCATGTCGATTTTTTTATCCAATTCCTCAAAGAAGAAATTGATATTTCTGTTGCTTCTCATCCCGATCCTGGGGAGGTTGACGGTGGTGAAGCTCAGGTTGCCCCTGCCGGAAATCGTCTCCCTGGAAGAGTCGTAGACATTCCCTATTACCCTTGTCCTGCAGCCCATGTATGCAATTTCGGTATCGGGCTGTCCGGGCTTATAATACTTCAGGTTATATGGCGCATCCTGGAAGGAGAAATTGGGGAACAGCCTCTTTGCGCTTACCCGGCAGGCAAGCTTGAACAAGTCGTAATTGGGCTCGCCCGCATTGTAGTTGACGCCCTCCTTGACTCTGAAAATATGGATGGGGAATATGGGGGTTTCCCCATTGCCAAGACCCGCTTCCGTAGCAAGCAATATGTTTTTAACAACCATCCTGCCCTCAGGCGAGGTATCCATGCCATAATTGATGGAACTGAAGGGTATCTGGGCTCCGGCCCTGCTGTGCATGGTGTTGAGGTTGTGCACGAAGGCTTCCATTGCCTGATAGGTATTGCGGTCGGTCTCAGCTTCGGCCTTCTTTCGTGCGAAGCCCTGTATCCTGGCGATTAAAGCCTCATCCTTCAAAAGCTCCTTCAGATATTTGGATTCTATCTTCGTATACCCGTCCCGGTGATTCAGGGTAGGAACAACGCCATGCTCGTTGGCGATCCTTTCAAACACTGCTTTTACCGGTGCTTCAAGCTCTTGATTTTCTGCAAGCAGTTCCACGGCCTTTAACAGGTTCACCCGGTAAAGCTTAACGTAGGTTTTTGCAACCCCCGTTGCCATGCTGTAGTCAAAGTTGGGAACGCTTTGCCCGCCATGCTGGTCGTTCTGGTTGGATTGAATTGCGATACAGGCCAGGGCGGAATAGCTGTGAATATCATTGGGCTCTCTCAAAAATCCATGCCCTGTGCTGAAACCGTTCTTGAACAGAGTTTTCAAGTCTATCTGGCAGCAGGTGGTGGTCAGCGTCAGAAAATCCATGTCGTGGATGTGTATGTCCCCGTCTTTATGGGCCTTTGAATGCCTGGGATTGAGTATGAACATCTCATAGAACTGCTTTGCGCCCTCGGAGCCGTATTTCAGCATGGTGCCCATGGCGGTGTCCCCGTCGATATTGGCATTCTCACGCTTCAAATCGTTTTCCCTGGCATCCTGGAAGGTAAGATCTTCAAAAACCTTCATCAGGCGGGTGTTCATCTCGCGGACCCGGGTCCTCTCTGCGCGGTACAGGATAAACTCCTTTGCCGTACGGGCATGCCCGGCGTCAATGAGAATCATCTCGACGGCATCCTGGATTTCTTCCACGGTGGGGATCCGTTTGTCAAGCTTCTTTTCTATATAATCCACAACTTTTTCCGCCAGCTTCAGGGCATTGTCGTAATCCCGGCCTCCCGTAGCGCTGGCAGCCTTGTATATGGCATTGGCAATCTTTTCGATGTTGAAGGGCGCTTCCCTTCCATCTCTTTTTTTGATCTTTGTTATCATAAGCGTATTCTCCTTCCACACTTTTTGTTTTTCTTATGTTTTTTTAATTTTATTTCTGGAGAAAAGAAAAAGGCTAAACGTATAGCCTGTTTCTTTTTTTGGAGGTTTGAGTATCTCATCTTTTAAATTTTTTTATTTTGCAATCACCCATTGTCAAGCCTTCACTAAATTAATTTATTTTAGGTCCTTTAAGGTAATTTACATGGTATATTTCTGTACCAGATGCTGTCCCGGATTTTTAGTATATCTTGGGAAAGCACTGTAGTTATTATAACACCGTCAATATATTGTGTCAATAGAAATGAGCGCATCTATATATAGTATTTTATTTTATACAACCACTAAATTCCTGAGCCGTTCTCCCTCCTGCCTTTTCCGCGATACTTCAATTTTTTTCCATTTATTACTCATACCTCGGGTGGCTTTTTAATTTCGCAGGACCCATAAAATTTGCCCAATACGGCAAAAACTCCTTTGCCCTATTTCAGGTAAAAGGAGTTTTCCATTTGAACGGATGCAGGGATAAAGCCTTTAAAAAGCTTAGTATTGTCCTGCCGCCTCGCTTTTTATAATTTTAATGATTCTGCTCGTGCCAAGCCTTGCTGCTCCCAGCCTTATGCATTCCTCCGCATCGGAAAACGATGAGATTCCCCCTGCCGCCTTGATTCTGACATGGGGCTTCACATACTTTGCGAAAAGAGCAACATCTTCCTTTGTGGCCCCAGCAGTTGAAAAACCTGTGGAGGTTTTTATGAAGTCGGCTCCGGATTCGGATACGATTTCACACATCTTGATTTTTTCCTGCTCGTTAAGCAGACAGGTTTCAATGATGACCTTCAGCAGCTTTCCTCCGCAGGCAGCCTTTACCGCTTTGATTTCCTCCAGGAGCCAGTCATACTGTTTGTCCTTCAGCCAGCCTATATTGATGACCATGTCGATTTCATCCGCACCGTTCCGGACCGCATCTGCGGCTTCAAAGCACTTTGCGGCCGTTGTGGCATACCCGTTGGGAAAACCGATGACGGTGCAGATTGCCAGCCGGCCTTTGACATATTCCGAAGCAGGCTTTACATAGCTGGCCGGAATACAAACCGACGCAACGCCGTAATGCAGGCCATCGTCACAAAGCGTTCTGATTTCTTCCCAGGTCGCCGTTACAGAAAGCACGGTGTGGTCAACGGCAGCCAAAATAGTTTTTACGTCCATTCTCTCATCCTCTTCCATTTAAAGCACTCTTCAGGCTCACTTTACCAATAAAAAATAGGCCAGGACAATGACGCCTAAAATAATGCGGTAATAGCCAAAGGCTTTGAAATCGTGCTTTCTGATATATCCCATAAGAAATCTGATGGCCAGTACGGATACTACAAAGGCAACCACCATACCTGTCAACAGGATTGCAATTTCCGTCCCGGTAAAATCCAATCCGAACTTATACAGTTTATAGGCACTTGCGCCAAACATCGCAGGGATCGCCAGAAAAAACGAAAACTCCGCCGCCACAGCCCTTGAGGTACCGAGGAGCATAGCCCCTATAATCGTAGCGCCGGAACGCGACGTTCCGGGAATAAGCGACAGCAATTGGAAAATGCCGATGAAAAACGCAGTTTGATAGGAAAGCTGATGTAGTTGGCCATTATTAAATTTTCTATGTTGATTGCGGTTTTCAATGATTATAAACAAAACACCGTATAAAACAAGCGTTACCGCAACGGTTAAGTAATTATAAAACGCCTGATCGATGATGTCATTATACTTTAATCCAATGATACCCATCGGAATGCTGGCAACAAACACCTTGAGCCACAGAATCCAGGTTTCTTTCCTTTGAGCACCTGTCTTTTTCAGCGAGAAAGGGTTCAGCTTGTTGAAGTATAGTACCACTACTGCCATAATTGCACCCAGCTGGATTACAACGAAAAACATTTCTTTAAAAGCATCCGTTATATTCAGCCGGATAAACTCGTCTGCCAGGATCATATGACCTGTGCTGCTAATGGGCAGCCACTCGGTAATCCCTTCAATAATACCTAAAATAACCGCCTTGATAATTTCTATAAATTCCACCGTACTTTATCTCCTATGCCCATGGCTTATTTTTTCTTCTTTTTCTTATCTTCTGCCTTTTTTACAACCTCAGCAACTCTATATTTCACAATCTTGCCGATCAACTCATAAGGCAGCGGCTTTCCGATGGGAAACTGCACCGACCCCTTTGCTCCCTTATATTCCGATAACTCAGATTGAAACGCATCGATGCCGCTGGGAGTCGGATAAAATCCGATATGTTTTTTAAACGCGGCAAAATGCACCAGATTTTGTCCACCGAGTGTAAAGGTAGGCATCTGATAACTGATCTTCTCTTCGGCATCAGGCACAGCCTCTTTTATAAACCGTCTCAGGGTTTCCAGGGTTTCTTGAATCTCCGCAGGGCAATTTAAAATATACGCATCAATGGATTGGATTTTACCTTCTTCCATATTTCTCCTTTCGCATGGAGTTCCTTTTCCTATTTTTTAAGCCCTTTTACGGTAAAAATCCGGGAACTCCCTTAACTATATACTGCATATATTATATTTCTTGCCTGTGGAAATTTCAAGCATAATGAATATAGTACGGATCACCTTCAATTCTTTCCTTTGGCGGCGCCATTATTCTGAAATAATTCCCGTGAATATTTCCTGGCACACTGCTTGCCAAAGCCATGTTTCTCTTCCATTCCGGCGCCTTTTCTTCCAACACTGTCTAAAAAAGCGTGGGTTGGTTGTTGTGCCTCTTTGAGTGCAGGACCACCGTAACGTCTATAGCCTTAAATACTATAAAATACGCTATCAGGGAATAAACAGCCTTCTCCCATCCGAATACCATTCCGGATCCGCATATGATAAGCAAGTTTAAAAGAATGTACAATTTCCCGGAGATATGGGGTTCAGGTGCTCTGAGGTTTCCCTTGCCGCATTGTATCCCGTCAATATAAGCGCCATATCGGAGAATCAGCCCCAGACCTACCCCCAGACATATTCCTCCAAAAACGGCGGAATGCAGAATCGCCTGCTCCTCTAAAAGCACCGGCCGGAAAACGGACATCCAAAACAGCAGCGACACCATGGCAACAGCCGTGGGCACGAAGATGTTTTTGCCCTGCCACCGGTAGCCTGAAAGCATGAAAGGAAAGTTTAAGACAATGATGACGGCGCTGAGAGGTATTTCCAAAAGATAGTTTATGACAACCGCCGTACCTATAATCCCGCCTCCGATGAGATTGTGGGAGCTGAAGAAAATTTCCAGCGCTGCGGCGGCCAGTATGGAACCCAGGATAATAAATACATATTTCGCCAGGATCATCAGGACAAACTGCTGCCTTTGGCGCATAAGCCACCACCTCCTTCAACAATATGCTTACAGAACATTTACATGTATTTCTTAAAGGCTAAGATTGCCGCGCTGCACTTTGTTCCGCTCGCAATGACACACGTACCGGCATACCGCTAGTACTCAATATGCTTCATACGGATAGATAACCGCTATGGATCAGCTCCTTGAAGGCCTTCAGGTTTTTTCTTTCCCCGGCCGCAATCACTGTGGAACCGGAGGAAAATACATACTCCGGAAGTGGATTCAAAAAGATACGGTGATCTTTTTCGATAACGGCAAGGATTGATACTTCTGTCTTCTGGCGCACATTCATATCACCTATGGCTTTTCCCAAACAACTGAAGTCCTCCTCAAGCTTATACCCTTCAATGACCAGGTTATCCAGTGTTATGTCAACCGTATCCGACTCCCGGGGACTGTATGCCATCCCGCCGATGATTCCCGCAACCAGTCTCGCATCCTTCTCATCCATGGCCAGCCCGGACATGCTTTGCTCCGGCTGGTCCCGATAATAATGATACAGTTTGCGGCACCCGTCGTTGTGTATGACAATTACCAGTTTGTCTCCCCCGCGGACCTCCACCTCGAACTTTTTTCCTATATACGGCAGATAAGACTCTCTTACCTTCATTGAAAATACCTCCAATTTTTCAGGCGGTCATGAGCTTTTCCCCTTGCATGCGGTTTAAAAAACCTTCTCCGCCTTCCCCCGTTCCAGGATCATGTCCTTTACCTTCATAAGCCTTGTAAGGTTGCCCCTCTCATTTTCCTCCAGCTTCATGGTAATATACTTTATGGTCTCTTCAAGCTGAGGTATGAGCACATGCTCCAGCGCATTCACCCTGCGCCGGGTTTTTTCGATTTCATCGGACAGCAAATGAAGGGATTTTTCCACCTGGGCAAGGCTTACCAGCATGGGAAGCATCCCGGCAAGGAGCCCGGCCGAGTCGTCCAATTCCGCCGGAGTGAAGGCAAAACCGTAGGAATGAATCCCCGCCTCTATCGTCTCCGGCTTTTCAAGGGTGAATTCGGGTACCTCCACGCTCATAACATTCCTTGAGGAAACTGCAAGAAGAATTTCCTGCCGCGAAAGCATCAGGGCCTCTTCCAGAAATTCCGGCTCCATCATGGACCTCACCTTCAAAAACTCTCCGTAAAACTTTTGAAGCATGCCTTCCACCATCTCCCGCAGCTCCTTGTTTCTATATGCCAGTTCCAGAAATTTTTTCATAAGCTCATCCCGTTTGTCTTTTAAAAGCTTATAGCCTCTTCTGGCCACCTGCATTTTTTTTCTGAGCCGTGTCAATTCCATTCTGGTTGGGTTTACACGCATCACAGCCATTGACGTTGTTTTTCCTCCTTAACTGGTTTTCGGGTTTGCTTAAGAGCCCTTGCCCAGGTATTGATCCAGGTATTCGTCCCGGATCCGTTTCAGCTCCCTGCGCGGCAGCATGGATAAAAGCTTCCAGCCGGTATCCAGGGTTTCGCCGATCTCACGGTCTTCTTCCATCCCCTGGGTTACGTACAGCTCCTCAAAGGAATCGGCAAACCTCGCATACAATTTGTCCATGTCCGTTAAAGCGCCTTCCCCAAGAATGACTGCCAGCTCCTTGGCTTCCTTACCCCTGGCGTATGCCGAAAACAATTGATTCATGGTATCTGCATGATCTTCGCGGGTTTTTCCCCTTCCGATGCCCTTATCTTTTAACCGGGACAGGGAGGGAAGCACGTCTATGGGCGGCATCACCCCTTTTCTGTAAAGCTCCCGGCTCAGAATGATCTGGCCTTCGGTAATATATCCCGTAAGGTCGGGAATGGGATGGGTCTTGTCATCCTCAGGCATTGAAAGGATTGGAATCAAGGTTATGCTCCCTTCGTGTCCCTTTTTTCTTCCGGCTCTTTCATAGATCGTGGCCAGATCGGTGTACAGGTACCCCGGATACCCCCTTCTTCCCGGCACCTCCTTGCGGGCTGCCGATACTTCCCTTAGGGCCTCGGCATAATTGGTGATGTCCGTCAGGATAACCAGCACATGCATATCTTTATCAAAGGCCAGATATTCTGCGGCGGTCAGCGCCATTCGCGGCGTGGCGATACGCTCTACCGCCGGGTCGTTTGCAAGGTTGACAAAAAGCACCGACCGCTCAATGGCCCCCGTATTGTTCAGGTCCGCGATGAAAAATTCCGCCTCCTCAAAGGTAATGCCGATGGCTGCAAAGACAACGGCAAAATTCCCGCCGGTGCCCGGCACCTTCGCCTGCCTGGCGATCTGTGAGGCCAGCTGGGCATGGGGAAGCCCCGAGCCTGAAAAAATGGGAAGCTTTTGGCCTCTTACCAGCGTATTGAGCCCATCGATGGCGGATATGCCGGTCTGCACAAACTCCGAAGGATAATTCCTGGCGGCAGGATTCATGGGAACGCCGTTGATGTCCAGCCTTTTGTCCGGTATGATCTCCGGCCCGCCGTCCACAGGCCTGCCCATCCCGCTGAAAACCCGTCCCAGCATATCCATGGAAACCGGCAGCTCTATTCCCTTCCCCATAAACCTGACCTTGCTTTCCGCCACATTAATTCCCGCGGAGCTCTCAAACAACTGCAGCATTACAACGTCTCCGTTCACCTCAAGGACGCGGCAGCGCCGGATTTCTCCTCCGGGCAGCTCTATTTCACCCAGTTCTCCGTACTTTACTCCCTGAACCTGCCTTACCAGCATCAGAGGACCTGCCACTTCCGATATGGTCTTATACTCCCTGATCATTGGGCGCCTCCTTCCGTGTCCTGTTTTTTCAGCGTTTCCATCTGGGCCTCCAGGTCGGCGTCAATTTTATCAAAATACGCCTGCACCTCTGTCTCTTTGACATACTTGGCCCTGCCCATCCCTTCCCGCACAGGCAGCAAGAAGATGTCCTCCACGCCTATTCCCTGTGAAATAGCTTCACACCCTTTGCCGTAAAACTTCATTATCATTTTGATCATGCGGTATTGCTTTGCAGGGGAGGTATAGGTATCGATTTCATGAAAGGCATTCTGGTGCAGATAATCCTCGCGGATTGCTTTGGCAGTTTCCAGAATCAGCCTGTCATTGGAAGAAAGGGCATCCACGCCTACCAGCCGCACAATCTCATCCAGTTCGGCCTCCTTCTGCAGCAGCCGCATTACTTCGGCCCTGAGCCTGCTCCAATCTCCCGCTATTTTTTCGTTGTTCCACAAGTCCAGCCGGTCCAGGTACAGGGAATAGCTGGTCAGCCAGTGAATGGCCGGAAAGTGTCTCCGGTAGGCCAGGCTGGAATCAAGAGCCCAGAAGACCTTTACGATCCGGAGGGTAGCCTGTGTCACCGGCTCGGAAATATCGCCTCCCGGCGGAGATACGGCGCCGATGGCCGTCAGGGTCCCCTCTCTCCCGTGGGTCCCCAGGCTGATGACTCTGCCCGCCCTCTCATAGAACTGGGCCAGACGTGAGCCCAGATAGGCAGGGTAGCCCTCTTCTCCGGGCATTTCCTCCAGCCTGCCCGACATTTCCCTCAGGGCTTCGGCCCACCGCGAGGTGGAATCGGCCATGAGCGCAACATTGTAGCCCATATCCCGGAAATATTCCGCAATGGTAATGCCGGTATAGATGGATGCCTCCCTTGCGGCCACCGGCATGTCGGAAGTGTTTGCAATCAGCACCGTCCTCTTCATAAGGGACTCTCCGGTACGCGGGTCCTTCAATTCCGGAAATTCCATCAGCACATCCGTCATCTCATTTCCACGCTCTCCACAGCCGATATATACCACGATCTCGGCATCGGCCCATTTGGCCAGCTGATGCTGCACCACGGTCTTTCCGCTGCCGAAAGGCCCCGGAACGGCGGCCACGCCCCCCTTGACAATAGGGTAAAAGGTGTCGATTACCCGCTGGCCGGTAATCAGGGGTTCACAGGGAGTAAGCTTTTCCCTGTAGGGTCTTCCTCTTCTCACGGGCCACTTTTGCATCATTGTCACAGGGGACAGTTCTCCGTTATCCTTACGGAGGATTGCCACTTGTTCTTCAATGGTATATTCTCCTGCGGCGATTTCTACAATCGTACCCTCCATCCCCCGGGGTATCATGATCCGGTGTTCTACCACCGGTGTTTCCCGAACGCTTCCGATAATGTCTCCGTTTTTTACGCGGCAGCCTTTTTCAACGGCCGGCTCGAATTTCCACTTTTTCCTGCGGTCAAGGGAAGGGACGTCGGTCCCCCTCATAATCTGGCTTCCCATGAGCTCCCGCATTACCTCCAGCGGCCGCTGGATCCCGTCGAAGATCTGTCCTACAAGTCCCGGCCCCAGCTCCACGCTTAAGGGGGCTCCCGTCGATACCACCGGCTCTCCCGGTCCAAGGCCTGCGGTTTCCTCATAAACCTGTATGGAGGCTTTATCTCCGTGCATTTCGATGATTTCACCCGTCAACCGCGAGCTGCCTGCACGGACCACATCAAACATATTCGAATCTCTCATGCCTTCGGCGACAATGAGAGGTCCCGAAACTTTAACAATTGTTCCCTGGCTCATATTCATCCCCTTTCTGTGTCATCTTTCATCCGTCCCGGAAAAGGATATCCGCCCCTACGGCTTTTTCCACAGCCCTTTTGACGCCTTCCCGTCCAAATCCCGTGGAACCCCGGCTGCCCGGAATAGGCAGAATGGTGGGATACTTGCAGGCATCATACTTTTCAACGGCAGTCCGGATGCTTCGGGCAAACTGCTCGGTAATGTAAATTATCCCATAGCCTTCTTCCGCCATTCTGTGCAGCGCACTCTCGGCTTCCCTGGCTTCGGCAGCCTGGCATACGGTGATACCCAGGGCTTTAAACCCCAGAACACTGTCCCTGTCGCCTATGACGCCTATTTTATGCATAAATCCTCCTTAGCCTTTCCCGTATGACGTCTCCGGGTAAACCGCCGGCTTTTCCCGCCATAAGGATTCTGAGATTACGGAGCTCTGCTTCCTTTGCCAGAAGATATCCCACAAGGGGCTCCAGGCCTGAAATCATATGCCGGCTTCTTTGGATGAACAGCCTTCTGAAAATCCCAAGCATCCTCTCCGGTTCAATGGGCATACCTTCTGTTTTATGATCCTTCAACGCTTTTTCGGCTACCCCTCCCGCAGGGGTGTCCCCCAATAAGCCAATCAGTTCCTCCGGGGAGTTCCCCAGCTTTTTCAGAAGCGCTTCCACAGGAACATTTCCTCCCGGCAGCAGCGCTTTCCCGGCAAACTCCGCATCTTTTTCCAGTTTCTTCAGCCTGAGCAGGATATTCATATTCAGCAGGTCCACCGTCCCTGACAACAAGTCCGTAAGGAAGCGGTGCCTGAAGGAATCCGCCATCTGGCGCATCCTCCCGTAACAGGCTCTGTCCAATACCAACTCCACCGCTTGCGGGTCCCTTGTGTGATAAAAATCCGCTATGGCTTCTTCCACCGCCAGCCTCATGATTTCAGGCATTTCACCAAATTTTCTGTCCCGCAGCATGGCTTCCAGCTTCGTCAGCCCGATAGCGCCCCTGTCCGTCAAAAGTCCGGTACAATCCTCAATTTCTGCAAATTCCGCTTTCAGCATGACTTTGATATTGTGAAAGTCATAAGGCTGCAAAAACACGCTGAATACCTCAGGCTGCGGAGCTATCTCTTCCATCAGCGCATAAAGCTTTTTATGCTCCTGCCCCAGCAGTTTCTCATATCCGCAGGCCGCCGGCTCTTCTGTTTTCCGGCAGCCATAGCCTCCGCCGGCCAGCATCTTGAACGCCTCTTCCACAGTGGCGGCATCAATCATCCGGTCCAATTGCTCCCTGTCCAGAAGACTGTTTTCAATCACCCGGATTCTGGATACCGCATAAATGTATTGTGAAGCTTTTATCCGGGACACTTCGCTCCCCCCTTTTTGTATTGCAGCGCCGTATAGCTCATCTATACCTGAGCATTGGTATGGCGATCAATGATCGCCGCTACATTTTTGTACTGCAGCGCTGCGTAGCTTATCCATACCGCTTATGCTCCCTGTGCTCATTTAAGGCCCAGCGCCAGATAGACCCGTTCTTCCAGCTCTTCCTTTTCCGCGCGGATCAGCGCTTCAGCGGAATAATTCAATTCGATGCCGCCCATCGTAAGGATGAAACCGCCGGATATCTCCCTCGTATGCTCCGACAGCGTTATCTCCGGCTTTTTACCCTGGCTTAGTGCCAGGGCCGCAATCCTGGACGGTAAAATTTCCTCCAGACGCTTCCGATCTCCGGCAGAAAGAACAATCTCCATTTTTTCTTCGCCTGCGGCGTTGACGATCATCCGGGCCAAAATCCCGCAATACTCCTCCACCGGCATACTGCACAGCTTATCCGCGGCCCTCCGCATGACGTCCTCCACAAGCTCCTGCTTGACTTTGAGCCGTTCTTTTCTGGCTTCCATCTCCGCTTTTGCAATCCTGCGCTTTGTCCGATGGTCCGATTCCCGTTGGGCTTCTTCCATCAGTACCTTCTTTTGGCACACCGCTTCCTGCCGGGCGGCCTCTAATATTTTATCCGCTTCTTCCGAAGCATTTTTTACACAGGTCTTCGCATAGGCGTGAGCCTCTCTCAGAATCCTTTCCTTGATCTTCTCAATTCCATTCATACCGGCAGCTCCTCACATATCTCCCATAATTTTATACTTTCCCGATGATAAGAATGGAAACAATCAACGCAATGATGGCAAACATTTCCGCCATGAGTATGAGAATTACAGCCCTGCCCATGGCGTCTCCCCGTTTTGCCACCATCTGCATTCCCGCGACCGATATACGCCCCTGGTATATGGCGGATATCAGGCCTACGATTCCTATGGGGATAGCCGCAGCAAAAAGCATCAAGCCTTTTTCCCCACCCAGGGGTTCTCCGCCGATTTTCGCCAGAATCAGGAATGCAACGACAAAGCCATAAATGGCCTGGGTGCTGTTTGTAGCCTGCAGCACCATTACCGCGCCGAATCTGCCCGGCTCTTCCGCCAGTACTCCGGCTCCCGCCTGTCCCGCCTGCCCCATGCCTATGCAGGAGCCTGCGCCCGCGACAAAAAATGCTACGACAGCCCCCAATATTGCCCAGATCTCCCCTGACATTCCCAACAGCAATGTATTCAAAATCTTTCCCTCCTTTTAAGAATCCTGTGTTGTTAAACGAATATACCTTGTATTTGCTTTCAAAGGCTTGAAGGCTATGCCTCCCCCTTTGTAGAACCTGCTGAAAAATTCAATATACTGCAATCTGCATGAATGTACGTACGCGCTCAACAGACCAATGGCAAAATTCAGCGCATGCCCGACGATCATTATCAATACAAAGCTTACCAGCTTAATGACATTGTCCAGCCCGTTCATAGCTCCTATTTCATAAACAATGAATCCGATGACCGAGGTGGCAAGGCCCAATGCCATAAGCCTTGAATAGGAAAGGACATCGCTCATGAATTTGATCAGGTCATACAGCTTTGCCAGTCCGGAGAAAAATTTCATAAAAATATTTTTCCGGTCCCTTCCCTGGGTCAGGATTACCATGACCGCCCCGGCGCCCAGCAGCCATTGGCCTGCGGCCACCAGTTCCTTGAAGCGCCCTGCCTCCGCGTTGAAAACATAGGGCAGGACAAAAAGGCAGAAGCCTGTAAAAAACACATACCACACCACGACATCCAGAAGGATTGCCAGGTACTTCTTTTTACGGAACAGATTAAACCCTTTTATCCCGATACCCACATAAATATGAATTACGCCAAACAGCAGCGACCATCGCAGGAACTCCTCCGGCTTCTCCATGGGATTGAGCCACAGGGAATGCCTGGAGAGGGCCGGAATTCCGAACCAGCCTCCAAACAAAGCACCCCACACGACGGTAGAGATTCCGCAGAACAGCATAAGCTTCATGAACCGATGGATATTTTCCTCCAGCCTGACCTTCCATAAAATCAAGGCCGACGCCAGTATCATGATCATTCCGTATACGCCGTCTCCAACCATGAGCCCATAGAAGAAAATGAAAAATAAGGACATTACGAAATTAGGATCGGCCTCTCTGGGGTGCGGAGCGCTATACATGGCTGTAATCGCTTCCACCGTCTTTCCCATTTCACAATTTTCAAGAAGGACAGGGTACTCCTCCTCCGGTTCCGGTTCCCGGACCGCTGCAAGGCAATCCCACTTTCTCTCCAGCTTTTCAGCCACATACCTGCTTAAATGGGCAGGGATCCACCCTTCCAGAATAAAAGTACTTCCTGTGCCGGCCATGCCGGCCAGGGCATTTTTTCTGTCCAGTCCCATTCCGATATGATCGTACAAAATTTCGAGGTTCCCCACATCCTCCGCATAGACGCCCATATTTTTCAAAGTCTCTGCATACTCGCCTTCAATGGTATAAATACACTTCTGCGCATTTTCGATATTGTCTGCGGCAGTCCCTTCCATATCATTGAAGGCCACTCTGGTAAATCCGTATTCCTTCAATACTGCTCCTACCTGTTCTTCCACAGCGGTGTGGTATATCAAATACAGGTATGAATGATCCTTATCACTGCTTAAAACCTTCAGAAAACACGCTTCCGCCTGCTCCTCCAGCCTCTTTTCCATTTCTTCAACGTCAATCCTCCGGGAGATATACCCCATCCATAGGACGGAAGACTGCGTTACCGTCATATCCAGCGGGATATCCAGGGCTCTCCACGGATAAAGGGATGCTATCAGATTGCTGCATCTGTTTTTTTCCGTATGAAGGCGTGCCATGTGCCGGTCACAACCGGCAACCGAATCCACAACCTTCCACAGCCTTTCCTCATGGCTTACGGCCATTTTATAGCTCTCCCGTGAAACCTGGCGCCGTGCTGCAAACAGGCCTTTTTTTCTTTCATCGTAGGTTTCCAGATGTTTCAGCACCGCTGCGATTTTTTCACTGCTCTCGCCAAGCTTCATAACCTCTTCTGCCTCTGCGGCAGTATGCATTCTTTCCTTAAACACATCTTCCGGTATCCCGGACCCACTATCTACAACGTGTATCACACCGAAATCCATCAGTTCCTTCAGTATGTCCTCCCTGTCGCTGGCCGGTCCGATCAGCAACAGCTTGTTCATCTCAACGACCGACATATTTGTTCACAACCCTTTCCACCAACTCCTCTGCAATCTGGTCCAATATTTTTACGGCATTTTCCTTAATTATACGGCACTCTTTATCTACCTGTTCTCTGACCCTTTCAACCTGCAGCCCCGCTGCAATCTCTTTCTCTTCATCCATCACCTCCGCCTGTTTTTTTACTTCCTCCGTCGCCTTTTGCACCAGCTTCAGACCTCCGGCTCCGGCAGCGGCCAGAATCCTCTTTTCGTCTTCCTGAGCCCTTTTGCGGATTCCGGCCGCAATATCCTCTGTTTCGGCAATATCCCTTATAAGGTCCAAAGACAAAATCCCACCTCCCTTCCTTTGTCCGGTAATTTCGAAAATCTCCATCCCTTACTCCTGCTCTATCCTTTTAAAAAGCTTCTGAAGCTTTACCGGGCAGTCGCTAAAAATGCGTATCACAAAATAAATCAATGGATCTATAATTAGTAAAGGCATCACTCCCAGCCAATTATATTTCTTAATTTTTATATGCAGCCGCTCCCTTCCAAGCTCAGCTTAGGACCTTTGAGCTTTGGAGCAGCCGGACCGAAAGGCATGTCGCTTTTCAAGCTTTGCCGTGTGCTGCCGCATGTTCCGGAGTTTTTTACACCGGATGCGGCCTATGCCTTTCTGGTTATTCACAATTGTCAGCGTTTTTTTGTTTTTGAGTTATTCCCAATAAGTCGTACTGTTTCTTTTCTGTGCCGTGCAGATCAAATGATTGTCAAAGAATACCTGACTGGCAATAACACTTGCAGCATATCATTCATATGCCCAAGCTCAGGCTGCCGTATAATTTCAACTCCATTTTAACCTATTTCAGCATGTTTTTCAAGGTTTTTATTTAATTTTTTTAAATATTACCTATTATTTCGATGTAGCTTGATGGATCTCCGCCAATCTTCATTCTACATAAAACATTTTATGGGGATGTGTTCTATAGAAGCCCTAAGCTTCATAAAGATAGATCGCCCTCCCGGTTTTTTTGGTTTCCTTATTGACTTAAAGTTAACGTTAAGGTTTATAATGACAATAAACAGACCTCATACCCAATATTTACCGCTGATTTGCTCTGCATCAGGCTTATCGCCGCAATTCCGCCAGCTCCGGAATTTGCGGGAGGGAGCCCGGCAGCAGCTTTGAAGCGGTAATATGGCAAAAGAGTTAAACATAAAAGGAGAGTGATTTTATAATGAGAACAATGAAGCTGGGTCAGTCAAACTTACAGGTACCGGTTATTGCCGTTGGCTGCATGCGCATCAACGAATTAGGCAAGCCGGAGGCGGAGCGCTTCGTCAGGACTGCTTTGGAGGAGGGCGCAAATTTCTTCGACCATGCGGATATCTACGGCAGGGGCACTTGTGAGGGAATTTTTGCCGAGGCCATCCAGATGAACGACGGCATCCGTGAAAAAATAATTTTACAATCCAAATGCGGTATTGTCCCCGGGCGTATGTTCGATTTTTCAAAGGAACACATTCTTGAAGCGGTGGATGGCAGTCTGAAGCGCTTGAAAACCGATTATCTGGATGTGCTGCTGCTGCACCGCCCCGATGCGCTGGTAGAGCCGGAAGAAGTTGCCGAGGCTTTTGACAGGCTTCAAAGCAGCGGAAAGGTTCACAACTTCGGCGTCTCCAATCAGAACCCCCTGCAGATTAAGCTCCTTCAAAAATGGATTAAGCAGCCCATTATAGCCAACCAGCTGCAGTTAAGCATCACCAATGCCACCATGATTTCCGCCGGAATCAATGTAAATATGCTCAATGACTCCGCCGTCAGCCGCGACGGCAGTGTGCTGGATTTCTGCCGGCTCAACGACATCACCGTACAGCCCTGGTCCCCCTTCCAGTACGGATTTTTCGAAGGCGCCTTTTTAGACAATGAGAAATTCCCTGTATTGAATTCGAAAATTAACGAAATCGCTGCCAAATATGAGGTAACTAATACCACCATCACTATGGCGTGGCTTTTACGCCATCCGGCACACATGCAGCCTGTGACCGGAACTACGAACATCGGGCGTTTGAGGGATTGTGCCAAAGCTTCGGACATTTGCCTGTCCCGTGAGGAATGGTATGAAATTTACCGCGCAGCCGGTAATATCCTGCCGTAAAAGCATTGAACCGTTTTTTATAACCGCAGATACAACAGGAACCAGGCCATCTGTAAGAAGTTGGACCGGGTTCTTGTTTTTATGCCGGCGCCGTACATTAACAGTTTTACTTCCGCATGTATTTTAAGCTTCCACTCTGTTTCTTCCATTGTTTTTTGCTACATAAAGCTTTTTATCCGCGCATTCAATAAAGCCTTCGATCTTGCTGCCCTGTGAGGGTTTCATGCTGCATACCCCAAAGCTGGACGTAATGCGTATTACATTTCCGCCGAATACGATCTCTTTGGCTTCTATTGCTTTTCTCAGCTTCTCCGCCACCTCCGCGGCTCTCTGGATACCGGCTCCCGGAAGGCAGATCAGAAATTCCTCTCCGCCGAACCTGGCCACCCAGTCGCTCTCTCTTTTTAAAGCGCCGGACATGGTGCCGGCAAAGCTTTTCAGAACTTCATCCCCGGCCAGATGACCGTGGGTATCATTAACAATTTTGAAAAAATCGATATCCGCCATGATAATCGAAATATCCTGTCGGGAAAGTGCCGCACTAATCATGTCGACGGCAAGCTTTTCGTTAATATAGCGCCGGTTGTAAATGCCGGTCAAAGGGTCCTTCATCGCCAGGTTGTCCATGCTTTCCATGGTCTGATAAATTTCAGACTGCCCATTTTCAAAAACCATATTGTTGGTCATATCCTTCATCAGCTCGATAACAATTCTTCTGTCCGCCAATTCAAAGGGCATGGCAGTTACCATATAAATCCTTTCGGGGGTGTACTCGATCTTTACAAAGGTTTTATTCTCTTTAAAAGCGCGAAGGGATACACAGTTAATGCAACGCTCGCTTTTGTCCCAGAAGTCGAAGCATTTTATGGCAAGACCGTTCAGTGCATTCTTTTTATACCCTATCACTCTCTTTGCAACCGGATCAACGAACCGGATGACTTCATACATTTTGTCAAATATCTCCATTTTCTCAAATACTTCTTGAACTTCTCGATTATCCATTGTTATCACCCCTCAAACAGTCGGCACGCTTCCCGATATACTTTGTTATACCCCAAATTTAGCATTTCTATCGCTTTAAGCAATTTCTTCTTTCGCCCGCTGATTCATCGTGTCATTGATTGCGATAACACGAGAAAATTCAAACAGATTCAAGCATCGCCGTGATATTTTTTTCGCACGGCTTTTTTCTTCGAAACGGCATAAATAAACCCCTGTCCGGACGGACAGGGGTTGGGACGAAAAAATTTTATACAAGTTCGTTCCAAAAGCTTGCAAATGCCGTGCTGTCTACTTTAAAGAAAATGTTGATGTTGTTGTAATAGACATATCCATCCTTAAAAATTCTCAATTGTACTTCCGTACCGTCGTTAAGGGTTATATAAACAAATTTCTGACTATCTGCGCTTTGATCCTCCCATAAACCCGGCAGGCTGTCCCCCTCATAGGGAACCGACTTGTTCAGCGCAGTCAGGAAGCCGTTTAAGCCGTCTAGCTTTGCAAGAGGTCTTACCTCCTGCTTTCCATTGTTCCAGCTTTCGAATAATTCATATTTTGCGGCTTCTGCGTTCCCTTCCATTTTAAGCTTTCCGAAAATATCGGCTCCCGTTTTCACGGTCAGGCCGTTCAAGCACTCGTAAAACTGCCCGTAAGCGACCCCGTCAATTTTTTCAACAGCCATAAGCCTGAAGCTTTTGTCATAGCCCTTAACCGTATATACATCCTGCATTCCGATGGTTGACGCCAGTTCCTCGGCATAATCCTCCTGCTTGCTCCACTCCGTGATATTTCCTTTGGTTTTGCCTATCTTTTCATCCAAAAATTTTTCTGCGGTGCCGGGCTCCAACTGTAAGGCGCTTTGTAAATAAATTCTGCCTTGATATACGATGAGTCCCATCATTTTTGCAGAGGTATTTGGATTTTCCGACAGTTCAACCTTTGGGATGTAAACTCCGCTGCCTTGTGCGATATCTCCCGGATTCCCTCCGGGTTTGCTTCCAATAAAATTGGCGGCGAGTAATCCTGCACAGAGCACTACGGC
>JAEZCO010000078.1 GCA_023433505.1 Bacillota bacterium | reverse complement strand
AACCACTATATGCAGTGGTTTTGGAGCGATAAATGGGCAAAAATCGGGGTCAAAAAGTGCAAATTTTGGCCCGTTTTTTGGGGCATTTCATAGATGACATTCGGTTTTTTAAGTCTCTGCTTGAAGTTCTCATAGCTGGACAATAAAATGATAGAGAATAGTTCTATCATGAAGCACATAGACAAACAGAGCGATATGAACGCAGTAAAAGCAGAACGCGAATGGCATATCTCCACTCTAAGGTGAGTAGTAAATTCCAATTAATCAGTCTTCTGATGAGGATAGTGGTGGTCTGATGGCTAAGCATGAATCAGCGGGGTTATTTTCAAAACGAAGATACCCCGCTTTTTTAGTTTGCCCGACATGGGCAGTAATTTGGCGGTGATAGTCCGCTATGGGCCTGGTAGTGGGAACCATTGGCCGAACAGCAAGGGTGTCCTTGGCGACGAGGAATCTGAAGGCAAAAACGGATAGGTATTTGACCTACTTATCCAGTTTTTTTATAGATGGATGCAATATACTCAGGAATGAAAGTGCCAAAATGAAAATACCAGATAAAGCAAACCAGCGGTTAATTCGTAAGCGCCTAATTTAGGGGTGGATTTCATCCATCGCCATTTATCTTTATAATTGTTATCAGGAAATGCGAGCATTTTACTCCAATCCTTTGCGAGGTTGCAAGCATTTTACTCTATTTCGGAGGATAGCAATTATGAGATCAAAACGACTTTCAAACGATGAGCAGTTCAGACTCATCATGGAGTGCCGCCGGAGCGGTCTCCCCGACTATCAATGGTGCCAAATGAATGATATAAATCCAGCCACTTTTTATAACTGGGTCAGTCGGCTTCGAAAGAACGGAATGTCAATTCCTGCGGCTTCTAACAAAGAAATGAAAACTCCTGCTCCTTTGCAAGAAGTAGTGAGGGTTAACTTAGTATCAGATTCGGTATCCGTACCTGCTCCAATGAAAATGGAGCAAAACGCTTGCATTGTTACAGACCTAGCAACCAGAGAATTACCCACTGTTGAAATATTGCTTGGCAATGCAACAATCCGCTTTTTTAACAACACCGATAAAAGTCTGATCGAGACCACGCTGAGATGCGTAGGAGGTGTCGGCTATGCTCGGTGATATTTCTGTAGCAACCAACATCTATATCATTACCGGATATACCGACATGCGTAAGTCATTGGATGGATTATGTGCCATAATTCTGGATCAGCTGAAAGCGGATCCAGATGTCAGATCGATTTATCTTTTCTGTGGTAGACGATGTAATCGTATCAAGGTTTTACTCCGCGAGGTTGACGGAATGGTTCTTCTCTACAAAAGGCTTGATGTTGTTCAGGGCAAGTACCGATGGCCAAGAAATAGTAATGAGGCAAAAACCATTACATGGCAGCAATTCGACTGGCTTATGTCAGGGCTTGAAATCGAGCAGCCAAAAGCTCTTAAAACAGGCTGAAACCCTTGATTTTACTGGCTTTTTCGCTCGTTTTGTGATATACTGTTAGTAGTAAATCAAGGAGCGAAAAACATGGCCAACAGTAGTAAAGACATCCAGCTCATAGAGCTTAAAGATATGATTTCCGGGCTGAATACTACGATAAAAGCTCTTACGGAAACACTGAATCGACAGCAAGCTGAGAATGATAATCTCAAGGCTGAACTGGCGTGGTTTCGTCAGAAGTATTTTGGTGCATCCAGTGAACGCCGCATCGTTGATGTCGCTGGTCAACTGAACCTTTTCGATGCTCCCGGGGAGGACGAAAAACCGGTGGAGCTGATCGAACCGGAAGTGATTCCAGCCCCAAAGAAATCTCGTAAAAAGAAACCCACTTTAGTAGAGCAGTTCAAGGACATCCCGACCAGACAGGTGAAGGTGGATACGCTGACCGAAGAAGAAAAATCATGTCCTATCTGTGGAATCCAGATGGTTCCGATTGGAACAGAATTAATCCGCAGCGAAATAGTGTATACTCCTCCAAAGCTGGAGCGCATCGAATATATGGCAACTACGTATTCCTGCCCAGAGTGTAAGGAAACAGAGGAAATACCGTTTATAAAGGATAATGGCACACCGGCATTGATTCCTGGAAGTTATGTTTCGGAATCCCTGCTGGCATATATCATTTATCGAAAGTATGGATTGTACATTCCTCTTTACCGTCAGGAACAGGATTTTCTACAGATGAATGCTCCGATCAGCCGGACATCAATGGCGCACTGGATCATTACAGCCGGCATTGAATATATCCAGCCGATGTATGATTACCTCCATCGGGAACTGCTAAAACGCAGATTTCTTATGATGGACGAGACTCCTATTCAGGTATTGAAAGAGGAAGATCGGCGAGCACAGACCAAGTCTTATCTATGGGTTGTGCGAACCGGTGAAGATGGATTAAATCCGATCATCCTCTATAATTACACTCCTACGAGAGCAGGAGAAAACGCCAAACAATTCCTAAAGGGAATTGAACCTGGATTCTATCTGATGACAGATGCATATCAAGGTTACAACAAAGTGAATGAAACCAAGCGCTGTTGCTGCTTTGCTCACATCAGGAGATACCTATTAGAAGCTATCCCGAAAGGTCATGAGAAGGATTATACTCATCCGGCAGTGCAAGGGGTTCTGTACTGTAATAAGTTGTTCGAGTATGAGCGAACCTATAAGGAAAAAGGACTCTCATACAAACAGATCGGAAATCGTCGCCTCAAAGATCAGAAACCAATCGTTGAGGGCTTTTTGGCGTGGATAAATCAAGTCACTCCCGGAGATAGTGCTAAGCTGAAGAAAGCAATCACATACATTAAGAACCGCCGAGATTTTCTGATGACCTATCTGGAAGATGGTCGGTGCAGCCTGAGCAACAACCTGAGCGAAAATGCAATCCGCCCAGTAACTGTGGGCCGGAAAAACTGGCTTTTTTCAGACACCCCGGAAGGAGCGACAGCGAATTCTCTCTATCTCACTATCGTAGAGATGGCAAAGGTATATGGCCTAAATCTATATGAATATCTGAAACTCTTGCTAGAAAAACGCCCTAGCAAGGATATGCCAGATGATGAATTAGCAAAGCTTGCACCTTGGAATGAAACAATCCAGGAGCTTTGCAAGATCAAAATGGAGTAAAATGCTCGCATTCCGGAATTCTAGCAATAGGATCCGGAATAATTTTAAGGTATACCCTGAAATTATGCGCTTACGTTAATTCCAATTTGGTCTGCAAAGATACCCGATATAATCAAACCAAGCGGCATTGACAATGACATGATGCTTCCATAAAGACCAAACACTCTCCCCAAATACTCCGGAGGGATCTTTTCTTGAAACAATGCCATCTGTACACCATTGTAAAAAGGTGCGGAAAGTCCCATGGCGGTACAACAAATTACGAAAACTAAAAACCCGTTTGCCGGCAATAACCCTGCCACAGTGAGCGCAGCACCCATCGCAGCCAAGGATAAAATAATACTAACAGAACGTTTTTTGAAGCCACCCCATGCGCTAAGAAGCAAACCGCCTGCTAACATACCAACCGCAAAGACAATTTCAACAATAGAAGCATGAGCTGTTGTACCGCCAAAGTAGCTTATGCTCATCAGTGGAAACAATGCACTGATTGGCATATAGACAAAGCAATACAATGCGCCTATCCAAAGGAGCGCAAACAGACCTTGGTTCTCTTTAATGATGCTATAGCCTGCTTTGGATTCTGCAAAAATGCTGCTCTGAACCATATTGGGTTTTGTTTCCTGCTTGGGAATGCTCACGATTGCGACAGTGAAACAGGCAACTAATGCACCTAAAACATCAAGTGCTATTACAGTATTTAAATCCCATGTCGAATACAAAAATGCCGCGATAGCCGGACTGAAAATAAGACTGACCGACTGCACCGACTGGCTGTATCCAGCGCACTTTGTCAATTGGCTCTCAGGCACCAACAAAGGTGTTGCCGCACTTAAAGCGGGGGAATGGAAAGCTGTTCCGATACTGCGGATAAATAGTATAATCATGATAACCCATACCGGTAATTGAGCCATAAGTGCAATAATTGCCAAAACAGCACCTGCTGCTGCGATAATGAGATCAGCACCTATCATTACCCATTTTCTGTTCCAACGATCAACTAGCACACCAATCAACGTTCCCAAAATAGCTTGAGGTAGAAAACCTACCATTGTCGCCATAGAAAGTACCAATGCAGAGCCTGTTGTGTCCGTCAAGTACCAAATGATTGAGTATTCCGGGTATTTTTGAACCGCCAATCCGGTTGCATGATACCGCTGTTCCGGAATGACTGATACCGATATTCTGGAGGCAGAATACCAACATTCCGGCTAACGATACCG
>JAEZCO010000079.1 GCA_023433505.1 Bacillota bacterium | reverse complement strand
TAAAATTAAGTCAGCTACTGAATAACCATGTGTTAAATATATTCTTTTTTCAAAGACCACTAAATTGATGGTTTATTTGTCTTACCCTCTTATCCTGACTCGAAGTCTAAACGATGTTTTCAACCTTTGTTTGACCTCCATAAACAACACAAGATTTCGTCTTGCTTCCTTATATGATAGATTCTTTTCTTACCAGCTTCGACAATCCATTTGCACTGAACAAAAGCACAATGCTCACAACTGATTTTAATATCCCCACAGCAGTGGAATAAGATATGTTCTGACCAACCAGGCCTTTTAGATATACATATAGATCCAATACCTCAATGGAGTTTTTATTAAGCGGATTTGAGAAAAGATAGTACTGCTCCATGCCGTTATTCATAAAGTTTGCTATCTGTAAAAGAAGCAGGACAAAATATGTAGGAAGAAGTCCGGGTATTGTGATATGCCACATGGACTGGAACCTGCCGGCTCCGTCAACATATGCGGCCTCATACTGCTCATGATCTATGGCGGTTATGGCTGCTATATACATGATAGCACTCCATCCCAGTCCTTTCCATATTCCATACCCTGTCATGGTAAGCCAAACATGCTTGGAGCTTGTAAGGAAATTGACGGGAGTATCAATAAGGTTTGCAGCAATCAGCAGCCTGTTCACAAAACCGTCTTCCACCGACAGCATTGCCCATGCAATGGAATAAACAAGCACCCAGCTTACAAAGTTGGGAAGAGTGGTAAGTGTCTGAACCAGCCTGCGGAATTTACTTGACTTTATCTCCATGAGAAAGAGAGCAAATATTATGGGCAGAGGAGATGTCAAAATTCCAATAAAGTTTATACCAAAGGTATTCGTAAGTACTCTTGTGATTTCACCTCTCATGACAGGATTTTCAGCAATTGAAGTAAAAAACTTCAGCCCCACGAAAACACTGTCTTTAAGCTTCATACCTGCGTGATAATCAAAAAAAGCATAGGACCAGCCATAAAGCGGCAGATATGAAAAGACAAAAACCAAAGCCAGTAAAGGTACAGCAAGCAGAAACAAACGAAAACCAGATTTTTGAGTTGCAGAGTATTTTTTAATGGTGATCAAATCCCTTCGAAAAATTGTGGTTTGACAAATCATATTATTGAATATCTATTATTACTTTCATTGCCTGGTCCTTCTTCTCCTCAATGAATTCATAAGCTTTTAAATAGTCTTTAAAATCAAAATGATTTGTGATTAGAGGCTTCAATCGGATTTTCCCTTTTCCGATAAGCTCTATTGCCTTCTGGTAATCCTTTTGCTGATACATTAAAGTGCCGATAAGCCGCAGTTCCCTGTCCTGCACCAGCCCCAGATCAATGTGGGCCTTGTCTCCGAATACTCCCACAACGATGATGTCACTTCCTTTTCTCGCGTATGAGATTGCCTGGCTCATAGTAGCATTGACACCTACACATTCCAGGATAAGATCTGCCTTGAAGGGGCCGAAATTTTCCAAAAGTGATTTTTCTATCTCCTGATTTTTTGTATTTACACAAAAATCAATTCCGCACTCTTCAGCCTTTTTAAGCCTATAATCACTCAAATCAGTGATCATGACAGCTTCGGCCTCCAGAGCTCTCGCAGTCTGGGCAATTAAATTGCCAATGGGACCTGCGCCAAGTACAAGTATCTTTTTGCCTTTTATTTCTCCTCCCCTGCTTAATGCATGTACTGCAACCGCCATGGGCTCAACCATTGCTCCCTCGTCAAGGCTCATATCCTCCGGAAGCTTCAAGAGCTTCCGTGCATCAACTGAAACATATTCCGATGCAGTTCCTGTTGTCTGAAACCCCATTACCTTCAGCTCATCGCATATATGATAGCTTCCGTGAAGACAGGAATAGCATTTCCCGCAAACCACCTGCGGCTGTATAGTCACCTTGTCGCCTGGCTTGAATTGCGATACTCCATTTCCAGCTTTGATAATTTCGCCTGACACCTCATGGCCCTGGACCACAGGATAAGATGTATACGGATGCTTGCCATGATAGACATGAATATCCGAACCGCATACTCCGATACGCATGATTTTTACAAGCACCTCGCCATCCTTTGGCTCAGGAACAGGTACTTCGACAAACTCAATCTTACCCGGCATAGTCATTATTGCTTGCTGCATATGTAACTCTCCTGTTATATAAATATTCAATTTACTTACTTATATTACATAAGTTGATTTGTTTGCGCAGTTTTAAATCCGCGGCTTCTGCATAATCATACAGCTGCCGCATCTCCTCCATTTTCTATGAGCTTTTTCAGGAGAAATGACGCCGCGCCTATGGCAGCCGCATCTCCGCCCAATTCAGAAATGACTACTCTGGCTTTTCTTCCGGCATATCTCATCTGTCTTCTGCTTATTACCTTGCAGATATTATCCATCAATATATCCCCAGCTCTGGACATTCCGCCTTCGAGAACGATAAGGTCAGGGTCCGCAAAATTAATTATGCTTGCTATGGCAACTCCAATATATTCCGTTGCCTCATGTATGATCTCCAAAGCAAGGCTGTCTCCCAGCTTGGCAGCATCAAATACAGTCTTTGCTTCAACCGCCTCCATATTACCTTTTACAATATCAAGAATTGCTGATTTTTCACCTTTATCCAAAAAGAATCTGGCCTTTTTGGTAATTGCATTTGCTGAGGCAAGTGCTTCAAGACACCCATAATTGCCGCAGTCACACTGGGGCCCGTTTCTTTCAAGGGTCATATGCCCAAACTCACCAGAAGTTCCCGAGCTTCCGCTGTATAGCTCGCCATCGATTACTATGGCCGCACCTATTCCGTATCCCAGGTTTATACAGATGAAATTTTCCACCCCTCTGCCAAGGCCGTACCACTTTTCACCCATTGCCATGGCGCGGGTCACATTGTTCATGACAACAGGCAAATGGAACCTTTCAGCTATTGGTCTGACCAGATCGACATTTTCCCACTTAAAGTCAGGAGAAAATAATACCTTGCCTGCCTGGACATCCAAAAGCCCCGGCATTCCCAGACCGATTCCCAGCAGCTTTTTCCGGTCGATTCCCGCACCGTTGATTGCCTTTTCAATGGAGCCGATTATCCTATCGATTACATTTTCAGGGGTATCCTCGACTTCTGTAGGAATTACAACCTTCTTAAGCAAGGAGGCAGCCTGATCCATTATTATTACAACAATATTTGTAGTCCCTATATCTACACCTGCCATATAGTAGGAGTCCTGTATATATTCAAGAAGCTGCGGTGGTTTACCTCCGCTGGATTCGCCCTTGCCTATCTCCCTTATCAATCCTTTTATAATAAGCTCATCTGTTATTTTCATAATGGTGGGTATGCTTAAGCCGGCCAGCCTGGAAATTTCAGCTTTGAATATGGGACCGTTGCTGCGAATTATATTAATGACATTTTGTTTGTTTATATTATTTATAAGACTTTTATCTACCCTCATTGGCTCTCCCTTCTACTTAGTTAACTCAACTAAGATAATTATATATCATAACAAAATAAAAAACAATCATTATTTTCTCAATATCTAAAAAGGCTAAAATGAATACTTCTATCCTTTATTTATAATTTTTACACTTTTAAGTTCCATTGAAATACGCTCTTCTGGGTCAGGAAACAACAGGTGCAGGCGGGTTTATGAAAGCCTTAAGAACTATCCCTGTAATGATGAACATCGCCCGCACCATAGAAAAACTCGCACCCCATGCAATGATAGAAATGAAATCCATGTTGTTGATGTGAAAAATAATGGTGCATATAGTTTTATGGAAAAAGATGATATTGTGGAGACAAAGTGCCTTATCAAAAGGAACGGAGCCATGCCCATCAAACTGGAAGGCTTTAATGACCGGTATATCATTGGACTCATGAAGGCAGTGAAGCTTATGAAAAGCTGACTGTAAAAGCGGGTATTGGCGGTTGCCAGGATTCGGCCCTTGCCGCATTAATGGCTAAAACCCTCCTGCAACAGCTTTACAACGGGGAGATTTACTCCGAACAGATTGTCCCGAAAAACCCAGAATACCGGGAGTTTACCCATAAGCTGCGCGAAGAAAAAGAATTCTTCCGGGATCGGCTTTCGGTAGCTGTATGAGAAAAATTGGATTTTGAAAAATTCGTTCGAGAGCTAAAAGAGTAATTTTCCGTAGCGGGAAGATCCATAAATTTGTATCTCCCCGCATACGGTTTTTAAGAAAAATATTCCCTTTCCGCTATAATGAAACCGTGTATATTTGGAAAACTCAACTGGTAAATACTATCCAAAAAATCCGGATATATGATTATATGATTGATTCCTGATCATTCAGCTTCAGCAGCAAATTGCACGCCATGGGAAGCGAATCAGGCTATGTAAACGGTGAGGTATGGCATAGCCTGATCCAGCATTAACGCAGCGTTTTTAAAGCAC
>JAEZCO010000009.1 GCA_023433505.1 Bacillota bacterium | reverse complement strand
TGGCTTCTTCATACTTCATCTTTTCGTTGAAGTATTTCATGATCTCATTCCAGTTTTTCTCAAACTCTTCGTCGGTTTTAGCGGCAAACAATTTGGCTGAGTGCTGCTGTTCAAACTCACCATAAGTGAAGTCCACCGCCAGCTTGGTGGTATCGTCAACGGGCGATGCAATCCTTCCATTCCAATCAACACCTGCACCGGATATATAACTTGATTGATAGTTGAAATCATTTGGATCCACCTTGTAAGGATAACTTCGTTTCCAATCTGCCAGGTTGGTCGTCATCAAGGGGGCACAGGCAAACGCTTTGGAATTGGGCCAGGAACCATTGCTTCCAAGTCCATACATGTTATAAGCAGTTTTCAGGAACTCGCCATCCTGGGCCAGCAAGGCATTGTGCAGCTTCTCATCCTTCCAGCCCTTCTTCCCATCCTTTATTTCCCACAAGCCGAGGCTCTTCCAATTTGTCCATGGACATAAAGTATTGGTGCTTAAGAAAATAGTCCGGATGTATGATCTTCCATTGGGGATTCACAGCAACCGCCGCCTTCAGCCCTGTCACTGCAGAAACTACCAGCCCCGCTTCCTTGTATGACTCTTTATTGTAAAATATCCTGCTAACAGTCTTGTCCTTCACTTTAACTGCCAATATATATTTCGCGGCTTTTTCCGCATCGTTTTCCATTAAAATAAGAGAGGCGTCCAGAAGCCCTTTTGCACTTTTATCCGATGCAAAAGGCTCACAATAGGGACCATGATATATGTTCAGATCTTTCTCGTATTCCTTGGTCTTTGTATAAAGCTCATACGGCCATATATTCACACCAAAAATTACCGGGATCAGTTCCTTGGTATCATCGCCATATATGATTTCTATCCTTCCAAGCCTATCCCCGATAAAGAGCCTGGTCCCTGGTAATAATAACGTTCATTCTGTCCCCACCATTCACTGCCTTCAGGTTTTTCCGTCGTCAGTCCCAAAAAAAAGAGAACAGAGCATTTTTCGTTGATTTCCACATCATTGCCCTACCCCAAAGGCTGGATCAGTCCCCCTCTTCTGGTTACGCTGAAAGGAATGCCATGAAATTCCACCAGCTCATTCCCTTCTTTAGAACCCGCAATCACATACTTCTCATAACTCATACTGATCCCCTGCTTTCTATTCATCGTAGCAACAAGCGCTTCACTATAATTATACCGTCAGGCTTGTTTCGAAAGTAGGTACAAGGATTTGAAAATTGTACAACTTATTATTAAAATGTGTCTAATTTATTATTATGATGTGCAAAATATTAATCTCAGATTGAGAACTGCTCTTTGGTCAGTATTTTTTTCAGCGTCGCATCGCCGGGCTTTTTATAGGCATCGGGATTGATTTTGATAGAAGACTGCTTTTTCAAAGAAGAAAAGTCAATATGGCAATAGCCGTTGGGATTCTTCTCGAGATAATCCTGATGATATTCCTCCGCCTTGTAATATCCCTTCAGCGGGGTTGCTTCAACTGCAAGCGGCTCGCTGTATTTTTCCTGCTCCGCCTTCATCACTGCATTGATGGTCTCCAGGTCGGCTTTATCCTCGTAATAGATGCCGGTCCTGTATTGTGAACCGATGTCGTTGCCCTGTTTATTGACGGACACCGGATCGATAATGGTAAAAAACTGCTCCAGCAAGGTCTTTAGGTCAACGCGCTCAGGGTCGTATTGAACATGCACCGTTTCCGCATGGCCGGTGCCCCTGTGGCTGACATCCTCATAGGATGGGTTTTCCGTTTTGCCGTTGGCATACCCTACGTCTGTGTCGGCAACACCGTACACCCTTGCCAGGTAGGCTTCGACTCCCCAGAAGCAGCCGCCTGCAAGCCATATTTCCTTTAAAGCCTTGCCTGTGTAGTCCACTCCTTTATTGGGGTTCTCCGGTAAGCCCGTTGTATTGGCCGTATATGGAATTAATTGACTATTGCCCGTATTTGCCGCCGTACATCCCTGGAACAGTACCGCCAGAAGTACCAGCCCGGATATAATTACAGCTTTTAAATTTACTTTCATAAGCTTCCCTTCCTTTTTCCTTAAAAAACACTTGCTTATATATACCCAAAATTTCTAGCTGATAAAGCATGTTAATCAGCCTATATACGCAAATATTGCTGGAAAACGGACGTCGCAGCCTCCTGGACAATCCAATGGCCCCATCCCGGAAAGGTTGTCTGGGTGGCTGCCGCATATGCCAAACCGTCCCCTGTCCGGAAGTACAATACGTTTATGCTTTTAGTTTAAAGACCGTGCGATACTCACCGACAATAGTTTTATTGTCATTAATTATGTGAGTCGGAGCAAGTCTATATAATATATCAAACGTTTGCTGATTCGAATAACCCAATTGTTTTACTATTTCCGCAATGATAAGCGGCCATGAACTTTCACTGCCGTCTTCAATTTTTAACGCTACCCCCAGCCTTTCTTTCTTAAGCCCAAAGCCATAAACTCCCATTGCTCCGCCCTTTGCAATAACATTCTTATCCAGATTAAATTCACTGCAAAGCAAACCATGACCTCTCATTATATATGGGTTTTCACTAATGAGTCCGGTCAATCGAATAATTGCTGCACGTATATTATTGTCTGAAACTTTATCAGGGCAAGCCAATTTCATATATGAATTTGCTATCCCCTGTAACGGTACTGCAAATACTGGCACTCCACACCCGTCAATCCCTATGCCGACTTTTTCGAAAGCATAGCCTGAAAGATAGGAAATATAATATAATACTTCTTTTTGAGCAGAGCTATCAGGTTTCCAATAGGTTCTATGGTCCTCACCCAATTCTCTTGACAGCATCATGAGAGCAATATGCTTACCCGCACAATTATGATATAACTTTCTTGGCGGCATAGCATTTTTTATAAGGTAGTTGCGATGCTCTTCGCAAAAAGGAAATGTCGGATTCATAATAAGGTCATCTTCTTTAAAGTCCGTCTTAGCAAGAAGACTCTCAAGTATTTCAATATGCATTCGTTCTCCACTGTGAGAGGCAGCCAAAACAGTTACTTCCGGGCCAGTCAATCCATACTTTTTGTCAAGGCCACGAGCAATAATTGGTAATGCCTGCAAAGGTTTTGATGAGGAACGGTAAAACGTCAATTCGTACGGATCTCCAACCTTGTAAAGTATTTCACCTTCATCTCCGGTTATACATATCCGTCCTTTATGTACATTTTCCAGAATACCCCCTCTGTACTCTTCAACAAGTATTTCAGACATTCAGAATCACTCCTGTCAATTTTTCATTTAGATTTAATTTAACCTGACCATTCATAATATAAAGATAAATTAGATTTGGGCCCTTTCTATAATGCATTTGAGCATACTTTCATCCGCTATTTCATGCCTGTCTTCCGGTGGATACAGCGCACCCCCATAATATATACGCAAATTACCACTTGTAGATTTGTCCATACGCACGCCAAGTGCAGCAACATGAACTTGGTTAACCCCTGTATTTTTGACTATTTCAGCCACATCGCCCATATTTATTCCTCCTCCGGGGAGTACCTGTATCCTTTCTGACGCTTGCTTTACCATTTCAGCAATAAGCGGAATACCCTCGCGCACGGTAGCTTGCTGCCCACTGGTCAATACTCTTTTAACACCTATAGCAGCAAGCTTGTCAAGGGCTTCCAAAGGCTCAGGAACAACATCTATTGCGCGGTGAAATACCGATTCCTTCTCGCCTATAATAGCTAATATACGTTTACAGCGCTCATAATCCACTGAACCATCCTCATTCAGGAAACCAAATACAATACCATCGGCGCCATTATTTATAAAGCATTCTGCATCCGCCAGCATTACTTCAAACTCTGAAGCAGTATAAAAGAAACCTGCACCACGCGGCCTTACCATTACCATGATGGGTATATGAAGCTTCTCTTTTGCCTTAAGAAACGTTCCCATTGAGGGAGTCAGTCCCCCTAAAAAAAGACATGAATTGAGTTCAATACGGTCAGCTCCTGCTGATTCTGCTCTTAAAGCGTCGTCAAGAGACCCGCAGCAAACCTCTGCAAAAATACGTTTATCCATTTTTTATCTCTCCAGTTTCATATTATTTATATAAACATTCATTCTATACAACCAATTCATAGGCACATTAGCTTATTGATTCCGTAATGTGAACTCACTATTATTTGTATGTTATCTGGCAGTTCACTCCAAAGCCATTCCCTTCGGCCATTTTTTATTCCGTTCGCAAAAAAATCCTCAAGTTCAAGGTATAATCTTTTCATGACAGCCGACCTGTGTAAGAAACAGGGGGAATCGTCACTATAAAATTCAATGCTTTTTTTAATTATCAATTCATCCCTTAACGGCATTGATGTAATGTATCCTTTGTAAATAATAGCACCATTACCGTCAATAATACATATCTGTCCCCTGCTAATTTAAGTCACCTCCGTAATAAAGCAGCTTTACTTAAAAAATAACAATAATTGCAAAAACGATAAATAAAATAGCAGTAACCAATTTTATCGCAGGCAGAGCTTTTCTTAGCATTTCCGATACATCGAAGACTGCCTTTCCCTTTTCGATAGCTACTGTTATCACGGTTAACGGGAGGATAAAAGCAATGTCATATACCAAAAGATAAGAAAATGCCTGGAGCTTGAATTCTCCGTAATTCTGTATCATATAGGCAATTGTAGCTACATATATCTGCCCGGTACAGAGGAATTCTCCGATGGAAATGACTATCCCCAATACAAAGCATAGAATAAAAAGTATTTTACTGCTGTTGACCGATGTGACCTTCTGAATCCAGGCATGATTGAATTTTCTTAAATACAGAGGCAATTGGTTTTTTATTTTATCATAGCTTTCATTTTTTACCGCAAAGTAGTCTGCTATACAAAGTATTGAAATACCAAGTGCAAAGGCCATGAGTATAGCCTTTGACAATATATCGAACAGTCTGCCGTGTAAATTTGACAAAATACCGAACAGTACAGTACCTAAAAGCAGATAAGTTATAAATTTACCTGTACAAAACGCCAGGCCCATTTTCATTATATTGCTTTTTTTTGATAAAAGCATTGAAACCAAAAGCAGCAGCATGGACAGGGAGCATGGGTTAAATCCGGATATCAGTCCTGCTGCAAAAATGCTGAACATCGTAAAATCAAGGAATTTTTCTGTTATTCTCTCTATACTACCATTGATATTAGGCTTAAGAATCTTCGTATCAGGGATATACTCCTTTAAAAGCTCATTTCTCAAGCCTTCCTCAATTTGTTCCTTTCCAGAAAAATAATTGTCTCCAACAAATACAATCGGCGCATGGCGGTTTGAATCCGGCACATCATATTCATCGGCATATTGCTGGAAGAGCTCAAAATTCTGTTTTGATTCAATATTGTATAAATACATTTCCGGTTCCAGATCCCTTCCGGATGCCTTGACCATATCATAAACTTCATTTATGGTTTTCTCTGCCTCATTGCAATTATCACATACGGAAATATAGAAATAAACCATTTGTATTTTTTCAGTCTTTACATTTTCCGCAGTTACCTGAGATTGTATAAAAATAGTCCCTGAAAAAAACAAAAATACTATCAGATAGTGTAAATATCTTATCCCTTTATGTGTTTGTCCCATATAGCTGCCCTTTATCCGGATAACATTTTATAATTCTTGTTGATTGGTGGCTGCTTTTAGGCGTTATGCCAATTTCAATCCAAAGGATCGGTTCGATCCCAAACCGACCCTTTGGAACTTTGACCGGATGAACTATGAATTATTCACTCAAACCGGTCTACTTTTTAAACTGCCTGTCATAGGATGCCTGATACAGTTCCATAATCCTCTTGATTTGCAGTTTATCGAGGTTCTGGATAAAGTTGTCCCAATCCTTGTCTACCGTAAATTTTCCTACCATAAATTTTGTCAGGGACTCCTTGGCATATTTATCGTATTCCACGATCAAAGTCATCAGCTCATCATTTTCTTCTTTGGTGAATTTGAGTTTCGGTACAGCCTTGTCCTTCTGGGCATAGGGCTCGTACATTTCCTTTGAAACAGTAAAGAGCAGCTTTTCAAGCCCATCCCCACTGTACATGTCGACATTTGAGTCCATAAACTCGCCCAGGCGATAGGCATTGTCACGCTTTGTGATACCAACCTGTATAAAGCTGTCATTCTGCGGCTTTGTTTCGTCCCATACCTTTAAAGGAACATATAATGCATTATTTCCGTCAATGCCCTTTTCTCCATCCTTTGGAAGTCTCCAGTCAACATCCGGCACACCTCTGGTCAATCTTGTCGTTGCATCGAAGGTATACAGATAATCAGCCCATTTGACAGCTATCTCGGGATATTTGCAGTTCTTTGTTACAACAAACCCACCTACGGTTACGCCGTCATACGGATAAGTCGCCGCATACTGGACGCCACCGGGACCCTTTAAGGGCGGGATTGCAACAAATTGTTTGTAACGTTCGCCGCCAAGCTGTGCAAACATTCCACCATAACCGGACGGGATCGCCCCAACCAGTTCACCGTCCGGATTTTCAACCAATTGTGTCAGCTGGTTGTTATCCTGGGTGAAGGAGCCTTCATAAATAAGGCCTTCCTTGTACAGTTTGTTGACGTATTTGAGACCCTCCTTAACCTGCGGGTCATAGAAAACCGAATCAACCTTTCCATTATTCATGTAAAAGCCTTTGATTCTTACATCAGAGTTTTCATAAATTTCGTAATTATAAACGGTAAAGGAATTCATAAGGAACTTTTCAATTTCATTTTCCCAACCTGATTTCTGAGCGCCGGCCATTGGTATGTCATCCTTTTTGCCGTTCCTGTTAGGATCTTTTTCTTTGAATGCCTTCAGCGTTTCATAGAATTCATCGGTTGTTGCAGGTATTTTCATTCCCAGATTGTCGAGCCATACCTTATTGATCCACATCTTGGTTTGATACGTACAGTGGTAGCACTGGTTGATTTCCGGCATGGAATAGATATGTCCGTCAAGGCTGGTAATGGTCTCCCTGGAGCCAGGGATTCCCTCAAAAATCTTCTTAAGTTCAACAGCTTCTTTATCAATAATATTCTCAAGCGGCAGGAATATCTGCTCCTGCGTACCATACTGGGTCAATATGGAATCCTTCAGATCGGTCTGCAATCCGAAGAAGGCGTCAGGATACTCGCCGCTGGCCAGCATGAGATTCAGCTTTTCTTTGGCACTGCCGGTGGTATCCTGAGGTATCGTCTCCCACTCTATCTTTACATTTGTCTTTTCCTCCATATATTTGGTAAATTCATTTGTGTTGAAGTCTGTAACAGCAGGATGTTGTCTTGTTACAAATTTTAAAGTAATTTTATCCTTCGCTATAGGAAAATCGCCTGGAGCCGAGTATGCATTTCCATTACTTGCGGTCTGGGTAGAGATGTCTGCCTTTGTAGCGTCTGCGGTTGTGCTTTTCTGGTCACCCTTTTGTCCACACCCTGTTAAAATCACCGATAAAGCGAATGCGATACAAAGTAATAGTGTCAAAAATCTTTTCATATAAATCCTCCTTTGAGAAATTTGGAAATAAGAAACCGATATACCCAGTCAATATTCTTTATCACCTCCCATATTTTGGGTTTACTATGTAAATGGATGCATCCCTTTAGCATATCGAATAAAGAGTGGTTCTTACCCTTTCAGCGAGCCTATCATAACACCCTTGACAAAATATTTCTGCACAAGCGGGTATATAATGATAAGCGGCGCACTGGCTACAACAATAAGCGAGTACTTTAAGATATTCATCATACCCTGTTTTCTGGTAAGCTCCTTCAAATCGGCTACCATTCCAGGGTCTATCTGGTTTATAATAAGTATATTCCTAAGAACAATCTGCAAAGGAAATAGTCCTCTCTTTGTCAGAAAGATGAGAGCATCATAATATGAATTCCATGAGCCAACCATGCAATATAGCGCAATAACTGCCATAATAGGGCCTGACAGCGGTGTGACTATATTCCATAAAACCCTGTACTTGCTGCACCCATCCAGACCGGCAGATTCAAAAAGCTCTTCAGGAATGGTATTCTGGATATATGTCCGTACGAGGATCACATTCCATACACTCATGGCACCGGGAAGTATCATGGCCCACCATGTATTCATCATTCCGAGCTTGTATACTACCAGGTAAGTCGGTATAAGCCCTCCGGTGAACAACATTGTGAATACAAAAGCTCCCATGAATATGTTCTTCCCATAAAAATCCTTACGCGAAAGAGGATATGCTGCAAGCAGAGTCAGTAGCATATTAATCAACGTACCCAGTACTGCATAAATCAAAGAATTCATATAGCCGCTTACGATATTGGGGTTCTTGAACACCGCTTCATATGCCATCAGCGTAGGCTTCACCGGAATCAGCCACACCCTTCCGGAAATAACAGCCTGAGGAGAGCTGAAAGATGCACTCATGATATATATCAGCGGATAAATTACAACTAATAGAGACATCGTAAGGAAAATATTTATAAGTAGGTCAAATAACCTATCATTAAAACTTAAACTCTGCTTCGTCTTATTTCTTAACATGTTAGCCCCCTGAATATAGATTTTTAATCATCTTTACCATAAGCTGGACTGATTGAACCTCTTTGATAAGCTATTGCAAAATACCAGCAAAAACAGGTTGATCACCGAATTAAAAAGTCCTATTGCGGTCGCAAAGCTGTAATTGGCGTTCAGCATACCCACCTTGTAAACATAGGTGGCTAATACTTCCGAGGTTTGAAGATTCAGGCTGTTCTGCATCAGATAAACCTTTTCGAAGCCTAAGCTCATTATATATCCCATATTCAATATCAGTAATATTACTATTGTAGGCATAATTCCGGGAAGATCTATATGGAGTATTCTTTTAAATTTTGATGCACCATCGATTACCGCCGCTTCACGCAGCTCCATGCTTATACCCGCCAAAGCAGATAGAAATATTATAGAAGTATAACCGGTTCCCTGCCAAATACCCGTCCAAACATATAAGTGCCGGAACCATTCCGACATGCCCATTACGTTTTGGGGTTCGCCGCCCAATATCCGTACCAGTTGACTTATAAACCCGGACTGCAGGTCTGTAAACTGCATTATCATTGAAACAAGCACAACGGTTGATATAAAATACGGCATATAGGTAACCATTTGGACCGATTTCTTGAAAGGTATACTCTGGCATTCGTTAAGAGCTATTGCAAGCAATATTGCAAAAGGAAAACCTGCGGCAAGACTATATAGGCTCAAAACTGTGGTATTGATTATAACGCTCCAGAACGACGGTATATTAAAAAACATCTCAAAATACTTGAATCCCGCCCATGGGCTTCCCATAATGCCTTTTGCAACACGGTAATCCTTGAAGGCTATCTGTATTCCATACATCGGTGCATATTTGAATATAACAAGATATATTACCGGCACGAGGATTATCATATAATATGGAAAACTTTTTTTCATACTATATAAAACCTGGTTTTTTTTGCTCACCGCCATTAGATTATCCTCTCTTTCAGAATCATGTAATTCACTACCTGACAACTAAATTTTACTGGATATCATTACTTTTTTACAGGTACTTTTTTTATATTGGGAGGTGCATTTTTGGTTTTTGTTCATTTATTACATTAAAATACCGATTAAGTCGCATAAACATAGCTGAAAAGAGATGTATACTATCAGGTTTCTCTAAGATCACTCGGTATCGAACCCATGCAGCGCTTAAAGGCGCGCCGGAAGGAATGTACGCTTCCATACCCTACCTTAAAGGCAATTTCACTTATAGGGTAAACAGTTTCCGTTATCAGTGCATAAGCTCGTTCCATCCTAAGTTTTTCCAAATGGCTGGCAAAAGTTACCCCGGTCTTTTCCTTGAAAAAATGATATAAATATGTCTCAGTAACATTAAAATGAACAGCAATAGAGTATAAGGTCAAATCTCCGTTTTTATAAGCCTCGTTTATATAATTAAGAACCTTGCCGTACAGAAGGTCGTCGCTTCTATCCTTCTTCATATTTACCGCATCTGCCAGTTCTCTGAAGCATTTGCAGATTTCTTCAAACGCATAATCAGCATCTTCAATGAGCAGGATGTCCACAAGCTTGTTTTCATCAGGCTCCAAGCCAAGATTTTCAGTCATCCTGATCAATGTTCCTATCAGTTGATTTTGGAGAAGCTTTAATAAAGGAACGGTAAGCTTTCTTTTACTGAAATTTTCATTCTGTATACTCCTTAAAAGTTTGCCAAGTTCATCTACATCACCGGACTTGACAAGTCCTATGAGATTCTGCTCTATATCAATCGAATACTTATAGCTGATATTTTGCTTCGTTATTTGCCCATACCAGACCAGCCTGTCCTCCTGGTTTATGGTAATATGATCCAGCGTGTGCCTTGCTTCATTGAAAGAATATCCTATATCAAGAAGACTTGTGTATATACTTCCCAGTGCAAAGGCTGTAAAAATCTGAAGCTCACTTTGGAGTGCCCCATATATTTCTTTCGCTACGCTCTCAAACTCAGTTTTCACTTTTCCAAGGTCCGTTAAATCGGAAAACAAAAGCAATGCAATGCCTGTTTCGTTCAGATCGCAGGAGACCGCTCTTCCATAGGATTTTTCCTGTATTGTCCGGTTTATTATCAGCCTGGAAAGATCCAATTCCCTCAATATGTTTTTATTAATTAAACCCCTGTACCCGGAAATCTTTATTATACCGACGACATAAGCTTCACCCCTGATACAAATATCAAGGTGGGCCATATTGGAGTAAATCTCTTCAACATCCCTATAATTGCCATGAAGCAGCCGTCTTAAGAAGGCTGCTTTTATCATCGGCAGCTGTTCGTTCAGCTTTTCACCTAAATTTTTGTTTTTACTGATCAGGTTGTAAATACTTCCACTCAAAAAGGAGTACTCATTTTTATAGCTGTTGGTATCTCCAAGGAACTCCTTTAAAGATTCACTTATTTCTTTTATGGGCTTGGCATTCTTATAGGAGAATACCCATGAGAGAACTATACCCACCACAAGCATTACCAATAGCGCTGATATGACAATTGTTCGCATATTATTAACTTCAGTCATGACAAATGCAGTAGGAATAGCTGCAATATACTTCCACTGATTTACGTTAGAAATAGTATAGGATACGAACATACTTTTTCCGGAAACCTTCGTATTGGTCACGCCGCTCTGCTTGTTAAACGGTATATCCAGCAGTTTGACCGGTTCCCCCTTAGTATCGGCAGCTGCTATTACAGAGTTGTTTTCATCAATAATATAAGAATAACCATCATTCCCGGTATTTATTTTTTGCAGCAGCTGCTGGACTGCTTTGGTGTCTATAAAGGCAATGATGCATCCCTTATTGCTTTTAGGATATTCCAATGGTATGGATTGAAGCCGGGTTATCACAGGGTACTCTCTTCCATTGAAAGTAACTTTTGTAGACGGCAGATAACTCTTAACCTGAACACGCCCTGCTGTTTTCGATACCCACTCTTCATAGCTTAAGTCACCGAATTTAAAATAATTGCCGTAAAGAAGCTTCATGTTTGTATTCGCTCTTGATGCTGTCATAATAACGTCGCTGGACTTAAAATATATGTAAAAATCCTTTATAAAGTTATTTGTCAATCTGTATGCCGATAAATTATTTAATGCGTTTATAAGCAGATCAATATCGGGTGAGCCTTCCTTCAATTTATCCATATTCGCTATTGATATAATTCTGGGATCCATGGCCACTCTCTCAATCATACTGTCCAGCTCCTGGATATGCCTGTCAATTATGTCTCTGCTTTGCTCCAGCATGGAGAGGTTGGATTTTTTTGTCGCATCCTCCAGAATAGTTACAGTCCTGCTGTAAATGGCTAGATAAAATACCATGGCAATTCCTAAAATCAGTATATAGGATATAAGAAATTTGTATAAAATGGTATTACGCTTTTTTGCTTTACGCATTTTCCATACCCCCTATAAACAATAGTCTAGAAACCTACTCCTCTATTATAGCAAAACATAGGATCATTGAATTAGTAAATCATTCCAGTTTATATCGTTCTTCAAATAACTTGACAAGGGTCCTTACGCCAAATCCGGTTGCGCCTTTTGTCCAATATCCGTCTGTTGCAGCTGCAAAAGCTGTTGCTGCTATGTCCAGGTGGGCCCATTCGGTATCGCCTACAAACTCTTTCAAAAACAGGGCTGAAGTTATGGCACTCGGACCGTCCGGCGCCCAATTGGCAATATCTGCAATATCACTATCCAACGCCTTCCGGTATTCTTCTACCAAAGGCATCTGCCAGAATTTCTCTCCGCACATCAAGCCGGCCTGTATGATTTCCGCTGACAGGCAATTATCCCCGAAAACTCCGGCCACCTTCGTACCAAGGGCCTGGCCGATATTAAAAGTCAATGTGGCGACATTGATGATCATGTCTGCCTTGAGTTTTTTAGCCTGAAGTATACCATCCGCAAGAATCAGCCTTCCCTCGGCATCCGTATTGTTTATTTCAACTGTAAGCCCATTGTCATACCTGATTACTTCTCCAGGTCTTATGGCTTTACTCCCGATAAGGTTTTCCACAAGAGGCAATATGCAATACAAGTTAATTTTTAATCCCAGTGCGGTAATTATGTTGAATGCTGCCAGTACTGTCGCAGCACCGGCCATGTCAGTACGCATGGGAGACAGGTTCCCGCCGGTTTTAAGGTTTATTCCGCCGGTGTCCAGTGTAACGCCTTTTCCTATAAGTGCAGCCGAGGGATACTGGGGACCTGCGTTATATTTGAGTATAGCCAGGTTGGGTCCGTGTTCGCTTCCCTTTCCTACAGAATAAATACCAATAGTGTTGTTTTTCCTCAATGCCTCCCTGTCATAAATCTCCATAGTCACCTTTGCGCTGTCGACCATTTCCTTCAGCCTTGATATAAAGCTGTCAGGATCAAGCATGTTCGTCGGCTCATTAACCAGGTCGCGCGCCATATTTACCTGCCCGCATACCAGTTCGGCCTTCTTCACGATGTCTTCATATGCTGCCTTTGTTTTTTTTGAAGTATAGAACATTTCAGAATATAAATAGATATCAAAATCTTTATTGGCTTTCCTGCTCTTATATTTGTCAAAGCCATATGTAAAGAGAAGTAAGCCTTCGGACATAGCCTCCGCAATACCTTCCGTCTCTAATTGTTTAACCTCAGGGATGCAGAATATGAAGTTCTTGAAGCCCTGGGGGAATGTACTGCAAATTATTTTCGCATATTCCATTCTGACTTTTTCATATGTTATATCTTCAGATCTGCCGAGATCCATGCAAAATATTATGTGGTCATTTGCAGGATTATTGACAAAGTATAGGTTTCCATCCTCCCTGTAATATAAGCTTCTATCAATATTTCCGATCAGTTTACTCAGCCTGTCCCCCTTAGTTAAGAGTGAGTTTCCCGAGTAAGGTAAGAACAATATACTTTTTTCAGCCAGCCTGTCTGTAATCTTTATATTCATAAAACCCGCCTTCCTTATACTTCATTTATTTTGCAGGATCGAAGAAAATATCCGTTGAATTAGCAACGGACTTTATCGATCCTGTCCGGCAATTTATCCGCTGAATAACGCTGAGGAGCGACAGATTTACCAAACTCCGGCCATTCTATGTCAACAAGCCTGTGTTTTCGCAGCCTGGGCATCTTTCTACCTTCCTTTAACCTTAATCCAGTTACAAAAATAAGTGGCTATTAAAATCTACATTGAACAACCTGCACTACGAGCAAAAATTAAATGTTGGGAAATCGTCGCTTGCCTGGGTAATTTCTTTTTTTACATCATATAACATTTAAGTTTAAAAGACAATATTAAAAATATTTTTCTCATATGCCATTGAATAATTTATCTTTATTCCACGCATTTCAGAAATTATTACCCTATATTTACGAATTATTATTCCACTCACCGTAATATCTTATCAATTATTGACAAAAGGAATTTTGAAGGTTTCGTTCAACACCATACAAACACAGCCGAGCAATCCTATATCCTGAGTAAGGCCGCTTTTTTCAATCCGGATATTTTTAAACGACATTTTGGAGGTCCTTGAGCGAAAGGTGTCAATCACTTTCTGATAAAAATAATCTCCGGCTTTTGTAAAGGCGCCGCCTATCACGATGAAACGTATATCGAGGATATTGACAAGACTGACTATCCCAACGCCCAGATTCTCTCCCGCATTTTTTATAAGTTGCCTTGAAAAGTTGTCCCCCTTATTGGCTAACTCGATAATTGTCTCAAGCGTGACCTTATTGAAATCTGATTCAACAATCTGATTCAACTCGGTATCCGTTCCCTGTTTGATGGCCTTAATGGCATTTGCCTCTATCGCCATTGCAGATACATACTGGTAGAGGCAGCCATAATTTCCGCATTTACATTTCTCGCCATTTTTTTCAATGGATATGTGCCCAAGCTCTCCTGCAGCCCCGTTAGAACCGATATATATATCGCCGTTGATAATAATTCCGGCGCCGCCAAGATCTTTTATATATATCACCATATTCTCATTTTTAGCAATACCATATGTCTTCTCAGCCAGTGCCGCCAGATTTGCATCGTTTTGAACATATACGTCGATCTTGTATCTTTTTTCCAGTATCTCCTTGAACTTGATATTTTCAAGCTCAAGGTCTGTTGCATAGATTAGCAGTCCGGACTTTACATTTACTACACCAGGTACATTAAGGCACAATGCCAAAGCTTCAAGCTGTCCAGCCTTTACATGCTCCATAAGTCCGTCCGTCACTTCATACAATAAATCGATTATTGTTTTACCGAGCCGGGAGACTTTTCTTTCAATTCTGAAAACTTCGGTTGGTTCCAGATTGTAAATAGCTCCCTTTATCAATTTACCGGTTATTTGAACCCCAAGAATATAGCGGCTGTTCCTGTTAATTTTCAACATAATGGGCTTTCTGCCGCCGTTCGAAATACCCTCGTCGCCTTCATAGAGCCACCCGCTCCTGATAAGCTTCTCTATTATACTCGTCACAGTAGTCGGGCTTAATCCGGTGATTTTAGATATGTCCATTCTTGACAACGGTTCGCTTTGCAACAAAATTTTAAGTATTTTCAATGTGTTGTTACTACGGACCATTTCCAGGTGACTGTTCTGAATTCTTCTTTTCGTTGACATAGCCTAACCTCGATTCTAATTCACTGAGGCATCAGGGTATTGATGCAAAGCTCCTATTCAACTATATAAAGAATTAGACAAAATATCAATACTATCCGTCAAAATTCATATTTTCAGGTCGCATTCCTGTTTGTATGTTTTTCAAAGTGTCATAAATAAGGGAAAAGCCTTAATTGGGAGACACTTTTGATAATTCCGGCTTCTGAACCTCAGCCATGGTTTTAAACCTAATGCACCTCCCGGTATTTCACCGTTCTATAGGTAAATATTACCATTAATGTTCCAAAGCAAACCGTAACCGGTATAAGCAGATAGGGGTAAAGAACAGGTACCCCAAAAATGTTATACGCCTTGTAGCCGGTAAAAATGTTAAACGCCCGCACCTCCTGGATAAGACTGATATCAAGGACAGGCCGGATCCTGTTTGCCAGGCCGGGAAAATATCCTTCCAGAATCAGCGGATAAAAAACTACCGGCAGTGAGATAAAAAATGTTCCCAGGGAAGAGCTTATCCGTGATGAAATAAATGCTACCGTAAATACAATAATGATGCAGCCGAGCAACTGTATGGCCAGCTGAATGATAAAGAACTGGAGCATAGTGATTTTAAACGGGCCATACAGGAAAGACAGCACGCTTTGCAAAGGCGCGCCTATCCCGTATGTTCCGCCGACCGCCAGGCACACGGCAAGCTGCAGCATATTATATAAAAGGACAAAAGCAGTACAGTAGATCAGCGAAGCAATAAGCTTGGCCGTTACAATTTTTGACCTTCCGTGCCTGGTGCTGAGAATAATCGAATCCATGCCTGTGGAATATTCATTTGAAAAAACCGACGCCATTACCACAATCAGCACAAAAAGATTTACTATAAGGTTTCCGCCTGCCGTAAGCGCCGGCAATAATGCTTCCCAGGGCATTATATAACGGTATCCGGGCACTCCCAGCTTGTTCATCATTGCCAATTTCTTCTCCAGGGAGGCGTATTCATAAGAGTCTGTGTTTTTTTCCTTCTCCAATTGCTCCAGCCGTTTGGCAATGCCATCCTTGCTAAAGGGCGTCCGGGGGTTCTCACCGCTGTCCCCATGAATATATCTGTTAAGGGATATGTAAAAATCCCAATAATCATTCTTGATTTTGATATCGGCAGGGAAATTAAAGGAATTCTCATAACTCTCACCAGGGTGATTATTCATATACTCCTGAACATCAGCATACGCTTTGGTTGCAATAGCCTTATCAAAGCTGCCCTCATATTGCCTGGCCAATTCATATTGAGCCTTTGCCTTGCCGTTCCCCATGAGTACCTGGGCATTTGCAAAACCCGCTGCAAGCAGGAGCAGAACGAAAAAGGAGGAAAATACCAGAATACTGGGTTTCAAAAAGAGCTTCTTTATTTCAAAACATAAAAGACTCATGTGGGTTCCTCCTCAAATTCGTACTGGGACTTTTCGTTAAAGAAATAAAGGTACATATCCTCCAGGGTTGGAGGTTCGGTTTTCGCCTCGGGCCCGGGCCTTTCCTCCGAAACCACTCTTAGTTCGAGCATGTGGTCCCTTCTTGACACATTGGAAACAAGGTAACGGGCTTCATATTCCGGAAAGCTGTTTTCCGGCACGATTACGGACCACACCTTGCCCTTGAGCTCTTCCGTAAGAATATCCCCGCTTCCCTGTCTGAGCACCGAACCATCCTTCAGCAATATGACCGACCCTGCAAGCATATCCAGATCGGACACAATATGTGTAGAAAGCAGAATGATCCGGTCACCGGAAATTCTCGACAATAAGTTTCTAAACCTGGACCGCTCTTTCGGGTCAAGTCCTGAGGTCGGCTCATCCAGTATCAGGATGCGGGGATCGTTCAGCAGTGCCTGCGCTATTCCAAGCCTGCGCTTCATCCCGCCGGAAAGGGCCCTGCAGTGCTTGTCCGCGTTATCCTTCAGGCCGACAAGCTCAATCAGTTCCTCGGTTTTGGACCTGGCTTTCTTTTTTTCAAGACCTTTCAAGGCCGCAATATACAATAATAAATTGCGGGCGGTAAAATTTCTGTACAGGCCGAGGTCCTGGGGAAGATATCCAAGGATGTCCCTGTAGCCGTCGTTAAGAATATTCTTATCGATTCCGTCAACAAGTATAGAGCCGGTTGTAGGACGCAGAATATCTGCCAATATCCGCATCAACGTGGTTTTTCCGGCGCCATTGGGCCCCAGCAGTCCGATGACTCCCTGCCTCAGGTCCAGGGAGAGGTCTTTGAGCACAACCTTGTCTTTATATTGCTTTGATATGTTCTTCAATGTAAGTATCAATGAAATCACCCCTTTCAATGGTTTTTGCCAGGTAAACCACGATAAGATAGACAAGCGTAAAACCGGATACAACTGTCACTCCGCCATATAGCCCGGTTTTCACGCCCTCGGTAAGAAATTTCATCCAGCCGGGATTGGCCGATATTACCATTGCCAGCACCGACCATATTCCCAGGCACCCCAGGGATGCATTGAAGCTTCTTACTTTTATTGTTATGGCCAGTGAGATGGCGGAGACCGCCATGAACGGCGCACACCACAATAAGGTCATTCTTACGGCATTCAGCTCTGCATTTGACTGTAAGGCAACCAGTGCTAAAAGGAAATTGCAAAGGGTATTTAAAACGGCGGTAAGGAAAAATTTCCCCATGATCAGCTGCTTAAGTGAATATTTGAAGCTCATTTCCAGTTCGGCCATGCGCAGGCTCCTGCTTTTGAAAGCGCCGGCCATGGCAAGGAGAAAGGGCACGGGCCCAAGCACCATTGAAGGGATATAAGGGCTTATCATACTTTTCAATACAGCTGCGGCTGCCAGGGAATACAAAAACAAGCAGACCAAAACATATCCTTTGCCGGAATATTTCATTACCTGCAAAACAACTGCCAGGTATCTGTTCAGAATTCGGCTTAAGCAGCGGCGCTCCTTCATACTCCCAACCATATAGGTCAGTGCGCTTACGGTACGGTCCACCTCCTTTTCCTCAGGCGGCGGCAAAACATATTTTTGAAGCATTTCTCCGATAATGGCCGTGTTCTTTTCCAACAGCAGGCTGAACTGCGCAGGATCATTATCCTTCGGCCCTTCATCAGCCGATTTCTTTCCCGTTTCCCTTAGGTCCTTCAATCCCCTCATCCTCCCTCCCCAATAGTATGGCAAGCTTACAAAGCCCCTGCCTCACCCTGGATTTTGCGGTAGACTCATTGCTGCCCGTAATTTCGGCAATCTCTTGAAATTTTCTATCATGATAATATCTGAGAATAATCGCCTCCCGTTGTTCGCCGGGCAGGCTGTCAAGCGCCTCCTTTAAGGCTTTGACCTCTTCTTTCCGTTCCAGGAGGGATATTACACCCGGAGAAGCAGCGGAGCCTTCCATAAGCTCACTGGTTTTCTCCAACTGCTTATAGCAGCTGCTACGGAAATAATCGCGGCAGGTGTTCACTGCTATTTTCAGCAGCCAGTTTGAAAATTTCCCTTCCTTGATCTTTGCCTTCCGCAGGGCTGCCAGCATTTTTACAAACACCTCCTGCGTCAGGTCATAGGCGCGGTGGTAGTCTCCAATCCGCCTGCAGATATATGAGAACACACTATTATAGTGCCTTTTGACCAGGACCTCTACAGCCGCCTCATTACCATTTTTGACTTCACTTACCAGCAGATCGTCGCTAAGCACGCTATACCCCTTAAGTTTTTTTTTACGGATTCCATTAAAATACATGGTCTCTATATACTATAACGTATTATAAGGCGATAAAGTTTTAAAATTTTCCGATTTATATGAATGACGTCTTATAACGAGCAGCGAATGTACTTATCGGTTACATAATGCCTTGCGGATGCATATAGTATATAGGAGAAATAAGTGAAAACCCTTATGGAGGTTTCAATATGGCAGCCTTTGGTTCTTTCACCGGAATTTTGGCCAGCATCGATGAATTCTATGCAGGAGAGGCGGCGGCAGCCGGATGCTATAAGCTTTTTTCAGTGCAAAACGCAGAGGGCAATACGGTAAACTTTGTGGTTACGCCCGCTACTTACTTTGTAGACCATGTTATGATGACCGTGGGGAATGTGGTAACAGGTTTTTATGATGCCAATGCGCCTGTCCCGCTGATTTATCCTCCCCAATACCAGGCAGTGGTCATGGCGAGGGTTGCACAAAATCAAAATGTAAAGGCGGACTTTTTTGATAGCCGCCTGATAAGCAGTGATGGTACATTAAGGCTCATCATCGGCCCGTATACGCAAATATTGCTGGAAAACGGCCAGGCATTTCAGGGAAATCCCGCCAACAGAAATCTTATTTCTATCTACGGAGCTGCTACCATGAGCATTCCTGCCCAAACAGTGCCCTACAGGCTTATTGTTATGTGCGGTATGACCTAATAAAGATAAAAGGTTTAAGGTTCGGATAAACCCCTCAGGGGCTTTCCGGACCTTATTTATTACACAATATCATTGAGAGACAGCGTCCTTGTATGTTCGATCTGCTTCCAATCGGTGGATTTTTTGAACAGGCACAGGATATTAATAGGAATCCAGCTTGTGACAAATAACCATGAGGCCAGGATTCCCCACAGCATTTTCCGGATACTTTTCTTTTCCATCACAACCGCAATGATGCCGATCAACGCAGACGTCAGATAGGACCCGTCCAGGGACATGAACGGCTTAAAAAATACATCGGTCTGCGGAAACAAATAATACTCAAGATTAAATACCGTCAGGCCCAAGGTCAGCAGCAGGGATACAAAGCTCAGTATCTGCATGTAGGATGCCAGAAATAAAAGTACCAGGTCAAAGCTGGCCGGATTTCTTTTTTTGATCGCATTGGAAACAAGCGCTTTGCCATAAGCTTGAAAGCATTGCTGAACGCCGGTAGACCAGCGCATGCGCTGATTCCAGGATTGTTTGACTGTAATGGGCTGTTCGTCATACACAATTGCCTTGGGCACCCAATGGATTTTTATCCCTTCAAGTGCGCATAAAGCGCTGAACTCCAGGTCCTCTGTCATTGTCCGCGTATGCCACCCGTCAAAATGCCGGATCACCTCCGCGCTTACCATAAATCCTGTGCCGGTGATAATTGCAGAAAGCCCGAGCACGCTTCTGGCCCTGTTGTACAGTCCATTGACATAATAATAATAGATGGAATGACAGGAAGAAACCACAGAATCCGTAGGATTTTTACTGTCTCTGTACCCTTGTGCGACCTTGACGCCTGAACAAAGGGCTTGATTCATTTCCTTCAAAAAATTGGGCTCCACCAGATTGTCGGCATCGAAAATGCAGAATGCGTCAAAACGGTCCCTATGCTTTATGATGTGGTTAAACGCAAAATCCAGGACCTGACCTTTCGATTTTACTTTTTCAGTACATTCCAAAACCGTGGCACCTGCCTCTTTAGCCACTTCTCCGGTATTGTCCATGCAATTGTTGGGTATGACGATAATTTCAAAAAGCTCGGCAGGGTAATCCTGTTCTTTCAAGCTTTTAACCAGATTTCCTATGACCTGGGCTTCATTCCTGGCCGCTATAACAGCCGCAAATTTGTGCATGTGCACGGCTTGCTTGAAGGGCTTCGGCTTTTTAAACGCAAAAACAGCGATCAGGACGTAATATGCTGCATAGAGGACGAGCAATAAGCTTATAAACCACAAAATTTTCGTTGCTAATAATACAAAATACATGGATGAACCTTCCCCAATCAATCGCTATCAACGATTAAGCATGCTGCTGTAAATTCTTAAAATACTGCCTGCAATGCACGCATATTTTCTCTCTCTGAAATGTTATATTAATACAAACATCTCTAAAATACAACAGCAATCTTCCCAATCGGTTTAAAATAATCACCGGGCTTCATCCCTCCCGGCTTGGAAAGTCCTCCAAGGCGCTATCCTGCGCCAGACCGTGAAATATGTTGTTATTTTAAGATTGATAAAGCCGACCCTTTCAGCCGGCTATTTAAAATTCCAGGAGCTTCAATAACTCGTCTATGTCCCTGTCATAGGTATAAAAGAGCGGCCTATGCCGGCTGTCCAGCACTAATAGATACGAACTCCTCTGCTCCGGCAGAAAAATAAAAACCTCCTCCACGGAATCAATGCCATATTCCTTCAGCCATTGACTCTCCGCCTCTACGGAGGGGTCCAGCGGCACCCTGATTACTTTTCCTTCTTTGGGAAGGGCATCCGCTTTGACATACATTCCTGTAATGCCTTGCAAATAATTTACAACGACCCTCCGGATTTTAGGATTGATCTGAATCCTTTTTGTCTGTTCGCCTTTGGATATGTCAAAAATTTCAACATCCCTCGGACTGCTATCCAGGACGTATGCCGATATACTCTCATATTTTCTGTTTTGCACAAGACTGTAAATACAGCAGCAAATAGAAATAGCCACAACGACCATGAAAGTAACAATGATCAGCTTCCTATATATTTTTATTATAAAATCCACACATAACCACCCATTATTACTTTATGCTCAAGAATGAACGGTTAATGCCCAGAACCGGGAAAATAGAGAAGACTTGATCCTTTTCCTGCCAAAATGAGTCAAGGAACCGTCCTCCGGCTCACCTGCTCACCTGCATGAATTTGGATGCCCTGTAAGCGGCGGGAGTCATTCCGTAACATTCAAAAAAACACTTATAAAAATAGCTCATATTGCCAAACCCGGAGTCAAAGCAGATATCCACGACTTTCCGGTTGGTATTGGCCAATTGGTTCACTGCATAATTCAGCCTCAACTGTTTGATGTATTCTGTGGGTGTCACGGCCAGATATTTTTTGAAAGACCGGCTGATATGTTCACGGCTTGTGTGCGACAACTCAAAAAGCCGGTCGATTCCCTGGGTGAAATTATCCTTCAGGGACATTTTATTGCAGAGGTCTTCAATCCAGGGGGGCAGCGACGAGCGTTCCCTTTGTGAAATATATCCGGAAAACAGCAATGCGATTTCCATCAGAATAAGTTTTAAACTGGAGATCCGCCTGGATTCTTCCGCCGGAGTTAAGGAAAACAATGCTTCAAATCTTTCAAGGAAGCTTTGCATGCGCAGCGCAGAGACCGACATGGTCGGCGGGAGCTTGTCGCCCAGCAGCCTTCCCAGGCCGGGGCTGTTGCCCAGAAAATCACGGAGGGTATCAAAGATGTGCGGAGAGATCCAAAGCCTTATCAAGCCGCAGGACAAATCCCCTTTCTGATAATACCGGTGCATGTCCTCCGGACGTATAAACAACATGGAATTGGTAGGTATGTCCACAATTTCCCCGTTTACCTCATGATAGATCTCTCCGGAGAAAAGGAGAAAAATCTCGTAATACGTGTGGCGGTGAAGGGGAACCTTAAAATTGAGCTCATTAATGATTGAATGTAAAATAGCATCCGACGGGTCCTCAAAATCGCTCAGCCTGTATCTCTCATAGCAATCCTGCATGACGGCTCCCCTCCCTCCGTTTTCTTTGGCGGTATTTATTTTACCGGCTGTCACAAATAAATTTTATAGATCAATATCACTGTAGCATAAAACTGGAATCACTACAACAGAAGAAAAAAAGCTCTTATCGGATACAATGATATATGAAGCATAAATTCGCCGGGAGGTTTCAATCATGAATGAATCCATGTACAAATATTTTAAACCGGGCATCATACACTTTATGGCCTACCCCCAAACCATGAAAGGTGAAGGACCTGTTCTGGAGACAATCAAAAAGATCGCTGCCGATGATTACTTTAGTGCCATAGAGATATCCTGGATCAAAGATCCTGAAGTAAGAAAACAGGCAAAACAGATTTTGGCCTCGTCCCACATGACAGTAGCCTACGGGGCACAGCCAAGGCTTCTTACTACAGGCTTGAACATCAACGATACAAATGAGGAAGGCAGATTAAAAGCATTAGCCACTTTGAAAGAAGGAATCGACGAGGCTTATGAAATGGGTGCCGTGGGCTTCGCATTCCTGAGCGGCAAATACGAAGAAACCAGAAAGGAAGAAGCCTATACGGCCCTTATCAAATCAACCAGGGAACTGTGTGAATATACAAAATCAAAGGGCGGCTTAAGGATCGTCCATGAAATATTCGACTATGCTGTTGACAAGAAGAGCCTCATAGGACCTGCAAGCCTTGCCGCAAGATATGCAAAGGATATCCGGAAGGATTATGACAACTTCGGACTCATGGCAGATTTAAGCCATATCCCCCTGATCGGAGAAAAAGTCGAAGAAGCTATCCTTCCTATCAAGGAATATCTGGTACATGCTCATATAGGCAACTGTGTAGTTAAAGGTCCAGGTATGCCGGGATATGGGGATTCCCATCCGAGATTCGGATTCCCAAATGGAGAAAATGATGTGGAGCAGCTGGTGGAATTCCTTAAAGTCCTTAAGGACATCGGTTTTATCAATGAGAAGAATCCTCCCATCGTCAGCTTCGAGGTAAAGCCCTTTGGCGATGAAGACCCGGAGGTTGTGGTCGCTAATGCCAAAAGGACTTTAAATATAGCCTGGGCACAGCTTTAGAATGAAAATACCCAAATCGTATTAAAATAAGCATCAAAGGAGCAAAGGATATGAAAATTGTCGTACTTGACGGATATACGTTAAATCCGGGGGACTTGAGCTGGGATAGGCTCCATCCGCTGGGAGAGGTTACTGTTTTTGACCACACCCCCTTCCATCAGACGGTTGAACGGGCAAAGGGCGCGGAAGTTATCTTCACAAACAAGACACCACTGGGAGAAGCTGAGCTTTCTCAATTGGATGGCCTTAAATATATAGGAGTGCTGGCAACGGGCTATAATGTAGTAGACGTGGACGCTGCCAAAAAGCGGAACATCATTGTAACCAACATACCTACCTACGGTACAAAGTCCGTAGCCCAGATGACCTTCGCGCTTATTCTGGAAATGACACAGCATGTGCAGCATCACAGTGAGGCGGTGCATAACGGAGAATGGACAAACAGCAGAGACTTCTGCTTCTGGAAATACCCGCTGACGGAGCTTGAAGGTAAGACCATGGGCATCCTAGGGTTCGGACGGATCGGCCAATCCGTTGCAGACATTGCGCAAGCCTTCGGATTGAAGGTCCTGGGTTATGACAGCTTCCGGAGCGATCAGTCCGGCAGGAAGGATTTCAAATGGGCGGAGCTTGACGAGCTTCTGGCCCAATCGGATATCATAAGCCTGCACTGCCCTCTTTTTGCTGAGACCAAAGGAATCATCAACAAAAACAGCCTGAGCAGGATGAAAAAAACAGCCCTCCTCGTCAACACCTCCAGGGGACCGCTGATTATTGAGGAAGACCTTGCCGAGGCATTGAACGAGGGGATCATCGCCGGCGCAGGCCTGGATGTCCTCTCGGTAGAACCTCCCAAAGCGGAAAATCCATTGCTGAAAGCAAAGAACTGCTTGATTACTCCCCATATTTCCTGGGCTACCAAAGAAGCCAGAGCCAGACTGATGGACATTGCCGTTGATAATATTGAAGCTTTTCTTGCGGGCAGCCCTGTAAACGTTGTGAATAAGTAGGGGTGACTTTTTCCTGGGAAAATGTAGGCACTGGTATTCTGTCAACATTAAACATGTCATTCTGAGCGAGCGAAGAATCCTTTTAGAAAAGTTCCTTCGCTGGTACCACAGCAAAAACGTCATTAGCAATTCCTCACTAGTTGCTGTTATATTGCTGGCGCTCAGGATGACATAGTAAATTTAGAGTTTATAATGCCGCCCACCTTTGATCAGAAATGCCCGGTTAGTGCTTGGCACCGTAAATTTAGAATTTAAAATTAGAACAGCTTCCAACCCTAGATTCTTAAACTTTCTCCCCGCAGCCATGCCGCTGTCATGTCGTCCAGCTTCCTGCCGAGCTCTTCTTTTATACAATAGAGCCTGTTCAATTCAGCATAATTTATCCCCGGCACTGACATTCTTACTTCGATTTCATTCACCTCATCCTCCAGGGCCTTTATCCTAATCTCCAACGCGCCTAAGTCCATATCGCTTTTTTTATTTTCATTGCATTCCTCAGTTTTAGCATTCTCCTTCTTTTTAATTTTCGGCGGCTGCGGTGTTAGCACACTCATTTCATCTTTCTTGTTCCTGTAATCATCATAGTTGCCGGGATAGCTTGCAAATTTGCTGCCTTCAATGGCAACCACCCGGCTGCAGACCTTGTTGATAAAGAACCTGTCATGGGAGATGAACAGGATTGTGCCCTCAAAGTCTTCCAATGCCTCTTCCAGCACCTCAATGGAATCAATGTCAAGATGGTTGGTGGGTTCATCCAATATCAACAGATTCACTTCATCATATAGCAGCATGCTCAGCTTGAGTCTTACCTTCTCTCCTCCCGACAATTGCTTCACCTTCTTAAAGGGGGCTTTGCCGAAAAACATAAACCTGGCGAGGTACTCCCGGGCTTTGCCCTCCAATATATTTCTGTCTTCCCTGAAGCACTCGATTACTGTATCCGCCTCATTATTAAAGGTTATGTGTTGAGGCAGATAGGCAACTTTTGCATTAGCCCCCAGTGCTGCGTTACCGCTATCCGGATTCACTTCACCCAACAGTATTTTTAAAAACGTAGTTTTACCGCTGCCATTGGGGCCAATCAGCGCCACTCTTTCGCCTAAAGTGACGTATAAATCCGCATCCTCTAAAATCACTCTGTTTTCAAAGCTTTTTGATAATCCCTTTACCTTGATAATGTCATGGCCTGAACGGTCGGCAGCCTTGAAATTTATCCGGATGCTCTGCCTTTCAAAAGCCGGCTTATGGATTTTTTCCATTTTGTCCAGCTTTTTTTGCATACTGACGGCTCTTCTGAAAAACTTATTGTTGTCCGCTTTGAGGGCCCAGTCCCTTAGATCCTTTATGGCGCCTTCCATGGAATGGATCTTTTTTTTCTGCTCTTTGTAATTTTCAAACTGCAAAAGCATATCTTCTTCTTTTTGCCGGACATAACCGGAATAATTTACGTCATAGGTTTCACAGGCCTTGTCCTCAACCTCTATGATTTTTGTCACCACATTGTCCAGAAAATACCGGTCATGGGATACGATAATAACAATGCCCCTGTAGCTTTTTAGATAGTTTTCGAGCCATTCCACCGACTCCATATCCAGGTGGTTCGTGGGTTCATCCAGAAGCAAAATATCAGGGCTCTCCAGCAGAATCTTACCAAGGATGACCGTCGTTTTTTAGCCTCCGCTAAGGATACCGAAGTCTTTTTGCAGAAAGGTTTCATCAAATTTTAAACCTGTACACACCTTGCTTAATTTTTCTTCCCTGTCATATCCCCCCTTGACCTCAAAGCTTTGTTGAAGCTGGCTGTATTGCTTCAGCGCCGTATCCAGGCGCAGCCCTTGCAAGTTCCCCATATCCGCCTCCAGAACCCTCAATTGTTCCTCCAAACGGAATACCTCCTCAAATGCCAAATCCAGAATATCCTTTACCCTGAAGCCTTCCGGATAACTCGGAATCTGGTCCAGATAGGCTCTGGAGGCATCTTTGGTAATGGTAATACGGCTCTTGCCCTCGCAGATTTTCCGGTAATCCACATCCATCTGCTCAATTCCGGCCAGCAATTTCAAAATCGTACTCTTGCCGCTTCCATTGACCCCGACGATGCCGGCCTTTTCACCTTCATAGACCGTAAAGCCCGCATTGTCCAGAATCTGGTTGTCGCCAAAATGCTTTTTGGCATTGTACATTGTCAATTCAATCATCATCATCCCTCATTTTCAACATGCAAAAAGGCTGTAAAAAGAAAGCTTCTTCTTACAGCCTAAATAGTAAATAATATTCAAGTATAAACAATGAACCTGTATAAGATCCGTTTAATTCCTTACTGTCTCAATTTTTCCCACCCTTGAGATTCCCACGTCGTCAAGGCTCTTCGGAATGCAAATACTTACCTGCATGTCATTGCCAGGATCGCAGTTGGCAATCTACTTTTAAATAAATAACCAGTGGGGAAATTTGAGCGAATATCTTTTAGTGAAGCAAGCTACCTTTCAATTGCTCATCCCACGAAGAGCGCAACGGCAAACCTGCCTCAAACGAGGCAAGCATATTCCTTGTGGGATAAATATTAATTTTTTCTAAACCAATATCAGCAATTAACAGGTGTCATACCTTACTCCCTCTAATGAAATAAACTCAGCTCTATTTTACAGCGATTTCTGATGATTGGAAATATACCATTTGATTATAAAAATACTTTCTCCGCCCAAGTGAAAGGAAAATTCAGCTGCATTCCCGGATTTCATAACCCTGGGTATAAAGAGAGGGTCTGTTCATTCCAGCACTTCCAACAAGACTTGAGGAATCTTCTCAAGGGAAACCACCCGCATTACTGCTCCTGCTGAGACCGCTTCCTTGGGCATACCGTAAACGACGCAGCTTTTTTCATCCTGTGCGATTGTGTAGGCCCCCTCATTTTTCATTTTCAGCAGTCCCTCCGCCCCGTCTCGTCCCATGCCCGTCAGTATTATCCCTACCGCATTGGGTCCGGCATACCTTGCCACAGAGCTGAACAACACCTCCACGGAGGGTCTCTGGTGATAAAGCATTTCGCCGTCCTTTATTTCTACATAATAGCTTGCGCCGCTTCTTTTCAAAACCATGTGCTTGTTGCCTTTTGCGATCAACACCTTGCCCGGGGCCAGCAGTTCCCCGTCTTCCGCCTCCTTGACCTTCAGCCTGCACAGGCTGTCCAGCCGGTCGGCAAAGGACCGGGTAAAATATTGGGGCATATGCTGGACCACCAGGATGGGCGGCATGTCCGGCGGCAGTTTGACAAGTATCTCTTTAATGGCCTCCGTACCTCCGGTGGACGCACCTATGGCGATGATCTTCTGCGTCGTTTTAAGCATTGCCTTACCGGTAATCGGCGTTGTACCCGCGTCTTTTCTGTCAACCGGCGCCTTAAATTGTTTCACAATGGATACCGCCTTGATTTTATCGATGAGCTGTTCACTCATATCCTTGACCGTATAGGACGATCCCGGTTTGCCCATCACCTCCAGGGCTCCCAGCTCCAACGCCTTCAATGCTATCTGGCAGCCCTCCTGTGCCAGGGAGCTTACGATAATTACCGGCATAGGGTAATGTTTCATCAGCCTTTCTAAAAACGTAATGCCGTCCATTTTTGGCATTTCGATATCCAGGATGAGGACGTCAGGCTTAAGCTGCAGAATCCTGTCTCTTCCGATAAATGGGTCGGGAGCGGTGCCCACCACCTCGATTTCCGGGTCTCTTGACAGCTCCTGGGTAAGGATTTTGCGGACTAAAGCCGAATCATCGATAATCAGTACTTTTATTCTATTCTTCATCGGTAGGATACCAATCGCTTCTTCTGATATTTATTCCCTTATACACAAGGACTTCCCCGGTGGCATTGTTAAAAACGACCTTTCGTCCTGTTTCACCGCCTACATCCTTTGTCACTACTTCAATGCTGTTTTTGCTTAAAAGCTCCTCTGCTACCGCAACATTTTCGTCTCCGATCTTCGAATCCAGCGCCCGGTTATATCCTCCGCCGACGATATGAGCCCTCATGTTTATTCTCTGGCAGCCCATTTCTTGCATTAAATAAGTAATAAGGTATAGGATGGACACATCTCCGTACCTTGCATTGTGATTTCCGTGACTCGCCCTGCCGTATATAAAGTGGTTCATGCCGCCAACTTTTTTCACAATGTCCCAAATACATACCGATACGCAGGAGCCCAATACCGTATGGATCAAATAGGGCTGTTCGCTTACAAATATATATCCGGGCTTTAAGAAATACTTCTCCTCTGTGTTCATAATGCTCCTATTTAATATAAATCGTAGGCTGTATATATTGATACCGGTGCCTCTTATTGATGAGACTTTCCGAATGTCCCAAAAATAGCAGCCCCCCTGGAGCAGTTACATTGTAGAACTTGTCCAAAAGGCTTTGCTGCACTTTTGCATCAAAATAAATCATGACATTTCTGCAAAAAATCAGATCGAAGGTATTGCTGAAAGGAAAAGCATCCATCAGGTTGAACTGCCTGAAGGTCACCAGCTCCTTTATGCTGTCAACAACTTTAAAATCATTGTCGGACCTTTCAAAGTACTTGGATAGATAATAACTGTCGATCTCGCTTTTAATCCTGGAAGGGTAGATACCCTTTGCTGCAATGACCAGTACTTTGCTGCAGATATCCGTTGCCAGGATTTTTATCGTTATATTGTCCGGCAGACATTCCTTCAAAACGAAAGCAAGCGTGCAGGCTTCCTCTCCCGTGGAACAGCCGGCGCTCCACACCCTTATCCCCCTGTTTCTCGTTATGCGCTGGTTCTTCTCCAGAATGTAATTGATTTTGTTTCTTATAAAGTCAAAATGGTTATTCTCCCGGAAAAAGTCAGTTTTATTGATGGTAATTTCATTGATAAATTCGGTCATCTGCCGCTTATCCCTGTCGGTTACCAGAACATTATAATACTCGTCATAGGAATCCATGCCGTTCCTTGACATCAGCTTATGCAGCTTGGCCTTCAGCATATCTTTTTTGACGTCGCTAAGATGAATGCCCGACTTTTCATAGATCAGCCGTCTGTATTTTTCAAATTCCCTATCTGTAAAGGACTGCAAACCAAAACCCCACTCCTTTGCTTCCGTGCCTTCTGCCGTTAGCCTTTCTTTTCTGGTTAACGGCAGAGGACGGTATAGCGCAAAACCTGCAAATATTTTTAAAACTCCTAAAAATCTTTTTTATCCTGCTCTAACGGAATGACTTCCTCCGGATTCACTATATGGGTTCTCTTTCCGGCTTTGTTTGCCTCCGGGCCGTAGCTTGAATGGCCTATGTAGGACATTCTTTTATTCTGGGAATCAATAGCCTTTACGCCGTGCAGATCACCCGGCTGAAGCGTGGCTGCGCTCTGATGCAAGGCAGGATTACGGTAGCGGCTGCTAAAACCGGCGCCGCCGGCGTTCTGAAGGAGCATGTCCTTATCCGCATGACCGTTCACCAGGCTGACCAACTGCTGGACGATCTCCCTTAATTTTAAAGCCTGAGCGCTTAATTCTTCAGAGGAGGAGGCGCACTCCTCCGCACTGGAAGCGCTCATTTGCGTGACCTTCTCCATTTGCATGACGGCTTTGTTGATTTGTCCGATGCCCTGTGTCTGTTCCTGGCTTGCAGCCGCAATTTCGTCCATTAGTTCATTTACCTTCTTGGCCTGTACGGTAATCTCCGAAAGGGAATCTCCCACCTTTTTGGCCACCGTGACCCCTTTTTCCGACAATTCGATATTGGTTTCAATGATTGCAGCGGTATCCTTGGCTGCCTGGGCGCTTCTCTGGGCAAGGTTTCTCACTTCCTCGGCAACTACGGCAAAGCCCATACCCGCATCGCCGGCCCTTGCCGCTTCAACCGCGGCATTAAGCGCCAGTATATTGGTTTGAAAAGCGATTTCATCGATGACCTTGATAATTTTTGCGATTTGATCGCTGGATTTCTTGATTTCACCCATGGAAGCCATCATTTCCTGCATTTCGACATTCCCTTTATCTGCGACGACCTTGGTCTGCCCGGCCAGCATGGCTGCCTGCTTGGTGTTTTCAGCATTCTGCTGCACCATGGACGCCGACTCTTCCAGGGTGGAGGAGGTTTCCTCAATGGAGGACGCCTGCTCCGCATTCCCCTCGGCAAGCTGCTGGCTTGAAGCCGAAAGCTGCTCCGATGCGGTGGCTACCTGCTGAGCGCCTTCATTCAAGCCATCCACAATAATGTTAATGGGCTTGGTTATGCTGCGGGTCAGGAATACGGCGATGAGAATCCCTGCCAGTAAGGATATGCCGGCAAGAGAAAACATCAGCACCAGGGTGGATGTATATGCGCTGTTGGCAGCTTCCGCATCCTTTTTGTTATTATCCTCCTGGAATTGCATATTTTCCGCCAGGGTATCCTGCCAGCTCTGGGTTGCGGGTCCGGCTTCATCCATAAGTATCCGGACAGCCTCGGTGTGATTATTGGCCATTGCCTGTTCAATAACCTTATCGTTCAACGGCCGCGCCTTATTCATGGCATTTTCTATATTGGTGCGGTATACTTTCCCCTGCTCGCTTGCAGCTGTCGCCTGCAGTGCTTTCCATGCAGCGTCGTAATTCTGCCTTGCTTCTTCTATCTTCTTGTATTCGGTAGCCCTGCTTTCCTGATCATCCAGAAGTATTACCGTCCTCATAACCCGTGCTACTATATGGATGGACTCCGACATATCCTGGCACAGGCCCAGTTAGTAAACATTATCGTTAACAATGGTCTCCAGCCTGTCCTGGATTGAATTCATGCTGAAAAACACGATGACGATGATAATAATCATTAAGGCCAACACTACGCCAAAGCCCAACCCTAAACGTGCAGAAAGCTTAAAATTCTTTAACATGTTATTTATCCTCCTCATTTGATTCCTTTTAGAAGGACCAGCTCTTCACTGGTCAACACCTGCTCAATCTCCAACAGCAGGATCACCTTGCCCTTTACCTTACCCATACCGATCAGAAATTCGTTGTCGGCCTGGGCGCTGTATTGCGGCGGGGGCTCAATCTCGCCGCTCTGTATGTTTACTACCTCTGAGACCGTATCGACGACAATTCCCATCATCCTTTTGCTTTCGGAAATATTGATCTCAACAACGATGATGCACGTCCTCTGGTTATAGACCTTTTCCTCAAGCCCGAATTTTAACCTCAGGTCCATTACAGGAATGATCTTGCCCCGCAGATTTATCACGCCCTTGATGAACTGTGGGGTCCTGGGGATATTGGTGATGTCCATGATGCCTATGATTTCCTTGACCTTTTGGATGGGAATCCCGTACTCCTCGTTTCCAAGCGCAAAGGTTAAAAATTTACCGCCTTGAATTTCCATCAGTTCCCGCCCTCCATTCTGAATAAATTCTCCACATCAAGTATTAAAGAAACCTTTCCGTCTCCCAGGATAGATGCGCCGGATATAAAATCCAGGCTGCTGAACTCATACCCTAGAGATTTGACTACAACTTCCTGCTTTCCTATAATGCTTCTTACCGGCAATGCCTTTTGTTTTTGTTCCAGCTCAATGACTACGATCAAGTCCGTGTCGCTGTTCCCACCGCCTTCCGTAATGGTGTATATGCTATCCAGAGGTATGATAGGGATAATATCCTCCCTTACCCGGATCATGGTCCTTTTGCCCCTGACGGAAACCAACTGGCTTTGTTCGGGTTTGAATATTTTCTTAATGTTTAACGTAGGGATGATACAGTGATTTCCCATGATATCTACGATGGTCCCGTTCATAACCGCCAGGTTTATGGGGATTTTCAATATAAAGGTGCAGCCTTTTCCCGGCTGGCTGATCACTTCAACTCTGCCCCCGATTTTCGACATTTCCGTTTTAACAACATCCAGACCTACGCCGCGTCCGGAAACATTGTTGACGGTATCGGAGGTTGACAGGCCGGGTAAAAAGATCATATTCAGTTTTTCCTCTTCGCTGTATCCCGCGGCTGGGTCTATCAGACCTTTTTCAACGGCTTTTTTATAGGTTTTGCCTGTGTCGATTCCATTGCCGTCGTCGGATATCTCAATGTAGATATTTCCCCGTTTATTATAAGCTTCGATCCGGACCTGCCCTTGAGCCGGCTTGCCCTTTTCAGCCCTCTCCCGCTCATTCTCGATTCCATGGGAAATACAGTTTTTCACAAGGTGCATCAGCGGGTCCAGCAATTTTTCAGCCACACCCCGGTCTATTTCCGTCTCTTCCCCTGATAACCCGATACTGATGCTTTTTCCCAATTCGGCAATGGTATCCCGTCCGATCCGGTTTATCTTCTGAAAGGTAGACCGAAGGGATACCATCCGCAAGGACATGGAAAGATTTTGAATATCCTTGGTAATCCTTGACATCTTTAAGAGGTCGGATACAAATTTGTCATCCATGCCAAACCGCCTGCACATTTCCTGTTCCACCAGGGATTGGGTTATTATCAGCTCTCCCATCATGTCGACAAGGTTATCTACCTTCTGTACCGGTATCCGGATATACCCGCTTTCGCTTACAGCCTTTTTAGTTTCATACTCCTGCTTCCGGAGGGATTCAATGACTTCATTGACCCCCGCTTTTTTTTCCTTAAGAACGATCTGGCCGAACTTGAGCTCCGGATGGTCGGTTTGCTGTTTCGCCAATATTTCGCCGACCTCCTCCGGCTTGATCCTTCCCTGCCCCACCAGGATTTCACCCAATTTTTCCACCCGGCCGCTGTTTTCAGGGTCCTCTCCCGGGATTTCCCCCTGACTTGAAAGCTTCGCCAGGTGCGCCTTGACGGACTTCAGAAATTCAGCGTCCTGATTCAGGCAAAGATTCTCCGTAAGCTTTTTAATAAAATCCGTAGATTTCAGCAGTAAGTCGACAATGATTTTTTTCACTTCCGTGCGTCCGGTCCTGCAGCGGTCCAGAAGCGTTTCCGTCTGGTGGGCGATATCCTGTATCCGCTGCTGCTCGACAAATCCCGCAGAGCCCTTGATGGTGTGAAATTCCCTGAACAGGCTGTTGATGGCATCCTTATTGCCGGGCTCCGTCTCCAGAAGCAAGGTGTCCATCTCTATCTTCTCTATATGTTCCTTTGTATCCAGAATGAAGTCATTTAGAAATTCAGGGTCTATATTGTCGCAGGAGGCTTCATTCGTGCTGCCATTGCTCTCAATAATTTTATCAATTGAGTCTTCGTCCATCCGTAAGCTTATCTCCTCTCGTCAATTTCCGGGGTCCTTGCTTTCTGCGGCGCAAAACTGTTATGAAGCCGCTACTGTTCCAGGCAGAAAGAAAGGGTAAATATTTCCTCTCCCAGTTTAAAGGATAATTTCGTGGTCTTAATCCTGCTGATCATAAGAAACATCCTTTCCCCAATGGCGAGGGTAGGGGGTGAAAAATTGATTACAGGCCCGCCCTGTAATTTCCCGATGGTATATCCCACAAATAAATTCGCCATTTCACCGATGGCGCTTTCCGCCATCTCGTCCAGTTCCTCCAGCGCCATTCCTCCCATCATGGCGGATGCGACTTTTACGGCCGTGGTTTTTTTCAAAGCCACCATCATATTTCCTTTTACGCCGTCGGTAAAGCCGATCAAAACATTGACCTGGTTTACGGAAGCCAGTACGGATTCTTCAATTTCACCCTGAAAAGTACATGTCATCCCGAACATTGGCAAGACCTCAACGACGGAATCAATAAATGCCTGTTTCATCTCCATAACGGTCACACTCCTTCCATGCCTATATTCAGGATTGCCTGCCCCGATTCAGAGGTGTAATAAAGTGCTTCCGAATGGATACTGGGGGTTATGACACGCATATCGCTGCCGACAAAAAGCGCCGGCGGAGTTAATCTCAGTTCGCTGTCCTTATAGAGATTGTTTAGCTGTGAAACGGCATTTCCGCAAAAAATATTTGTAAATTCCGTTAAAAAGTAATAGGTATGCATTACATTGCCAAGTGGTTCGCCGTTCATGCCTTCCGTAATCCTGCGGACCAGCTCCTGGTCCGCTTCAAACAGGATCCTTCCCTTTTTCGCCGCTACAATGCCGACGATTACGGCAAATTTCCTCTCCTGGGATAGTTTTATTTCATTGCAGCCTGTCACTGAAAAATCCGACATCTCCTGAATAACTTCCTGAAAGGTATGATCAAAGCACTCCATAATCTTTTTAAATTTGTCCTCGCCCATCCATTTACCCACCTTATTTATGCAGCTGTTTTTTTATCACGTCATTGATTGTATTGAGCAGATTGTCAGGCTTGAAAGGTTTTGATACGAAATGCCTGACGCCTATTTTCTGCGCGCATTGCACAAGTGTTTCATCTCCCATGGCGCTTATCATGATGATCCTCACGCCGGGATCCTTACTCATGAGGCTTGATGCGGTTTCCAGCCCATCCATCACCGGCATGGTCACATCCAGCGTCACAATATCGGGTTTATATTTTTCATACATTTCAACTCCGGACCTTCCGTTGTCGGCATACCCTATAATTTCGTGCCCCTGGGGCTCTACAGCCCTTTTAACCGCTTTCAATATAAATGGAGAATCATCAATCACCAGAATTTTTAAAGGATTATTCATTTATTTTTCCTTTCTATGTAACATTTTGATAATTTTGTTACATTAGAAGCCTTTAATTTTCTGGTATACTGTTCTTTTTTTATGTTTTCATCTCAAAATATCATGTAATAATTTTCTAATATTTTTACAAATTAGTTGCATTAAATTGAAAAGACGAACCGGCTGCTGTTAAAGAATGACTTTTTTGAGCATCCTGTACGAAACGCTTTATTCCCAAGGCCGATATGCCAAATTATGTAATAGCCTCAGAGAATAAAAATTCAAACTATTTTTATGTTTTTTGCAGGAAAATAGAATTTAATGTCGAAAATACACCTATGAAACAAAATTATCATAGTGTTACATTTAGAGGATACAAATCCCAGCCCGGTTATTTTCTGCATACGGCCCTCTATTTTATCTTATGTTCTCCAATATAAAAAATTTTTTTCCCATTGGCGAAAAAACACTGTGTTGCAACCAATTCGTGCTTTATTATCAAAGTTCAAATATAATTTATCCATCGGACGGATTTCATACCATGTTTTTTTATTGCTTCAGCAAAGACATGATTGCATCAATCAGCTCATTATCCTTAAACGGCTTTATAAGAAATTTCTCCACGCCGATCTCCTTTGCTCTTTCGATATAATGCTCATGCCCTCCCAGGGCGCTTAGCATTACAACTTTAGGCTTCGGATCCTTTTTGAACAGATGTTCCGCCACCTCCAATCCGTCCATTTCAGGCATTGTTATATCCAGCACAACAACGTCGGGCATGATTTTCTCAAACAGTTCAAGACCCAGTTTTCCATTGCCGGCATAGCCTGCAATTTCAAAATTATAAGGCTTTAAAGCCTTCTCAACGACTTTTGCGATAAAGGCTGCGTCATCTATAACCATCACCCTGTAGGCGTCCTCCATAAAAACCTCCATAAAATTTATGCATTCGCGTCAAATTCAAATGTAACAATATACATAATTTGTTACATTATCCTGTTGAATGTACACCTTTATTTTACTAACAAATTTATTTATAGCTTGTGAATATTTTCAAAAATAGCTTGAAATAATATGAAACAAAAAATATAATTAAGTATAAAAAAAATACGTTAAATAGAGGTATATTATGACAGTAGAACCGATCAGAGACAGGGCCAGAGTCAAACAAATGTACAATTATCTTAATGGCAAAGACTCAAAATATGGACTCATCTTTAAATTTGGACTGAATACGGGGCTGAGAATAAGTGATATTATTCCTCTGAAGGTAAAGGATATTTTTAACGAGAATATGGAATTTATGGATTACTTGATATTGAAAGAAAAAAAGACGGGAAAAGAGAAAAAAATCAAGATAAACAATACGCTGCAAAAAGCCCTGGAAACCAGCGTGAAAAGCCGGATGCTGTCCTACCACAGCTACCTTTTTTCCAGCAAGAAGGGCGGTCATTTGGGACGTATCCAGGCCTACAGGGTATTGAAGGAAGCTGCGGAGCTAATGGGCATCCAAAACTTCGGAACCCACAGCCTGCGCAAAACCTGGGGCTATTGGACCTATAAAATGTCAAAATATAATATTGGCCTGATCATGGATACCTTTAACCACAGTTCTCCGGGGATCACCCTCCGATATATCGGGATCAATCAGGATCAAAAAGATGAACTTTATTCCCTGGTCCAGTTTTAAAGGAACGTGTAAGAAAAATCTAATATAAGAAAATTTTTTTAATATTTATGCAGGATTAAGTATTTTTCTGTCGAATTAGTTATACGCAACAAATTATGTATATTGTTGCATACATAAGCATAATGCAGGTTGAGACGCATATATCGGATGGTCACAAGAAGATTGATATTCGGATAACTTGTATATTCTAAGAGAGAATTACCCGGGCAGCATATAGTTAATATGCTGCATTTTTATATGAAATATGTACCTGAAGAATGGCTCTTAAAGCATCATTAACCGCCGAATACCCCAAGCAAAAAAGCAATGCAGGCGCCGACCAGAGTAATAAAGAATGAGTAAATAAAGGTCTTTTGCATTTTATATATTCTCAGCATTTTCGCAGATTTATAATACAGCTCGGCATCGAACTTTGCTTTCATCCTTGCCAACTCAAGCTCATATTCTTTTTTTTGTTCATCCGTTTCCAAAGGCAAATTTGCAAGCTTCATCACAATGACCCCCACTACAAATATATGCATGTCCGCCGCAAACTTTACTATTAATCCGATGCCGGTATTAATTTTATTGACAGGCGATATGGTTAAGCTATAATTGAAATATATGGAATATAGGAATTGTAGTTTAACTAAGGGAGGCAGCATATGAAAAATCTTGTTGTGTACTATTCCTGGATGGGTAATACCGAGGCCGTTGCCAAAGAAATACATACTCTCGTCGGCGGGGATTTGAAAAAGCTTGAAGAGGTGAAAGAACGCAAGAGCGGAGCAGGCTTTATGGGAGCGGCTTTCTCGGCTCTGGTAGGTATGAAAAGCAGGTTGAAGCCGATGGATTTTTCACTCAAAGGGTATGATAATGTCTTCCTCGGATTACAGGTATGGGCGTCCCGCAGTACGCCAGCCATAAATGCTTTTATCAGCAAGGCTGATTTAAAGGGTAAAAAAGTGTATCTGCTGATAACCAAAGCGGATAGCAAGGTACCTCAGAAGGTCATCGACTCCGTGACAAAGAGGATCGAAAACCGTGGCGGCAAAGTGGTGGACAGCTTTTCAGTAACAACTAAGATGAAGAATGTCATTACTCCCGAAGCTATAAAAGAATCGGCATCGGAGTGGATAAAAAAATTGAACATTGTATAAAAAGATAAGCAGGTCAGAGCCCCGGGATGTTTTCTGTCCCTAATGCAGAATACCGCTTTCAAATACTTACCATAAAGCCTTTCGCTTGATTTTCCGAAAGGCTTTATTTTTGCTTTTTCCCGTTATCCTCTCCATCCCTTTAGACAGATTGATCAAATTACAACTGCCCGCATTTCAACCAAAATAAAACAAGGAATGACAAGGTAGACTGATATAAATATTTACAGTGCCATAATATAATTTTGTATACGGCAGCTTCATGCTATTTGAAATAAAGGAGGGTAACTATGCGGTATGGTTATTTTGACAACGAGAACAGGGAATATGTCATTGAAAGGCCCGATGTGCCGGTATCCTGGACCAATTACCTTGGCGTCAGGGATCTGTGCAGCGTCATATCTCAAAATGCCGGAGGCTACAGCTTCTATAAGTCTTCCCAATACCACCGGATCACACGCTTCCGTCCCAACGGAATACCTCTGGACCGGCCCGGACATTATGTTTATCTGAGGGATGATGATTCCGGTGATTACTGGTCCATCTCCTGGCAGCCTGTGGGTAAGAGCCTGAAAGAGGCGGATTATCAATGCCGTCATGGTCTTTCCTATTCCAAATTTTCATGCCGGTATAGCGGCATCCGCGCTTCGCAATTGATGTTTATTCCGCTGGAGGACGATGTGGAGCTGCTGGATGTGGAGATCAGCAATGAAAGCAGTGAAACGAGGCATATCAGCGCTTTCTCGTATTTGGAATTCTCATTCGAGCATATTGATATTGATAACCAGAACCTGCAGATGAGCCTTTATTCCAGCGGTACAAGCTATCGGGACGGGATCATTGAGTACGACCTTTTTTACGACCCCGAGGGGTATCATTATTTTACTTCCAGCTTTGAACCGGATAGCTATGACTGTGTACGGGATGCCTTTATCGGCAGCTATAGGACGGAAGACAACCCGGCGGCGGTTGAAAAGGGCTTCTGCAGCAACAGCACCGAACTGGGCGGCAACCACTGCGCATCGCTGCATAAGAGATTCACACTTGCGCCGGGGCAAAAGCTGAGATTCATTTATATGCTGGGTGTAGGGAGAAGCGACGCAGGCAGGCAAATCCGGCAAAAATATTCCGACCTTCGCAATGCGGACACCGCCTTTCAGGAGCTTCGCAAATACTGGGACCGCAAGCTCTCCGCCTTTCAGTGCAGTACCCCCCATGAGGGCATGGACACCATGACGAATATCTGGACGCTTTATCAGGCCGAAACCAATGTGGTCTGGTCCAGGTTTGCCTCCTTCATAGAGGTTGGAGGCAGGACGGGTCTCGGTTACCGGGACACGGCACAGGATGCCATGTGCGTCCCCCATTCCAATCCGGACAAAACCCGGCAGCGGCTGATTGAGCTGTTGCGTGGACAAACCAATATGGGTTACGGCCTCCATCTCTTCGACCCCGAATGGTTCAATCCGGAAAAGCCGGAGAAGCCGCCTTTCAAATCGCCTACCGTCATACCCTCTCCGGATATGAAGGATGTGATCCACGGTCTCAAGGACACCTGTTCCGACGACGCCCTCTGGCTGGTGCCCTCCATTTGTGAATATGTAAAAGAAACCGGAGATACAGCCTTTCTTGATTTGCCGGTCTCTTTTGCAGATGGCGGTGAAGCCTCTGTATATGAGCATATGAAGCGGATACTGGACTTTTCTGCGGAGCAGGTGGGTGAGCATGGCATATGCAAAGGACTCCGGGCGGATTGGAACGACTGTCTGAATCTGGGCGGCGGAGAGAGCGCCCTTGTGTCATTTCTGCACTATTGGGCTTTAAATGCTTTTATAGAAGTATCCTCTTTTCTCGGCAGGCCGGCGGAGATTGAGAAATACACCGCCCTTCGCGACAGAATCGGAAAAACCTGTGATGAAGAGCTCTGGGACGGTAAATGGTATATAAGAGGCATCACCGCAAAGGGAGCCAGAATAGGGACCCAGCAGGATCAGGAAGGCAAGGTTCATCTGGAGTCCAATACCTGGGCGGTCATCTCCGGGTCGGCATCCGGGGAACGCGCAACAAGCTGCATGGATGCCGTCAATGAACATCTTTACTCCGGATTCGGCCTGCACCTGGTCTGGCCTTCCTTCTCAAAGCCCAATGACGACATAGGCTTTGTAACCAGAGTATACAGAGGTATTAAAGAAAACGGCGCCATCTTCAGCCACCCCAATCCCTGGGCCTGGGTAGCCGAATGTCTGCTTGGCAGAGGGGACCGGGCAATGAAATATTATGATGCGCTGCTGCCTTATAATCAAAACGACCAAATTGAAATACGCCAATCGGAGCCTTATACCTACTGCCAGTTTATAATGGGCCGCGATCACAGTGCCTTCGGCAGGGCAAGACACCCCTGGCTGACCGGCAGCGCCGGCTGGGCCTATTTCGCCTCTACCCACTATATCCTTGGAATCCGGCCGGGGTATGCAGGTCTGACGATTGACCCCTGTATTCCCGCCGATTGGAAGGAATTTAGCGTACTCCGTACCTGGCGCGGAGCTGTTTACAATATCCGTGTAGATAATTCCAAAGGTGTGCAAAAAGGAATACAGGCGATAAAACTGAACGGCCAGCCTATAAACGGGCAAATCCCGCCTCAGGCAGCCGGTTCTGTCAACGAGGTCACTGTGGTAATGGGCTGATGTGATGTTTTTGCCTTTTCTTGTTTGATTTTGGCATAGTAAAAATTGCAAAAAATCATTACCAAGATTGAACAATTAATGCCAAAGTTGACCCGTTTAAAATCTCCTCCCCTGCTCATATAATTGTTATCATCCGGAGAGTGCACCTGTGGTCTGCATCTTCCGGAAAATAATTAGTGTAAGGTGGGAGAAGCATGATCAAATTTGGAACAGGCGGCTGGAGGGCATTGATCGGAGAAGACTTCACGAAAGAGAATGTGTGCATATTGGCCCAGGCCGTTGCCAACCTTATGATAGCAAAAAAGTGTGCCGACGAGGGGTTTGTCATAGGCTATGACAGGCGTTTCCTGTCCGACAAGGCTGCCGTATGGATGGCGGAGGTCATGGCAGGCAACGGGATAAAGGTATATTTTATTGATAAGGTGGCCCCTACGCCGCTGGTAATGTTCACCGTCAAATACCTGCTGTCCTGCTATGGCTGCTCAGTTACCGCAAGCCACAATCCTGCCGATTACAACGGTGTAAAGATATTTACAAAGGGCGGCCGGGATGCCGATGCGGATGTCACGAAAGAAATTGAGAAAAGCATCAAAAAAGTGAATCCCAGGAATATTGCATGCATTGATTTTGCCCAGGGGCTAAAATCAAGGATCATACAGGACATTGATCCTTTCAATGAATATATCGATACAATTCTAGGGATGATCAATGTAGAAGCCATTAAAAATAGAAAACTTAAAATCGTGCTGGACCCGATGTTCGGCGTCTCGAAGACCTGTCTGCAGACAATACTGATTACGGCAAGGTGCGAGCTTACCGTAATCAACGACCGGCATGACACGCTTTTTGGCGGAAGACTCCCGTCCCCCGGCACCCATACTTTGAACCATCTCAGGAACCTTGTGGTGGAAAGCGGTTATGATATCGGCATTGGAACGGATGGAGACGCCGACCGCCTCGGAATCATCGATGAAAAAGGGGATTTTATCCACCCTAACAGCATTCTTGCCCTGCTTTATTATTATCTGCTGAAATACAAGGGCTGGAAGGGAGGCGCAGTGCGAAACATTGCAACTACCCATCTTCTTGATAAAATCGCCGAAGGCTTTGGAGAAAAATGTTATGAAGTCCCCGTAGGCTTCAAGCACATCAGCGCCATGATGGACCAAAAGCATGCCCTCATCGGAGGAGAAAGCAGTGGAGGTCTAACCATCCGGGGCCATATCAGCGGAAAGGACGGAATCTTCGCAGCCAGCCTGTTGATAGAGCTGCTGAGTATCACAGGAAAAAGTCTGTCTGCGCTGCTTGAGGAAATCCATCAAAATTATGGTTATTTCTATGGGTCGGAGTGCGATATGCGGTTTGACGCCGCCACCCGGTCCATGCTCGAAAAGAAATTGTTTGAGCAAAAGGAAGTCCCGGACCTGGGCTACGAAACTGACCGGATCAGCTATCGCGACGGTCTGAAGCTATATTTTAAAAACGGCGGCTGGATTGTGGTAAGGTTCTCCGGCACAGAGCCCCTGCTCAGAATTTTCGCCGAGATGTCCGATGCGGCCGCAGCAGCCCGGGTAAGCGACCGAATGAAAGATTTTCTGGGCCTGCAAGGGAGGTAGAAAAAAACTTGATAGTGTCTTCCTCTATTCATTGTTTGACCTTATGAGAAATTATTGATAATATGATTATACGGTTGATAACGAATTAAGGGTATGAGGGAGCCATGAACTTGAAATTAACAAAAAAAGATTTATTCATACTGATTATCCCTTTTGCTGTTTTAGCGGCAATTTATCCGTTCCTTCCCGGAAGAATTCCGAGACAGTTTGATTTCAGCGGACACCCCGAGTCCTATATGGCAAAGGAATTCATCTTTTTATTCGGATTCTTACCGTATATAATTTACAGGAAATATCGTGATAGAAAAGGCTGATTTCCTGCACACTTTTAATAAAACCCAAGAACGCAGCATTTACATTTCGGAGGGATTAAGGCTTTATGAATAATTCACTTACGCTGGAAAATATTAAAAAATTAAGAGAAGAATTAGACTATCGGATGACTGTAAAAAGAGCGGAAATCGCGCGGGAAAAACAAGAGGCCGCCGCCCACGGCGACCGGTCGGAAAATGCAGAATATAAGGAAGCCTGCAGAAATTACCGGGAAAACGATAACCGGATTCAATATTTAATGACCATGATTTCAACAGCCACCGTCATTGATGAAAATCGTGGGGACGTCTCGGTATTGGGAGTAAACAGCAAAGCCAGGATCAAATTTATAGAGGATCAGGATGAGGCAGTTGTGACATTGGTGACTACCATGGACATAGACCCTAAAAATATGCGCATTAGCATAGAATCGGATTTAGGAAAGGCATTGTCGGGCAAAAAAGCCGGTGATATTGTGGAAGTCAATGCTCCGACAGAGAAATATCAGGTAGAGATCCTGGAGATACTTTAGCAGCGAACAGGTCACCTGTTGCAGAGATTAGCCTGTTGGTGACCTTTAATCCATACAAAGCTGAATTTTACGATCCTCCAAAGTCCTTCCAGGGTGGGCGACCAGTGGTCGCCCCTACACCAGATTCCTTTTTATACCGATGACAGAATGTTTTGAGACAGCCCCTTTAGCTGTGATATGAAGCAAAATCTTTTTTCTTGCTATTGGCAGAAAGACTTATCCTTTGAGCAATTTCCTTATTTCTTCACAGGCTTTCTCCACTTCCGGCAGCAAGGCCCGTGTATTTTTGTCATGGCTGGCAAAATCCGTTACTCTGTCACATTCTTCGAGGAGCAATTTAGCGTTTATTTCGGCAGGCGTATTTCCTGCAATCCTTTCAAAATTCCGGTGATATATCTTTTCAAGGATTTCCGGCTCCAGGCCGATGCCTTTAATTTTCATATCCCTGCATTGGATTTCGTCAAAGGTCTCCAGGAACGACCTGGTCAGGTCAATATATACAAGTTCTTCATCCAGTCCGTTGTCCGAACCGAATACGATCCTATCCTGGTATTTGATGAAAAATTCACGCCAGCCTTCAGGGTTTTCTGTAAAACTGCCGTACATTTCAATCCCGGGCGTTATGTCAAAGAAAACCGAGGGCCATTTGTCAAGAAATCCGGAAGCCCTTTCCATGCCCTCTTCTCCCATAAAGAAGAAGTGGGCAAAGCTTACCCTGAGCCGGGGAAATTTGCTCAAGAAGCCGGAAACTTCGCTGTACAGTGTCTCCTTGGAGACAAAGGAAGCGTCCGTGTAGGTCCAGCCTTCCTTTTTAGCCCAGTCCGGCGCTTTTTCCTCATCCCAGAATATCTTTGGATCGCCGACATGATAGGTAAGCGGTATGCCTTCGGATTGGAGGTAGGAATAGTATGGGTCATATACGGAAGAATCCAGCGGCAGTCCCGTCCTTTTGCGGGTATCCGGCTTGCCTTCCAGCATTTTCATCCCGTCGAAGCCCATCTGTTTCAACCTGACGGCCTGTTTCACAAGGTCCTGCCCGTCAACTCCGGAGGGATTCTCGGGGTAAAACAGTCCGCCGTAAGCAAATACTTTTCCGGGATACATGATTTTTGCAAGAGCGCACAGTAGGTTTTGTGCAACAGACTGCATGCCGGTACAGCTTAAGCTCATGACGCAAAACTTGTCAAAGCTGTGCTTGATTGCCGATTGAGCAAGGTATTCTATGCTTCCGGGAGTGTATATATGCGTATGGCTGTCGACAATTTTTATGTTATCCATATGTATTTACCTTTCTTCATCTTTGACTTGGAAAATAACTGCAATATTCTTATTATCGATGATATTAAGGAAAATATCAAGCCGGTTACCGCATATAAAAATTATCCCGGCAGTATTACAAAAGATTTCTTTCCGCTGAAACTGACAGAAAAAAATTAGCGCTGTATAAAGATACCCCCTTCTCACCTTGTATAGCGATAAGGGGGTATCTCTCAGGTTTAGATATCTTTTACTCTCGGTGTACCCTAATAGCATAAACCTCAGGCACAAGGGTCTGAGGCCTGTCACATTAGCGGCAGCAGGGTCACCATTCACCGTTTATATCCTGATTGAAATTGCCTGTGCGCTGTCTACTTTTCCGTTATTTTTACTTCAATAAGATAATTTTGATTCTTTAACAGCGTGCTGCCAATGCCATTCAGTAGAAACTGGGCATCCTCTCCCGAAACAGCCTTTTTTACCGCTATCGAAAAGGATTCACTCTCAACCTCGTTCATCTCCGGTTCTATAGGGTTTGTTTGCGAAGCAGCAATCCTCTGAGTTGCCTTTTCAGTCCGCGCAACTGCTCTGGTTTTCTTTTGTTCTTTGACCACTTCAAGCTTTACCTTCTTATCGCTGCTTGCATACCTGGAAATCATGCTGTATACAATTGCCGGACTCACACCGAGTTTATCCGCCACCTCTTTTTGAGTTTTATAAAGTGACTTCAATTCTTTCCAGGCTACCGGCTTTTCAGCTGCCGGTAGTTTCTTAAGCTCTGCATATGTAGCAGTCTCGTACATGAATTAATCACACCCTTCCTTGTTTATAAGTATATTTTATAGGAAATTATTGCCAATTTCAAGGAGAATAAACCATAGGGTGCATTAATTCCGAGACTAAAACAAAAATATCAGTTTCTTTCGTGTTGCTTCAAAATAAAATCGTCATAAAATCATCGAGTATGTGCAGGATATTTGATGCCTTGCTCTATTGATATTCCGCTATATTTATTTCAATATCCGTGCAAAAAACTTTTTTACTGCTTCTTCTGCTTCGGGGACGCTATGGAATACTTCAAATCCATGCTCGGCGCCTTTTATGATGCAGAGTGTGACGTCTGCTCCCAACCTGTTTCCGCCCGGCATGTCTCAGTCAAGCTGAAAAGGTTTTTCGCAAGCGCTGCATCCGCTATTCCGTCATAGGAAATCACCGAAGAAAAAAGGTTGTTGTACTTTACAGCCAGCCTTAACGCCGCAAAGCCTCCGTTGGCAGATCCTTCGATTGCTCTTCCTTCACGTTCCGCCGCTGTACGGTATTCCTTGTCGATGAAAGGAATAAATTCCTGAATGAAAACCTCCTCCCCTTCTCCGTCAAAAAGGACGATCAGCATCGGAGATATCTTGCCCGATCGTATTGCTTGATCGGCAAAACCCACAGCTTTTTGTATATCGGCTTCTTCTTCCATGGGTCCATAGATCCTGTATAGGACCGGATAGGCCTTTTGTTCTTTTTCATATTCCGAAGGAAGATATATACGGTAATGCACCTGCTTCTCCATCCGGCTGCTGTAGAAAGTTTTATGTAATAATTCAGGCATGTTCATATTTGCTTTCCTTTCATTCTTTCTGACGCCTTTGCCCTTTCCTGCGTCCGGAACGGTTTGCTTGTGCCCGTTATCATACTTGTTCCATACGGCAGACCGAGAACCGGCAGCTTTATTTCCCGACAGCCGGAATTTCCTTTAAATAATTACCTATGATCCCGGCATTTAAACCGTTGTTTTCAATGATGTCCTTGTAAAACAAGGCACTGGGCTTGGGCGTCCGCTCAAATGTATCAAAGTCGACATGAACCAAACCGAATCTTGGAACGAACGACCCCCATTCATAATTGTCCATTGTACTCCAATGGATATATCCTCTTACATCCACGCCTCTGTCGATTGCTTCTTTCATTGCATAGAGATGTAATATCATGTGAGCGATACGGAAACGGTCGTCATTCGTGGCACAGCCATTCTCAGTGATAATCACCGGACGGTCCTTCAAACGTTCAAGGCATGTGACCAGACCCTCGGGGAAAAACTCATCATGAGGGAAATCCATAGGTATGAGCTTCAATTGTGTAAATTCAAAGCGTTTGCCGCTTTCAGGCCTCTTCTTGCGAGCATCCACCATCTGTCGAATGTAATAGTTGACGCTCCAGTAATCCATAGCTCCCTTTACTTCGGGATCATAGACCATATCACTCTGCGGCAGCATGATTTCTCCGGTGCGGATAGCATGGAAGAAGAATTCATTGTTCATCCAATCCATATAATTGGTCATTATATTATCCAGCCGTTCATGCCTTCGGGAAGGAAAGTAGTCAATGAACGCATGTGCAGTGCTTACAGGCGCGCCGGTATACTGCTTGATGACATGGTAACCCCGTGCATGTGCCTTAATCATGTTTATTTTAAAATTCGCCGGTTCTGCACCGTCATACAGATTAAATTCATTAATTACATTCCAACTGTCCACATATTCGGCAAGCAGATGCACAATGTAATTGACATACCGTTCAAAGTAAGCAATGTTTTCCGCTTTGTGAAATGCACCTTTTTTTTCAAACCACAAGGGATGAGTAAAATGGTGAAGCGTGACATAGACTTTTATGTTTTCGTCCTTAAGCCTACTCAGGAGGTCGATATAATGCTCGACAGCCTCCTTGCAGAACTCGCCCTCCACCGGTTCCACCCTGCTCCACTCTACGGACATCCTGTATGCCTTGTGCCCTAATTCCTTGATCAATTTTACGTCGTCTCTGTACATTTCATAGTGGTTGCAGGCTTTTCCCGACTTGATTTTTATTTTGCCTTCCTGCTCCAGAGCCCAGTTCTGGGAATGTATATTCTCTCCCTCCACTTGATGCCCGGCGGTTGACGATCCCCAAATAAATCCATCGGGAAATGTAATTTCGGGGAGATTCAGAATTCCATACATACGATAACATCCCTTCGTCAGTATAATTTCTTTAAAATATGCCCGTCTCAAGTAATTGAAGCCAAATACCTCTCCTGCTGCTAGGATTTAATAATAAGCACCGCATCTTCCCAACCCTGCGGAGGTGAAAAATGTCTGTTCCCCTTAAGTGCTATCCTTTCTCCGGCCGTTGTGTATCCATTTCTGGGATCAAACCAGCATATCTCCATGGTGCTCTCTTTAAATACACCTTCCAGATTTAATTCTACAGCATCCTGTTCCGGGAAGAATACGCAGCATTCGCTGCCATCATCGGCTACCACTGCTACCTTTCTCTTATCCCCACTCTCTTCTCCCCCTACGATCAACGTTGGGAAAGGAACAAACCTCCACCACTTGCGGGCAAGTAAAAAGTCTCTTGCAACCGGAATCCAATTTCCTCCCGGAGAATTCAGATATTCCGTACTTTCATGCTGTATCCAATTGTCTACATGTCCGTATGTATATCCCGAAGCTCCGGCAAAAAAGGCGTAAAATAGCTGCATTCTCACATTTCTTGTTGTAGTCGGAGGCAATTTACCCCCATTATTTCTTTCTTCTTCATAACTACCCTCCAAACATACGACAGGCTTTACAGGCTCCTTGGCCAAATAATCCTGAAGCGTCCTCTGATAGATCATCCGGTCATTATCCGTTTCTTCATTCCGTGACCCCTGGACGCCGTTGAAGGTTAGCCATGCATCCCGGTGAAACCATACCGAGGAGGTTTGCCAGGTGTGATAGGTCATTGGGACAGGAATCGATTTCTCCTGACCGTCTGCTCCCATTCCGTCCTTAAATCCTTTTGCAAGCGCACGCCAGCCCTCCGTCCCAACTCCCCTGTCCCCTGGAAAGTCCATGCTTGGGCTGAGTATAATATTGGTACAGCTCCGGAATATCGTCCCTACATTTTTCCCATAAATATAACATTCCTCCGGCCCGCTGCATTTCCATCTGCCTTCCATTCTTCCAGGGCTTCCTGCCATGATAACAAAACACATTCCCCGTTGGTTCACCTGCTGGCAGATCCATCTCCACCGCTCCCAATAAGCAGGATTCAAAAATTTGACATCATCATTAATAAAGGGGGTATTCCCATTAAAATCGGTTCTTGCCCAGGATAAGTCTGTCAAATTGGACTCTACACCGGATGCGTCCGTATACACTATTCTCTCCCACTCTCGTACTGCACACACTTGTATTACTGAAAAGCCTTTGGCTTTCCGGTCATCCAATATTTCAATGATCTGCTCGTCACTATGATTGTTCAAGACCCATTCGGTATCTCCCAACCATAAAAAAGGTGTTCCATCTGCCATTTCAAGGCGATGTCCGTTCTTAGACACTTTGAGTTCCATTTCAGTTCTCCTATCGAAATGCATTTTAATGTTTGACTTGAATCATATGCTCTTATAAAATTGAACCCTTGCTTTTTTCTCATTTCAAGGATTTCCCAGGTATTCAGTCCGCAATATTCGGCGTCGAAGATGTTACACATTGTGTCGCCGACCAGCAGTGCATTATCATAGCTCGGACCCCATTGGCTGTCGAAGCAGACTTGCAGCATTCCTTCGGGTTTTGCATCTCCCTCTGCTACCATTAACTTTCCCAAGGTAAGAAAACCGGCCTCGCCATTCACCGAATAGGTATTATACTGCCATTCTCCTTCTTCCTTAGGCGTAAACCTGCATTTCCAGCTCTTGCTTCCACTGTAGAAAAACATTGCAGTATAGTCTTTGCCTGTGGGGCTTTGGAAGCTGCAATATAATTCCACGACAATAAAGGGGAACTCATAAGCTTTTTTGCTGTCAATCTTTATTTCAATCCTATCGTATACACTACATTTATAATCCCATTATTATCTCCTTTTCGCGCTGAGAGTAACCACAAGATCATTTAGCATCATCTTGTCCACTCTGCTGCAGAAATGCAACATTAACAATCACTTTAACGTTAATGTTATTATATTCCGGGCTGTCTGCCTTTGTCAACATAATACTCCTCGTAGACTGTGCCGATTTACTGCACTGTTGGAAATACGTATTATTATCAAATACAGGATCTTGCAGAATAGTCAAGAAGGATGAAAAAATATTTGTACTCGAAAAAGTCCGCGAAGAATATAAAGTTATAGAAAGGCCTGGTCATTCTGCATTTTTGGCAACTGGAAGCACAAGACAACTCAATGGGGAGATCACGAATTATCTTCACCTCAATATAAAAATGTTGATCTAGGGGGGCAAAGTGTTTTTGGTATGAGTCACGAGTGCCGGATTATCCTATTATCAATAAGGATGGAGAAAACAAGGCAGATATGACTCAAAAACAAACAGCTTTTATAATTTTGGGTTTTCAAGAGGTATAAAATATCAGCTTGGTGCAAGCCTAATAGTGTAAAAACACAAGAAAAAGCCCGTTGCAGTACGGTTGCAGTAAAAAGAAAAAAACTTCCAAAGTTTATAGCCTTGGAAGCTTTTTCTCATTTGGTTGCGGGGGCAGGATTTGGACCTGCGACCTTCGGGTTATGAGTGTTATCATGCTCTTATACTAAATATCCATATCAATCTAAAACTGCTTAAGTACTGCCTTTTCGTTCACCTTCCCGTTTATAACATTCATCCGTTTCACACCAAATTTATAGGCATAAAGGAAATATAACGTAAACAAATAAATCAATATTTCTGAGGCAAGGGAAGAAAATAATCCAATTAGGCTTACAAATAAAACACATTACAACTCTTTCTGAATAAGTTTGCCTTCTGCCAATTCATCTTTTAGCAGTTCATATACATAGGCAGCGCTTTCCCTATAAAGGCCTGTTCCACAATCAGAAAGCTTTTCAAATATAGCAGAACTATACACTTCCTCCATTGCTTCTTCAATTGGAATACCGTTATCTTCAACAATAAATATTATCAAATCCTGAGTTATACCTTCAATCAAAGCTTTAACCACATCCATTCTAAACACCTCCCAATGATTTGAGATAACGCAAAGAACTGTCAGAATGGAAAGAGTACTGGTCTGTCAGTTTTTTATATTCCATACCTTTAATTAAGGCATCCAAATCAATAAACCCATTTGTAAACGTCCTGAATAGTAAAGCTAAATCATCATTTGCAATGGGACCAACCACAAGGTCATACTTATTATCATGGTTACATTCCATACTTCCAGACTGGGTAAACGACCTATTTCTATTATTTAACACAAACATAGCCCATTCCTTGGAAGGTCCCTCAAATTTTCTGGTTCTTATTCCAGAATCGTTAAAAATGTTTTCATCCAATTCAAATTGTGTCACATATGCAATACCAGCAAATATAGCTGCAACCCTTTTAGCCATTAATTCTGCTTGCCCTTTAATGGTAGTACAGTAGAAACCTCTTCCAAAGTCCTTAAAAGGTTTACATCTTGGCAACTCGATTTTATCAATATACGTATTAGAACCATGATACAGTATCATGAGAGATATCCCCCATTTTTTTTGCATACCATCACCATATCATCAATAGCATCTCCTATGCTGAGTGTATGCTCGATTTCATAATTCTCCATTAAGAAGCTAATCCCATTATGTCTATTCAGATAATCGAAGGCATCTTTACTGCTCAAATTAAATCGAAAAGCAAATTCATTAACACATACCACCATATAATTAACAAGATTTATTTGTTGTCTATTTATCATACAGCCAAAGCTCCCTGATATAAAGTAAAAAGCAAATTAAACAGTCAATTTTCACACTGCTATTATTATAAGTGTACCACGAATTTACATATATTCATACACAGAGTTTTTCATTTATATTAATCAAAAATGTTCAATATCATAGCATTCTGGGGCGTCAAAAGAATGGAACATCTAACACTGGAAAACCGTAAAAAACAAAGCAACCCGTGTTGTTATTTAAACTCTTCGCCAATTTGGCACCATTAAAATATTATCTTTCTAAGTTCATTCCCCATGTGCTTAAGCACACAGATGCCTCAAACTCATTAGTAAGAAACCCTAGAGATTTTTATATCCCTAGGGTTTCATTTGGTTGCGGGGGCAGGATTTGGACCTGCGACCTTCGGGTTATGAGCCCGACGAGCTACCGGACTGCTCCACCCCGCGATATATAAAAATTGCCTCGCTTTGGTGGTTCGTTTGCACCACCACTTACTGCGCCTAAATAGAATAACACACCGTTTACATTAAGTCAAGAGTTTTATATTAACAATTTTTCACATCCGATTCCTTCGCAGCAAATACAAAAATCAGGGCTGTTAACCCTGATTTTTTGGTGCCGGAGACCGGAATCGAACCGGTACGGCTTTAAGGGCCGCAGGATTTTAAGTCCTGTGCGTCTGCCAGTTCCGCCACTTCGGCACGTGTATAAATATAGTAACACCAACGGTTTGCAGTGTCAAGTGTTTTTTCGCCTGGTAATATGTGTTACGAACTGCCATTGGCCGGACAATTCGCTTAGTGTGTTCACGCGATATCTTCGCAAGTAGTAAAACTCTTTGCAACAACGATATTTTTCTTTTCTCTTTTTGCATTTGTCGAAGCCAGGCTTGCCATGTTGATTAAGTCAGAGATAATGTCCGGCGACACATAGGATCTTTCTTTCTGCCTTCTTCCCCCGGCGATTCCTGCCGATGCGGTTATAAAGAGATTGTTGCTGAAAATATTGCCGGCAATTGCCTTGATAAGATTTTCAGCCAGTATCGCACATTTATCCGGGTCATAGGGAGTTAATAGAACAAATTCATCTCCTCCATACCGGCAAAGATAAGTGTCCGCGGGAGAATTGTTGTTGAGCAGCGTTCCCAATTCTTTGAGTATCACGTCGCCCTGGGTATGTCCATACTCCTTGTCAACGGTACCGAACTTGTTCAGGTCAATGAAAATTACCGATATTTCATTTCCTTTGGCAAGGAGCTCCATCCCCTGGTAATATAGATAATCGCTCCTGTATAGCCCGGTCAAAAGGTCAAAATGCTTTCCCAGCTCGAAAAGCAGTTCCGCCTGTGTAATAAGTCCTACAAGTTCATCGTCATCGACAACCGGCAGTATATCTATGCTATTCTCCTCCAGCATTTTCCTTGCTTTCCAGATGGATGTCCCGGAAGAAACGGATAGGATATTTCTATTCATCGCATCTGCGACAATCCTGTTGGGATGAGCTTTTGATATATCCTTCAACGCCAGGGTACCCACCATAACGCCATCCTTCATCACCGGCAGGCATTCCAGATGATTGCCGTTTATTAATCTTTCCGCTTTTACAAGTCCATCATAAAAGTCGATGGTCTGTATATCTTTTTTCATAATATCTGAAACACGAACTATCATAGTTCCATTGTTTTGCTAACCTCTAATACAATATTAATATGCGCCTTAATGATTGTGGATTCGTTAGCGATTTTTCCTCCCTCATCCAATATCAGCGAAATCAGCTTATCCTTTTCAATCATATTGGTCAGTGATTTTCTTATAACGACAGCTTCAATCACGGGGTGATTTACCTGTACAATTTCATACTGCTCCGGTGAAAGTATGTCAACCATCCTTCGAGCAGCCTCAGGCCCGATTGGCGCTTTTATGCCGACAATCAGGACATCCTGCATTGGAGGCATTTCAAATTCGGAAAGCCTCATAATGATCTCAGCTTTCCTGGATTGGTTGGAAATATCATTCATAGTACGATCTCCCTCATAACGAATCAGGAATATTTTATCATATTTTATCATATTTTATTAATATATGTCCATTGTTCGTTGTAAATTTATTCCTTTATATTGACTTTTTAGCCATATTTCTTTAATTATTATCTGCATTCGACAATTTTATATACAAAAGTATACAAAATTGTTGAATTTTTATACGGGATGTGTATAATGGTTCTAGGACAAGATTACCATCGCATGTTAGTAATCTGGGACTATAAAATCTCATAGAACAGCACACAACTGACAAGGCAAACTTATCGAAAGTTAGGGACGCAAAGCCACGTATCTAAAGTGTAAAAGCCAGGATGGACGGGCTGCCAAATGTGTAATGATAGAGTCATGCTCATTGTTTTGTTAAGAAATAACGGCTTCTTTATCAGGCAAATGTGGCTGCGCTTCTTTAGAGGGTCAGTTTTGGCTTTTGAAGAAAGGTAATGCTCACGTGAAAATCAACAATATACATACCAGTGTCATCAATGCCATGCTGGAAACAATATCGGTTTTTAGGTGCAAATATTCACTGGATAAGGTATCTCTCAACACGGATTATGCCGGCGAAATACTTGAATCCGTCAAAAATAACAGGGCTTCCCTCTCTTGTCTGTCCTCGCTGAACGCTTATGACAAATATACCTTTACCCACAGTATTAATGTTTTCCTTTTATCCATCGCCCTGGGCTCCGCCCTCGGCCTTGATAAAAACCGGCTTCATGACCTGGGGAATTCAGCCCTGTTTCATGATATCGGCAAAACCTTAATCCCGAAGAAAATATTGAATAAAAAAACCATGCTCACCGATTTTGAATTTGCATTGATAAAGACACATACGACCAAGGGATACCTTTATGCAAAAGAAAAGCTCAGCATTCCGGAGGCCTCGCTCCCCGGAATACTGCAACACCATGAGAAATACGACGGTTCAGGCTATCCGTCCAGGATAAAACAGGAAAACATCGATATTTTTGCAAGAATAATCTCCATCGCGGACGTTTACGATGCAATAACCTCCGACAGGCCATACCGCAAGGCACAATCGCATACCGAGGCAATAGAATTCATACGGTATACCAGCGGAGCAAATTTTGACCCCGAAATCGCAGCCATGTTTACCAATGAGATTTCCTTTATACAGTTATAAAGACCTGCTGCAGAGGCGGGGATATTTTTGATGCCTCGTTATCCTCCGGGGACATGGCCATTTACAGCAATCCGGCAAAAATTCCGGGTACCGAGCCTTCAATTACCACAGCACCCACCGATTTTGCATAAAATTCCACAGGCCCCGCTCCGCCAATGATGGCATAGGCATAACCCTCTTCATACATGGCTTTCATACAAGCCAGCAGCAGACTCTTTCCAATACCAAGGCCGCGGCATTCTTCACTTACGCCCGTTGGTCCGAAAAAATCCCTGCAGGTGACATCATAGCATGCGAACCCAAGGATCTCCTTGCCCCTGACAGCGATAAAACATGAAACAGGCTTTCTGGAAATGGCCACATCGCATTCCGAGCGCCAATGGTCGCCAAAGTGCTTAAGCACCCATTCCGTGACAATGCCCTTTTCCGGCGGCAGTACCCGCCGCAGAACAATTCCCTGCTTTAATAATTCTTCACTACCGGTGTCCTTTCCGGCAAGATCATATAGCTTGACCAGCATGTCTGGCATCATGTACCTCCTGTGTTACGTTGAATTTTATTGCTGCAAATATAAAACAACACCGGGACTTAAATCTTATAAAAAGTTTAAGCCCGATGGCAGTTATTTTACTTATCTTCAGAGAAAAAACTCTGAAGGTTCCTGTTAACCATAAAACTGTGCGGATTTCTTGTATCCTCCGCTGCCCCTTTTGGATTCAAAGCTCTTTTTCAGATCATGCATTTTTTCATCACTGTCTTTCATGAATTTTGCAAGGCGGTCTTCAAAGCACAGAGAATCTGCCGAATTCCTGCTCCAATCGATTTCCTGAGGTGGTCTGCATAATCTGGGATTGGTTTTGCGGTCCATGGCTTTTTTAATGGAAAGGCTGATCTTACCGTTGTCTACCGAGAGAACTCTGACCTTGACCGATTGATTTTCCTTAAGATGAGTCTTTATGTCCTTGACATATTCTTCGGCTACTTCCGAAATGTGAACAAGACCCGTTTTCCCTTCAGGCAGTTGAATGAACGCCCCAAAGCTGGTAATCCCTGCGACGGTTCCTTCAACAATATTTCCTACCTCAACAAGCATACAAAAAGAAATCCTCCTTAAAGTTTATAAAAAACGGTGATTTTACCCGTTTGATACAGTATTTCCCGGCTTGTGCACGAATTATGAATTTATTATCATAAGCGCTAAAATTAACGCTTATTAAGAATCATTTTTTGTATTATTTATCGGATGTACCCGAAGAGCATAACAGGGAAACCATTATGCGTTTCGCTATTGATTATATAGTATAACAAATTTTTCGTCAAGCCTTTGTTTACAGGTGCTACAAGAGTTTTGGAGGTTTTTCTTTTACTTGCCTATATCCACATATACCCGTTCGCCTGGTTTTACCATTCCCAGCTTCTCGCGGGCAATTTTTTCCACATATGCGTCACTGTTCTGCTCTTTCTGTTCCTTCTGGAGCACTTCATTTTCCTTTGTCTCTTCATCGATTTTGCTTTGAATCTTCTTCTGATCTGCATCCTTCATGTACAGGATTTTTTGCTGGCCTACGGCAATATATGCAAAATAAATGAAAATAACCATCAATACTATAAACCCAAGTTTGGATTTTTTTCTTTTGTTTTTGCCTTTACTCATCTTCAGTTTCCTCATTATCAAAAGGGGACATTCCCTTCTAATATCTTGACCCGTGGCTTACCGGGTGTGTCCCTTTCCTTTTTGCAAAACAAACAAAACCATTACTACCCTATATTAATTCTATGTCTCGGACGAAAATCCTTTATTTCAAATTTTTTTTCTTATATTTTTAAAGGCTTTGCGCCAGATTGCCGCCTTAGACAGCTTATTCCTGCCGGCGCGCTTTACATTTTTCATAGAATTTCCCGCATATTTTACGGCGGCTCTTCCCGGGATTGCCAGCAGCCGGAGGATGACCCGGAAGGGAAATGACAAAACCGTCCACAGAAATTTGAGCACTCCTTTTACAATTCTTATGATGAATAGCGACGAATTCATGACGGTCTTGCTCAGCAGCAGAGCATATAGGACAACCCCAAGCAAAGTCCCCAGGAAGATATAGCTCCTGAGCTCTCCCTCGTTACTGTAATAAACCGTAGCAAACATAATGACCGCTACCAGAATCCAGAATAACAGATCCTGAATATATGTAATCAGGCTGCCGGTTTTTATGGTTTTCCGGAGTATCCGGAAAATATCATAGAGCAGCGCTATGACGACTCCGCCTATAACAGAACAAAGAAATACGTATGCCTGAGACCCCACAGATACCGTCATTTAAACATCCTGGCAAAAAAGCCGCCCTTCGATCTCGAACCGTCTCTTTCGGAATACTCGCAGCTTACGATATCTCCTTCAACGCTTAACTCCGAGCTGTCAATGTTAAGCTTGTTGATATGCAGGTCCATTCCCCGGACTACCAGAACCCCAAGCTCCGTATCAACGATTACGGACTCGTCATTAAAGCTTTCCACGTCAATTACACCCGAAATGCTCAGACGTTCCCTGTTTTCAAGGATAAGGTTCTGTACCTTCGGCTTCGGTGTTTTTTTATCTTCGATCATCATTTATCCCTCACTTTCCTTGCTTCCATACAGTACTAATATATATGCATGTACAATCAAGAAAATTCGCTTTATGAATCCCTAAATAAAAGTCCCGGGGCATTGAGCCCTTCGCCTTTTGGCGACCCGGACTATGGCCGGATGCCGCAAAAAAAAATCCCCGGAGGGGGATTATTTTTTTCTGGTGTCAGGCACCCTATTAATGATACCCTATTTAATGATATACATTTCCTTTGAATCGGCTTTGGATACATGTTCGGCTACCGAAGTAACCTCCACTGACGTCAGATTGCTTCCGAAACGGATATCGATGGTGTCTCCCACGTTGACCTCCGTTCCCGGCTTGGCCACCTTGCCGTTTATGTAAACATGCCCCGTATCACAGGCTTCATTTGCCAGAGTACGCCTTTTAATAAGCCTGGAATTTTTTAAATATTTATCGATCCTCATAAAACTACACCCCCACATTTTCGGTCTTTCCGGCCAGCCCACCGGCTGTTATCCGTTGACCATATCTTTCAGCGCCTTACCTACTTTAAAAATCGGCGCTTTTGATGCTTTTATCGTTATTTCGGCCTTTGTCTGAGGATTTCTGCCTTTCCTCTCAGCCCTCTCCCTCACCTCGAAGGAGCCGAAGCCTACCAGCTGAACCTTATCGCCCTGGGTAAGCGCCTCTTCCACGCTTTCTACGAAAGCATTCAAAGCCTTTTCCGCATCTATTTTGGTCAATGCGCTTTTTTCAGCTATACTTTTTACCAGATCCGCTTTATTCATCCCTACATCCTCCTGATCACAATTAATGTTTATTTTTCGGAAAAACGTCTTTTGGCCTCATTCCAGAGCTCATCCATTTCTGCAAGGTTCATTTCCTCCAGTTTTTTTCCGTTTTTCAAGCTTTCGCCCTCAATGTATTCAAACCGTTGAATGAACTTGTTGGTGGTCCCAGTCAGCGCCAGCTCGGGCTGAACCTTCAGGAACCTGGAGAGATTGACCAAAGCAAAAAACGCATCTCCCATCTCATCCGTTATTCTTTCCATATTATTACTTTTATATACATCCTTCAGTTCCTGTATTTCTTCATCCACCTTGGCAATGACATCCTCCACCTTATCCCAGTCGAAGCCCACCCTGGCTGCTTTTTGCTGGACCTTGAAGCTTCGCATGAGAGCAGGCAGATTTGAGGGCACATCCTTCAATACGCCGGTATGGCTTTCGATGCCCTTTTCCCTTTTTTTGATCTCTTCCCAGTTTTCCACAACCTTTTCCGGAGTGTCCGCTTGTGCTTCGCCAAAAACATGGGTATGCCGTGAAATCAGCTTCCGGCAGATGCCGGTAATGACGTCGCCCATATCAAATTCGCCGTTCTCCTTGCTGATCTGGGCATGAAAAACTACCTGAAGCAACAGATCCCCCAATTCATCGCACAGCTTCACACTGTCCTTATTGTCTATTTGCTCAAGCACTTCATAAGTTTCTTCGATCATATACCGCTTTATGCTGTCATGGGTCTGCTCCCTGTCCCAGGGGCAGCCGTTTTGACTTCGCAGCAGTGCCATGATATCCAGCAGGTCCTTCAAATCATATTTGTCTTTCAGCATAGCTCACATCTCCTATATCCAATCCTGCGGCAAAGACTCCCGGAATGCCGAAGCGCCAAATCCGGTACTGTCAAGCCTCGCTCTCTCCAGATAAAAAAACAGCTATATTTCAGCTATTTATTAGAATATATCAAAAAAAAAGATTTGATGCAATGCATTGGATTTTTTCCCTACTTATTTCAGCTTCCTGACTTCATTTTCAAAGGACTCGATTTCGGGGTCGATCTCATCGTATCTTTTCTGCAGCAGCAGCAGTTTTACCAGGACCCTCAGAACTCTTGACTCTTCCTGCACATATACCCTTGTATGGGTGTGCTTGTTAACGGAATAATTGATAACACCGAATAAAACGGCCATATTGATGACAGGAAAAGCAATGGTGAAAACAACAATAGTTATTTGCAGGACCGGCTCCAGCCCCATCAGGACCCTGTCTGCATAGATAAGGAGGCACATCACGTAAACAAAAGTCAGATTCATCGCAGCCACACCGCCGAATAAATAGGCCAGCGTTTTATTTCTGGTAATGACTTTAGAAAAATTCAGCTTCATGAAGCTGCGTTTTTTTAGAAACAATATGCCCAGAATGCTGATTTGGACGGCCCTGTCGAATAAGGACAGCAGTATGACCAGCGGCCCGTATTGATTCAACTGCTCGGCAGTGATGCTTGTCCCATATAGGATAAGAGGAAAATAAAGAAGCTGGGTCAATAAAACGACTAAAAAGCATAAAACAGTGGAAAGGAAGGCTTTGAAAATACCTTTGGCACTGCGGATACGGAAGACAATTACCAGGACTGCAAACAGTGTGATGACGCCAGCCAGCAGTGCAAAATTCATATCCATTCCCAGCAGCCCTCTCAGTATGTTTGAAAGGAAAGCCGCAGGAATAACGGCTATGGCAACACGCATGACATTTGATCTTTTGAATTCCAGAAAATCATATCTTCTCATTAAGAAAAGAGAAAATATAACAAAAAACAACTGCTCCGGAATAGAGACAACTATTGTATTAATTAAAAGGGGTACCGTAACCGACCAATTCACCATCGAATCATGCTCCTGCTGTAAACCGTATACCTTTTCCATTATAGTGGAAAAGCAATGTTTTGTAAACTATGTCGAAGGAATAATGTTTTAGGGGTATTCATTCAGGGTATATTTATAAATTAAACTTTTTACGTTTTTCATTTGACACGTTAAAACGATAAGGAGTAAGATTACTGGGGAAAATAAAATTATACACCTTGGTATCACGGACCCGGGGAGGTTAGGATGGCGAACAAAAAACTGATCAACGGTTCAAACCACCAATCGTCAAAAATAATAAACAGATCTCTGGTCCTGAAAATGATTTGTACGGGCACCAATCTTTCACGGGTTGATATCGCACGGCAGACGGGCCTGAGCAAAATGTCCATCACCAATATTGTAAACGGATTGATCAGCGAAGGCTTTGTATCGGAAAAAAGCGAATCCCAGGAGACAATTTCCACCGGCTCCAGCGGAAGAAAACCCGTATATCTTATGGCAAACACGGAGATCTATCTTGCTGTCGGACTTTATATTTCCAGGGATTATGCCATCGTTACCCTGGCAAACCTGAAATGTGAAAACATCCTTGAGATGAGTTGCAGCTTTTCAAAGGATGAGACCAGGAAATCCTTTATTGATAAAATTATAAGGCTGATAACATCGGTTCTTGCTTCCAGCGTAGCAGCGGATAAAAAAATCATCGGCATTGGTGTGTCCTGTATCGGCCCTCTGGACCTAAAAAACGGCATTATATTGGAACCGGCCAACTTTCACAACGTGGGAGATATCCCGATCAAGAAGCTGCTCCAGGAAGGCTTCGGCTATGAGGTATATATCAACAACGATATGAATGCCTCGGCACTTGCCGAAAAGCTGTACGGGAAGGGGAAAAATACCGGGAATTTTGTCTATATCGGGGTTACCAACGGCATTGGCGCGGGAATTATTGCAAATGGCACCCTGTTCGAAGGAGATATGGGCTTTGGCGGAGAAATAGGACATATCACCATCAATTTTAACGGTCCCAGATGCTCCTGCGGCAATTCAGGCTGTCTCGAGCTTTACGCCAATATTCCGGAAATCGTCAGGCAAGCCGAAAAGTCCCTTTTGGCAGGAACTCCTTCCGCACTGCAGCGCCTTGAAAAAATCCGGTGGACGGATATTGCAGCTTGTGCCCTCATGGGTGACGCACTGGCGTCGGAAATGGTTGAAATGCTGTGCAGATACATGTCTTACGGTTTGATATCAGTAATTAACATTTTTGACCCCCAGGTCATCTATCTGGGGCATGAAATAGCACTTGCCGGCGACCTGGCAGCCGCAAGGCTGGAGGCGGACATCAACAAGCGCTTCTTCAGCAGCAGTTACAAAAGCATCCCTGTTGAAATTTCTGCCTTTCGCCACAAAGCTCCGGTGGCCGGCTCTGCGGCAATTATTCTTGACCGGCTGTTTAAAGGACACGAATTCAAGCTATCCCCGTGATTGCTTTTTCTTTGCTTTATTGTCATACATGTTTTTATCTACGATTTCAATTAACTGCTCCAGCTCCAGATTCATTTCCTGCTTATAAGAGAATACCCCCGTGCTTACATTGATAAGATAAGGCTTTTGTTTATTCCTGTTCAAAGCTTCAAAGCTTTCCTCTATTCTGCTGCAGGTCTTTTTTATTTCTTCTTCGCAGGAATGATCAAACAGTATCATGAATTCATCTCCGCCATAACGGAAAATGGTATCCTCCGGTTTGATTTCTTCTCTTATCACCCTGCAAACATCCATAATTAAAGAGTCCCCCTCCAAATGCCCGAACTTGTCATTTACCGCCTTAAGGCCGTCTATGTCAAAAAAGCAAAGATGAAATTCCTCTGTTTCATGCCCGGCTGTTTCGAATTTCCTTTTCATAAGGTCCATTCCGGCCCTTCTGTTTAAAACACCGGTTAATGCATCCGTAGATGCGTGTATGGTTAGTTCATTTTCCATTCTTTTTAATTCGGTTATATCCGCAACGCCGCTTATAATGGATTTCTCTCCAAAATAATCAATCAGTTCATAGTTTACGATTGCGCATTTAAGCTGCCCCGATAAGGTTTTTTGCTCTACCACATAATTATTCACTTTCCCGTTCACTTCCAGCATTTCATAAATTACGCTTAAATCGGAGATATTTTTATACAATTCCTTATGATTAAGGTCATCCGGCAGTTTCTCCCCAATATCGTAAAATACCATGGCCTTATAATTTGCATATTGGATTTTACCCCCTTCAAAGCTTGATATCAATAAAGGGAGGGGGTTTGTCTCAAACATTTTTATAAAGGTTCGTTTATCCTCTTTGAGCATTTCTTCATATAAAAAGTTTTTTACATTGTATTGATATATGATCAGGAACAGAACAAACGCTACCAATAATGTGGTCGTAGAGTTAAACTGCTTAACAATGGCGGTATTATTTTTGCAAAAATAAGAAAGACCTATCAGAAAGAAAATATGGTTCAGCGTATATATTCCCAACACCCATTTGGGATATAGGGGAATAACCAATGCCACCGTTAGAAGGATCATGATGTATGCATCAATGTTTCCGGTAAACCTCTGACTATTCAGGGACAGACCCGACGCGACGAAAATCGTTAAAAACATGTCGAAAAGGATTACAGCCTTTGCAAGGGAGGGAAACTTATACCGTTCCGCCTTCTCAAGCAAATTGTAAATTACAATAAAAGCAAGGGCGGCAATAAAGATCGCACTATGTATTTTTATAAGATTGTGACGGTAAATTATATCCGTATGATTTTCTTTATATAAGACCCAATCAAGATAAAAGTCATAAAAGCTTATGACAAGGACTACCCACTTAAACAATTTTCCCCTCTGCAGAGCCAGGGCAATATATCTTTTTTCAAATTCCAAGTTATTTTTAAAGTCCATCTTTAAAAACAAGCTTTTCAAAATTTTTTCAAAAAATTGAAAAAAAGCCTTTATCAAGAATTCTTACCTCTTCAAATGTTTTAATTTCCTGTTCTCCTTTGTCCGCTTAGATTATACCATATATTGCTAAGAATTTACCATGCAGCTTTGATTATTCCTTTAAGGATTTTTACAACCGTAAAAATAACCTGGAAGTTTTTCATTCGAATAGAATAAATCAGGCAGGATAAGCTAGGGTTAATAAAAAATGCAGCTTGAAAGCACTGGAGAATTGAGGTAACTACATGATTTTTTTATATATACTGCTTGCAATCGTACTGCTATTCATTTATCTGCTCTTTGCCGCAGCAATGCAGGTATTGTTCGCCTTCAATTCCGATAAGGATGATATTCGCATAACGGTTCTATGGCTTTTTCCCTTTTTTAAAGCGGTGATTGCGCTTGAAAATGAAAGCCCTGTACTGGCAGTGCATATTTTTAACAAAAAGGTCTATGAAAAAAAGCTGATGCAGGGAGGCCGCCAGGGGAAGAAAAGTCAATTCAACCTGAAGCTTATAAGGCAGGTACAGCCATGGGATATTCATGTCAGTGCCGCCTATGGCTTCCGGGACCCCTCCGTAACCGGCATAGCCTGCGGTGCGGTGAATATCGCTACGCGGTTAATCGATATAGATTCCATCGAACACAATCCCGATTTTATGGCGGAAAAAAACTATGTTAGTATTAATGCCGCAGCAAAGCTGAATCCCGGCGCCACACTGGTCAATTTATACAGGGCATATATTTATCATTCAAGGGGATAACTAATACTACGGCGGACCATGGAGAAAGCTCTCTTTGAGCGCCGAATTCAGCTGCTTATAAGGAGGGAAACGACATGGATAATCAAAGTGGAAATTTTACGCAGAATATTGATACACTTTTTTCAAATCTGGAAGACTTCACTAAAAAAGAATCTGTACTGGGCTCCCCGGTGACCTATGGAGATAAGACACTCATCCCTATAGTTTCCGTAACACTGGGCTACGGAAGCGGTAACTCGGCGGCCAAAGCACAGGGCGGCACTGGCCAGCAGAATATGGCGGCACCCGGACAGGCCAACGCAAATACAGGAATGGGCGCACTGGGACTTGGTGCAAAGATCAATACCGAAGCAGTGATTCTTATCAATAAGGACAATGTATCGGTGCTGCCCATCAGTGAAAAGGCCGACAATAATGTTTTAAACCAGATGTTGGACAAAATACCCCAAATGCTCATGGGACAGCAGCAGGGCCAACAAGGCCAGAGTAAGCAGCAAGCACAACAAGTTCAAGGCCAGCAGGGTACCCAGGGACAAAAGCAATAGTATAACTCTCCGGAACGGTATTGGTAAATGACTATAATATTCGAGGGACTGTGTGAAAACAGTCCCTCTTTGTTTTAGTAAAACCTTGCCGATGCAGGCAGAGGATATTGCCAATATTCGTACGGTTCGATATAATTATCCTACGGTATCTGTAAAAACCGTACGATTATCACAAAATTTGTGTAAGCGTGTCTGCATCCTAAATTGTTTCGGAGGATGAGGGCAGTACTTAGAGACTTTATTGCATCACAGGAGAACCGGCTTCAATATGACCTATGAAAATACAAAAAAAGCATTTTTTATAAACAGGCCCAACAGATTTGTTGCACATGTCATGCTTGACGGCGTGGAAACAACCGTCCACGTTAAAAATACCGGCCGGTGCAGAGAGATATTTAAACCGGGAGCCGCGGTCATATTGGAACAAGGCAAAAATCCCGATAGGAAAACAGCCTATTCGCTGATTTCCGCCTGCAAAGGCGACATGCTGATCAACATTGACTCACAGGTACCGAATCAAGTGGTTGCCGAAGCATTGAAAGCATCTTTGCTGGATGAATTCAGCCCGGTAACCTATATGAAACGTGAAGTTACTTTCGGCAGCTCCAGGTTTGATATTTACTATGAAAGCGGCGAGAAAAAAGGCTTTATCGAGGTAAAAGGCGTAACCCTTGAAATAGACGGTACCGCTAAATTTCCCGATGCCCCTACCGAAAGGGGCGCCAGGCATGTTTACGAAATGATTGAGGCTGTGAAAGCAGGCTACAGGGGCTGCATATTCTTCCTCATACAATTGCGGGGGGTTACATGCTTTAAGCCAAACAGCATCATGGACCCCGAATTCAGTAAAGCATTGCTGGAGGCGTCAAAAAACGGCGTTGAAATATTTGCCTATGATTCTGAAGTGACAGAGGCTTCCATCGAGTTAGGCAAGAAAATTCCGGTTATTCTATAAATACGTCCCTAATATTTTCCTCCCACAGGAGCACCCGCATTATGCTATAATAAAAGATGAAAATTTTTCATATTATCCCTTGAAATACAAATTTAGTTTCAATATACAGCTTTACCAGAAATGTTTAGGTATTTAATACTATTTAAGTAGCAAAATAAATCCGGGTGATGATAGTGATTGTAATGCTTTTTATCTATTTAATACTGATTTTTCTGGCAATGACCTTTTACTGGTCCCTGGTTATCGTTTATACTATGTATTCCAGGGTCAGAATCAACAGGATGCTGGAAAATATAAACACAGTGGAAGATCTGCAATATATCCCGTTTAAGGTTTTTCTGCCCCTGATAGCCGAAGTATTTAAAAGAAAAGGATACTCTGTGAAAATTACGGATAAATGCGGCGAAGAGGGCAACGGACTGATACTGGACAATATGCGGTATGTGGAGATTTTGAGACGCGCATTGAACCATGAGGTGGACTGCGAAGCTGCAATGAAGCTTGCCAAATGTATGCAGTCAAATGCCATTTACAGGGGGATGATCATTACCCTGGGTGAGTTCAAGCATAATACCCGGATGTTCTGCCATAAAAACGTCATTGAATGTATCACAGGTCCGCAGTTGTTGGCGATGTTTAAGGAAGTACAGAAGAAAAAAGAGATTCTGCAAACCATTCATTGAACTTCAGAGGACCGGACCGCGCTGGTCCTGTCTTGCCAAATGGCCCGGAAGCTGTCGATACGGCTGCTCCCCCGGGCCATTATTACTATTTACTGCGTGTTTCTATATTGTCATATCTGAAACAGGCTTAAATTATTAAGCACTAATTATCCGGACCTTCACACTTTATTAATTATTTTAATCATTCATAGGCTTTTCTCTAAAAATTTTTTGAATTTTTAAAGATATGTTTAAATTATTACCGGATTGTTGTAAAATCGAAGGGTGGAGACTCTACCCCGAAAGGTTAATCAATGGATAGTATTGACGCCAAAATATTAAAATTGCTTCAAAAGAACGCAAGGATTACGGCATCCGATATAGGCGCGGAAATCAATCTATCGGTGCCTGCAGTAAGCGAAAGACTTAAAAAGCTGGAATCGTCAGGTATTATATCGCAGTATACGGCTATTATAAATCCTGCGCACTTGAAAAAGGACCTCACGGCAATCATGTTTATCAGCCTTGAGCGGCCCAAGTTTACCGACAGGTTTGTTGAATTTGTCAAAGACGAGGAAGAGATTCTGGAATGTCATTACCTTGCCGGAGATTTCGACTATTCCCTGAAAATAATTACCGAAAACACAGGCACTCTTGAAGCGCTGCTGAACAGGATAAAAAGCATACAGGGCGTTCAGAAGACCCGGACCATTGTCGTTCTGTCCACGGTGAAAAACAATTATTCCGTTTCTCCGGGCGATACCCCTTAGGAGTACTGCAAATAGTACTTAGGAACGGCAACAACCGATTATGGCCGTTTGAAATAGCAGAAAGCAAAACATCAAATAATATCTGGGAGGATTAGATTTATGATTATCGGTGTTCCAAAGGAAATTAAGAATAATGAGAACAGAGTGGCTCTTACCCCCGCTGGCGCGCACGCCCTGACTAAAGACGGACATAAAGTCCTTATCGAGAAAAATGCAGGTCTGGGAAGCGGCATAGAAGATAGTGAATACATCGCAGCAGGGGCATTCATTGTTGAAAAAAATACGGATATTTTCGACCGTGCCGATATTATTGTAAAGGTAAAGGAACCCCTGGAATGTGAATATCCTTTATTTAAAGAAAACCAGACGCTTTTTACATATCTTCACCTGGCGCCGAATCCATCCCTGACCGACGCGCTTTTAAACAGCAAGGTGGCTGGAATCGCTTATGAAACCATTCAATGCGCAAACGGTTCTCTTCCTCTTCTGGCGCCCATGAGTGAAGTCGCGGGCAGGATGTCTGTTCAGATAGGCGCTACAATGCTTCAGAAGTATAACGGCGGCTCCGGTATTCTCCTTGGCGGGGTTCCGGGAGTATTGCCCGGGGAAGTATTGATCGTCGGCGGCGGAGTGGTGGGCACCAATGCGGCAAAAATGGCTGTCGGCATGGGTGCGAGGGTTACTGTCATGGATGTGAACAAAAACAGGCTCTCCTATCTGGATGATGTATTTGCAGGCAGGGTCAATACCTTGATCTATAATGAATACGGTGCGGCCGAAATGGTAAAAAAGGCGGACCTCCTCATCGGAGCAGTGTTGGTTCCCGGTGCCAAAGCACCTAGGACCGTTTCGGAAGAAATGGTAAAGACCATGAAGAAGGGTTCCGCCATTGTGGACGTGGCAATTGACCAGGGCGGTTCAATCGAAACGGTGGACAGGGTCACAACACACGACCACCCGAGCTACGAAAAACACGGCGTCATCCATTATTCGGTGGCCAATATGCCTGGAGCCGTTCCCAGAACATCCACCTTCGCCCTGGCCGGCGTAACTCTTCCCTACCTGTTGGAACTGGCAGGCAAGGGCCCTGAAAAAGCACTGCTGGAGAACAAATCGCTGCTTCTTGGCCTGAATACCTTTAAAGGCAGCATCACCTACAAGGCGGTAGCAGAGAGCGTAAATAAGGAATATGTGGCTCCCGAAAACTATTTTCCGGTATTGATGCAGGCAGTATAAAGCATAATGGCTTCTGTTCAGAATCTTTGATATATCATTAAGCATATGTCATTGCGAGTGAAACAAAGTGCAGCGCGGCAATCTCCGCCCCTAAAGGAATACCTGTAAATGCTTTATAAGCGTTAGATTGCCGCTTCGTAAGTTCCTTATAATCCCTATGCCACTGGTTGGTACACCTGAGTATGAAAGGGTGGGCGACCACCTCTACAGTGGACTTCTTTTCCATACCAATAACAATACATTCAGAATGTCAGCATGTTTTAACTGGTACCACGCGTAAAATTATCGACCTAAGAAGGTCCGGCAATTCATTTATTAATTGCATATACAATAGACCTCGCTTGCTCTTCAGCGCCTTAATGTGAGAGGTCAGATTTCCCTGTTGCTTTATGGGAAAGCATTATACTGGCTTGGCGGCATTCCCGTTTCATTGCGAAATACCCGGCTAAAGTATAAAGCGTTCTCATAGCCGACGATGGAGGCTACTTCCCTGACTTATCGGCTACGGTAATATGAACGATGCAGATAAGCTATGCCGGCGAAGCCTGAAGCTTGCCTTGATTGCGAATTTTACAATGACGGTGGGGCTGAATTTGATAAGAAAGCCGCTCTTTGGTATTTTTACTAAAGATGCATCCATCATAAATTAATCATCCCTTATACCCATTCTCTTCTGCATGGCCCAAAAGATACAGAAAAGCATATGCAGGAATTTTATAAATAGGCACCTTTGTTTTATATGGTAGTATACCGTAAGCGTCAGATGTCTTTGTTACCACAATAGCCGCAAGAACCTTATCCTTCTCACTGTTTGCCAGTTCCACAATAGCATCGTCCTGCTTTATTACCGGGTTCTCCCGGTATTTAACCTCAGCAAGAATCCTTCCAGTCGGATAATCTACCACAACATCAATTTCCTTGGGGACTTGTCCAGACTTACGGTAATAACCTACACTTGCATGTGAAGGATAATAGAATGAAGCCAAGTGCTTATAAACAGCCGTCTCAGCAACAAGTCCCATCTCACTGGGGTTGGACACCAGATCATTAATCTCCAGCATAAGGACAGCATTTCTGATTGCTGCATCGGATATATAAATCTTTGGAGCAGCTTTCAGTATCATCTTTCCAGCCAATCCAACCGGCATACTCCTGTAAATAAGGTTAGCTCTTTCAAGGAATTCAATATAACTATCAATAGTAGCCCTGGGGGTGCCATCAAGTTCCTTGCTTATAGTGGAAGTATTGATAATGTTTGAGGAATTAAAGCATAGGTACAGAAACACCTTTTCCAATACTGCCGAATTCCTTATATTAAAAAGACTTGGTATATCCCTTTTAAGCACCTTGTCAACCACATCTTCACGCAGTATTCTCTGCGAACCAAAGTCATCATCGGACAGTACAAGCTCGGGAAAACCACCCACTGCAAGGTATCTTGTAAAATGTTTCTGTAAAGGCTCCAGCAGGTGCATGATTTCTCGCTGCGTACTTTCACCCATTGAAGCAAGAGATGTAGGCTTTACATCAATACTCAGGTTCGGCACATCCTTTATCCCGGCTAATTTGCAGTATTCGTAAAAGGATAATGTCGGCACACGGATAATATTCCAACGCCCCACTCCACTGTCACCGGCACCTTTCTCAATAACCGGACTGGCTGACCCGGTAGCTGTAATATAAAAGTGCGGCTTACTATCATAAAACACCTTAAGATACAGCTCCCAATCATCCGCATATTGGATCTCGTCAAAAAACAGCCAGCATTTCTCCTCCGGATAAACATTAGCGGTATAAATTTCTACAAGTTCCTCAACAGAGTAAAACTTCAATATTGGGTGGTCAAAGGATACATACATAATACTCTTTGGCTGCACCCCTTTAAGAAGTAAACGCTGTATCATCTGATACATAATAGTTGTCTTTCCCACACGTCTGGCTCCCGACAGTAGTACAAATCTACGTACGGAAGTATGCTCCAGCCAGCGCATTGACTCAAAGTATGCAAACCGCTTAGTAGGCTTTACCATGTCCTGAGGCATTGTTCCAACACGCCACCAGGGGTTATATGAATATAATAGCTTTATAACATTTTCTACCGAAGTAATCGCCATACTTTCACCTCATTTCTCTAACATTATATTCCTATTTATCATTTTTATCAATAATTATGCCAAATATACTATGCATATTATATATACAAAATGTATAATAAGATTGTTAGTAAATAAATTCTTTTTTACTTGAGTTTGCATTACTAGCATATGAAGAGAAATATGACCGGAATTTATAGAAACGAAAATAATACCTGCCCTCTCTTACTGAAATTCCCGGAAGCCCATAGCCTCCCAGGCTTGCTTCGTAATTGTTTTGGTCACTGGAAGGTTCTCTGCCCGCTCAAAGCGCTGCAAGGCACTTTCCAGATCATTCTCATATATTCCGCTGACCCAGCCTTTGAAAAACCCCAGTTCCTTCAGCCTTTGTTGGATGGTATATACATCCGCGCCTCTGTCTCCGGGATTTATCCGGGCAAAGGCCTGTCCGAAGGGTCCAAAACTGCCGTTTACTATGACAACGGTTGTTCCGTACGGGACTATGCTGTATAATTCTGCAACATCCTTGTTATCCATTCGGATACAGCCCTGGCTTGTAGCCACCCCCATGGCGTCTCCCGGCAGCGAGCCATGTATGCCGTATTTGCCCCAGGGTACGTTAAAGCCCATCCAGCGTCCGCCGAAGCCTTCTCCCCAAAGGGCTTTCTCAACAATTTTCCAGCTTCCCAGGGGCGACGGCATTCCGTATTTACCGGAGGCGATGTCGTACTTCTTGACACAGATCCCGTCCTGCAGAAGATAGAGCGTCTCATCCTCCACCTCGACATAAATGGAATACTCAGGCCTTTTTGAAGAATCAATCACATTTGATACCGGTCTCTCGTCATAGATATAATCAAGAAACATCTGTATGATCGACAACGCAGCCAATACACACAAAAAAGCTTTCACAGCCAAATTTTTTTCCAATGGAGGTACCTCTCGAGGCTTTAGCCAAACAGTCCTTTTTATTAATTATATTCGCATAGACGTCATCTATTACAGCTTTGCCCTCGCAAACCCATTTCTTTGTTGACATTAGCGTAAACTTTATTATTTAAATTGGCATCCATGTCTCGCAAAAAAATTGCAAATACTCCGGCACACCATTCTAAGGGCTAATTGGTTGTTTGCGCTGCAGTATTAAAGGCTCATTCCCAATTATTCAAATTCCCTGAAGCCCATTTTCAACCAGGTTTCCCTGGTTACGGTATTTTCAGCCGTCAGGTGGTTGGCCCTCTGGAAATTATGGACCGCCAGCTTCAAATCGTCTTCATAGATGCCGTCCAGATTGCCCTTGTAATACCCCAGCTGCTTCAGCCTCTGCTGTATGGCCAGCACATCGGCGCCCCGGTCGCCGGGATTTATTTCGTCATACCCTCTGCCGAAAGGGCCAAAAAGTCCGTTGACTATGGCCACCTCCGTACCAACCGGAACAATATCATAAAGCTCCGCCGCATCCCGGCTGAACATCCTTATGCACCCGGCGCTGGCCCCGGAGCCGATGGATTCCGGCGCAAGAGTGCCATGGATGCCATAGGTGCCCCAGGGTATGTCTAGGCCCATCCAACTGCCGCCAAACCCTTCTCCCCAGTCGCTTTTCTCTATTATCTTCCACGTCCCCAAGGGCGACGGCAGACCCGATCTGCCGGAAGCTATGGGATACTGCTTGATGCATTTACCGTTTTGAAGCAAATATAAAGTCTTGTCTTCTATTTGTATATAGATATAGTATTCCGTATCTTTTGATATGCTTGCCGCGTTTTCACGCTGAGAATCAAATGTATAGTCAAGTACAATCTGAAATATCGACAATATGGATAAAGAAATCAAAAACATAAGGCCTATGAATTTCCTGTTCAATGTAACACCTCCGGACAATCGCAAAATGCATCAATCAAAGCCTCGGGGGCATCGAGCCCCTCTCGCCTTTTGGTGATTCGGCTTTGGCCGAATACCGTAAAAAAAACAGATGCATGTTAATTATTATGCATCTGCTGTCCGTGTAATGTTTAATTCAGCTTAGCTTTATCTCAAATTTATCAAACCAAACCTTTTCCACAAACTGCTCGTTGGAAAAAAATGTCCTGCGGAAGATGGCCAGCTCCCGGGTATTCTTTTTCAGCCACAGCGGGACAGGAATATCCAATCCGCTGCACAAGTCCAGCAGGCATTTCTCCAGCTTGTCCCTGAAGGACAGGCCATCCTCCGGAGTAACCGAATCCATTTCCTTTACAATCTTGCCCCCAAGAAAAAGTTTTCCGTTCAGTGTCAAAATCTTGCCTCCAATCCAAAATAAAAAACAAAGCGCAAGGAAAATTCCTTACGCTTATTATACTATGCCGTATCTATTTGCTCAACTTATATTCGATGGAATCTACGAGAGCTTTCCAACTGGCCTCAATAATGTCGGTGGATACTCCGATGGTAGTCCAGAGTTCTTCTCCGTCCGTCGACTCAATAAGCACTCTAACCTTGGCGGCAGTGGCGGAGGTAGAGTCAAGGACCCTCACCTTGAAATCCGTCAGTTTCATCTCGTTAATACTGGGATAAAACCTCACCAAAGCCTTTCTTAAGGCGTTATCCAGCGCATTGACCGGTCCGTCGCCTTCCGCTGCCGTGACCTCTTCCTGGTCGCCCACCTTGATTTTAATCATAGCGGTAGAGTTTACGATATTGGAAGTGGGTTCATTGACTATCACCTTAAATTCTCCCAGCGCGAAGAACGGGTGGTACTTTCCGAGAATTTTCCGGACGATAAGCTCGAAGGAACACTCGGCTCCCTCGTATTGGTAGCCTTCATACTCCATTTCCTTCAGCTTTTGCAAAATAAGCTTCGTTTCGGGCGAATCCCTAGTGATGGACGGTTCAACCCTGTTGATAAGACTCAATACCGCGCTTCTGCCTGCAACCTCGGACATAAGGAAAACTCTTTCGTTTCCCACCACTTCCGGATTGACAAGCTCATAGGCCGAAGGGTTTTTATGCACTGCGTCGGCGTGCATGCCCGCCTTATGGGCAAAGGCCGTCTTGCCGACAAAAGGAGAACGTTCGTTAAATACAACATTGGCTATTTCACTGAAAGCCCTTGCCGTTGCCGTAAGCTCGCTCATGCTAGCCTCAGGTATGCAGCGATACCCCATCATAAGCTGTAAAGTCGGAATAATTGAACAAAGATTTGCATTCCCGCACCGCTCACCCAGGCCGTTGATGGTCCCCTGCACCTGCGTGGCTCCGGCCTGCACTGCAATAACAGACCCTGCAACCGCCATGCCGTTATCGTTATGGCAGTGAATCCCTATGGGTATGCTAAAAAGCCTGACGATTTGCTCAGTGACCTTATAAATATCCATCGGCAGAAAGCCGCCTTTGGTATCGCACAGGCAAAGGTATGAAGCTCCTGCATCTGCCGCTGCCTTTAGCGTCTGAACTGCATACTCCGGATTGTCTACATAGCCGTCAAAAAAGTGCTCCGCGTCATAAACAACTTCAATCCCTTTATCTTTAAAAAATTTCACCGTATCATAAATCATCTTGAGGTTTTCTTCCAGGGTGGTTTTCAATATGTCTGTAACCTGAAAAACCGAGGATTTGCCGAAAATAGCCACTGCCGGAGTACCCGCCGCCAAAAGCGAACAGACGTTGGCATCTTCTGCCACAGGGATGTTGACTCTGCGTGTACTTCCAAAAGCAATGAGCTTCGCGTTTTTGAAGTTTATCCTCCTGGCCCTCTCAAAAAACTCCAGATCCTTGGGATTTGAGCCGGGGTTGCCTGCTTCGATATAGGAAACTCCCAAACGGTCAAGGCGGTCAACGATTTTCAGCTTGTCTTCCACCGTATAGGATATTCCTTGAGCCTGGGCTCCGTCTCTTAGTGTGGAATCGTATATAACAACCTGCTTCATAGCCTACACCTTCCCTTTTGCCTCACTCTTTTCCACTTCGCTGAGTACTCTGTTGATGGCATTCAAATACGCCTTTACACTGGCCTCTATAATGTCTGTACTGACACCTCTGCCTACAAAAATCTTACCGTCCTTCATAACTCTAACTGTTGCTTCACCGAGTGCGTCAGCACCTTCGGTAACCCCCTTGAGACTATAGTCCTGCAGGTCAAGTCCGAAGCCTACGGTCCTTTCAATGGCGTTGAAGGCCGCGTTTACAGGCCCATCACCGGTTGCCGCCTCCGTAACGTGCTTGCCGTTTTTGACAAGACTGACGGTCGCCGTCGCAATGACTTTATTCCCGCTGTTAATTTGAAAACTGTCGAGCTGGAATACTTCCTCCACCTCGGATACTTTTTCTTCTACAAGAGCTTCTATATCTTTGTCCAGTACGGTTTTTTTCTTGTCCGCCAGATTTTTAAACTGTTCGAAGGCACTGCTCACTTCTTCCGGCGCCAGGTTATAGCCAAGCTCCTTCAATCTGTCTTCAAAAGCATGCTTTCCGGACAGCTTGCCCAGTACCATCCTGTTTTGCGTAAGGCCGATGGATTCCGGCGTCATTATTTCATAGGTGGTCTTTTCGGCAAGCACTCCGTGCTGGTGTATTCCCGATTCATGGGCAAAAGCATTGGCGCCTACGATGGCTTTATTCGGCTGCACATTCACGCCTGTCAGACTGCCCACCAGCTTGCTGGTCCTGTAAATCTGCTTTGTATCGATGTTGTGCGCAACATCGCCATAATAATCCTTCCTTGTCTCGATCCCCATGATCAGCTCTTCAAGAGAGGCATTGCCCGCTCTTTCCCCAAGGCCGTTAATGGTGCATTCCAGCTGGGTGGCGCCGTTCCTCATGGCCGCCAGCGAATTGGCAACCGCCAGGCCCAGGTCGTTATGGCAATGGACGCTTATAGCCGCTTTATCAATATTTGCGACGTTCTCTTTGATTCCTTTGATCAAGAGGCCGAATTCCTCCGGCGAGGTGTAGCCGACGGTGTCAGGTATGTTCACCACGGTAGCGCCTGCTTTGATAACCGCCTCTACGATTCTGTACAAAAATTCCTTCCTTGTCCTGCTGGCGTCTTCTGCAGAAAATTCCACATTGCCGCAGTATTTCTTCGCATGCCTGACCATGGCAACAGCCCGCTCAAAAACTTCCTCTTCGGACATCTTCAGCTTGTATTTCATATGGATATCCGAGGTGGCAAGAAAGGTGTGGATCCGCGGGCTTTCAGCATTCTGCAGCGCTTCCCAGGCCCTGTCGATGTCTTTTTCCACTGCGCGGCTCAAGCTTGCCACCGTGATGCCTTTTACATTTTCAGCAACGGTTTTTACCGCCATGAAATCCCCCGGGGATGAAATTGCAAACCCGGCTTCGATTACGTCGACTCCCAGCTTTGCCAGCTGTCTGGCTATTTCAAGCTTCTCCTGGATATTCAGATTTACTCCCGGTGTTTGTTCGCCGTCTCTTAATGTAGTATCAAATACACTTATACGCGTAGACATGGTTACCCCTCCTCATTTCCTTGAATCAATCTCATTTTCATAAATATAAAATAAAAAAATTGGCGGAACGACTTGAATTCTACCGGCTGGAGCAGACTGTTCGGCCTGCTCCGCCGTTTTTTATTATTTGTGCTTTCTTACTTTTTAAGCCAGCTCATCATCTTTCTTAGCTCAGTGCCTACCTTTTCAAGCTGGTGCTCCGATTCGCGCCTGCGCATTGCCAGGAATTCCGCCCTGCCGCCGGATTTGTTCTCGGAGATCCATTTGGATGCGAAGGTACCGTTCTGAATTTCTGAAAGTACTTTTTTCATTTCCTTCCGGGTCTCATCGGTAATGATTCTCTTGCCGATCATATAGTCGCCGTATTCGGCGGTATCGCTGATGGAATACCGCATATAAGCGAATCCGCCCTGGTTGATGAGGTCGACGATGAGTTTCATCTCATGGACACATTCGAAATATGCTGATTCCGGCTGATAGCCTGCGTTTACCAGGGTCTCAAAGCCTGCCTTCATCAGTTCCGTAACTCCGCCGCAAAGTACTGCCTGCTCACCGAAGAGGTCCGTTTCAGTTTCTTCCCTGAAGGTGGTTTCCAGTATTCCGGCTCTTCCGGCTCCAATTCCTGCCGCATAGGCCAGTGCATACTCCTTTGCCTTTCCGGATGCATCCTGGTGGACTGCGATAAGGGAGGGAACGCCTCTGCCTTCCTTATACTGGCTTCTTACCGTATGCCCCGGGCCTTTGGGCGCTACCATGATTACATCCACAGATTTTGGCGCCACGATCTGGTTGAAGTGTATATTGAAGCCGTGAGCAAACATCAGAACATTACCTTCTTTAAGATTGGGCAGTATACTCTGTTCATAGACCGCTGCCTGCGTTTGGTCAGGTGTCAGGATCATGATGATATCTGCGGCCTTTGCAGCATCAAAGGTGTCTAGGACCTTCAATCCGTCGTTGGCAGCCTGCTGCCTTTTGTCTGAAGCGGGAGTCAGACCCACCACAACATTGACACCGCTGTCGTTAAGATTTTGCGCATGTGCATGGCCTTGACTTCCATACCCTATTATTGCTACGGTTTTACCCTTGAGCAGACCAAGATTGCAATCACTGTCGTAATACATTTTTGCCATTTTTTAAATTCACTCCTCGTCATTATTGGTAACCTTTATAAATCGATTGCCTCTTTCGATGGCAATGGTTCCCGTCCGTACAATTTCCTTGATGCCGAACTGTTTCAGCATGTCCTCAAGGGCAGCCACCTTGTCGGCGCCGCCGGATATTTCTATGGTCAAAGTGGATTTGGAAACATCAACGATTTTTGCTCTGAAGATTTCCACAATTTGAATGATTTCAGACCTGGCAGAAGCATTGGCAGCCACTTTGATCAACGCCAGCTCCCTGCTTACCGACTCCGATCTTTCCAGCTCTTTTATCTTGATAACGTCAATCAGCTTGTTCAATTGCTTGCTTACCTGTTCTACGGTGTAATCGTCGCCGTCTACCACGATGGTCATCCGGGATATTTCAGGATTTTCCGTTACGCCTACCGCAAGGCTGTCGATGTTGAAGCCTCTTCGGCTGAACAGGCCTGCTACCCTCGATAGTACGCCGGGATGATTTTCGACTAAAACCGATAACGTATGCTTCGCCATAATTAATTCCCCTTTCAAAGTTACTGCCCTGTATGTTTATTCCTCTATAGAGAATGCAAAAAATTTGGATTAACAAGTTTCTGCATCTATATTCCATGGATTTTCCCTTGCTTATAACGACTTAATTCAAAATTATTTTTTTCGTTTGTAGAAAAAATTAATTTCATCAGCGGAGTTTCAACGAGGCTGGTCGCCCATGCATCCCGGGCGGGAGATATGCCCACCGCCTGAGCATCAATTCTGTACCCGACACCTACAGAGGTGGGGAACATTTTTTGATGCCTCGTTATAATGTAGGCTCGTCAGGTCTCACTACGCACTCCAGCAGGTATGGCCCATCCCTATCCAGCATCCTCTTCAGCGCCTCCGGTACCTCATCATTCCCCGTGATCCTCTCACCGTCAAAGCCATAAGCTCCGACAAGCTTCACAAAATCGGGGTTATGCTCCATAAACACCTGGGAATACCGTCCCGCATATTTGCTCTTTTGGATCTCATGAACCATTCCAAGCCTTGAATTGTTGAAAACAATAATCTTAACGGCAAGCCCCTCCTGCTTCATCGTCCCCAGCTCCTGCATGGACATTTGAAAGCTTCCGTCGCCGGCGATGGCAATAACTGCCGATTCCGGCAGCCCAAGCTTCGCTCCTACGGCCGCCGGGAGACCGTAGCCCATGGTGCCCAGACCGCCCGATGATACAAACGTCCTGGGCTTTTTAACAATGAGATGATTCGCCGCCCAGATCTGGTTCTGCCCCACTTCCGTGGTCACGATTGCTTTATCGTCGATGAGCTTCGATAATTGGGCCATTAAATATTTGGGATTGACCGACGTCTTATCCTCTTCATCCCAGTTCTTTCTGCCGTGCGACTGTTGCTGCTTTTTAAGCGTATCTACCCAGGCTTCGTTTCCGCCGTCCTTTGTTATTTTCAACAATTCTTCAAGAATCAGCCTTGCATCTCCCACAACCGGAATGGTGACATCGATGTTTTTTCCAATTTCCGCAGGATCTATGTCAATGTGAACGATTTTTGATTTCTGTGCGATTTTTCCGGCGGTGCCCATGGCCCTGTCACCCACTCTGGCGCCGATAATGATCAAAAGATCGGCATTGTGCACCGCATGGTTGGCTGCATGGCTTCCGTGTGTTCCAAGCATGCCGAAATACAGCTCGTGTTCCGAGGGAATAGAGCCTATGCCCATTAAAGTGGTTGTTACAGGAATGCGGCATTTTTCGGCCAGCCTTACCAGGGCTTCCGAGGCATTTGCATTGATGATGCCTCCGCCTGCGCAAATAACCGGCGTCCTGGCGGATGAAACTGCTTCCGCCACCTTTTTTATCTGAACCGCATGGCCTTTGTATGTCGGCTTATAGCCTTTGATCTCTATGCTTTCCGGATATTTGAAGTCCAGCAGCTTATTCTGGATATCCACAGGCACATCGATGACAACCGGTCCGGGGCGCCCTGTGGATGCAATATGAAATGCCTCTTTGATGATTCTGGGCAGATCTCCCGCGCTTTTCACCAGATAATTGTGCTTGCAAAACGGTGCCGTAGCCCCCGTAATATCCGCTTCCTGGAAAACGTCCTTCCCAATATGCTCCGTAGACACCTGCCCGGTGATGGCAACCATGGGAATCGAATCCATGTAAGCGGTGGCAATTCCTGTAATAAGGTTTGTTGCACCTGGACCGGAGGTGGAAACACAGACCCCTGTTTTTCCGGTAACCCGCGCATAGCCGCTGGCCGCATGAGCAGCGCCCTGTTCATGCCTTGTAAGTACATGCTTGACGGAGGAGCCCAGCAGTGCGTCATAAAACGGAGAAATTGCTGCGCCGGGATATCCGAATATTATTTTTACATTTTCCTGTTCAAGCGCTTTGATGATTGCTTGTGCACCGGTTATTTTCATGGCTGCCTCCTTTTAAAATGAAATTACGCGCTACGCGCAAACCAAAAATAAAAAACCTCCGCCGCATGCAGTATAATTATACCTGCAGGGACGAAGGCTTAAATATCGTGGTACCACCCTACTTTGACATGTTTTCGACATATCCTCGTAGTACTATTGTACTAGACTGTAACGACGTCATCGTCAATACCTATGAATGTCAGGGGACGTGCCTCGTGCCGCAAAAACATTTCTTTGGCGCTGAGGGATTTCCCTTCAAATTATTTCAGTATTGAAGCTCAGGAACGAGTCATGCATACGCTTTGTGCACCGGTTCGCACCAAACACCGGCTCTCTAAAGCAATTGGGCGTATCTTTTTTCCTTCATTGCGCTGTCAATTTAAAATATTGTATAATATTCTACCAGCGTAAAGACGGGGTGTCAAGGAAATTTTTAACCTTTATTGCTTTCTTTGCAGAGCCTTTTTACTTTTTCTGATTTTCCGGCGCAAACAGTAAATTTTACAGATAAACTCTGTTGCTTGTATGGCCTTCTATTTTCCCAATACCATAGCCATAGCAAAAGGACTGGTACATCCCCGCCACGATAAGGGAAGTTAGAAAACTCCGCTCATCGGTATTCAAGCCTTTGTCCATGGTGATCATGAAATCCTTTATTTTATCGTCCGCTATCAGCTTTATGGCTTCTCTGGTTCCTGCCAGATCGTTGGTCAGCTTGCTTTTGCCCTGCCGGAGATACTCCTTGATGGTTTTTTCAAAGTCTCCTGTGTTTTTTCCGGTATTGGTCATACTGCTCCTCCTGCCGAAATTTTTGGAATCCGTAGTTGAATATACTGCAATTGAATTTCGCTCTTCGGACTAATTTTTACCAATACCTGTAATATTTATACCTATCTGGTAACCAGGCCGTCTTTTTCTTTCACTGCCAGTTTAACCGGCGAAGTTACCCACTCGTTTGTTTCGTGCATTAAATGTGTTACATTGATGGTGTCCCCGGGAGATTTGGAAAATAGCATGATTCTTAACTGCATCATGCTGTTGATGTCCTGTCCGTCGATCTGCCTTATTATGCAGCCCAGGCGTAAACCCGCCTTATATGCGGGGCCATTTTCATCGATATGCGCCACATATACTCCCTGGTCGATTTTCATATCTCCGTTGATATACGGTATCACCGACTTGTCATATGCGAAGAGTCCCATGTATGCCTCAGTAAACTCCCCTGTCTTCATAAAACGGCTGACAATGGGTTTGGCTACATTGATAGGAATTGCAAAGCCTATAGCTTCAGCGCTTGTGACTTTTACCGTATTTATTCCCACTACTTCGCTTTTTGCGTTGAGGAGCGGTCCTCCGCTATTTCCGGGATTGATGCTGGCATCTGTCTGGATGAGGTCTTCCATATAATTGGTGCCCTGGTCGGTCTCTATGCTGATGGTCCTGTTTAGTGCGCTGATAATTCCGGAGGTTACCGTGCGCTGGAATTCAAGGCCCAGCGGATTGCCGATTGCCACAGCCGGTTCCCCCACCTGAAGCTGATCTGCGTCCCCCAGCTTTAAAGCCGGCAGGCCGGTGAGATTCACCTTAACCACGGCAAGATCAAGGACCGGATCGGACCATACCGTTTCTCCGTCAATGTTTCTGCCATCTGCCAGTGAAACAACAATTCTCTTGCTTTTCCCCCCGGCCACATGATTGTTTGTCAGGATATAGCCATCGGAGGTAACAATAACGCCGGAGCCCACACCGACCTGCGTTTCCTGGTTTTTGTCAAAAAGCTTGTCCGGTGCCACTCTTTCCACGGTGATTCCAACAACACCCTGGGTAGCTGATTTTGCTACCGACTGAGCTACCGGAACGCCCGTAACAGTTTCCGTGCCTGGAAGTACGGATTGGGGCATTGTTGTAGCCTGTGGGGCAATTGAAGACTGAGGAGCCTGCAACTGCTGGTTCAAATTTTTCATCTGATCCTCCGGGCCCTTGTTCGGGGCGCCGAAGGTCATAAAGTAATAGAGAAGCGCGCCTACGGCTACGGCTGCGACAAAAACTGCCGCGAATACTTTTGTCGATCTTTTTCTTTCCTTTTGTTCAAACATCCTATCCTTCCTTTCTACAACTATTATTTCAATAATTGTAAAAAGAATTCAGGCGATTGGATGCCAGACCAAATTTAAGGCGTTTTGGCAGGATTTTATTGCTCCCTTATTCCTGGTTCAAATTGGATTTGATAATTTTTTTAACGCTTTTTTCAAACTTGGGACGCGGCAGCATTACCTGATGCTGGCAGCCAAGGCATTTTACCCTGAAATCGGCCCCCGTCCTGGTAACTTCCCACTGTTTGCTGCCGCAGGGGTGCTCTTTCCTGAATTCGACGATATCGCCAATGGCGAACTTATCAGCCATATGCATCATACTCCTTCCACACGACTGATGCCATTTTAACATATAATCGATGAAATGACCATTCTATCTGGTTGCATAATACTGCCTATAAAGTTACCTCAAACCGCTGCGCTTACAAATACCTCAAAAAGCTTCAGAACCTCCGGATCCTCCTGCCACATCAGCTCCGGGTGCCATTGTACGCCCACTGCAAAAACATGGCTTTCATGCTCCACGGCTTCAATAATTCCATCCGGCGACCAGGCTACGGGTCTCAGCTCTTTTCCGGGTGCCTTTACCGCCTGATGATGAAAGGAATTTACTCCTAGACTCTCTTTCCCATAACAGCGCCAAAGCTTTGAATCCTTTTCCACCAAAACGTCATGTACCGGGTACCACGACGGCGCATCCTGAGAATGCTTAAGCAGGCCGCCTCCGTTAATCTGGGAGTGAATGTCCTGATACAGGCTCCCGCCCAATGCTACGTTTAAAACCTGAATACCCCGGCATATCCCAAAGACGGGTTTTCCTATGGAAACAGCTTTCCGAGCTATGTATAGTTCCATTTTATCCCTCGTTGGGTTGATCCCGCCATTAAAGCTGTAATTCATTTCTCCATAGTACCTGGCGTCAATATCCGGTCCCCCGGACAATAAAAATCCATCGCATCTGTCCGTTGCAGCAGCCAAAATATCCTCGTTGGCGGTCAGTGGCAGCAATACTGCAAATCCGCCGGCTTTATTCACTCCGTCGACATACCCCGGTGAAATCTGTATTTTGTTTTTTTCATCGGTAAACCCGGGTGTTATTCCAATCAATGGCCTTTTCCCCAAAGCGTCCCCTCCTGTCGGTCTGCAGCAGCCTGGCAGCACTGAAAACATTACTTTCCGTTTTTCTGAAATACTGCCCGCAAGGGACAGTGCGTTCAGAAACTTATAGGAGAAGCTATATTTTGACCTGTGCTCAGGACCAGGTTCCCAAAAGGATTTTTAAAGATAGATCTCATATTTCATATGTCAAAATGATGGCTTTAGCGATTTCTTTCATGGGTATACCCCGGTCCATGCTCTGTTTCTGAATCCTCTTGAACGCATCTTTTTCAGGCAGTCCCAGGTGCTTCATAAGCAGGCCCTTTGCCTTTTCCACCTCTTTGCGGGTATCCAGCGTGTATTTGAGTTCATTGATTTCCTTCTCAAGCTGCTTGATCTTTTTCCGGTTTTTTGTCATCAGTTCCAAGGTATTAAGCAAAACCGCCTTGTTCAGAGGTTTCATCAACGCTGTAAAATTAGTATATTTCTTTAGAGAGCCCAGTATTCCTTCATGTTCAATTGTCGATATGACAACAACGTCACAAATGTCATCTTCCAAGGCGATTTTTGCGATTTCATAACCGTTCATCAGCGGAAGATTCAATTCGATTATCGCCAGATCAGGAATGCAGCTTCGGATCTTCCGGAGACAATCATGTCCGTCGGCAGCCTGATCAACGACCATAAAGCCGGCTTCTACAAGAATAGTTTTCATTTTTGTATTGGATAAATCACTGCTCATTGCAATCAATATTCTTGCCGAATCCATTTTAACCTCTCCATACATCTCATATTCGAAGTATCGAAAATACCGCCCGCCGTTTTAAGAAAGGATAGCCGCAAAGGACTGCATTTTCAAAAATCCTGAGGAATTTCTACTTTCATCCGTATTTAAAAAACAGCCGAACCAAAGGTCCGGCTGCATCGTTGCTGCCTTTATTTCTCATGTGTAGATACTATCATTAATACCGCATCAGGTAAGAGTCTATTTCCCATTTGCTTATCTTGGTCCGGTAATCATCACATTCTTCGTTTTTGGCTTCTATATATTTTTCAAATATGTGATTCCCCAGTACATTTTTGGCAAATTCACTGGCGGAGAGCTCTTTGATTGCTTCATCCAGGCTGCCCGGCAGTGAGTCGATTCCATCCTTGACACGCTCTTCCGGCGTCATCTGGAAAATATTTTTGTTTGAAGGAGCCGGAGGCTGTATTTTGTTTTCTATGCCATCCAGTCCTGCCGCCAGTATGGACGCCAATGCAAGATACGGATTGCAGGAGGGATCCGGGCACCTGAGCTCTAACCTGGTAGCTGAGCCTCTAGCCGCAGGTATCCTTATAAGAGGGCTTCTGTTTCTGGCTGACCAGGCAATGTATACCGGGGCTTCATATCCGGGCACCAGCCTTTTGTATGAATTGACCAGCGGGTTTGTAATGGCCGCGATTGACCGCATATGCTTCATCAAACCGCCAATGAACCAGTATGCATCCTGGCTTAATTGCAAAGGGTCCTTTTCGTCGTAGAACGCATTTGTCCCATTTTTAAAAAGGGAGGTATTTGTATGCATGCCGGAGCCGTTGATTCCGAAAATGGGTTTGGGCATAAAGGTGGCATGCAGTCCGTGCCTCTGGGCGATGGTCTTGACCACCAGCTTGAAGGTCAGAATGGCATCCGCAGCTGTCAGGGCGTCATTGTACTTGAAGTCAATTTCATGCTGTCCCGGCGCAACCTCGTGATGGGAGGCTTCGATTTCAAAGCCCATCTCTTCCAATGCAAGACACATGTCCCGTCTGGCATTCTCACCGAGATCCACAGGACCCAGGTCAAAATATCCCGCATTGTCGTGGGTTACGGTGGTTGGATTGCCTTCATTATCTGTCAGGAACAGAAAGAATTCACATTCCGGTCCTACGTTGAAAGTGTCATACCCCATATTTTCAGCCTTTTTTAGGACTTTTTTAAGAACATACCTGGGATCCCCCTCAAAGGCGGTACCATCGGGATTGTAAACGTCGCAAATCAGACGTGCGACTTTCCCCGTCTGGGGTCTCCAGGGGAAAATTACAAAAGAGTTGGTGTCAGGCCTCAGGTACATGTCGGATTCTTCAATCCTGACAAAGCCCTCAATGGACGAGCCGTCAAACATGCATTTGTTGTCCAGTGCTTTTTCAAGCTGTTCCGATGTAATGGCCACATTTTTCAGGGTGCCGAAAATATCGGTAAACTGCAGGCGGATGAACTTCACATCCTGCTCTTTGGCTATACGTAATATATCTTCCTTGGCATACTTCGGCATAAATACACTCCTCTCAGGATATAAGAATAATTGACATATAAAAAAGCGCCCCCAACCAGGCAAAACCTGTTTGAGAACGCCATTGTTCCAAAAATTAAAAATAAAATAAACATTGCTCATACCATATTTAATAAAATTATAACACAAAGTATTCAGAATGCAATAGAGAATATTTTCAAATATTATTCCTTCTCGAACATATCCTTTCCTACGCCGCATACGGGGCAAACCCAATCATCCGGCAGGCTTTCAAAAGGTGTTCCGGGAGTTATGCCGCTGTCGGGATCCCCGGCGGCAGGATCATAGACGTACCCACAGGCTGTACAAACATACTTTTCCATTTTAATCAATCAGCTCCAATCGCAATTTTATAGGATATAGACCTTTTTCCGCAATGCTGCTAATTATAATACCCTTGCTTTTTATTTTCAAACAAATTTCTTTCAAAAATTTCTTTAAGCGTCTTTATTCCTTTTCGTTCCAAAAATCACGTATACCCCGACGACGATGAGTAACAGCGGTATGGCCACTTTGCTGGCACTGTAACCTAGCAGCTCCTTCACCGAAAAAGAGGTAAAGAAAATAAACGACAATCCGCCCAGGATAAAAATCGGTACCAGCAAGCCTTTTTCCCTGTTGCCGAAATAATACAGCTCAAAAAGTCCGAAGGCAACGGCAAAGATGTTTAAAGGCCAGGTTACGTCCCACATCCCAAACAGCATGTTTATTTGAAAGGTAACGCCCAGCACCAGCAGAATTCCGCCGGGGACCAGCAAGCCCGGATCTCTCTTCCTGCCTCTGAAAAATCCATAGTGAAACATAAACGCCGGAATCAAAAGGAACAGCGAAGGCCAGAATCGTGAAATGATATAGCCCAAATTGAAAACATTAAAGAACGGCTGCATTATATCCAGATTCTTCAAAAGAAACAGCGCTCCTACAATTACAAATATAGCTCCCAGAACCCTATTTGCCCTATTATTCATGATAACTCCTCCCAAACCTATGCAAAATCATTTTTGCAGCTTCTGATACTGCAGCGGAAGCAAACCTTCATCAATGCGCCTTCCTGAAATATGCCGGTGCACCGTCGCACTGTTTCCGGAAGGATCAATAAAATGTTTCGCTGAAGTATTCCTATTCTATTATAACTTGAAAACCGAAAAATGTCTGATAAATTCGAGAAGATCATCTGAATCGCGGATAAGGCGATCAACGACCGCCTTGCAATTGATTTTTACTCTGTAGAAAGCTATCAATTCACCGCCTGTAAATTCAGCCTCTATTCTGCGGCAATGGCTGCACATTCTTCCCTGAGCTTCCACAGAACATATCTTATGCCCGCGGATACAAGGTCGGCCATCCGCATTACCAGATTAAGACGTGTATTCTGCAGTACCAGGAAATCCATGAACCCGCCGAAATTCACAATTCCTGTAACAAACATGTCGCCTACGGGGGTTAGTTCCTTGTTAACGCCTGAACCCGGTTTGATGGACCCCTCGCCGATGGTTATGTAGCCTACATGGTCCATTTTTCCCAGACAGGCGTCAATTGCAATAATGAAAGGCTTGGTATGCTTTTCAGAAATTGCTTTCATCACTTCATCCAGATTTTTAGCATGGACAGGATTGTCCAGGTTCCCATGAACATATACGTTGGCGTATTTCAAGCTGTTAATCTTATAACCCACCAGAGGGCCAAGGCTGTCTCCCGTGGACCTGTCCGTGCCTATACATACGAAATTTATGGATTTATAGCCATTTTTCAATCCCTTGGATATCAGCTGGTACAATTCGTCGGTAAAGCTTTTAAAGGCCGAAATGCTGTAAATATTGATATATTGCTGCCTGGCTGTCGTTTTCAGGAACATATGATTCTCCTGCAATATGTTTTATACTATATTATTGCCGCCGCTGTGCATTTTATTACAGTATTTAATATATTGCCCATTATGGGCCGATTGCCCTTTTTGCTATGGCTTGTGAAATCGTAGGGACCAGTGATAATGCAAAGATATTGATGATGTGTGTATATTTATTCTCTGCTGGAAACGGCTATCGCCCATAAGGCAGTCAGATTGTCAAAGGCGTGGAAGTATTTTGTTCCCGGATCGCCAAAACCAGCGTAATAGGCTGATTTCCGATCTGCTACCATAAATTTCTTCATCCCCTCCACCAGCTTCTCACACAATTCCCTTTCGCCTGTTTTTGCTGCATATACGGCGGCAAGCGCGTATACAGCCGTGCTCTCAATGGAATTTGCAGGCTTTTGGGTAAGGGGGTTATACCATGCATACAGCTTTCCGTCCCTCATCTCATTTTTCAACCACTCGGTAAAATAACCGGTATCCTCGTTAACCTCTGCCAGATGAAGGACCGTATACAGCGTGTATGTCAGGCAGATCCCCTTTCCCTTGGAATACTCCTCATCAAAAGCATAGCTCCTATTGTCATAATCATAATATTTATAAAAGAAAGGCGATTCGCTGCTGATCCTTCCCTCAGACGCAATTGACAGCGACTGCTCCTCTACAGCCAGCCATTGGAGGTTAAACTCGCTCATTCTGTCTAGGGTATAAAAGTCCAGATAGCATAAAGGCGTTCTGTGCCTTGCCTCCTTGCTTTTCCAGTCATAAAACTCGTACAGGCTGCGGTTCCCCACCTGATGCTTGAAAATATTCTCCTGCAGGATGCCTGCGGTGTTGTAATAGTCCTTATTGCCCCATGCATCGTAACCGTCCATCAAGGCACGGATAATTCTCAAGTCGTCAATAGCCGCATTGCAATTTCCTTTGGTATTCCCTGCGCGCCAGCGGATGAACTGTCCTCCTTCTAAAAGCCGTTTTTGAAGTACCTTGAACTGCACATCATATTGTTTTTGATTATTGGACAGGATACAGCAATTCATCATAAGACCTGCCGATTCGGAGAGGGTATCCTTACTGCCCTCATAGTTCTGGAGATTCGTCCTGATCTCTCCCTCTTTACCGGCAAGTTTATTGCAAATGAAATCATAAATGCTGTTTTCAAGCGCATTGGGAATACTCACCGGCGCATCGGGTATTACATTGTTGAATACCTCTGCGGCAGGAATACTGAGAAAGGTCAGATAGACAGCAAGATAACAGCCGATGGCAAGTATAAAAAGCATCCCGATAATCCTTTTCAAGTTCATCCACTCCCGCAAACCGAATCCAGAGATTTATATAATATGTATGTCCTAACTCATGCGAATATGTTGGTATGAGCTTCAGAATAAAAAAACCAACAAAAAAAAGGCCGCTTCAAGCCTTCTCACTTAAGAGTTTAAAAATATTACCTCGCGCTTTTAAAAATACCGGCCGTAATGGCAGCGTTTCCAGAAACCTGAAAGGTATACTTTCATTATTGCTTAAGGAGACACTTCGGAGCTTTAGGATGATGAATAAGGATGATCCACGATGCAGGCGTAACCGTAAACGCAGCTACAGCAAACAGTAAAGCTGCTATCAGAGACAACATTTTCTTCATAACTTTATTCTCCTTTCTCAGTATTCTTTAGATGTAATGTACTTGTTTATGCAGGTCATTAACGATACCTTCTATTTTATCATACTTCTTTTCTTCGGCGTATATTTCAAGAATATTTACCAGCGTATTGATACGGTCCTTGGACAGCAAAACCCGTATGGTTTCCCTGTAGTAGTTGCTATAGAGGGCCACCATCAGCAGGGACACATTCAATACCGGAAATATTACGACAATGACAATGAACAGCAGTTGATTCAAAAAGCTGAGGCTCAATAAAATTTTGTCGAAACAGATAAGCCGTATCATCACTGCGAGAAATAGGATGTTAAACAGGAGAAGTGCTATGGAAATGGCTAGAACAACCTTATTACGGCTTACTATAATGAGAAATCTGGCCCTGAGATTGATACTTTTCCGGACGGTCAATATGGATATTACGGAGAATATCATTGCTAATTCCGGCAGCGACCAGATAAAGGGCATGATCCCCGGTTTATACAATTCCTCTATGCCCGTATTTGTGCCATAAAGCAGCAGCGGTATATAAATGGTCTGAAAGATTGACCCGATGATAAAACTGATAATCATGCAGACAAAGGACCTGAATATTTCTTTGATTCCGGAAATCCTGTAGGCAACTATAAAAGAGCCGCAGGTGATAACCAGGCCTATGATCAACAGCATCCCGCTTTGGGCCAGGTCCGGGAAAAATGTGCGCAGCAGAACGGAAATCGTGGCAATAACAGCAGATAGTGCGGAGATCTTCACGATGTTATCGGACCTTAGTTTTATCTCCTCTGCCTTCCCGAATAAATACAGCGTAAAATAAATGTAAAATATCTGTTCAGGGATCGAAGGTGTAATTATGTTGAAAATAATTAATCCAATCTGGGAGAAATCCACTTGCAACACCACCTCGTCTCGTTATATTTCTACTGAAGTAATGCCAATTATCTATACTGAATCAATTATACAATATGCTTTTCTTTATGTAAATAATTTCTATAAAAAGGTGTGATTATTACGGCCTAATTCAAAGAAAATTGTCGGTTGTGGACAAATTTCCTTACCGCAGCGGAGTTTCAACGAGGCGGGAGATATGCTCACCGCCTGAAACCCAATCCGGTGCCGGCACCGAATAGAGGTGTGGATATTTTTGTCGCCTCGTTATTGTCAATGCACTCCTGGACGCGCTCAAGCTTTTTTGGCTCTTACGCTCAATATCCATTGGGAAAGTTCATTAAAGCCGCTTCCTGTCTTACAGGAGACTTCAAATACCTGTGCCCTGGTATTGACGGCATGGATGCCGCTGTAAAATTTGTCAATGTCAAAATCAATAAAAGGCATAAGGTCCATTTTATTAAGCACAATGACATCGGCGGCTTCGAACATGGAGATATACTTAAAAGGTTTGTCATGACCCTCCGGTACGCTTGCTATGACCATCTTCAGCTGCTCTCCCAGGTCGAAGACCGACGGGCAGACAAGATTGCCGACATTTTCTATGAAAAGAACCGTATTTTCAAAGGCTTTATTGCCGGAAACGGCTTCCCGGATCATATTGGCATCCAAATGGCAGCCGCCGCCCGTGTTAATTTGCACTACCGGAATACCCATGCTGTCGAAAAGCTCTGCGTCGATGCTGGAGGCAATATCCCCTTCGATGACTCCGAAGCTTATTTCATCCCGCAGCGCTTCGACGACCTTTGCAATGACACTTGTCTTGCCGGCACCGGGAGATGCCATGACATTCATGGCCGTAATCTCATTTGCTCGAAAAAAGGCCCTGTTTCCAGCGGCCAGATTTTCGTTGGCATTCATTATGTTTTTCATTACCTTGATTTCCATAATCTTTTCACTCCACTTCAAGGCTTTCAATGTAAAATTCCCTGCCCGCTCCCGTCAGTGTTCCTGTACCGCCGCATACGGGACATTCGAAGCCCTTGCCTGGTTTTTCAAAATTTTCCGCGCACCTTCCGCAGTATAGGATGGCCGGCTTTCTTTTAAAAGACAGTCTGGCGCCTTCAGCGATGGTGCCCTGGCTGATTATCTCAAAGTACATCTGGACAGACTCGTCGATAATACTGGACAAATCCCCGATAATCAGCCTTATCTCCAGGATTTTCCGGGCATTGGCAGCCTCGGCCTCTTTTACTGCAATTTCGATAATATTTTTCGTTACCGCGTATTCATGCATTTAAGCTACACCGTTAATTCTGGTTGTCGGATTTAGCCTGCTCGGCCGGTTTCGGGGTCTGTACCGATTTTGCCTTGCTCTTGGTATAGGCGCATGCATGGTAGTCGGCCTCGGTGCTTATACATTTTTTTGGGCAAACCTCAGTGCATACGCTGCATATGACACATTTGAAATGATCAATCTCCCAGGACTTCTCATTCCTGTTCACCACAAGGGCATCGGATGGACACTTCTTGCTGCAGATACCGCAGAAAATGCATTTATCAATGTCGATTCCTATCTGCCCGCGCACATCCTTGTAAGTCTCCCTTTTTTCCTTGGGATACATTCTTGTTGCGGGTTTGGATACTACATTCTTTAAAATATTACCCAGCATGTCAAACATACTGTAACCTCCTCTATAAAAGTCCCAGGGCATCCGCCCCACTCATCTCCCGGGGATTGCCCAGGGGCAATCCCATCTATCGAATTATCCGGCATCCGTCTGCTTTCGCTTATCTTTCCGTACAACTGATGCATGGATCTATGGTCAGAATCAATACCGGCACATTGGCAAGCTCGCTGCCCGGAAGCATCTGAAGCAGTGCAGGTATGTTCGCAAAGGTAGGCGTCCTGACTCTCATACGTTCCAGATTCTTGGTGCCGTTGGCTCTGAGATAATACAGCACTTCTCCTCTGGGCTGCTCAACACGTGAGATTACTTCGCCGGTAGGATTGCCTTTAAACGGGACACTGACCTCTCCTGCCGGAAGCTCGTCAATCGCCTGTTCGATCAGGCTGATGGACTGGTAGATCTCATACATCCTGACTACGGTTCTTGCATAGGAGTCTCCATCCTCACGGACCACCGGTTCGAATTCCAGCTCGCCATATGCCGCATAGCCGGTTGTTCTCAGGTCCTGGCCGATTCCGCTGGCTCTTGCCATAGGCCCGGCAGCCCCCAGTTTGTATGCATTTTCCTTTGTCAGTACGCCTACGCCTACCAACCTGTGTTTTACAGTATAGTCATCAAGGAATACGTGCTCCAGTTGTTTTAAATCCTGTTTTATATCTTCCAGGGTGACTTTGATTTTCATCTGCATTTCCTTGGACAAATCGCGCCTTGTGCCGCCGATGGTATTGACGGAGATGATTACCCTGCTGCCTGCCGTCTCCTCCATAATGTCCATGACCTTTTCCCTGTTTCTCCACAATTGCATGAAGAGGCTTTCAAAACCGAAGGCGTCTGCCAGAAGCCCCGCCCATAGCAAATGGCTGTGGATCCTGTGCAATTCCGCCCATATAACCCGCAGATACCTGGCACGGTCCGGGATCTGGATATTCATCAGGCTTTCAATGCCCTGGCAGTATGCCAGAGCATGCATGCAGCTGCAAATACCGCAAATTCTTTCTACAACATATACATTCTGTGTAAATTCTTTTAACTCCGTAAGCTTTTCCAGTCCTCTGTGGACGTAACCGATGGCCGGTATGGCTTCAACGATCTTTTCATCCTGCATGACCAGCTTCAGGTGAAGCGGCTCGGGAAGCACGGGATGTTGAGGCCCGAAAGGTATCACTGTCTTAGGCATTTTCTTTATCCCCCTTCTGTACTATGGTGATCTGCTGTCTTGCCATAGGATTGTCGGGAGCGCCGTCGGAAAGCAACATGTGCCCGCCATAATCGATTTCAATATTGGTTACGTTCAGTCCGAAAAGTTCCTTCATCTCATTTTCAACAAGGATGGCGCAGAAATAAATCTTTGATACGCTGGGAACTTCCTGTCCTTTTGTTACCTTGATCCTGTAATTTTTCAGCTGCAGGTCCTTGTCAAAATGATAAATAACGTCCAGGGTACCATCGCCGTTGTCAACACAGGTAGCTGTTACAAATCTGTAGTTGTCATACATCATTTCCTGCGTTTCTCCAAGCAGGCGGTCTACATTTATTTCGACAATATTCTCGATCATGCTTTTCCTCCATCCGGTCCGGCAGGCGTATTGCTGCCGCTGCCATCCTCCGCTGTATTCACATGTACAGCGCTGTTACTACTATTTCCATTCGGATGCGCTTTCATAGCTTCCGCTTTTTCATCAAACTTACCTACCGCCGCAACAATTCCGTCGATGATTGCCTCAGGCCTTGGGCAGCAGCCGGGGACATATACGTCTACGGGAATTACCTTGTCTATCCCCCCAACGACATTGTAGCAGTCCCTGAAGATACCGCCGGAGCAGGCACAAGCGCCGACAGCTACTACAGCCTTCGGATCGGGTATCTGGTTGTAGATATTCTTCAATACGCGGACGTTCCTATTATTTACTGAACCGGTAACGACCAATACATCCGCATGCTTTGGATTTCCAACGTTAACAATTCCAAAACGCTCCACATCATAAAGAGGTGTGAGGCATGCCAGTGTTTCTATATCACAGCCGTTGCAGCTGTTGCAGTCAAAATGCACAATCCAGGGCGATCTTTTTCTTGCTTTACTTATTATACCCATTCTCTATCAACCTTCTTTCTTAATTTCACAAACGTGCCGGCCAAGCAGAGCCTTTTCAAAAGGGGACATTCTCACGGATTACCCTCGTTTCGGAGGGTGTGTCCCTCTCCTTAATAGTGCCTCATGTATAGCCAGATAATATTTGTCAGGGCAGCACCTATGCCTACAAGCCAGGTCGCCTTGATCATCCACCGCCATGTCATCCTCGCACTGATGTTGTCGATGACAAGCTCGAGGAAATAGCTTCCCAGAGCAATCAATATGCCCACCCACAAGGGTTTGGCAAAGAACAGCGTGATCATCCCCATCAGCAACACAAGCTCAATCCAGTGGGTCAATTCTATTATAGCCAGCTGAGGCCCCGAAAATTCAGTGGTGAGACCTTTTACCAGCTCCTGGTGGCCATGGTGCGACGTCGAGAAATCAAAGGGCGATTTCCTGAGCTTTATGGTCAATACATACAGGAAGGCCAAAAATACCAGGGGCAAGCTGTAAAGCAAGGGCTTTGAATAATCAAATATGCTTTGTATCATAAAGCTCTTGGTTATAAGATATATCCCAACAACCATCAAAAGTAAAACAGGCTCATAGGCAAGCATCTGAATAATTTCCCTCTGGGCGCCTATTTTGCTGTAAGGCGAACGGACGCTCATGGCTCCGATGACCAGCGAGATATTGGCAAAGGCAAGAATAAAAATCAGCATGAGCAAATCCTGTTTAAGCACCAGCATTACCAGCGCTGTTACCATAAAAATCAAATTGCCCAGCACATAAACCATCTGCGTCTGATTGACAGTGATCCTCTCTTTGCCGAAAAGCTTGAAGAAGTCATAAAACGGCTGTAAAAGAGGGGGGCCGAACCGGTTCTGCATACGTGCGGAAATTATCCTGTCAACTCCGCTGAGCAATCCTCCAAGGATTGGGGCTGCCGCAAGTGTTATCACTATGGTTAGTACTATTTCAAATACGCTCATTATATCACCACCCCAAACATGACAAGTATAATTGCTCCTGCAATAATGTTGGTCCAGAGAGTAAGGTTCTTTTCGCCCAGGACTCCCGAAAAATAATAATTGTGGACGACAATGGTTTCCACTTTATCGCCGGGCCCTATGAATTCAATTCCCCGGATATCGTCATTGACAAGCTCTCCGCCAACATACGGAGGTTTGATCCTCTCCGGTTTGGTCTTGCGGAGAAAATATGGGATTGTCAGTATGATTGCAAACAATATAAGGAAAAATGGGATGGATGCAAAACCGCCCATCAGGGGATTGCCCGAACCACCGATCCATAGGCCCCCGGCCTGTCCGGCCACGAGGGAATTATCCGCAAAACTGTAGGAATTAAGCATTGGAGCTATAAGCCCGTTGAAAAGGGGAGTAATGAATATACTTGCTGCCAATACAATGGCCAGTAAAACAGCCAATGTCCCTTTAACAGTGAATGACAGCTTTTCAAGAAAATATTTGGGCTTAAAGGACATGGTCAATATGATTCCAATCCATTTGGACCAGAAGAATACCGTAAATGCACTTCCCATGATCAGCAAAATCAAAACTACCGGCATGTGGACTGCCGCTTCAATGGCAAGCCATTTGGTCATCAGCACGCCGAAGGGCGGCAAAAGCATTGAAATCATACCGGCTACCGTTATTACCGTAGTGAAAGGCATTTTTTTCATCAAGCCCTGCATATCTTCAATATCCCTGCTGCCGATCCCATGTTCAATGGTTCCCACACACAGGAACAGCAGACCTTTAGATACGGCATGGAATATGATGAGCATGATTGCAGCTCCCATGGCCACTGTAGTGCCGATGCCGGCACAGCATATAATCAAACCGAGGTTGGCGATTGTAGAATAGGCAAGTACGCGCTTGGCATTCCGCTGGCTGATCGCCATGGCTGAGCCTGCCAGGAAGGTAAAACCGCCTACAATGGCAACTACCTTGCCCAGTATGGTCCCACTGAAGGCCGGCGCCATTCTGACCACCAGATAAACTCCCGCTTTAACCATTGTGCTGGAGTGGAGCAGGGCAGATACCGGTGTCGGTGCAACCATGGCGCCCAGAAGCCAGCTCTGAAAAGGAAACTGCGCAGATTTTGTAAAGCCTGCCAGGCAGAGCATTCCAAGACCTATAGGAAGAAGACCTGCAAATGCAGCATCAGGCTTGAGCTTGACAATTTCATCCACCGCAAGGGTGCCCACGGCATTATAAATCAAGATGATTCCGAAAACAAAGGCAACTCCGCCCAGACTGTTGATCCACAAAGCCCTGATACCGTTTTTAATGGACTCTTCGGTCTTGTCATGTGAAATCAGCAGGAAGGAACATAGGGTGGTAACCTCCCAGAAAAAGTATATCCACAGAAGATCATTGGACATCACCAACGCATTCATGGCTCCAAGGAAGAAAAACATGATCATGAAGAACCTGGGCTGCCTTGATTTTTTAAGATGTTGATGAAGCTCATGCTCCTTCATGTATCCCAGTGCAAAGACTACGATGATAGGCCCGATAATGGATACAAGAAGTATCATTATCAGTGAAAGATAATCAATAACAAAGATGTTTGCGGGTTCCGTTATGGTACCGAACATCTCGAATATTGCCATTGGAATCAGCTGTACCAGAGCTAACAGAGATATTATAACCTTCTTAAGAGAGAAGCCGATATAAATGATGTATACCAGCAGGGCAAAATCCAGCAGCTCAATAATCCATCCTACATTAAAGTGCAGTTCCTCCGCATTGAGGACTATTTTGCCACCCTCCCCCGCCATGATTGCAGCAAGCTTGACAGCAGTAATAATCAGTACTACGGAGGTAATTGCCACAACTGTCGCTCTGACAGTCTTTTTTCCGGCGACCTGGCATAAAACTGCGCTTACAGCTGGTAATAGTATCGCAACCGCCAGTAAAATGTATGTTTCCACAAATTCTGCCCCTTTCAAAATTATTATAACGACCTGGTTCAAAATTAATTCCTTCGTTTGTAGAAAAAATTAATTTCATCAGCTGAGTTTCAACGAGGCCGAAGACATGCTCACCACGTGAACACCAATTCGGCACCCACTTCCTACAGAGGTGGGGAACATTTTTTGATGCCTCGTTATAACCACAAAAAAAAGCCGCCATTCGGGGCGACTTCGCCCAAAACCGCTTTATACCTATAAACTGACCACCAATAATTATAATTATTACCAGGTTATAAGTCAAATCATAAACCGGCAGAAAAAGCGCTAATAAATCAGTTTAGATTGTATTTTCTTTTGTTTTATTGTAATTCTCTATTATTTATGTTTTTTTCTATGGACGATTTACTTTTAATCCTTGATTTTAACTGTGTTATGGGTTTAGATTTTGAACTTTGTATACAATCGGCTTTTGAGGGTCCCTATGACGACCCTCCCAATTCCGGCCAGGTCCTTTTTCACTGCAACCTCTTCAAACCTGCTCTCCATCAACCTTGCAACCTGTTCCGCCTGATGTATTCCCACCTCGAAGGCCAGATTCCCCTTTTCTTTCAGATACGCAGGGGCACTTCTTGCGATTGATCTGTAAAAGTCAAGCCCATCCTCTCCGCCATCCAGGGCCAATCCGGGCTCGAAGTCCCGGACTTCTCTCTGGAGCCCGGGGATTTCTCCGCTGCGGATATAGGGAGGATTTGACACAATCATATCAAATCCCGACATTTCAATTTTTTTAAAAAGGTTGCTCCTTATATACTCTATTCGTCCGGATACACCATGTTTGATCGCATTCATCCGCGCAATTTCCAATGCTTTTTCCGAGATATCCGCCGCAAGGACAAAAGAATTCTTCAAATAATATGCTATACTGACTGGAATACAGCCTGATCCCGTACCTATTTCAAGTATTTTCACTCCTTGCTTTTTCTGTCTCCCCAGCTCTAGTGCCGTTTCTACAAGGACTTCCGTATCAGGCCTCGGAATAAGAACTCCCTGGGCTACATGGAAATCCAAGCCCATAAATTCCTGTTTGCCGGTAATATACTGAACCGGCATCCCCGTACAGCGCCTGGATAGATGCAAAGAGTACTTCTCCGAAGCATTTTTATCCAGATCTTCCCCGCCGTGGGCATAAAGCCAGGTCCTGTCGCATCCCAGGACATGACAAAGCATAACCCCGGCATCAACCGCCGGGGTTTCGATTTTCGCAGCATTCAATATTTGGGTTCCCTTTACCAGCGCTTCTCGGATGGTCATTCCGCTATCCCTACCAATTATCGGCATTCTTGTCCTCTACCAATACATTCTTAAATGCTTCAATTGCTACTTCCATCTGGCTGTCATCGGGCTCTTTGGTCGTAAACAGCTGGAACAGCATTCCAGGCGCGTTGATTATTTTCATCGCTTTCCATTCGCTGTGACGGCCTGCAAATTTCAGCATTTCGTAAGAAATGCCTGCAACCAGCGGTATGAATACCAACCGCAGCAGCAAGTTTATATACCAGGCGTGCCATCCGAGAAAAGAAAACACCAATATACTTACCACCATTACAAGAAATACAAAAGAGGTACCGCAGCGGGGATGCTTTGTGGTGTATTTTCTCACATTGTCCACGGTAAGCTCATCGCCATGCTCATAGCAATGGATCGTCTTGTGCTCGGCTCCATGATACTGCCATACGCGCTTAATATCCTTCATCATTGAGGCCAGGTAAATATATCCGAAAAACAGCAATATCCTTATTAAGCCTTCAAACAGATTATACAAAACCACTCCGCTGCCGGTAGTCTTGTCAAGATGCAGGAAGCCTGCAATAAGATTCGGCAAAAGTATAAAAAGTCCTATACTGAAGCCCAAAGCCAATATAAGAGAAAAATATACCACCGCATCCTTCAGCTTGTCTCCAAAAAGCTTTTCGATAAAAGCATCAACTTTGGAAGGCTTTGCCTCTTCACCCTCTTCGAGCTCTACAAATTCCGCCGAATACATCAATGCCTTGATTCCGATGATCATCTGCCGGATCAGCAGAAAGCCGCCCCGGATAACAGGTATTTTTGAAATGATACTCTTGCCCGGGAGAGGCTTTTTATCTAAAATAATTTCTCCATCCGGCTTTCTTACCGCAATGGCGATATTTTCCGGCCCCATCATCAGAACGCCTTCCAACAATGCCTGGCCGCCTATTGATGTTTTTTTCATTATTTTCTCCTCACTAATGCTACAACACGCAAGCTCCTTGTTAACATCGGCATTTTATGTGCCTAACAGATTCAACCCTGCTTTAAAAAATAAAGGCTGAATGATGTTCAGCCTTTATTGTAACATTTTTATAAGGTTTTTTCAAATACTCTATTATCTGTCGTCAACAATACCAAATTTCCTTTTGAACTTTTCTACACGTCCGCCCGTATCTACCAGCTTTTGTTTGCCGGTGAAAAAGGGATGGCACTTGGAGCATATTTCAACATGCAGATTCTTTTTTGTGGAACCTGTAGTAAAAGTTTCGCCACATGCGCATTTTACAACCGTTTCCTCGTATTTGGGATGAATATTTTCCTTCATTGTTTTCACCTTCCTCCGCTCTTTTGCAAAATAGTACCTGCCATTTTGCCAGCAAAAATTATTGTAACACAGGAAGCTTGTCTTCGCAAGCATTTTTTTATACGCAAATTTGCGTATAAAAGGGTAATCCTACTTATCTAAAAACGCTATATTGATGCTGCCGACAAAATCGTCATTGGTCCTGGTCTGCATCATTTTGGTAAGGATCATTTCCGTTACCTCTGCGGTGCCCAGGCGGCTCATGGCTTTTCGAATGGCCCATATGCTTTCCAGTTCCTTTTGGCTTAGCAGCAGTTCTTCTCTTCTTGTGCCCGACTTGTTGATGTCGATTGCAGGGAATATTCTCTTTTCGGACAGCTTCCGGTCAAGGTGGATTTCCATGTTGCCCGTGCCCTTGAATTCTTCAAAGATGACGTCGTCCATCCTGCTTCCCGTCTCAATCAACGCCGTTGCGATGATGGTAAGACTGCCGCCGAATTCGATATTACGGGCGGATCCGAAAAATCTTTTCGGAGCATGGAGCGCGCCCGGATCCAGACCTCCGGTAAGAGTTCTGCCCGTCGGAGGTATTGTCTGGTTATATGCCCTTGCGAGCCTGGTAATACTGTCAAGGAGGATGACAACATCCTTCTTGTGCTCAACAAGCCTTTGAGCTCTTTCCAGTACGATTTCTGCCACCTTTACATGGTGCTCCGGCACCTTGTCAAAGGTGGAATATATGATATCACCCTTGATGGAGCGCTGCATATCGGTGACTTCCTCAGGTCTTTCGTCGATCAGAAGGACGATAAGCTCAATCTCGGGACAGTTGGTCGTAATTGCATTGGCTATTTTTTTAAGAAGGATGGTTTTACCTGCCTTCGGAGGAGAAACAATCATACCTCTCTGACCTCTTCCGATGGGAGCTATAAGGTCTATCAACCTTGTTGAAAGCTCTCTTGGAGTTGTTTCAAGGGATATCCTCTTCTCAGGATAGATGGGTGTCAGGTATTCAAATGCAACTCTTCTTGAAGCTATATCCGGCGTATCTCCGTTAACTGTCTGGACATAGAGAAGAGCCTGGAATTTCTCGCCCTCTTTGGGGATCCTTCCCTTGCCTCTTACTTTATCGCCCGTCTTTAATCCGAAACGCCTTATTTGTGAGGGAGATACATAGACATCCTTAGGACCGGACAGGAAATTATCGCTGCGCAAAAAACCATATCCGTCGGGCAGCACTTCCAATACGCCTTCTACAGGATCGTCGCTTTCAATCTTTTCATTTCCGTTCTGCTGATAAGGTTTACCTTCCTGAGGTGCGCCCCAATTGTCCTTTCTTTGTTCAAAGGATCTGGGTACGGCCCTTTCTTCCGGCCTTGCCGCCTCTTCCGTTTCAGTTCTGGACTGCAAAGGCAATGCCTCTTCCCTGGGCTGCTGATATTCTCTTGGTTGTTGAAAATCCCTGGACTGCTGATACTCTCTTGGTTGTTGGTACTCTCTGGTCTGTTGATAGTCTCTGGACTGATGATATTCCCTGGGTTGCTGATAGTCCCTGGGCTGCCTGAATTCTCTGCGCGGTTGATACTCCCTGGCCGGTCTCTTAATTTCTTTTTCCGGCGCCGGAGCTTCTTCCGGTTCCTTTACCGGAGCTTTTTCCTGTATCTTTTCTTGAATTTTTTCCTGAACAGGCGGTTGTACGACAACTTCAGGTTCCGCCGGCTTTGTTTCCTGAACGGGACCCGTTTTACTGGGTCTGCCCCTCTTGGATTTTCTTAGTACCACGGCTTCTTCTTCCGGCACTTTTTCCGCCCTGGGCTCTTCCAATGGCTTCGCCGGCTCTTCCGGCTTTATTTCTGCTGTTTCCGGCAAAACTTCCGTTTCCTCGGCTTTGTTTTCAGGTATGGCCTCCTGGCCCTCTACTTCTGCTCCCCGGCTCTTACGCCCTCTTTTTTTCACGGGCTCAGCTTCGGCTTTTGGCTGCTCCTGCTGTACTTCCACAGGAGCCGGAGCTTCTGCGTTCACAATGTCTTCCGCCTCAGGTTTGCCGGATTTTCTGCCCCGCTTGGCTTTAACTCCGGTTTCTTCCGCTTTTTTTTCTGCTGCAGTTAAAACAGCTTCCTGCTCATTCCCATTTTGGCTTTCCTTATCATTTCCGGATTTGAGTATCAACTCGATCAGTTCTTCCTTCCGGCTCTTTGACGTATTTTTAATTCCCATCATCTTGGCTATGTACCGCAAATCCTCCAAAGACTTACTTCCAAGATTAATATCTTCCATAATCCACCGCCTTACAAACATATAGTATTTATTGCCACTTTATTGGAAATTCATTCAGTTAACAGTACTTTTAACAGTTTCAAAGTTTGATTCGTAGAATTTTGTTTTACTTGGGATATGAGGTAAAACAGAATACAGCCAAATACAGAGAACCTATGAAACCTCTATTTTTTAATTTAAGGAAATCAAAAACAAAAGAATGTTTCGTGAATACTACCCAAAGTATTGTAACACTTCCACGGATATTTGTCAATTATTACTACTGCAAAAACTTCATAATTCCATCGCCATTATGCACCTTACAAAGGATTCCGACAATTTCCGGCACATCTGCCGGTTTTATATTAAATATTTTTTCTTATATATTTTTCCGCTTTCTTTTTATCATATTCAAAATCATCCGAAGTAACAAGGACGCCATGCCGCTGCATCAAGTCCTTCAAATCTTCATTCGTAGCGGCCTTTACCAGCTTGCCGGCACTGCACCGGGCGCACTTGAGAAGAATCCTGTCCGAGAGCAGCACCAGCTCTATCTCCGTGCTTCCGCATTCGCAAAAAAGACTTCCCTGCGCTGCAATGTCATGGATCCTGTTCAAGGAGTCCAGCATCACCTGGGTATTTTTAAAATAATTATCATAGCCGAACATGTCAATGAGTTCATCCAGCTCCTCTTCCAGACTATCCACCTTTTTGCGCACCAATGCGTCTTTTCCCAGAAAACATTGCTGCATCCCTGTTTCCGGGCAATTAAACACATTTAACTCCTTAAAAACCATGTCCTTTTTACTGATAAAAAATATATGCTCATTCCCGCAGCTAATGCAAGGAGTTTTCATCAGAAATCCGCTTTCACCTTCCTTTTTAACGGTAATACAGGATTTCCTGCACTTGCAGTAATTATTTTTCTCCTTCTTATGCAAAAGGGAAAACAACGATATATTATAAAATTCAAAGCTTCCGCAGGAGGAACATTTATACGCGATGGTTTTACTTGTATCTATTATCATTTTACCCACCTCATATAATAATATTCGCCACTTAAGCAAAAAATCCTTCTTAAATACTTGATTTGCCTGACGCTGCAGCAAAACAAACATTTCAACGCAGGTATTTATGGGTCTTCCTGAAATATTGCCAACGCCCCAGCAGCAAAAAAAGGGGGTGGATTGCTCCACTCCCTGTCTTTATTTAACTCATTAAATTTGATCCTGCAGGAAATATAGCCCCGGCTCCCGCTTTACACCTGCAGATAGTTGTAAATAATCACTGCGGCAGCTTCTCTAGTCAGTTTTGATTTTGGATAGAAATAGCCATCATTGCCTGAAACTATGTTCAGCCCGGCGGCGATGGTCACGTATCCCGAGAGGCCTGCTTTGATACTGCTCTGGTCCTTGAAGCTGCTTGTAAATATTCCCTTGATATCTGCCACCTTGTCAAATTTCATGGCTCTGATAAGGAATTTCACTGCATCCTCCCTTGTTACCGAGGAAGAGGGTGCAGCTTCTCCAGCCTTGACAATCCCCTCTTTCCCAAGAAAAGCATACAGATCGTCAATATCCTTTTTCGGACTTTTTTCCGTAGGTACGACTTTATAGTAATTCAACGTCTTTGAAAGCAGTATGAAGAAGTCCTTCTGGGTGATTTCAGTTTTAGGCTTGAACTGCGTGCCGTCCAGATATACCCCGTTTTCCGCCAGCACCATGATCTGCTTCTCTGCGAAGGACCCTTTTATGTCCGTGTATGAAACGGGCTTTACTTCTTTATAAGGCACTCCCTGGCTGTCAAGAATCACACCGCTGTTTCCGTCAAGGAAAAGGGGCTTATCGGGCTTCAATGAATATACCAGCTTCACTTCGTGCGTTTCAGTAGCGGAAGGATCAATCATGACCTTTTTACTGACAACGCTGCTGGTATTATCGATTTTGTACATCAATTCCAGGCCGATGCCCGTAAATAATTTGTCATAGGCAGCTTCGAGCGCTATGACATTGGTCGCTTCAGGGAAATCCACAGTAAACCAATTGATAGTAAAGGAAGTTATTTTTCCGTTTACTGCATCATAGTCCGCCGTTATTCCATTATCCGAAAAAGCGACGCCGTTGACCAGCCTGTTATATCTGAAGCTGTAGCTGCGAAGCGCTTCCGTTCCCTGGCTGCCTGTAAGGCTCTCTTCATAATCCGTATTATAAGCAACCTGGGTATAAAGCTCAGGGTAGTGCTCCTTAACAAAGGCGTCAACCGCCGTTTTTGCTTCCTCCAGCTTATACTTGGCAGCAGAGCCTTCCTTATAGGGTGTGCTTCTATTAAAACCGATAATCTTACCCGTTTTTGCATCAACGCTGACACTTGCATATTCCGATACGGTATTCGCAGTTTCTGCTTTATTAAAGTTTAGATACCATATATACCCGGCCTTATCCGGCCAGCTTGGGCTCAGATTATAACTGCTCAATTTGAATTCACCGGTCAATTCCAGGAACTTTGCCGCTCTGGCAATTTTCTCCGCTTCCTCTGCAGGTTTCAGTCCTCCTGCCTCCTCTACGGCCTTCATTTCTTCGGGGTTAAGAGTAACCTGAGCAGTATCCGTCGCGCCACCGGAAAGCATTTGTTTTTCCGAACCTCTGCCGAAGTATGGGCCGTAATACCCGTAACCGACTTTTATTTTTTCACCGGTAAAGGCCTCAATGGCATAAATATCATTTTCATACTTCGGTCTATAGGCCAGATACATCTTCAGTTTGTTATCCTCATAGGAATATGCATACTTGTAGATCAGCTCAAGTCCAAGGTTTTTCTTGAAAGCCTCCCTGGCCTGCTCCATGGTTATTTGCTTGCCGGGCACAGGGTATGCAAATCCGTCGGTCCATGTGGCATAAAAAGCCTGTACCGCTCCGGTCTCACGGTTTACATACACACTGACCCGGTCATTGTAGAAAGAAATCCCGCTGGCGATCCTATAAAAATTAAAATAGTAGGTTGAGTCCATAAGATTGGCTTGGTTGTTTTCCTCATATTTGATTTGATCAACAATCTCAGGATTGACTTTTTTTATGAAGGCCTCCGCTTTAAGTTTGGCTTCCTGCCTGCTTACCTTTGGAACCTTTCTTGTCTGTGTGCTATCGGAAGGGCTGTAGCTTTCATAGCTTAGAACCTTACTCCTGTCGTCCATTCTGACCATTATGTAGCTGTAGTCGCTGCCGGAGCTTTTCCAGTTAAGGGAAAACACATTTTTGCCGCCCTCGCTGCTGACAGACGATTCAAATTTGTAGCTTTCCGGTATGACAAAAAGACTTTTTGCTTTTTTAATGGCATTGGCCAGATCCGCATCCATACCGGCTGCAAAGGCTTGCAACGGCAAAGCCATAGTAACTGCGATCACCCATGCCAGTATCAAAGATAAGTTCCTCTTCATAAAGCATACTCCTCGCTTATTTGTTTTGCACTGCTGATTTATTAGACTTGAAAGGGTAAATATAGTTCCATGCTTAAAACCAAAATAAAATTTACTACTTTACTCCAGCGCTGCCTCTCTTATTTCCTGACGATAATAAAGCCGCCCGCCAACGGACGCTCCTGCCCTTTGAAGGACGGTCTGCTGACCAGTGCACCGTTGTAAATCATTTCTGAGGACGCCCCTCCGTCCAGCATGGCCGCATTTACAACCCCATAATCGACAAGGAACCGCCCGAGCTCTCTCCCAGTCATACCGCTGCTGTAGCCCGGCTGCCTGCCGTCCACCACCACAAAAACCACGGTGCCGTCACCTTTGATTCCCACGGCTGTCCTGGGATCCTGGTTTGTCAGCACTCCTACCCATACGTCCTTGTCTCCTATGACGACCTGGCCTTCCTTTACAATCCAGCTGCCGCATTCATAAGCCTGTGTATCCGGGGCCAGTTGCGGCTCGTGAATCAGCTCCACAGCATCGCCCGGTTTGAAGGGTACGGCTCCGGAATTTAAAAACCGCTCTCCGAACAGGCTGACAAGCATTCCTTCCTTCGGAATTTCAGACTCGTCTTCTTCTAAATCCATCTTTGTGATAACTCCGTTTTTTATCTGCAGGGTAAAATTCTCTTCCTCCGCCCTGTTAATGGACCCATAGACAGGCGTGTATGCTATTGCTTCATCTTTAGACCCAGGCCTGTTGATATTGTCAATCTCCAGTCTTCCCGCCTTGCCTTTGAGGTATAATTTGCTTTTAATTTCCGTTAATACCGCTTTACCGCCAGAAATAGTGAAAACAGGAAACTTGCCCTTTGATATGGTCGCAAGCACACCGTCAATGACTACCATTCCGGAAGGCAGGCCGAACTCCGTAAAAAATCCTCCGTTTACCGCTGCAAAGGCATGCTTTCTGGCAGCCATGGCGCTTAAATGGTCAAACCCATAGATCAAATCGGAGGAAAGTACGGGGGATAATTTGATATCAGGCTTGGAGACGTCTACTTCAAGGATATGTATTTCTTGCGGATCGCCTTGGATGATTTTTGAGAGATGAATGTATTTGACGGATGGCGTTGGTTCCGCCGGCAGGGCTTCACTTTGCTCGGTGCTTTCTTGCGGTTCAGGCTTTTTTTCAGATAACAAAAAATGCCCTATGTAAACAACCAGTAAGGACATTAGAATTACCCCAGGTATCGAGAGATATGCAAACTTTTTATTTCCCAACCGGCTCGACTCCTTCTGCCGTCTCTCCTTTTTCTTTTTCTGCAGTTTCAACAGCGGATGCCGCTTGCCTGCTCAGCTGCTTGTACAGGGAATCTGCCAGGCCGAAGGTGCTTGTCTCGGAAACCTTTTGCATCATGCTCTCATCCAGCATGGACTCGAAAACCTCCCTGCCCGGGTCCGCTTCCACCAGATTTGACCTGTTAATGGTCGCCTTCATCTGCTTGTAAAGAATATCCAGCATTATTCCTTCAAACTGCTTGCAGGCAGCCTTTAATTCCTTGTCATCCTTCTTGTCCATGGCGGCCTTCAGTTTTTCCTCAAAGCTGTTGTCCTCAGCTTCCTTCAGCGGCGCTGATGCCGAATCCGGCGTCATATTGTTCAGTACTCTGTTGATGCTATTAATATCCATATTCACCTTCAATTTTCAATGGAGGCAAGCCCCCATTCCCCCTCGCTGCGGACGAAATGAATTTGCCTTCCCTACACTTCGTGCGCCACGCCTATACGTGGCGTTTGAACAACATCTCTTGGAGATTGCACCCCACCACTTATACTACGGACAGCTTTTCAATCGGTAACCACCCAAGAGGAGGGGGACTGTGACGTTGTTCAACTACATACCTGCAGTACGATTATCTTTTCAGGTTATTTGCCATCCCCAGCATATCATCCGCCGACTGTATGGCCTTGGAATTTAATTCGTATGCCCTTTGGGCTACGATTAATTTTACCATTTCTTCAACGGTTTGTACATTGGAGGATTCAAGAAAACCCTGGGCAATGGTACTCCTGGTCCCCAGCTCCGTATCGCTGACGGCAAATCCCGAGGCGGAATTTTCCGAATACAGATTTCTTCCGGTGCTTTCAAGTCCGTATTTATTCGGGAATTTTACCAGGCCTATGGTCTGACCCAGCGGGACCACCACTCCCTCTTCGTCGGTATAGCTCAATTCTCCTGTGGAAGTGATGTTAAGCTTGGAAACATCAATATTCAATATGATTTCATTTCCGGCATCATCCAAAAGGGGAAAGCCGTCAGAGGTAGTTATTTTGTTGCCCTCCTCCGAAATACTGATCTTAAAGGACCCATCCCTGGTATACTGGATATTTCCCGTGGGTCCCGCCACCATGAAAAATGCTTCTCCATCGATGGCCAGATCCAGGGGGTTATCCGTCTTGTCCAGATTGCCGGTCTCAAAATTTCTTACCGTAGCCACCGGCATGACTCCGAATCCAACCTGCAGGTTTACCGGCTTGCCCTGTCCTTCCAGCATATATGCCCTGTCCAAAGTCTGGTAAAGCAAATCCTTGAATTCGACCCGCTCTTTTTTGTAGCTGGTGGTATTGACATTGGAAAGATTGTTTGAAATCACATCCACATTGAACTGTTGTGCCGCCATGCCGGACGCTGCCGTCCATAATGCTCTCATCATAAGCTAAAGCTCCTCCAAAGGGTTATCGTAAGGCTCCTACTTCGTTTACTGCTTTATCCAGTGTTCCGTCCTGTGCCTGCAAAATTTTCTGATTTGCTTCATAGGCACGTGTTACCGTAATCATATCTACCATTTCTTTGACGATGTTGACATTGGAAAGCTCAAGGTATCCCTGCTGGATATTGCCGTTAAATGCGGCTTCCTCTGTTTGCTCCGTTTTTTCCAGGAGATTGTCGCCATATTTACGAAGGGTTTTCGTATCGGTGAATTGCTTTATGAGCAGCCTGTCTACTGCTTCATCTCCTTGAATGATGGTGCCGTCAGGCATTACGTTAAAGGAATCGCCGTTTAATACGATAGGGCCATTGACGCCCTGTACAACGTAGCCTTCTTTTGTCACCAGCTGGTTGCCGGCGCCGATAGCAAAAGCTCCGTCGCGCGTATAGTATTCTTTGGTATTGCCATTCCCGTCAGTCCCCGTTACCGTAAAAAAAGCGGAATCGGAATCCCTGATAGCCATGTCCAGCTTATTATCCGTTTTCTGAAGCTGTCCCTGATTGTAATATGTATATAATTCCCCTACGTCGCTGCCCAGTTGCATATTCCCTACAATTCCGTTGGGATTGAGGCTGCTTCTGGTGTCATTGATCCTTCTGGTCAGGACATCGGGAAAGCCTTGAAATACCACAGTATCCTTTTTGTAGGCATTTGTGTTGACATTGGCCATGTTGTTGGTTATTACGTCCATTTTCTTTTCAAGCGCCAACATGCTCCAGGCGGAAGTATATATGCCCCGAACCATAATTTCTCCTTTAAAGCTGTGATATGCGAGGCAGGCTTCCATGCCACTCCTACAGAATAGTATATCGGGTTATCCGGTAATTTTCTTAACAAAAAAATAAGCCGTCAAGAGAATTCGCTCCACTCACGACCCTAAAAACCATAAAAAGGCCGGATCGACTGACCCGGCCTCTTACATTTTATGTATTTTGCTTAAGTAATCCGGTTTACCGCTTATTTCTGATTTCCGCTATGGCGCTTTGTTCGATTACTTCGATGTTGTTCAGGGCTTCCCCGGTCCCAAGGGCTACACAGGAAATGGCATCGTCTGCAATGATCACATTGATTCCCGTCTTCTCCTGAAGCAGCTTGTCCAGGCCATAAATCAGACTGCCCCCTCCGGTCAGCACAATCCCCCGGTCGCTGATATCGGCGGCAAGCTCCGGCGGCGTTCTTTCCAGAACCGCATGCACCGCTTCGATGACGCTGGATATCGGTTCCTCCAGCGCTTCCATTATTTCCGTGGAAGTTACATTGATCGTCTTTGGCAGTCCGGAGATCAGGTTCCTGCCCCTTACGTCCATGGAAACCTCCTGGACCCTGGGGTATACGGTACCTATATTGATTTTCAGCTCTTCCGCCGTTCTTTCGCCGATCATTATATTGTGTTTCTTACGCATAAACCTGACAATGGCTTCATCAAACTTATCTCCTGCTACCTTCAGAGAGGAGGAGACAACCGTACCTCCCAAAGATATTACGGCGATGTCGGTGGTCCCTCCGCCGATATCCACAACCATGCTTCCGCAGGCTTTTGAAATGTCTATTCCCGCTCCGATGGCCGCGGCGATGGGCTCTTCTATAAGATAGGTCTTCCTGGCGCCTGCCTGCATGGCCGCATCAATGACGGCACGCCTTTCCACTTCGGTGACTCCGCTGGGCACACAGACCATGATCCTGGGCTTGAAAAGCCTGAAAACCTTGTTTCCGCAGACCTTGTTTATGAAATACTTAAGCATTCTCTCCGTTATGTCGTAATCAGAGATAACGCCTTCTCTGAGCGGTCTTATGGCGATGATGTTACCGGGAGTCCTTCCCAGCATCCGTCTTGCTTCTTCGCCTACAGCCAGCAGCTTATTGGTATTTTTGTCGATCGCCACAACAGACGGCTCTCGAAGAACGATTCCTTTTCCTTTAATATAGACCAATACGGAAGCCGTACCCAGATCTATTCCAATATCTTGTCCCAAGCCCAAAAAACACACCCCTTTTTCAGTACAATGGCAAATAATGTACTAAGATTTCATAAAATAATATTATCATATAATTACAATATTGCAACATATTTGTCTGGCACAGAAAAGAAGGACATTGCCTGAATGGCTGACAGCCATTCGAGGTAACGTCCTTCTGATGTTAAGCATATGTTTATATCAACCTTCAACCCGCTTTTGAAGTACTGCTTTGGTATTTGGCTTTGGTTGCTTCTCCGCCCCGGATATGCCTTTCGGCCTTGTTTTCATCCAGTATTTTTTTCACATTGTCCGCCAGCTCGGGTTTGACCCGGTTCAATCTTTCGGTTACATCCTTATGTACCGTTGTTGCATTCCGGAACGGCTGATTCCGCTTCGTCCTCCGTCAGTTCGCCAAAGGGTATATCAATGGATGTTCCTGTGTCATAGTCAATTTTTATCACTGCCGTAAGTTTGCCATCCTCCCGGACCAGATATTTTTCAAAGACAGTCTTTAAAAACGTATTGTTTAAAAGGCGAGCCGCTTTTATTTCCACCCTTTCTAAAAAGCCAGCCGTATATTTTTCAATATCGACCCCCATATTTTCATAGTTTGCATATACCTCCAGGGTTGTATCGATTTCCTCAATCCTGCAGGCAACAGGCCGCAGCTTGTCGTTCAAGCAATCCTTATCAATATTCCCTTCGGCATACAGGTCTACCAACCGGCTCTTTTTAGAAGTAAGTCCCTTTAGCTCCGCTAACAGCTCTTTGCGATTATAGGTATGTTCATAGCGCTTTTGGAATTCCTTTGCCACATACTCCCTGACCTGTTTAGCCAAATCTTCCTTGCTGCCGCATATACTCTGGAAGAACGCGATGATTGCATGATACATTTGTTCTTCATCCACCAGGGCATCGTTGCTGCAGATGGCTGCTCCCTTGGTATTTCTGTATGAGCAGGTCCACCATGTATAAACCCTGCCGGCATCACTGTATCGCCTGCTGCACCTTCTGAAGGAATAACCGTCATTTGCGCATACCAGGAGATTGCTTAACGGGTACTTGCTGCTGGGACGCTTTTTGTCCAGACGAAAACTGTTTTTCCTGGATGCCAGTATTTTCTGGGCTCTGTGAAACAACTCCTCCTCCAGGATCTTCAGTTCCCTGTTGTCGGCAATCAGCCAGTCATCACGCCCGAATTCCTTGCGTTTTCCGGTTTTAAAATCCGAAATCTCACTCTTTTTATTGATAACCTTTCCTATATAAAGCTCATTCCGCAGCATGCATGCAATTACATGCTGTGTCCAGCCCTTCGATATGTTCTTCTTGGTTTTGATATTGTTGTTATTTAAATATTCAGCTATTTTCGCCGTCCCCATACCGTCATTGACATACAGTTCAAATATTCTTTCCACCCACCGCACCTCATCCGGATTCGGTACAAGTGTTTTTTTCTCTTTGCTGTAGTCGTAGCCGAAAGCAAAATTGGGTACCCTGCCTTGCTGGGCCGTGATATTCTTCGATAGTTTCAATTTTTTGGACAGCATTGCCGATTCTTCCTGGGCTATGGCCGCCATAAGCGTGACTACAAACTCCGAATCACCGAAGCTTGTCATGTTGTAATTTACAAAAAGCACTTCAATTCCCTGCTCTTTAAGCATACGGATGCTATTGAGCAAATCTACGGTGTTACGTGCAAAGCGCGCAAAATCCTTGACCAGAATTACGTCAAAACAGCCTTTTTGGGCATCCTTGATCATCCTGTCGAATTCTTTTCTGTTTTTTAAGGATTTTCCGCTGATCCCTTCGTCCGCATAGATGGCATAAAGCTCATAGCCCTTGTTTTGATCACAGTATTCCGAGAAATATTGTTTTTGCATCTCAAGGGAAAGAAGCTGTTCTTCTTTTCGGGTTGACACCCTGCAGTAACAAGCCGCTTTCCTGCTCATTGTCCATCCTCCCCAGCCGTTTCTCCAGCCTCATCCCGGGCTATTACCGCCTGTTTGGAATCTTCAGCGATATCCGTTAAAATGCATTGGCCGATTTGCTCTATATACTTGCCGGCAATGGCTTTTTTGAGCTGCTCATCCATCCGGTGGTTGTAAAAGTTGAAAGTAGTTTTGAGCATTACCAGGATATCACCCCCCGCTACAATTTATGAGCGTTGGCACCCCAGTATTCTTATCCGTCCTTCCGCAAGCTCGTCCTTTTTTTTGTAAGCCCTTCGAAAATGCAAAAAAAATAACAGAGCAGGCTGTTTTACAGGGATATTCTATTATTTGTAAACTAACATCAGTAATTGCTAATAATTTTACAGCGTTCCGGGATTTTATTTCTGACTCATCTCCAGCAGCTTGATCAGCTCGGCTCCAGGGACAGGTTTGCTATACAGGTATCCCTGAATTTTATGACATTCGTGCTGAAGCAGATATTCCAGCTGCTCCTGCCGCTCTACGCCTTCGGCGATCACACACATCCCCATGCTCCTGCCCAGCATGACAATTTGCCCGGTCAGGATATTGCGGTCACTTTCGGTAGAGATATTGTCTATAAAGGATTTGTCAATTTTCAAAGTGGATATCGGCAGCTGCTTCAGGTAGCTTAGCGAAGAATAACCCTTGCCGAAATCATCCAGAGCGATCCTGACTCCTTGTCCGCTTAGCCTTTCCAGCTTTAGCCCGATGGTATCAAAAGACTCCATCAATATGGACTCCGTTATTTCCAGTTCAAGGAAGCCGGGCTCAAGCCGGAAGAACTCCAGGGTATCAACCACCAAATTGTCGAAATCCTTCTGTATTAGCTGCAGCATGGATATATTCACCGATACGGATATGTCCGGGAAGCCGTTATCATGCAGCTTTTTTAAAAAGGCACATGCATTTTTAATTACCCAGGCTCCCAAAGGAATGATAAAATGCGTATCCTCCGCTACCTTGATAAATTTCAGCGGAGAGACGGAACCCAGCTCCGGACTGTTCCACCGCAATAAAGCTTCAAGCCCGGTGATCCTGCCGGATATCAAATCCAACTGCGGCTGATAGTATAGTTCAAATTCATTATTTTCCAACGCTGCGTGCAAGTGCTTTTCGATATTTACTCTTTCCGTGAAAACTTCATTCATCAGCTGGTCATAGACAATATATCTTTTCCTGCCTGTCTCCTTTACTTTATACATGGCAATGTCGGCATATTTGAGCAAATCCTCAATATTACTGCCATGATCGGGGTACATGGCGATACCGATACTCAAGCTGATATGCAGCGCACTGTTCAATACTTGAAATTCCTCATTCAGTCCGGCCAGGATATGCGAAGCGAATTCCTCCGCATCTTCCTTCCCTTTGATGTCCTGTATGATAATGATGAATTCGTCGCCGCTGAGTCTGTAAATTGAACAATTATCCCTTAGCAGTGAAGTAAGTCTTTCGCTCACCCGGATGATCAACTGATCGCCAAAGGCATGCCCCATGGTATCGTTTATATACTTGAAATGATCCATGTCGATGAACAGCAAAGCGGCTTTGCTGTTTTGAGAGCGAAAAATACCGTTTGAATTTTCATATAGAGATACTTTATTCAGCAGTCCGGTTAATAAGTCATGGTATGCAATATACGTCAGCTTTTCTTCCGTATCTTTGATCTTCTCGTGGTTAACCGATATCTCGTCATACTGCTGTTTCAATTCCTCCTGGGCTGCCGTCAGCTCCTCATAGGTGGATTCCAGCTCCTGGTAGCTTTCCTGCAGTCTGGCTTCATTTTCCTTGCTTTCGGTAATATCAATCAATGACCCTGCAAATCTGGTATTCCTCCAATGGCTGTCCCTCAGGACCTTTCCCCGCACGTTAAACCATTTATATTCCCCATTTTTCATTTTCATCCTGTATTCGCTGTTGTAAAATGCCGTTTTTCCTTTCAGGTGCATCATCCTTGCTTTATACGCTTCTTCCGCATCACCGGGGTGGATGATTGCCCTCCATCCGCCGTTGGCTTCATCGATTTCGCCTCGTTCATACCCTAAAAGCTCATACCACCGGTCGGAAAAATAATACTGCATGGTTAACAGGTCCACATCCCAGATGATGGCATTGGAACCGTCCGCCGCAAGCCTGAACCTTTCTTCACTGACGGACAGCTGCTCCTTCACGCTGGATACTTCGTCAAATTGCTGTTTCAACTCCTCTTCGGAGGCCGTTAACTCTTCATAGATCTGTGTAAGCTCCTCATGCTTTTCCGAGATGTTCCTTTTCATCCTGTTTAGCTGATCGACATAAAACAGCAGGACAAGGACAAAGGCTATCAATAGTGTGAAGGCGGCCAAAACGGCAAGTACAAGGGTTCTGTAGGTCTCAAAAAAAGAAAAAGGCTTGTTGATGACCTCGCTGCCCTTTGGAATTTCTTTCAGTGGAATGTCAAATCTTTTTAGCTGGTTGAAATCGAAAACCTTTCGGGTCGCTTTGGGCGTCAAGACAGGAATATTGTCAGGATTTTCACCTTTAAGGATTCGGGCGGCAAGATTCGCCGCGCTCTCCCCCTGAATTTTTCCGCTTGTCATGGACCCGCCAAAGGCGCCGTTATTCAGACCCATTTCATAGAGATGGTATACGGGGACACTGCTTTTGGCGCCGATTTCCCTGGATGCCTTTTCAAATTCAATTATTTTTCCATCGGCATCGCCGTAATAAGTGGTGGCCAGAATAATGCTATCCTTGTCATAGCTTCCTGCATCCTTGATGATTCGATCATAAGGCAGGTTGTTCAGAGGGATTATATTTAAATTCGCCCCCATAGCCTTGATTTTCTCTTCAACGATTTTGCCGGTAGATATACCGCTTTGCGAATTATCGAACAAAACATAGACATTCTTCAAGGAAGGATTGATGGCCTGTGCCATTTTTATGGTATCCGTCGGATCTACTTCTTCAAGAACACCGGTCAGATTACCGTATCCGGCTGTTATTTGTGCCACACCCTCTTGATTGACCCCGCAGAAAACCACCGGAGCCCCGGAAAACATAGCGGCTCTATTCTCCAGAACAAATTCCAGTGCCGCATCATCCACAGCAATCAGCAGATCAATCTTCTTGTTCTGATATTTATATTGATAGTAATCATACAAATGCCGGATATTTTCTTCCGTGGGATAGTTTTTCCAGTCCATGTACTCTACGAAAGCGGATACGTCGGCGTTGAGCTTGCTGAAGGTGCTGATGATCCCGTCGGTCACGTCCCTGGACCAGGTGAAGCCCTGGTGGTAGGAATTGATGATCAATATGTTTTTTTGCTTTGCCGTCACTTCCGCATCTGCGAAGACCGGCAAAATACCGCTTAGCAAAACCAGTAAAAGACCCGCCATAATTATTTTCTTCTGTTTAACAATCTTTTTAATCATGCAAACCTCATCTTGTGAAAGAAATCTCAAAATCACTCTGTCGCCTGTTTTAAACTCATCCTGTGATTTCCAGTTTTTTCATTGCGTCCATAACATTTTCGGCATTCATCGGTTTTGTTGCGTAAACCTCATTTTCTGTGCTGAAAGAACCAAATACAACCTCTGTTTCACTCAGAGCGCTGGTTATAATCACTTTGCATTTTCGAGATTCTTCAATGCCCCTCTTTTTTTCAAAATCCCTTATGGTCTTTAATGCCTTTAATCCGTCGATCTTTGGCATCATTACATCCAGACACAAAAGACTGTAAGGCTTCCCAAGATCATGCGCAATCACAAAGGCCTCGACGGTCTCTATCCCATCCACAGTCATATCGCATTCTCCGTATTGGGAAAGAAGCTTGAATAAAAACTTCCGGCTGGCAAAATCATCTTCGGCAATTAATATTTTCATACCGAATCCTCCGTTTCCATCATGTTGTTCCTGTAATTAACAAATTCCTCCTCAAGTTCTTTACATAATGCGTTCGCCTCTTGCCGGTTACCCCTTCTGGCAGCAAGCTCCAGCCTGAATGCAAGGGTTTTCACCCTATGGGCGCCGATGGATAACGCCAGATTTTTGATGTCATGCACAATTTCCTCGGTACTCTGCATATCTTCCGCACTTGCCACAAGCTTCAGATTGTTTATATAATTATGGATTTTATTAACAGCCGGCTTAATTTCCCGTTCAAAACGCTTTATATCGAATTTATAACCCAGTTCCTTAGGCGTACGGCTGATGACTTTCTGAGTGGCCTTGTCATCTTCTACCGCCAGGATGCCGGCATCTGCCTTTGTTTTTCCAACGGACTGCCTTTCAAAAGCGTCTACAGCGGTCCTATTGCGCTCTCCGACTTCAAACCTTAAGTCAAAGGAGAATATGCTCCCCTTTTCTTTCTCACTTTCCACTTTCAGCGTGCCACCCATCATCTCAACCAGTTGCCTGGATATTACCAGGCCAAGTCCGGTCCCACCGAACCTTCTTGTTTGCGAACCGTCGATCTGGCTGAAGCTTCGGAAAAGCTTGTCCATTTCAGCAGCAGAGATGCCAATTCCGGTATCGATGACAGAAAACTGAAGTATAACATAATGATCTATGATACTGACAATTTTAATAACCAGGCTGACGTATCCGCTGTCTGTAAACTTGACCGCATTGCTGAGAAGATTGTTCAGCACCTGCTGCAGCCTGTCGGGGTCGCCAACGAGAAAGGCCGGTAAATCACCGGGCAATTGGCAGATCAGCTCGATTTCTTTCTCTCTGGCCTGGTAATAATGAATTTTAACGATTTTCTCTACTATTACTTTGAAATCGAATTCCACATGCTCAACGGTCAGCTTTCCGGCTTCCATTTTGGAAAACTCAAGGATATCGTTGATGATTTTCAGAAGGGTGTTTGCACAGGTCCTGGCCGTGGAGAGGTTGTCCATCTGGTCATGGGATAACTCTGTCAATAGGGTGAGGTCCAGCATTCCGATGATTCCATTTAACGGCGTCCTGATTTCATGGCTCATATTGGCCAAAAACTCGCTCTTGGCCTTGTAGGCGGCACTTGAGGCTTCCATAGCCCGGCGCATTTCCGATTCAACCTGTTTCCGCTCGGTAAGATCGCGGATAATACTGATCAAGACTCTGCTATCATCAAGAATTGTACTCTGGGTGATTACCTCAACAGGCAGAGGGCTCCCATCTTTCTTATAATGCGTGCACTCCAGAAATCCGCCGCATTCAAACGTTTTATCCAGCTGGGTTTTCGTCAAAGCCCCGTCCATTCTCAAGTCATAAACTGTTTTGGAGAGCAGCTCCTCCCGGCTGTAGCCATAAGTCCTGACGGCAGTTTCATTGGCTTCGATAATGCTTCCGTCCATATTAATAAACAAAATAATGTCCCTGGCTTTTTCCGACAACAGCTCATACCTTTTCAATATTTCCCCGGCCTGTCTCTGTTCCGTTATATCATAGCATGCTCCGATATATCCGGCGAAGTTCCCTGCCAGATCGTCATAAGGACCTGCGTAATCAGCAAACCATCTGTACTCTCCGTCAAACCGTTTTACTCTGTATTCCATTTTAAAAGGTACACGGTTGTCAAAAGCTTCGGCGTATCTGTTTATACACCTTTGCACATCGTCAGGATGTACGCTTTCCGCCCATCCGTCGCCCAGCTCCTGCTCGAGGGTTCTTCCGGTAAAATTCAACCACAATTTGTTTACGTAATCAATGCTCTTATCCGTCTTAGACCGCCAAACCATTGCAGGGAATTCATCAAAAAGGGTAAGATAGAAATCTCTGGACCTTTTAAGATAATCCTTTTTAATGACTTCTTCCATCCGTCTGCTGGCTGCCTGGCTCATAGAAAGAAGTAGTTGTGTAGGCTCGTCCATCCTTCCTTTCCCCCTGCTTAAATACTTAAAGGCTGATATACCACCTTTACCGCACCTGTGGCCACATCCGCCGCTATACTCCTTGCCATATTTCCCCCGGTATCGGAGTAGCATATCCGCAGATTCATCCGGCCAAGAACCGATTCCACCATTTCCGTATTGCGCATGCCGATATTGAGGGTATCATTTTCGCAGGCGGGTTGTGCTCCGCCAAAAAGTCTGATTTCCAGCTCTCCCTTCGTGCAGCCGAAGCCAAGGCAAAGCCGATTAATGATTAAAGGTACTGCCGTATCCGCATAATATGAAGGATTTGCGATAATTCTGTTTTGCATGATTTCCGAATTGGGCAAAGCAATATGCACCATGCCCAAAATCTTTTTAATGGGGCTATAGGCTGTTAATGCAACACATGCAGAAAGCGCATATATTTTCAGCACGTCACTGATGCCCTCCGCTATAAAATATTCTCCGATTCCCAGGACCCTGTCCAAAACACCACCCCCGGCAAATAACGCATATACTGTTAACACCTATCCAATACCTTTTTTATTGTAGTTAACATGCTAGCTTTAAGTTGATAATCATATCCCGACATTTTCCACCGCAATATCATGGTCCTGATAATCCCTTTGATTATGTCGGTCAGCTCCTGGGGAGTATAATAGCTGCTGATTTCGCCGGTCTCCTGGGCGATTTCAACAACCCTCGTCACAAAGTCCGACCTTTTTTTGATGATCTCCCGAACCATTTGACTTGTATGGTCATAGTGCATCAGCATCTCATAGTTAAGAAGAATCGATGAAAGAGCGGGATAATTTTCATACAGTTCAACAAAGGACCTGGTATATTCAAAAATCTTCTCTTTGCAGGAGATTTCACGTTTTACTACCGTATTTATTATCATGGAATCAAAACGGGAGAAGTATTCGACTACGGCGACCAGCACCTCATTGAGGCTTTTGAAATGTTTATACAAAAGCGATTCGGCGATCCCCTGCCTGACTGCGATTTCCTTTGTAGATAAGCCCTGAATTCCATTTTCACCGATGATATCAATGGCAGCAAGAATTATACTATCCCTTCTCGTCGGAAATCCTTTAATCATACCGCCCCCTATGGTGAGTGAAACTTAACTCACTTTATAATGTTCATTATATAATCCTTTTTTAACCATGTCAATATTTGTCGTAAAGAATAAAAAAATACAATAATCGAGGATGATAGAAAATTTAACTGCGAATGGCAGAGGATAATTATATCCCGCAGGGACAATTCTGTGGTTTTGGAAATAGCTCTGGATATGGAATACATTTGGCACTGAAAGGAAGGCAAAAGCCTGCAACGAAAAGCAAGACACTTATGAAGCCTGCCCGGCAAGTGTCTTGCTGCTTTTTTTATTTATTTGCCCCGATTTATTACTTATTGTATTTCTTCTTAGTAGCTTCTCCACCCCGGATATGCCTTTCCGCCTTGTTGAAGTCAAGAACTTCCTTAACCTGGGCTGCAAGAGCTGCGTTGATGTCCGTCAGTCTTTCTGCCAAATCCTTGTGGACTGTGGACTTGCTGCAGCCAAATTTTTTGGCGGCATCTCTGACTGTTGACTTATTGCTGATCAGGTAATCGGCCAGTGCTAAAACTCTATCTTGGATGTACTCTTTCATAGCAGCCTACCCCCTATACCGCAAAAGCTCCCGCTCTGGAAGCGCATGGGTGTAACCTTAAGCCGCGCTGCCGATCCTGGGAGTAAAATCAACATTCCATTCCATTTTGCACCAACCGTTTGTACTGTACTTTTGCTTATACCGTATTTTTTAGCTGCCGCCCTGACGGTAGTTTTCCTCTCAATGATATAGTTGGCAAGTTCTACTGCCCTCTCTTCAATATATCCTTTCAACTATGTATACCCCCTTTTTAAGTCATGCTGTGGAGAAATGCCAAAACCCCTGTTCCAGCAGTACTGGAATTTACCGTCGGTGGAATCGTCACTACAGTATATATATGCCTTTGGGGTATTTGTTATGATTTAAATACTTGAAGAAAATAAAAAAACAGACTGCACATTCCTATCAGCGTGCTTTTTTGATAATTTTTTATGGAAAAATCTACGATTATCCCTCGTTCACTGGCCTATGTCCGCTCTTCCGGCATTAAAACCCGGGATGCCAGGGCCTCGATTTATTGTGATTATTTTCATCGCTGTACAATCTAAATTCAATGTTATTTTATAATACAACAAAAAAAGACCCCCATTTTAACGGGAGTATAAACTCTGTCGCCAAGGACCCCCTTGCCATTTGCCTAGTAATTCCGCTACCAGGCCATAGCGTTCCTTCATTGCCTAATTACCGCCGATTGCGGGGGAACTAAAAAGGGCCGTCTTTAAATCTGAGACAGCCCCTTTGATCCGTCCAAGAAAAGAAAGATTAGTTCAAAGTACCTTTAAGAGGTATTGACCCTGGCAGGAGCCCTGTTCGTAACCAACTGCGGCATACGCACCACCAGTGGGAGTAACCCATACATTTTTCTTTCTATATTTAACAATACGCATAAGGTCTGTAACCGTATCCCCAGCTCTGCCAGTGTTGGTAGCAACATAGTCATTGTCTGTTGCATACAACGTAGTAATAAGCTGTGCGCTGCTGTTATATATTTTTGTACCAGTTCCTCTGATGTTGAACCTGTAAAGATATTGGCCATCATACTGCCCATAAAAACCATACAGGTGGTATGATTCCTGCAACTCGGTCCAAGCGTTATCCTCTGCATCACCTGTATCGGAATGTTGCAAATAGCCAACTGAGATTCCTCCATCCTGATTTCGGAACATAATCTTTGTAGCTACGCCGTAAAAGGCGATAGGATAAGGGGAGCCATTCACATCTGTCGGTATCGAAGTGTACACCTCGTTGTTAAGGATAGTACCGATTTTATTGCTACCCTGAGCATCGTACATAACGTTAAGACTCTGACCTGAACGATTAATTTGAATGATATTCATAAAACGGCCTCCATAAAATAATTTTTAAAGGACAAACATGGGTGCAAATACGAAACATCACCCTATTTTCGTATTCTTTATTATTTATCTCTTCACCTATATAGTAAAAGTGGAATACATTTTAACAACCAATTAGATAAATAACTTTTATTTTAAATCGTATAGATTATATTGAAAGAAGTAGAGAAAGGTCAATGGGGAAGGTTTACTGGATTATACAGGTCAATTCTCTAAAATTTAAAACCGCAAACTGCTGAACCAATTGCCGCACTGCAAACCAACAAGGGCAGGTGACATATCCCGATTATAAAACTTAAACTACAACATTTTCTTATATTTTAAACTAAGAAAGTACCTGTAAATTAACTCTATCAAGGTCCCAAATATACATGCCAATAGTAAAAGCAAAAATGCAAACAACAAGTCCTCTGCTTTTTTATTTATATTGGGAAACAAGATTTTCCCAAAAGCTAAGCCGAACAAGCTGAAAGCTGAAATAATTCCATATAACGGCTTTCCCCTTTTGGGATATATCTTTTCCCTAAAAAGCTTAACTCGATATGCAGTACGTATGACTATAGCACATAAGGGCGCAAGAATTCCTATAGCGGCAAATATGACTGGCGGTAATCCGTAAGCTGCGCAAACTATTATAATATAAGAAATTACAAGATGAACCGTTATCACAAGTGATGCAGCTCCAACAAAAAGAAAAAACTGAAGCTTTAATTTATATGGAAATATTGCAACAATTATCCCCCAAACACTAATAGCGAAAATAGGGTAAAGCAAATAACCATATTGGCTATTAAATAAACCTCTATTAATGTTAGTTAAGGCTGCAGCCAATGGACCAATACCTAAGAAATTTATTGTAATGATACAACATATGCTTAGGATTCTCACGTCTGATGGGTGCTTAATACCAAAATAGTTTATTAGAAATTCCCTATTGTAATTAAAATGTTCTTTCATAGTCTCCCCCTTTTTTTGTTTAGGTAGTTGATACTACTGCAATAACTATTTTTTTGATTGTGTTTATGTTATTGCAGTAGTATCTTGATTAAATTATCTGAAGACTTCCTGTCTTAGCGTATTTGTGAGATTTTCTTTCGCATTTGTATCATCCATTATTTTATCCCAAATAAGGCCTCCTAGGAAACCAACACCAGCACCAATAATAGTCCCCACTACAGGACAGAAGAATGATCCTGCTATTGCACCAGCAGCCATACTTACTACAGCCCCTCCACCTTCGACAATAATATCACTGGTGACTGCCGCTGTTAAGTCATTTCCACTAAGCCCTTGCTGTTTAAAGCTTTGATAGTCTGCTCCGACATTTAACCCAACTCCTACTACAGCTACTACAACATTTCCCTTTGAAAATGCGGCTTTAAGATGGGCACCTGTTTTTGTTACTGAGTTTTTCAACGCCCACTCCGGTTGAAAAGCGGGGTTATTTTTTGCCCAATAATTACTTGGTTTTCCATTCGCTAAAGTAGCTTTTTTCTCAGCCCCTGACAACACAGCATATTTTTGAGTTTTGTACCAAACATCATAACCAGAATATCCTCCTGTAATTGCATCTGTTATTCTACCATAAGGCTGGTCAGGGAATAATGCATTTACACTGACTCTACTACTTCCCATCCATTGTGCATTTGACTCATATTGATCCGGTATCCCGTTGCCGTTATAATCACCTGGGACGCTTGATTTGCTATTACCAGTGTAATAGCCTGGCTCAGAACTCATACCTGAAGGATCAACCATAGATATCGGATTCCCGAGAACAAATGCATATACATTTAATGTCTTGCTGTTATTGATCGCCCCTTTTTTGGTATCAGCGTTAATAAATCGCTTGAGTTCAGGAGCATAATACCGAGCACGCATATAATACAAGCCATTAGCTTCTGTCAAAACTCCGTCTCGACCGTTATAGAGGAATGCTGTATCACTTGTACCTGAATGTATCAAAATCTCGCCATACGCGCCGTAGGTATACCGGTCTGTTACAGTACCCTGACTGTCTGTCAAAGCCACTGTACTCCCTCGAAGATCGTAATGGTAAGTACTATAGCCGCTGACATCCTGGTGAGCAATAAGTCCAATACCATAAATATAATACGTATTATTTCCATTTGGGTCTGTACGGACAAGCAAATGACTCAAATGCCCCGCAATATTGCCATAGACATAATTTGTCACTTGCCCGTTTGTTGCCGACGAGTTTCGTTTGTCTTCGGCATCATAGGTGTATATAGTATTACCAGCTTGAACGAGCCTGTTGCCGGAATCATAAGTGAAGTTTACTGTATTGCCTCCGAACACACATTCCGTCATATTACCTTCAAGATCAAAGGAGGCATCTTGCCCGTTACATGTACTTAGCTTGTCATTGATATCATAGGTCATAGTGGTACTTTGCTGTTGAGAGACTCCCGACGTTATATTCCCATTAGCGTCATAGATATAAGCATAGTTGGCCACAATGCTCCCCTTGTCATCTTTGTCAGTTTTATCTATTAGCCTGCTCAAATTGTCATAAACCATCGAAGCAGTTACCGAACCAATGAAAGAACTTTCTGTTGTCATACGGCTATCTTCATCATAAGTATAGCTATAGCTGACGATAGCGTTTCCGTTTGCATCATTGTCTGCGACAGACGTAAGTCTGTTTGCAGTATCATAGGTTTGTGTAAGTATGCTTTCGTCTGGCCTTTCAATTTCAATAAGGTTTCCGGCAGCATCATAGGCGTAGTTCGTAACCCTGCTCGCCCAATCGGTTACCGTCGCCAATCTGTTGGCAGCATCATAGGAATAGCTGACAGTTTTTCCGTCCGGATAGGTAATCGAAGAAAGATTTCCAACCGGATCATAAGAGTATTGTAACACATTTCCATTTATACCGGTAGCTTTTATTACACGATTCAATGCATCGAATTCATGGGTAATAATCCCTTTCGGATCTGTGACAGTTAAGATATTTCCATTCGCATCATAGGTATAAGATGTTGTGCCTTCTGTATCTGTAAAACTAATTATTCTGCCAGCGTCGTCAAAAGTGAAATTCCTGTTTTGTCCACGTGCATTGGTAGTCTCGGATAGAAGATCCAAGGCATTATATCCATAGGTGATGGTTCCACCGGAAACCGTTGTTTCGGAAGCAAGCCTACCGGAATAATCATAGGTGTAGTTGATGAGACCGCCCAGAGGATTTTGAACCGAAGTTTTGTTTCCATCCACATCATAAGTGACGGAACTATTGCCATTTAAGGCATCAAGCGCGGAAACCAGCCGGCTGGAACCGTCATACTCATACATTGTTGCATTGTTTAGCGGATCATCGGTCTGTATGAGTCTGCCTAAAGTGTCATATGTATTGCTTGTTGTGTTCCCTAATGCATCCTGAATATCCAGAGGCAGATTTGTGGCATCATATGTCATCCGGCTTGTAATATTGCCAAGTGCATCTGTCATTTCGATAATATTGCCGTTAGGATCATAAGATATGGACGTAGTATTGCCAAGAGCATCTATACGGCCTATTACTTTGCCTGAAGCATCATAAGCGATGGAGGATGTATGACTATTCGCATCAGTCGTTTCAATCAATCTGTTCATACCGTCATAAGCATAGGTAGTTACATTGCCCATGGCATCATTCAGGCCTATCCTATTGTGATTTGCATCATAGGTATAGGTCGTGATTTTGCCGTTTGGATCGATCATTGTGAGCATGTTGCCATATGTATCATAAGTGTACGTTGTAATATTACCAAGCGGATCTGTAACGCTAAGCAAGTCTCCGCCGTTATTATAGACATATGTTGTGTCCTTGCCCAATGCGTTTGTTATTTTGCTTAATCTCCACCCGTCATCATAACTATAAGTTTTAGTATTACTGACAGCATCGGTTTCCGTATTCAGTTTTCCATTTGCATAGTAAGTATATGTTGTTACACCACCATTCGGTTTCGTTGCAGTAAGGACATTTCCAACTTCATCATAAGTAAAGGCAGTGGAGTTACCCTGCGCATCCGTCTGGTTTAAAATATTTCCTGCCGGATCATACGCAGTTCGAGTTGTGTTTCCCTGTGCATCTTCGACCTGGGTAAGTCGGTCTTCTCCATCATAGGTATAAGTTGTAGCATTCCCCTTGGGGTCTGTCATGGAAATCATTTTCCCATTTCCGTTATACTGGTATGTGGTTGTATTTCCATTGGCATCGGTTTGTGTCAATACTTTACCACGGCTGTCGTAGATATAGAAAGTCGTATTGCCTAGCGGATCGGTCTTTGACAACTGGTTGCCGTTAGCGTCATAGGTATAGGTGGTTTCATATCCGTTAGCATCTTCAAATGAGATAAGCCTACCAGCCACGTCATATGAATGTATTGAAATACCGCCATTCGGATCAGTTACCGTTCTGATAAGACCATTCTGATAGGTATAGACAAACTGTTCACTACCAATGCTTTTTTCTATTAAAAGTCCATTTGCGTCATAAGTATAGGTTGTTACCTTACTACGAGAGTCAGTCATGGTGATGACACGGTTACTTAAGTCATATGTATAGGTTGTTGTCCCGCCGTCTGGATTAACTACGCTTAACAGATTTCCATGTCCATCATATGTTTTGACTGTGCTGGCGCCTACACGGTCGATTTGTGTTACCGGGTGATTTTGCGAATCATAGGTTGTGATAGCCGTATTCCCAAATGCATCAGTTTCTTTCTCTATATTTCCGCCGGAGTCATATGTATAGGTTTTTGTGTTGCCGTTTTCATCAGTGGTGGCAATAAGCTGTCTTGTTGAACTATTAAATACATTATTGCGTTTATTTCCGTTGCGGTTCGTAATGGTTACAATGATTTTCCCACTGATGGATGTATTATCATAACTGAAAAATGTCAACATGTTGCCGTCAACAGCATCGTCTTGAGAAGCAATTTGGCCGAAATCGTCATAAGTATCAGTGAAGCAGCATATACCATCGCTGTCCGTACCTGTAAGTACACGGCCGACATTGTCATAAGTATAGGTCGTTATCTTTCCGTTTGCATCTGTAATGGTGGCCAGGCATGCATTTGAATCATAGTTAAAAACCGCAGTCCTCCCTGTCTGGTCTGAAACACTACGAACAAATCCAGCTGAGTTATAGCTTACCGTCAATGTCTGCCCCGATATAGGTTCTGTGATAATGAGCTTTCCGGAGACATCCTTTGAAACGTTAATATTCATACCCACTCGGTTTTTAATATTTGTAAGCTGCCCGGTTGAATCAAATGAGTATTTCACATCATTGTTTCGATTAAGGTAATAGCTACTATCTGCATTCACTGTAAGTACATCGTTCTGCTTACCAAGATCGCTGCATGTGTAAGTTCCATTGACATTTTGTATAAATTCCGAGTAGTCGGATGGTGTCCAATATACATAGCGAGAATTATAAACCTTTACTACTCCGATTTCATAGTTGTGGCTCCAGCCTTTACCCATAGTTCCTAGAGACAGTTTTGCGGAGCTGTAACTGAGATCAAAAGAAAGCTCCTGCGCGCCTTTTACTTTTAAAGCTATTGTTTGTATAATATGTGCACCAAGGCTTGTATCGACAGGATCCGAACAAATTACATTCGAAGGCTGCACAGGAGGATTTTTATATTGTGTCGGGGTATTAGCACTTTTTATAACATGATCAACCCCAGCATAACGTCCTGAATAGCCATCTTTGTCAATTTCAATTTGTCCGCTGCCATTGCCGATTGTAACAGTGGTAAATTGGTCAAATGCCCAATTTGCAGGCATTGTAAATCCAATATTTCCACTGTACCCAGTGGACATATCACCAGCAAAACTACTGACTGCATAGCCCGAATTGCAAACACGCGAGCAAGTGTTCCTCGCTCCATAAACGCCAATCTGATATTTTTGTGATGAATAGTCTTTAAAATATGCTTTAATAGCTTGAAAGTAAGGCAACACATTACTGGTAACCTGGTAGTCCATTGCATCAAAATCAACCGCAAAATATATAACTGCACCAGAGGGAATTCCCAGATTTTCTGCTGCTGTAATCGCTGCATAGGCATCATAAGCCCCTTGATGAGGAGTAAAATAAGAGACGCTTGTCCCTCGGGTCTGATAAATTGGGAAAAATCTCAGTCCCGCATTAAAAATAATCTGGATTTCAGCTTCAGTAAGCGCTTTGCTGACTGAACCGCCTACAGTTCCTGTAAGATATCTTCCTACTACCTGATACCCATTGTTTTTTAAAGCAGTGGCTTTTTCAACGGTAAGAATGGTCGCACAATCACATGCGCCAGCAGACCGGTTTGCATCACCGCAGCTTGCCATTGTTGCTTTTATCGTCGGCATATTGGCAATACCCGTTACAGGAAGGCACATGAAGGATTGAAAACTGCTTACGGCAGATGTTACCCCACTGTCATATACCCCATCAAAACCTCCTGACGGATAGCCGTTGCAGTACAGCGCATATTGGAGGAGGATGACATAATTTCTTCTGGTATCACCTGGGCTAAGGGTTGGGCATCTTGTTGTGGTAGTAGGTCCAAAGCTGCCATTTGCAACACTGGTGCTAAGTCCTTCCTCTGCTTGAAGCGCATATATTAAAGCTTTATTTGTTTGGGCACAATATAATCCATTTGTTGGCATGAGTTCGGTATAAGCGTTATACCGATTATTTAGATCTTGCTGTATTAACCGGATGTCGGAATCACCACCGGCAGTCAAAGCAAAGGGGTCCGTGTTAAGTAACGCCTTCATAATCATTACTGTTACTACTCCATCACAATTGCTTAACCCGGCATCTGCCTGGAATTGTTGTACTGCAGCTTTTGTTCCGTTATAAAATATGCCCGTCCATCCTCCGGGATTATATCCTTTACACCAAAACCCACCTTGCAGAATATATTCCTTATTCGTCGGAGTAGTCAGATTACCGCCTGATGGCCGGATTTTCATAGCTGTGAACGCAGCTGTGGTAGCCGGACCGAAAGTTCCTGTCGGAGAGGAAATTCCCAGTTCGATTTGCAAAGCGGTAACTAACGCTTTTTCCACTTGTGCACCTGTTATACCGTCCTCAACAATACCATTTGGGAAAAGACCTGTATAGCCGGGATTTGAACCATAAGTACTATTGAGCCATTGTTGAACCGTGAGAACCATAGTATCCATAAATTTAAGACCTCTCTTTCTTTGTTAAAAAATAATTGATTCGATTCAATATTTAACCCTTAGGGTAAACCAACAAATGCTTATATAAATTCATCACTTGCAGACATTGTCATCATCTCCTTTAAAACAAATTTTGTGCTAGATAGGTGCTTCTATTTTTAAAGTAAGTTTTGTTGATAGATTTTCAACCATATTTAATGAATTTTATAGATTCTGGAAATATAGATCCAAAATAGATAACCCTTTATATAAAAATATGAAATTCTGGTTGTTAACACTCAGGTTTTAATTACTTTTACTATAGGATGAATTATTTATGTAAAAATAAGGTTTATTATTAGAATGGAGAATGCGTGAAATGATGAATGTAATAAATACCTTGCAACTCGGAATCGCAGCAGTAGGAGGGTTTATCGGCTGGTTTGTCGGAGGATTCGATGGTTTTATGTATTCTCTTTTGGCATTTATCATTATCGACTATATTTCAGGTGTAATGGTAGCAGTAATAGATAGACAACTATCAAGTGAGATAGGCTTTCGTGGAATATTTAAGAAGGTGCTGATTTTTATCCTTGTAGGTATCAGTAATATAATCGATATTTATTTAATTCGAAATGGTAGTGCAATTCGTACCGCTGTTATATTTTTTTATATGTCAAATGAAGGCATTAGTTTTTTGGAGAATATAGGTAAAATAGGCTTACCCATACCTGAAAAATTAAGAAGTATTTTAAAACAATTGGTCAAAGAGGATAAAGGAAATTGCTAATTCCACATATTTAAGCCTCTCAACGGAAAAATATACCGATATGAAAAAAGATGAATTGGTATTGATAAACTTTTTACTGTTTTAGAGACTTTAGTATCTTATCGTATTCAGTACGATTATCTTCTTGTACGAACATAAACCCCTGTACATACCTGCCATTTTTGGTATATTCGTAAAAAGTCCTATATTTGGACCAATGCCCTTCCGGCATTATATCGGTAAAGATTATTTCTTTTTCCAAATCTTTGCCGGAACTTTTCGTTTGGGTTACATATAATATTTCAAGTTTTTCCGTATCAGCCCATATTTGCTTTACAATTTCTTCATTCATGTAAACACCATAGCTTATAAAGCGTTCAGGCAAATATTTCGGAATCAACAATGCATATCCTAGCATTTTTTGAGCATCTTCAGCTGTAGCCTTAACGATACTAGATTCTTCTGTATGCTGCTTTATTTCAGCCATTATAATGTCCTTATTGCTATCATCAACCCGTTTATCTTCGGTTCCAGATATTGGTTTTTTTGTTGTGCTGCGGTCAGCCGTTACAATGTCTTTTTTATTATAATCATCCTGTTCGTCTTTAGTTTCAACTTTTGGTTTTTCTATTGCGCTGCAACTAGTAACAAAAATAAATAAGCCTAATGTCAGACAAAATATGATCCTTGACAATTTACCTTTAATCATTTTCTACCTCCACTTTATAAGTTTTTAGGGTAGCAGCTGTAAGCTTTTAGTCCTCATCGGCTTACAGTATTAACCAAAATTATATTACAAAATAAGATGCTTGTCCACCATTGATACTCATCTGCCCTTATGCCCCAATACTTCTCGTCCGTCCGCCAGGAGAGATCTAAAGTAGAAAAGCATCTTATTTGCCAGACCTAATGTTATTAGTTAATAGAAGTAAAGGTGTTAATTTTTATAGCTTAATATTTTAATCAAAAGTATGTAATTACTACCTGCTGCCTATTTTGTTTTTAACAATATCAATTAGCTCAGCTTTAAGTGTCTGTATAGCATCGTCCTTTGGCAGCTTTATATATTTTGATAGAAGCTTAATGTCAGGCTCCATTAAATTTATTATCTTCATCATTGCTTCTTTATCCCCATTTTGCGCTTTTATCAATGTACATTGGAATGAATCCAATTGTATTTTATTATATCCATGGCCTTCCTTTTCCATTTGTTTACCCCCTGTTTACTAATACCAAGTTGAATAGCTAAATCTTTTTCAGTCATTCCTTCAGTAGCGATTTTCTCAATAATGTATCTGCATTTTACATTCTTGATTGTTTTTATAAGCTCTTGGACAAATATGTCCGAAACTACTTTTTCATCAAAATTGAAGGTAGCTTCATTGAATTCGGATGATGTTGGAAGCTCTCTTAATTGCTGCACCCTAGCATGGTATTGTAGCCGCCATGCAGCCTGCTTTAGTAGTTTACGACATTGCTCAAATAACAGTTCATTGTTTGCAAACACTTTTTTGTCCTCCCTTCCCTGATATACTTTTCAAGGCGCTCTTGCTCATGCATTTCAATTGAGTCACCTTCTGCCTGAAGAAGCAATTGAAGATCATCCACTGTGTCCGGTAATTCATTTGCTTAAAAACGGTTTTACGCTGGCTTTGCCCCTCAGCATTCCTATAAATAGCCTGTTGAGTTGTGGTAATTTCTCTGCTCATTAATAAAGACCTCCTCCAAGAAAAAAAACACCCGCAGTAGAAATTACTCCTGCAGGTATCCTTCGCTGTATTACTGATTTTTCTATTTTAAATCATAGCACCACTTTCTACGCTTGTCGTCCTGGGTTCGTACAGCTATTTTCCGGATTTTATACTGCCGTATTTTCCCCGTAGACCACTTTCGCCATCCATATTACCGCCTCCTTGCAAAGCTCATAGCATCTGCTCCGGCTGATATGCATATTATCGGCAATGTCCTCCATTCTGACACTGTTTATGTAGTGCTTTTCAATTATCACCTTGTACTTCAAATTAATACTTTCAAGTAAATGCAGTCCGTCTTCTACAATGGAAACCAGATAATTCAACTGGTTAAATTCAGCTTGGGTTTCTGCTTTTGCCTGTAAGTAATTTGTATGGCATTTGGTCCTGTACTCGCAGGCTGTCTCTTCAACCTTGTTAAGTCTGGCGGCCTCATCGTTGTTTTCCATAATAAATACCGGTGCATCCTCCGGCGGTCCGGTCCTATACGCTTTGCTAATAATGTAGTCGTCATGCGTCTCGGGAACCATACGCTGCAGCTGATGCTCCAGAAACTTAAGCCGTACTTTGTTGTATTTGTACTTTTTAAGAATATCTTCTGTTCTTTGTAATCCAACCATTTAAGAAACCTCCTATAATCCTATGTCCTAGCATTTCTCAATGAATAAAATGAACTGGCGATAATGTTCCGGAAAGGTACAAAACCTTACATTTTAGTTTTAATTAAACTATCCAGATGTCGTCCGCTCATTGCCCATATTTTTACTTCGGTGTATCGATGTACTTTTCATTCTATTATTTAACATTTTATAAAGATAAAGGGCTAGAATAAATATACTTCATTACCGAACATAATTCAAATGATAAAAGACGTAAATTACGTCATTTAGACTAACTGCTTTTCATATTCTTCTGATTTCAAATTATTTTAAATAATTATTTGACGTTTTGACGTGCATTCCGTATAATAGATACGAGGTGTTTATGGTGGATAAAAAAGATTTGGGGCTGAGAATCAAACTCGCCCGCAGAAAGTTTTCACAGGAAAATAATGTTAAGTTTACGCAACATTCCCTTGCGGAAAAAATAAATGTTTCGCGCAGCTACATAGGAGATATTGAATCGGGCAGGACATATCCTACATTTATTGTTTTAAAGGCAATTGCGGAAGCTTGCGATGTGCCTCTCGTATATTTGACGGAAGAGGACGAAGCAGGCGAAGACAGTTCTATATTTGAGGCAGCAAAAGAATCGGATCCTCCCTTGGTTACCATCCCGATCTTGGGAGTAATTCAAGCAGGCGAACCTATCATGGCCTATCAGAATGTGATTGGCTATGAGTACCTTCCTTTTGATATTGTTAAAAGCGACAGGTATTTTGGACTAAAGGTGATTGGCGATTCCATGAACAATTCCCGTATACATGACGGGGATATTGTCCTTGTAAGAAGCCAGGAGGAAGTCGAAAACGGGGAAATTGCAGTAGTACTTGTCAACGGGGAAAATGCCACCATAAAGAAATTCTTTAAAACCGACTCCATGATTACATTAATGCCGGATAGCTCAAACAAGGAGCACTATCCGAAATTTTTCGATATTACCAAAAGCGAGGTTCGAGTCCTTGGAAAGGTCATGAAAGTAATTATCAGCTTATAATAAGGAAAAGTGACAGCAGTATTCTTGCTGTCACTTTTCTTTTATACCAATCTTATTCTTATTTACTTTTATTGCTTACTTCTTTTGTTCCTGATCCTTGGGCAAATATGCAACGGGATCTACAGACTCGTTGTCCACAAGCACTTCAAAGTGCAGATGCGACTGCTCTGCCGACTCAAAAATTGCCGTATCACCCACGCTGCCGATGATATCTCCCTGCTTGACCTTCTGGTTTGAAGTAACCATGTCATCTGACGCCAGGTTGGAATAAACCGTTTTTATCCCATCCTTATGGTCAATGATGACCACCACGCCATAGCGGGGGTCGTTTTTGATTTCACTGACTACACCGTCTGCCGCTGCTTTTACCGGTGTCCCTCTATCCGCCGCGATATCCACTCCATCGTGGGTACGCCATTCTTCCAGGGTTTTTGAATATACCAGCTTGTCCTTGGCAAATTCAAAGGTTACATCTCCAAAAACCGGCATAATCAAGCTCTTGTCCACAGTTCCACTGGTTGTTTTTGCTGCCGTACCGCTATTCTTTGTGGTCTGGATGCTGCTGGTCCCTGTACTTGGCTTTGGTGTCGCCTTGGGCTTGGCTGTCTTCTCCGGCGGCGTCGTTGCCTTTGCCGTTTCATTTGAAGCCAGCTTTTGGTCCGGTATCACAGCAGCACTGCCAATGGGCTCCTGGGCATTCAAGCTTGCACCTGCATCTGCTGCCGAATCATCACCCATATCCTCCGGTATGATATTTTGAGCATCATAATTGTTCAAATCCGAAGTAGCGTTCCGAGTGGTTACATATACTGCAGTTCCGCCTACTATCGCAATGCAAAGCAACAAGACAATATAAAATCCCTTTTTGTCCAGTAAATCCATGATTTTTTTCTTTTGTCCCTTTTCTTCCGGAAACAGTTTTTTCATATTCACAAATTCCACCTCCATATAGTATTGTTTCCGCATATGGCAACAATATACATATGGGGTGAAAAATTTTAGTTCAAAATTGGCTGGATATAGTCGTTAATGCTCGTAATTTGAACACCTGTGTAGTAGTACCTGAGGATCTCCTCGAAGGTTCCGCCTCTCTTTGCAAGATAATTGGCGCCCCACTGACTCATCCCCACACCGTGCCCATACCCTAAAGTGGTAATTTTGACGGAATCCTCGCCTGACTTTTCGATCTTGAAGTTGGTAGAGCGCAGTCCCAGCAGTGTTCTTAAATCCGTACCCTTCATGGTATTATCTCCTACTTTGAGGGTCTTTACTCTTCCCCCCTCCGAATATTCCAATACTTTTATGCTGCTTAAGACATTCTTACTGCTTAGCCTGGTATCCGGATATTTCGTTTTTAATTTATCAATGAACTCACTGATTTTTATTGTTACAACGGCTTTGAAGTCTTTTGCGGCATCTTCTCCGTTGCTTTCCACACTTCTCAGATAAGGCACCTCAACGCCTTCCCATACATCTTCGCTGTTTTCCGTTTTTCCGCCGCTGCTGGAGTGAAACAGGGCGTTGATAACCTTCCCGTTATAAGTAACAATGAGGCCCTTTGTCTCATTTACGGCCTGGGCTATTTTATTCCAGTTCCTGGCGGCATTGAAGACGCCCCACTCCTTCATTTTAGCCTCCTTGCTTTTCCAGGCCTGGCAATGTGCCGGATTGGTACATATATCTGCGTTGTCGTGAACACCCGGGCTGGACGCAAAAGCATGGACCTTTCTTCCGTAGGCAAAGGTCCTGGCAGCGACGGCCTGAGCCTTCAGCGCTTCAAGGTCAAAATCCGCAGGCATTTCGGCAGCCACAACGCCCATGATGTATTCTTCCAGGCTCATATTCTTTACTTTTTTGGTTGAGGCATCGTACACAAGTATTTTTTCACCGGTTATCACATCCGGTACCTCAGACGGTTCCTCCCCTTTGTAACCGCAGCCTTTTACGATAAGAAGCGGAAGCAGGATTACAACAGTCAGCATGACCCCGGCGTAAAACAGCAGCTTTTTCATCAGACCTCCCAAAATACCAAGCGATAACAAAATATCTCTTAAAGGATATTTTATAACGACCTAATTCAAAGGAAATTTGTCGTTTGTAAGCAAACTTCCATGCAATAGCGGAGTTTCAACGAGACTGTCCGCCCATGCATCCCGGACTAAAGAAATTCTCACGCCTGAATACCCATTCGGTACCCGTCACCCGGTAGAGGCGGGGGGACATCTTTGAGCCTCGTTATAAATATATTCGGACAAAAAAAAAGTATGAATCACATTCGGCAATGCCGTCCTGTGGTTCATACTTTGAGATTAAAATCCTGTTAAGCCTTGCCCTTTTCCTCCAGTGTCATCATTACCACACTGTCTGCCGGACAATATACCTGATATGAAAACTCGGGCAGCACATCAACCAACCTTGTATCCACAGGGATCAAATCGAGCTTTTCCGGGTCCCAGCGGCGGTCATTGTCAAGCCGGTAGACATTCAGCTTTCTCACTCCGGGCTTCAGGTTCGTAAAATGAAAGGTAGCCACCAGCTCTCTGGATTCCCCAGTACTGTAATTGGTGGCAATCACAGAAAGCCTTCCACCCTCACAGACAGCCTGAGCTTTTACATCGCCGTCTTCACATGCGGCAGATACCTTTTCGCCCTCCATTCCCCCAAGCATCCGGTACACAAAGTATTGGGGCCTGACCGCCCCGCTTTGGGAAAACAGGCCGAACCGGGTCGGACATTCGTTCCAATGCCTGTACATAACATTCCTGATTCCCTCGCCGGAAAAAAAGGATAAAAATTCCCCCGGATGCATGCAGCAGTCCCAGATAAGGAAGTAATGGGACCAACCGATGCCGGCATCCGCCAGATCCAGGATTGCAGCTGTCAGAAATGCCGCGCGCCGGGATTGCAGAGCTTGTTCCTCCACAGAAATGAGATCATAGCTGGGAAAGCCCGCGCCGGAGTAATCGAAGCCCTTATTCATTTCGTTCAGCATTAACTCCGGCTGTTTTTCCTGTCCATAGATTTGTACAATCTGCCGGACCGCCTCCACCTGCTCTTTCATAAACTCAGTGCTGTCGTGATAGCAGTGCCAGGATACGAAATCCAAAGGAGTCCTGTTTTTATGACATAGCTCAACAAACTCTTTAAATATGGGATTTTTATAGTTGGACAGCGCCGGACCTCCGACCCTGGCCTCCGGGAATGCCTTAAGAACAGGCTCCACCATATCCAGATAAAATGCATAGTTGTCTTGGGCTGTGGACATCAAATACGGACATCCTCCGGTTTCACCTATATCCGGTTCATTAGCGTGCTCCCAATGAGTCACAATAGGTTTTTCCACCGAGTACCTTCTCACTAGCTGAAAAATCACCTCCTGCCATTCTTCCACATTATTGGGCTTCCATATAGTCTGATCGATCTTTGGGAAGAGAACCGGAGGCTTGATGTTGATGGTGGCCAGCACCTTCGCTCCGGTGCTTGCTATGGCATCCATGTAAGGGTCAAGCCGGGACCAGTCAAACACTCCGTGTTCCGGATAGACAGTAAAGTATTCCTGCAGGAAAACACGCACCAGCCTCGGCTTTAGCCGTCCTATCCCCCGGACGACGCTATCCGGCAGCGGCTCGCTGTTGACCGCGCCGTGCCCCAAGCTGTGCCTCCAGCCTTCAAAGGGGCCCTGTCTTTTTGATAAGTCAATCTGAACCGTCGTCCGATCCATTTTGGAAAAATTCTGTTTCATGCTGTGCTCCTTTCTATAAAGCCTATAAGCCTTGAATGCAGGCGTCCACGATTTCGCTGAGACTTCCCGTTGCAAGGCAGATATCGTTGTCGCAGGCTCCATAGTAAAGGCGCAATTGGTCCTTCTCATAGTCTGCAATGGCTCCGCACGGAAATACGGTATTGTCACAGTTGCCATGCCTCTCGTACTCCATTTCAGGGCCGAGAAGATAGCTGTTTGTTTTTCCGATGACCCTCCAGGGCTCATCCAGATCGAGCAATATTGCTCCGATATAGTAATAGGTGCCCCCCGCCGGCGTAAAGACGCCATGGATGATATCCAGCCAGCCCTTCTCCGTTTTTATGGGGGGCGTAGGCCCTATTTTTTGCACGTTCCAGAACCGGTATCCTGCTGCAAGCACCGGTTTGAACTCACCCCAATGGATCAGGTCCGGGGAAGCGCTGATCCAGATGTCGCCATTCCCCCCGTCTCCTCCTCCGGGCCGGTCCAGCTTGTAATACTTTCCACGGATCTTTTCCGGGAACAGGGAAGCACCCCGGTTTTTGGGCTGGGTGATGATCTCGATTCTTTCATAGGTTTTAAAATCCTTGGTCCTGCCAAGCATTCCTACAGGCGAATCAAATCCCTTCACCATAACCGGCGTGATGATATAATAAGTATCTTCAATTTTGGTAATCCGGTTGTCGATAAAGTGGTGATAAAGCTCCCAGGGCATTCCGGCCGTCTGCGTATCAATGAAATTTTCAGTTTCCAGCGTAAAATGGATGCCGTCACGGCTTCTGGCAAGCCTTGTCTGCCCCACATCCCTTCCAAAGCCTTTGGTCGCCGCAAATTCAACCACAGAAACCAGCAAAACCGTCTCGTCGCCGAACTGTACAGGCGCCGGATTGTAAATCTGTGCCACTCCGGGGTAGTTTTTCACATGCAGCAATGGATTCAACTCATGTCTTTTCAATATGCGTGTAGCATCCGTATTCATTTTGCTTATCTGTCCTCCAATATGTCCGGTTAACGCTTATGTCGGGTTAATGATAATAAAGCCGCTGGATCCTATCACCTGTCCCTCAAAGCTGTAAGGCTCATCGCCAAAATTCACCACCGCCCTTTTCCCCGAGGAAAAAACGGTTTCCTGTATTTTTCGGTCTTTGCTGACAAAACGGTGGGATACCAGCTCGTCATAGCAGATCTGCTGCAGCCAGGGGCAAATCCTCCTGTAGCTTTCTGCAAAAGTCACCCTGAATCTGTCCCATATTTCTTGATCCAGGGACCATAACGGCGCAGTGCCGTATAGTATGTTGAACAAGTCCTTCTTCCACCATATTTCCGGACAGTGGTGGTTGCAATCCTCCCAGCGCCAGGAGGTCACTACCGCATCGTGGTACACCAGCTCGTATAACGGTACCCGGGTATATTCATTGACGGAGTACTTCAGGTAGGTGCCGGAAGCCGTCCGTGTACTGAGCATGATTGAGGGACGCGGATTGTCGTTCCAGTCGCCTTTATAATAAACCGTACCCGCCTGGTCTGCCTCGGAGCCAAACCAGGTCCGCTGAAGCGTCATCATCCCATGGGCATAAACGCAATGGGCATTGGCAAAGTCAGCGCCAAATTCTGAGCCGATAAACAGATTGTAGCTGTCTTCAAGAAGCCTGTAGTTTTTTATAATGGCTTCTGTATACTGTTTTCGGCTGAGCGGATGCTCCTGATCATAACATTCATAGATACCGTTTGCCTGGTATACATCGATAAAGCAGGTTTCATGAGGATAAATGCTCAGTTCCTTCTCAATCCGCCGGCTGATTTCCGGCCTGACCGCTTCAGGACATACATAGGTGCCAAACTCATTACTGTAGGTGGTCCCATCCTGTTTTTTACTCGTAATCCACTGAAACAAACCTGGAAAAACATTTCTCTTCAATGGCATTTCCTCCAACTCCAGGTTTACGGCATCCGAATCGGGGTGGGTATCCGAAAAGAGATCATAGCCCCCGGCCGCATACCCCAGCCTTCCCAGATAACGATCATACTCCTCTTCCGGATAGGGCAGATGGTTGGGATCCCAAAGCAGAAGGGCCTTATCAATCCCTGCCTCTTTCAGATTTTTTGCAAAATCCGTCTCCCGGGCCTTGTCCCAGACGTATATATGGACCGCGCCTAAAATCTTCTCAATGGCGGGAAACCTTTTTTGCTTATCGCGCAGTGAAGCCACCTTGTTCTCAGGCCAGATATACTCCCTGTACCGCTTGCATTGGGCCACATAGCCCCCCTTGTCAAAGAATACATAGCGAATTTTTCTTTGATATCCGAAAACGCCCATGGAGGGCAGCCAGACCGGTGAAAAGGTGATCAGGCCTTCCTCGTGCCCAGGCTTGACCGCCGCGTCAAAGGGTGTTTCAAAAATGGCCATGTACCCTGATTCAAGAAGCCCGTCAACAAGTCCCATCCAGGCCATGCCCGGACCGCCTCCGCAATAAAATAAAGGCTGCTCTTCCAGAGGGTAGAAGGTATCATGCACAGGCAGCAGCAATCCCTGGCTGTCGGTCTGAAGCAGGTAATGCTCCCTGTCGGGCGTTAAAAATGCAGAAGGGAAGTAGATTTTTTCAAAAGAAGCACAGCGGTCTGCATCAATCGTAAACAATAACTCCGGTCCGTCCGTCAGCTCCAGAGTGACCTCCATGTCCGGCGGCCCGCTTAGCTTGAATATCAAGGAGTTTCCGGACTGTTGAACCCTAACGGCCTTCATTTGTCTGCCAAAAGGCAGTTGTTCCCACGTTTTTCCTATCCGCCTGTCTCTCACGGAAATAGAATTATGTATTGGGTCCAATATCACCTCCAACGCATCGTTGGCGAGAGTGATACATTTATTTTGTTGATCCATGGAATAAAACCTGCCTTTCAGCTTTCAGGCATCAACGGCACAATTGTAGTTTGGCAGGCAAATTTGAATGCAGGGAGCGATATGAGGTAAACCTCATACCGGCTCCCTGCTGCAAAAACATCCGTCTGCTCTGCATTAGCCCCTGATATGGCCATTGTTCCTGACAGTATATAAAAACATATTAATTTGGTACAAAAACAACATCCCTAAAATAGTTGGAATTATTCCACGTCTGGTTCGGTATGCTGCCGAGGACGTTATTGTACAGGCCGCTTCCAGTGTAGGTTACAAGGTTGCCATTGCTTATCGGTGAATTGAATCCGCCGGGTGTAGCAGCATAGTATTTATCTGTACTGCAGGATACGGCCACAATATAGTCGGTATTCGCTGAAATGCTTACCGAAGTGGGAAGAGTGAAGGTCTTCCAGCCGGTTGTTCCCGATGTGATATTCCATGTATGCGGTCCTGAGACCAGCGTACCGTCGGCTTTCCATATCCTCACAGTATGCGCCCCGCCTTCGGTGGAATTCGTATAAATCCTTACCTTTGTTATACTTCCGGCAACTGTTACCTTAAATTTGGTGCCCAGTTCATACTGTAAGTCATTTTCATAGACTGTAGGAGTCTGGGTTGTAAATATAGACTGTAACGACGGACCTGGTGTGGCGGATGGCGTAGGTGTCGCTGTCGGCGTGGGCGTCACTGTCGGTGTGGGCGTCACTGTCGGTGTGGGCGTCACTGTTGGCGTGGGTGTTGATCCTGAGCTTGCATATTCATAGCAGCCCATATCGACAGCACTTCCGGCTACTCGTGCATTCCCCTCCAAATCTGTGCCTGCGACGCCATACGTTGAGGTACCCGCATTGATCGCCTGGCTTGCGGATTGCAGTCTGAAGTTTTTGTTATCAGTATTTACGAACAATGGATTGACAGCGCATTTGTTGCCATTGACCCCCTGTATGGATACATTCAAGCCATTGCTGATGGAGGCAGATGCAGGCCGGTTCAAATCATAGGTCATGTTATTATAGTAGGTGTAGTTAGCTCCATAATAATTGGGATCGTCAGTCCTGCCAAATGCACCAATGGCTGTAATATAAGTAAAATCTGCAAAATCCGTGGACCCGCCGTCTGCTCTCAGGCTGCTGTTACAGACGGATATGTTGTTAATGAACTTTAGATTGGCAGAACAGGACCCGCTCAGGTTTCCTCTCCAAGTCTCATAATTATTATTTCTGCGAAGCTGGTTGCACCATAAGGTATTATTTCTTACAGTAACATTATTTGAAACGAATATTTGTATTCCCGCACCTCCGTTGGAATAGCAGAGGTTATTTTCAATCAGTGTTTCACATCCTGTATAATTGATGTTTGCGGTTGCACCGCCGGTATGACTGCCCTGAACATTCCTGAAGTCGTCAATGATGATTCCGTTCCCATCGGTCTGGGCTGTGTCAGGACCATTGAAATTGCCATAACAGATGTTTCCCCTGACGATGGAATGGAAGCCGGAGGCACTGTCGAAGGGGACCATTCCATACATGGAAATTCCACTGCCGCAATAGTACATCAGCCAACCGTTATTGTTACAGATATTTCCTTCAACGATCCGATAATCCCCATCATTCAACTGTATCCCCGATTGACCGCAATCATGAGCCCAGCAGTTTTTTACCGTAATATGATGCGCACCGCCCTGAGAGTTTACACCGATACCATAATAAGCAGGCGCTACCAGCTCAAAGCCGTCAATAACAATATAATTTGCTTCGATAGAGATTGTCGCACTGCTAGTATTTGTGATTTTTGCCTGTTTGGAATTAACGGCCTTGAAGGTAATCGGAGCACTGCTGCTTCCGGACCTTGTGATTGAAACTGCTTCCGTATAGACGCCATCCCCCACCAATACAGTATCACCGGCATTAACCATGCCGGCAGCCTTCTGGATTGTGCGGAAGGGCTTGCTCTGTGTACCGGGATTGCTGTCACTTCCGCTGGTAGACACGTAATAGCTTGCAGCAGCATTAACGGTTACAGGCGTTGCGAAGTAAAACAATGATGTCAGTAAGGTTAGCACGAGCAAACCCACCAAGGATTTTGACCTTTTGCTTTTTGTAATCATCATAAATAATCCCCCTTAATTTAATCGATTTAATTATTTACAGAATACCGGAATACTTAATTTTCCGGTATTCTACGAGGACAATCCTGCTATTGATGCATACAAATGTCTTATAGTCTATCGTCTTGTGTCTTGTGCCTTCTTCCGTCTGCCATCCTCCATCTTTTTATTTCTTTTTTGCAGCTACAAAGGCATCCACCTGCTTCTGGAACTCTTCCTGTACTCTTTCATAGCCCGCTTCCTTCAGCTTCGCCCTGAATTCCGCCAGCAAAGCGGTGGGGTCTTTTGCCAGCCCCATGACAAGGATGGGGGAATACTGATTATTGACCTCTGTCAAGGCTGCCGTTTCGGCCTTCACGTTGCTGTTGTCAAAGGAGAATCCTGTCAAAGCGCAATCCACCGCAAATTGATTATAATAATCCATATTATAATATTTGTTTATATAATCAGGGCTGTCCTTGGAGGTATCCAGCGGCTCCAGCTTATAATTGGTAATGCCCATGCCATACATGCTTCCGAAGCCCCACGATTCTCCGTCCTTAGCGCCTTCAGGCCTTTGGTACAGCCCTTTTTCATTCTTTACGAAGGTTTTTCCCTCAATTCCGAATATGCCGGCTTCATAGATTTCGGGATCGTACATGAGGGCTTCTACCAGCATCACCGCTCTTTCCGGATTGGCTGAATTTGCATTGATCGCTACGCCGTTTGAGAAAATAGCGCGCCGGTCCACTTTGCCATCCTTAGACCAGTTGATATAGAAACCGGTTTCTGCCGCAGGATCTTTTTCATACAATCCTTTATAACAGTCTTCCATATTTGCTGTGTTCTGGCCTGCAATACCGCTTATCCCTGCCTTATAGGAATCCGCCGCAAGTGTTTTGTTTGAAAGAGCGTTTTTGGACCAGTACCCTGCATCCGCCCATTTTTTTGCCAGGGTCACAAACTGGTCAAGCTCGGGAAGAAAGCCGCCGTAGAGCACTTTGGGATTTGCTTCGTTCATATCGTACCAAAAGCCGAACTCTTCCGTCCCTTGATGGGTCAGATTGGTATTTTCCATGACATACATGTTGCAAAAATTGGCGTAGGATTGGTCATCGGCAGCCCAGGGTACCATTTTGGGTTCATTCTTCTTAATGGCTTCAAAATAGGCTTCGAAATCCGTCAGCTTCTTTATTTCCGGCACGCCGTATTTCTTTCTCAGATCTTCCCGGTAGACCATGCCATGGAACAGCGCGAAATTCACCTCATATTGAGGGATGGCATAGATCTTTCCGTCAAGCGATGCCTGCTCCCAGCCTACGGCCGGGCATTTCGACCAGATTTCCGGAGCATATTTCGGAAGAATATCATTCAGCTCCTTGTAGGCTCCCTTTCTTCCCTGATCACTGAATAAAAACCAGGGTGCGCAGAATATCATGTCAAAATCTTCGCCGGAGGCAAACAGCAGCGGGCCCTGGGTCCAGGCGTCTCCCCAGCTCAGATAGTCCACCTCCAGGGTGGCATTGATTTTTGCCTTCAGCTTCGTGTTGAGATTGGCCAGAACCTCGTCCTCCTGCGGAGACTTACCGCCGATATGGTAGTATTTGATCTTGACTTCTTTGGAAATGTCGGGTGTAAACACGGTAGCGGCGGATGCGGCGTCCGTTGCTGCTGAAGTGCCTGCCGTAGCGACAGCGGTCGTCTCGCCAGCATTGCCGGAGCTGCCGCAGCCGATGAGAGTCAGTGAAAGGAGCAGAGAAAACGTGAGCAGCAGGGCAATTGCTTTTACTTTTTTCATGGAAGATCCTCCTTAAGTTTTTTTATTTTATTAATCACCGCCCGGTGAATTAATCCGTTGCGTCGCCCCTATCCCTTAACCCCTCCCAGCGTGATGCCCTTGACAAAATATTTCTGCACAAAGGGATAGGCAAATATGATGGGGCCTGTTGCAATGACAGTCATACTGAGCTTCAGAGATTCCTTGGGAAGTTTGATCTTCACATTTGCATTGGCTGCGATCAAATCCATGTTCTGTGCCGTGGTCAGAATCCGGTTAAGCACATACTGCAGCGGATACAGTTCCTCCTTGCTGGTGAAAAGCATGGCGTTGTACCAGTCGTTCCAGTAGCCCAGGGCGATAAACAGCCCGATGGATGCGACCGCAGGCTTGAGAAGCGGCAGGACGATCCGTACATAAATTTTAAAGTCCCCCGCTCCGTCGATCCTCGCCGACTCGATCAAGGCTTCATGAATGGTCTGGGTGATAAAATTCCGCATCATCAAAAGATAGAAAACATTGATGAGCCCCGGAAGGATCAAGGCAAGCAGGTTGTTCTTCATATTGTAATACCGGATCATAATGATGTAGTAGCTCACCAGCCCGCCATTAAAAAGCGTAGTAAAATAAAAATAGAAAGCAATCTTGTTGCGGTAGGCAAATTCCTTTCTTGACATGACATACGCTGTCATGGTCAGCAGCAGAAGGGACAGGAGCGTTCCTGCCACCGTTATAAGGACTGTGACCTTATAGCCGTCCAGGATAATGTTGGGCATGGCAAAGGCTGCCTGATAGGCATATAAAGTAATATTCCGGGGCCACAATGTGTACCCGCTGGTAATGATGGTGTTTTCATTTGTCAGGGAGCCTGAAATCAAAAGAATAAAGGGCAGGATGCAGAATAGACCGAATCCTCCAAGCACAACATACCCTGTCGTTTCCAATATGACCGAATCAATAGACCTTTTCAGTCTCATGCCGAATACCTCCGGAGATTGATGTTAGTATAATGCGTATTCCCTGTTGGTTTTACGGATGATCTGATTCGTAACGGCAATAAATGCAAAGCATACGACGGATTGATAAAAGGCCGCTGCCGACGACATTCCGACGTCCGGGTTCTTTATAAGAGATCTGAAGACAAAGGTATCGATAATATCTGTCTTCATATACACCAAGCCATTATTCCCAATCAGGTTGTAAAACATGTCAAAGTCTCCGCGCAAAATCCCTCCCAGGGATAGAAGCAGGAGCATGACGATGGTTGGTTTGAGAAGAGGCAGCGTGATGTGCCGGATTTTCATGAACCGGTTTGCACCGTCAATTGTTGCCGCTTCGTAGTAATCGCTGCTTATTCCCATTATAGCAGCCAAATATAGCACACTGTTATACCCGGTATACTTCCAGAGCCGGGCAACCGGCATGATGATATACCAGTACCATGGCTCTCCGTATATATTGACAGGCTGGGCCTGAATATCCTTTAAAAAAGTATTCAGTATGCCGTTATCCACATTGAAAATATTATACATGAAGGAACTGGCTACAACCCACGAAATAAAAAACGGGAGAAACATAAAGGACTGCATGGCTTTTTTAAAGTACCTTCCGCTCATTTCTGCAACCAATATTGCCACGATGACGGAAAAAACAGTGGATGTGGCAATGAAGATCAGGTTGAAAACAATTGTATTAACGGTGACTGCAGCTGCTTTTCCGGAAATGATGAAAAACTTGAAATTGTCCAGTCCCACCCAGGGGCTGAAATAGATTCCCTGCCGGTAGTTCATATTTTTAAATGCGACGATAATTCCGGTCATGGGAATGTAAGCAAAAAGCAAACTGAGCAGCATTGCCGGCAATGCCATCAGTACAAGTGTCCTGTGCCGCGCCATTGTTTTTAGGAACGGCTTTTCCTGTCCGGCCATAAACGGCATCTCTCCATCCTGCACCATTATTTTCTCTCCGGCCGCTATAGCCCGAATCAAGGTACAACGCTATCATAACACGGGTAAACGTCCAAATAAATAAGGAATAATTTGTATCGCTGGTGTTTTCTTGTGATACTCACCGGACCCCCGTGATTTCAGCCGTCAAAACATTGCTTTATGGCTCAACTCGGATATAATAGAAAATGAGGATGAAAATTTTCCGAGGTGATTCCTATGATTACAGTTTTAGTGGTTGAAGACGAACTGGCAACAAGGGAAGGTATAGTCCGGCAGGTCCCCTGGAAAAGCATAGGCGCCGATCTGGTCGAAGCCGCTTCTGACGGACTTGCTGCGGTCAATCTGTGTGAGAGCATTCACCCTGACCTTCTGCTGACAGACATCAAAATGCCGAAAATGGATGGAATCCAGCTGGCTACCTATGTCCGCGAGCGCTTTCCCGACTGCGGGATCATCTTTATCAGCGGATTCTCCGACAAGGAATACCTGAAATCCGCAATTCACCTCGGTGCCGTAAGCTATGTGGAAAAGCCGGTGGTGCTTGAGGAAATATCCTCCATTCTGTCCGGTGCCATCCAAGCCTGTATCGAAAATCGTAAAAAAAAGGGTGAGATCGCACTCCTTGACAGCCTTGTTTCCCAAAACAAGCCCTTGATCCTCCAGAAGCTGGCTGTCGAAGCCGCCCATACCTTTCCTGACAAGAGCTTCCTGCAAAATCTGTTCCATACCTGCGGCCTATCGGAAGACAGGCCCTACTGTATTCGTACGGCAATTGTCAGGCTTTATGAAACGGCACCCGTATCCGATGAAGAATATGAATACTATCACTCCCGCATTCTGGAATTTTTTTGTTCCGGAAGTCATGGCGAGACCGGCCTGCACTTCGCCTTATCCGGATTTTCTGACAAGAGCCGGCTCATTGTCCACTGTATTTCACCGGCTGATTTACCGGATTCCAAACACCTCGAGGCTATCCGTTCACTCTTTGAAGGCCTGTTTCGCAAGTACGCCGGAAAGTTCGAATTTTCTGCCGTCGCAGGACACAGGGTTACTTTTATTCACCAGATATCGGACTCTTATAAAACGGCGCTGTCCATGCTCAAGAAGCTCTTCTTCAAGCAAAAAGGCATTGTTCTTTTTCATGAAGAATATTCTCCGGCCCCTCTCCGGTTTTTATTCGATGAAACGGAATACAATACCTTTCAGCGGCTTCTTCAAAACGAAAGCCTGCAGGAGGTATCTGCCTTCCTTGATACCCTGGCGGGCTCTGTCAGCCGGTCCGAAGATACGGATACCGGTTATGTCAAGAACATCTACTTCAAGCTTTTCCTGCTCCTTTCCGACGTAGCCGCAGAAAGAAACATAAAGGTTGAGCTTCTTGAAGCGGAAGGTGCTTATATATGGAAGCAGCTTTCCAATATGGATACGGTTTATGATATCAACGCCTACCTTCACACCTTGATTTCGGCTTATCATGCAATGCTGGAAAACAAAAGCGCCGCTGAACGTTCCATTTCCGACATCCTCCGGTATATTGCCGGACATTTCTGCGAACAGAGTCTGTCCGTCAAGAGCATTGCAGAATACGCGCACTATGACCATTATTACCTGTGCACCCTGTTTAAAAAGCATATGGGCAGAACGCTGAACGACTATATTACACAGGCCCGGATAGAAAAAGCGCAGGAGCTTTTGAAGGACAAAAACATCAAGCTGTACGAAATTACAGGAATGGTGGGCTATAGCGATCCCAGTTATTTCTCCCATCTGTTCAAACGGCATGTCGGCTTTACTCCTTCCGAATACAGGGGGAGATATATGGAATGATGGAAAAATTTTTTAATCGGATCATCTCACATATCAGCGTACAGCAAAAACTGCTTCCCGTTTTTCGTAATCTATATGGGAAGCTGCACAAGTACTTAAATAATATAAGCATACGGATAAAGCTTCTGATTTTCTTTCTGCTGCTTTCCATTATCCCCTTCTTTGTTATGACACTGTTAAATTATAATGCAGTTGCCCGGGAAATAAAGGAGCAGACCTTGTTATCCGCGACCCAGGTCTTTAACGACAATGTTTCCATGATTAAAAGCAAGCTGAACAGTGTGGTGGAGGTGTCTACACTGATTTGTCTTGACGATGCGGTGGTCCAGAAGGTGCTGAGACCCAAGTCACAGGAATATTATGAGGACTATGTGCAGCAAAATGCCGATTACCGCCTCATAAACGATTACATCCACACCATTGAAAAGTATGATTTTATTAAAAGGGTTGTATTGTATGTCCGGAATACGTACTTTTTTTCCGGCCAGAATGTAAATTTCTATGGCATGGAAGGTAGAGGATGCTTCCTGGTATCGGGAGGTCATGGGCAGCAACAGGCAAATCAGCTGGTTTCCGTCCTCCGCCTTCAATTCCATAAAAGCCGGCGAA